>NZ_JAOWGI010000005.1:0-210 GCF_030333225.1 Citrobacter sp. CK202
AACGAGACTCGAACTCGCGACCCCGACCTTGGCAAGGTCGTGCTCTACCAACTGAGCTATTCCCGCTTAATCTTCGTCTTCCAGGCCGCTGCCTGAAATCCTGCGATTGGGTGGTGCGTATCTGCTGATACTTTCAAATTTTGGAGCGGGAAACGAGACTCGAACTCGCGACCCCGACCTTGGCAAGGTCGTGCTCTACCAACTGAGCTA
>NZ_JAOWGI010000006.1:0-309 GCF_030333225.1 Citrobacter sp. CK202
CAATTTAAGTTTGATGCTCGTGAATTAAACTTCGTAATGAATTACGTGTTCACTCAGAGACTTGGTATTCATTTTTCGTCCTGCGACGTCAAGAATCCATGTCACTTTGAGTGCCCACACAGATTGTCTAATAAATTGTTAAAGAGCAGTTGCAACGCGGCTTTCAGCTCACCGTTGCGAGGTGACGTATAATACGTTTTCCTCATTCAGAGTCAAGTGCTTATTTTCACTTTTCTCTGCCGGCGTTCATCGCTGAACCCCGCTGACCCGGCGGCCTGTGTGCCGTTGTTCCGTGTCAGTGGAGGCGCA
>NZ_JAOWGI010000007.1:0-123038 GCF_030333225.1 Citrobacter sp. CK202
ACCCGGCGGCCTGTGTGCCGTTGTTCCGTGTCAGTGGAGGCGCATTATAGGGAGTTATTCCGGCCTGACAAGGGGAAATTAGAAAAAACTTATCAACCGTTCGTTTTTTGGACGTTTTGCATATCACCCTTTTATTTTTGCCTGGTTTTTAAACAAAAACGAGCCCAAATGGGCCCGTTTTTTATTATTTGTGACTTACTGCACTGCCACAATGCGATCGTCATTCGCCTCCAGACGAATCGCTTTACCCGGAATCAGCTCACCAGACAAGATTTGCTGCGCCAGCGGGTTTTCAATCTGCTGCTGAATTGCACGTTTCAATGGACGCGCCCCGTAAACCGGATCGTAACCATTCGCACTCAGCAATTTCAGCGCATCATCAGAGATATGGATTTCATACCCGCGCTCTTCCAGACGTTTGTACAGACGCTGCAACTGGATCTGTGCAATAGAAGCGATATGTTTTTCACCCAACGGATGGAATACCACGACCTCATCTATACGGTTAATGAATTCCGGGCGGAAGTTGTGGCTGACCACACCAAGCACCAGTTCTTTCATATGGCCGTAATCCAGCTCACCGAAACGCTCCTGGATCAGATCGGAACCGAGGTTTGAGGTCATAATGACAACTGTGTTGCGGAAGTCGACCGTTCTCCCTTGCCCGTCCGTCAGACGGCCATCATCCAGCACCTGCAACAGAATGTTGAATACATCAGGATGCGCTTTCTCAACTTCGTCCAGCAGTATGACGGAATAAGGACGACGACGTACCGCTTCCGTCAGATAACCGCCCTCTTCATAACCCACATATCCCGGAGGCGCGCCAACCAGACGAGACACGGAGTGTTTTTCCATGAACTCAGACATGTCGATACGCACCATCGCGTCATCGCTATCAAACATAAAGTTTGCCAGCGTCTTGCACAATTCGGTTTTACCCACCCCGGTCGGCCCAAGGAACAGGAACGAACCAATTGGACGATTCGGGTCGGCCAGTCCCGCACGGCTACGGCGAATGGCATTCGATACCGCTTCAACGGCCTCGTTCTGCCCAATCACGCGGCTGTGTAATTCCTGCTCCATACGCAGCAGTTTTTCACGTTCGCCTTCAAGCATTCTGGCAACCGGAATCCCCGTCCACCGCGCCAGCACTTCAGCTATTTCCGCATCCGTCACTTTATTGCGTAACAGACGCATGGTTTTACCTTCAGATTGAGTCGCCGCTTCCAGCTGTTTTTCCAGCTCAGGGATTTTGCCGTACTGAAGTTCAGACATCCGCGCCAGATCGCCCACACGACGCGCTTGTTCGATGGCGATTTTCGCCTGCTCCAGTTCGGCCTTAATGGTCTGCGTACCGGACAGAGAGGCTTTCTCTGCTTTCCACTCTTCTTCTAATTCAGAGTACTGGCGTTCTTTATCATCCAGTTCCTCGTTGAGCATATCGAGGCGTTTTTTGCTCGCCTCATCAGACTCTTTCATTAACGCCTGCTGTTCCAGCTTGAGCTGAATAATACGGCGGTCGAGCCTGTCCAGTTCTTCCGGCTTGGAGTCAATCTGCATACGGATGCTGGATGCAGCCTCATCGATCAGGTCGATGGCTTTATCCGGCAACTGGCGATCGGAAATGTAGCGGTGAGATAAGGTTGCCGCCGCCACAATCGCCGGGTCAGTAATCTGCACATGGTGGTGCAGCTCATAACGTTCTTTAAGACCACGCAGAATAGCGATGGTATCTTCCACAGACGGTTCCGCGACGAACACTTTCTGGAAACGACGTTCCAGCGCCGCATCTTTTTCGATGTACTGGCGATATTCGTCCAGCGTCGTGGCGCCCACACAGTGCAGTTCCCCACGCGCCAGCGCCGGTTTCAGCATGTTCCCGGCATCCATTGCGCCATCGGCTTTACCCGCGCCGACCATCGTGTGTAATTCATCGATAAACAGGATGACGTTGCCTTCCTGTTTGGCGAGATCGTTCAGCACGCCTTTCAGACGCTCTTCAAACTCACCGCGATACTTCGCCCCGGCCACCAGCGCGCCCATATCCAGCGCCAGTACGCGACGGCCTTTCAGCCCTTCCGGCACTTCGCCATTAATGATTCGCTGCGCCAGCCCTTCGACAATCGCCGTTTTACCGACCCCCGGTTCACCGATTAATACCGGGTTATTTTTAGTACGGCGTTGCAGTACCTGAATGGTACGGCGAATTTCTTCATCACGACCAATCACCGGATCGAGCTTGCCCTGCTCCGCGCGCTCGGTCAGGTCGACGGTATATTTTTGCAAGGCCTGACGTTGGTCTTCAGCCCCTTGATCGTTCACGCTTTCACCTCCGCGCATTTGTTCAACTGCCTGAGTGATATTGGCGGTGGTCGCCCCGGCCGATTTCAGTAGGTCGGTCAGCGTGCCGCGAGACTCAAGCGCAGCCAGAACGAACAGTTCCGACGAAATAAAGTTGTCCCCACGTTTTTGCGCCAGCTTGTCGCAAAGATTCAGTACACGCACCAGATCCTGAGACGGCTGTACGTCGCCGCCGGTGCCTTCCACCTGCGGTAAACGGCTCAGCGCCTGATCAATACTCGTGCGTAACTGGCCAGCATTAATGCCAGCGGACGTTAATAAAGGACGTACCGATCCCCCTTCCTGATTCAGTAAGGCGCTCATTAAATGAAGAGGTTCGATGAATTGGTTGTCGTGCCCCAGTGCGAGCGACTGGGCATCGGCAAGAGCAAGCTGGAATTTATTAGTAAGACGATCCAGACGCATAACTCCTCCCATAACAGGTCAAAATTGCTACTGGAGATTAAATGAGGTCATCCCTCAATTATTCAAGGTGAATGACCTGAATTATGTGAAAAGAAAATTACACGTACCGGATCGTCTTGATTCTTTAGGTTATATCAGCCAAATAAAACTTGCCATACGACCTGTGATCTTGTCGCGACGATAAGAGAAGAAAGTCTCACTTTCGCTGTAGGTACAGCGATCGCCGCCATAGACGCTTTCAACTCCCACATTCGCCAGACGTTGACGCGCAAGCTGATAAATATCCGCCAGATATTTTTCGCCGCGCGCCTGAAATGCGCTGCTCGCCTTCGCATCTTTTGCGATAAACGCGTCACGCACTTCAGCCCCCACTTCAAAAGCAGCAGGGCCAATAGCCGGACCCAGCCAGGCGATAATGTTTTCAGGTTTATCGGCAAAGCAGGCGACCGTCTCTTCCAGCACACCTTCACATAATCCGCGCCAGCCCGCATGAGCCGCCGCCACTTCCGTTCCCGCGCGATTACAAAACAACACGGGCAAACAGTCCGCCGTCATCACCGCGCAAACGGTGCCGGGGGTATTGCTGTACGACGCATCCGCACGTTTGGATGCATAAGGCTCGCCGGTGAGTTTCAGCACGTCCTTGCCATGCACCTGTTCAAGCCAGACGGGTTTTGACGGCAAATTGCCCGCAGCAAAGAGTCTCTTGCGATTCTCTTCCACATGTTCCGGGTTATCGCCGCAATGGGCGCCCAGGTTCAGAGAATCGTAAGGCGGTAAGCTGACACCGCCTGTACGTACAGAACTACAGGCTGCAACCCCCTCCGGGATTGGCCACTGCGGAACAATTAGCTTACTCATAGCCAGTCTACATCATCCTTATGTTCTTCGAAGTCAGCGCGCATCACGTCAATCAGCTCCACCATATCCTGCGGAATCGGCGCATGCCATTCCATTTCAATACCGGAAATCGGATGGTAAAGACGCAGCATCGTCGCGTGCAGCGCCTGGCGATCAAACTGACGCAACGTGGAGATAAACGCTTCTGATGCCCCCTTCGGTGGACGCGGACGACCGCCATACACCTGATCGCCCACCAGCGGATGCGTGATATGCGCCATGTGCACGCGGATCTGGTGCGTACGTCCGGTTTCCAGACGCAACCGCAGACGCGTATGCACACGGAAATGTTCCATGATGCGGTAGTGAGTCACCGCCGGTTTCCCCATTGGATGCACTGACATATGGGTTCGTTTGGTCGGATGACGGCTGATCGGTTCATCTACCGTACCGCCCGCCGTCATATGTCCGATCGCGACCGCTTCATACTCACGGGTGATTTCACGCAGTTGCAAAGACTCCACCAGTCGCGTTTGCGCCGGAACCGTTTTCGCCACCACCATCAGACCTGTGGTGTCTTTATCCAGACGATGCACAATACCCGCGCGCGGTACGTCAGCAATCGGCGGGTAGTAATGCAACAGAGCATTCAGTACCGTACCATCAGGATTACCGGCGCCAGGGTGAACCACTAAATCGCGCGGTTTGTTGATGACAAGGATATCGTCATCTTCGTAGACGATATCCAGCGGGATATCCTGCGGCTCAAAGCGGATCTCTTCGTCGATTTCCGCGTTAATGGAAACCTGTTCGCCGCCCAATACTTTTTCTTTCGGTTTATCGCAAAGTTTACCGTTGACCAGCACGCGCCGATCGAGAATCCATTCTTTTATGCGCGAACGTGAATAATCCGGGAACATTTCGGCCAAAGCCTGATCTAAGCGTTGACCGAGTTGGTTTTCGGATACCGTTGCGGTGAGTTGTACTCGTTGTGCCATATACAGCTTCTTCGTTTAACGTTGGGTTTTACGGCTTTGCCGTTTAATATAGTGTGCTATTGTAGCTGGTCTTAACCGGGAGCAGGAACAGAGAATCTCCCGTAAAACATTTTGAGGAAAGTCAAAACGTCATGACGCGCATGAAATATCTGGTGGCAGCAGCCACGTTGAGCCTGTTTTTGGCGGGTTGCTCTGGTTCAAAGGAAGAGGTGCCCGATAATCCGCCTAACGAAATCTACGCGACTGCCCAGCAAAAGCTGCAGGACGGTAACTGGAAACAGGCAATAACGCAATTGGAAGCGTTGGATAACCGTTATCCATTTGGACCGTATTCTCAGCAGGTGCAGTTGGATCTGATCTACGCCTACTACAAAAACGCCGATCTGCCGTTAGCTCAGGCCGCCATCGATCGTTTTATTCGCCTCAATCCGACGCACCCGAATATTGATTATGTCATGTATATGCGCGGTCTGACCAATATGGCGCTGGATGACAGCGCGCTGCAAGGTTTCTTCGGCGTCGATCGTAGCGATCGCGATCCGCAGCACGCCCGAGCTGCATTCAATGATTTCTCAAAACTGGTGCGTAGCTATCCGAACAGCCAGTACACGACCGACGCCACCAAACGTCTGGTCTTCCTGAAAGATCGTCTGGCGAAGTATGAATACTCCGTTGCCGACTACTACACCGCTCGCGGCGCATGGGTTGCCGTGGTAAACCGTGTGGAAGGTATGCTGCGCGACTTCCCGGATACGCAGGCGACGCGCGACGCTCTGCCGCTGATGGAAAACGCTTATCGTCAGATGCAGATGACGACTCAGGCTGACAAAGTGGCGAAAATTATCGCCGCTAATGGTCGCAACACCTGATTGCGTACTGAACGCAAAACGGCAGCCCTAAGGCTGCCGTTTTTTTATCCATTTTACGCTGTTGCTGAAGCGGTTTCAGTACAACGCATCCCGTCAAATATGGCTCCCTTTCGGCTATTCCTCAAGTAAAAAATCCGTTGTTCCTGCGATAACTCACAAAAAGGCTTCCTTGACAAAAAGTGACAAAATAATGTGATTTAAATCACGCTTTTTGACATTGGGAACGGTATGCTGGAATCACCAAGACGGGAAAGACAAGAGGTAAAATTTATGACAATGAACATTACCAGTAAACAAATGGAAATTACTCCGGCAATACGCCAGCATGTCGCAGACCGTCTCGCCAAACTAGAAAAATGGCAAACTCACCTGATTAATCCACATATCATTCTGTCTAAGGAGCCACAGGGTTTCATCGCTGATGCCACCATCAATACCCCGAACGGACATCTGGTCGCCAGCGCAAAACACGAAGATATGTACGCCGCCATTAACGATTTGATCAACAAGCTGGAACGGCAGCTCAATAAAGTGCAGCACAAAGGCGAAGCCCGTCGTGCCACAACTTCAGTAAAAGACGCCAACTTCGTCGAAGCAGAAGAAGAGTAGTCCCTTACATTGAGTGTATCGCCAACGCGCCTTCGGGCGCGTTTTTTGTTGACAGGATTAAAACAGTACGGGTACTTTACTGAAGTCGCTCAAGGAAACTGACATGAAACTTATCCCGTTCTTCTTCGCATTCTTTTTTACCTTCCCCTGAATGGGAGGCGTTTCGTCGTGTGAAAAAGAATGCGAAGACGAACAATAAGGCCTCCCACACGGGAGGCCTTTTTTATTGATAACAAGAAAGGCAACACTATGACATCGGAAAACCCGTTACTGGCGCTGCGAGAGAAAATAAGCGCTCTGGATGTAAAATTACTGGCCTTGCTGGCGGAGCGTCGTGAGCTGGCCGTTGAAGTCGGGAAAGCGAAGCTGCTTTCTCATCGCCCGGTGCGTGATATCGATCGCGAGCGCGACCTGCTGGACAGGCTGATCGCGCTTGGCAAAACCCATCATCTGGACGCGCACTATATTACTCGCCTGTTCCAGCTCATCATTGAAGATTCCGTCCTTACCCAGCAGGCGCTGTTGCAGCAACATCTGAACAAAATTAACCCGCATTCAGCGCGTATTGCCTTTCTTGGACCAAAAGGGTCGTACTCGCACCTCGCTGCGCGCCAGTATGCCGCCCGCCACTTTGAACAGTTTATTGAAAGCGGCTGCGCAAAATTCGCTGATATCTTTAATCAGGTCGAAACCGGGCAAGCGGACTACGCCGTCGTGCCGATTGAGAACACCAGTTCAGGCGCGATCAACGACGTCTACGATCTGTTGCAGCACACCAGCCTCTCTATCGTGGGCGAGATGACCATTACCATCGACCATTGCGTGCTGGTTTCAGGGACGACCGATTTAAACACCATTGAGACGGTCTACAGCCACCCGCAGCCGTTCCAGCAGTGCAGTAAATTCCTTAACCGCTATCCGCACTGGAAGATTGAGTACACTGAAAGCACCTCTGCGGCAATGGAAAAAGTGGCGCAGGCGAACTCTCCACGCGTAGCGGCGCTGGGTAGCGAAGCCGGTGGCGTGCTGCATGGGCTACAGGTGCTGGAACGAATCGAAGCCAACCAGACGCAGAATATTACCCGTTTCGTGGTGCTGGCGCGCAAAGCCGTCAATGTTTCCGACCAGGTCCCGGCGAAAACCACGCTGCTGATCGCCACGGGTCAACAGGCAGGTGCGCTGGTTGAGGCGCTGCTGGTGCTGCGCAATCACAACCTGATCATGACCAAACTGGAGTCTCGTCCGATTCACGGCAACCCGTGGGAAGAGATGTTTTATCTCGATATCCAGGCCAACCTGGAATCACCGGAGATGAAAAAAGCGCTGAAAGAGTTGGGGGAAATTACCCGCTCGATGAAGGTACTGGGCTGCTACCCCAGCGAGAACGTTGTGCCTGTCGATCCGAACTAACTGATCCGAACTAACTGTTTGATAATGCCGGATGGCGCTACGCTTATCCGGCCTACGATTCATGCAATTTTGTAGGCCGGATAAGACGCACCTGCGTCGCCATCAGGCATCTCACTTATTGTCGGCTATCGTTAGCCTGGCGTAACAGCGTGCGACTTTCGTTCTGGAAGCGTTTGGCGTAATCACCAAACCAATGCTCGACCTTGCGGAAACTGTCGATAAAGGCCTGCTTGTCGCCCTGCTCCAGCAAACCAATCGCGTCGCCAAAACGTTTATAGTAGCGTTTGATCAGCGCCAGGTTATTTTCCGACGACATAATAATATCGGCATATAGCTGCGGGTCCTGCGCAAACAGTCGCCCAACCATCGCCAGTTCGAGACGGTAAATCGGTGACGACAGCGCCAGCAGTTGTTCCAGCTGGACATTCTCTTCCGCCAGGTGCAAACCGTAAGCGAACGTCGCAAAGTGACGCAGCGCCTGAATAAACGCCATATTCTGATCGTGCTCAACGGCGCTAATCCGATGCAACCGCGCGCCCCACACCTGAATTTGCTCAAGGAACCACTGATACGCCTCCGGCTGACGACCATCGCACCAGACAACCACCTGCTTTGCCAGACTGCCGCTGTCCGGGCCAAACATCGGGTGTAAGCCCAGTACCGGGCCATCGTGCGCCGCCATCATCGCCTGTAGCGGTCCGTTTTTAACCGATGCAAGATCGACCAGAATACAGTCCGCAGGCAAACGCGGTAATTTCGCGATCACCTGCTCCGTGATATGAATCGGCACACTTACGATCACCATCCCGGCATCGGCCACGATCTCCTGCGCCCGTCCCCAGTCCTGTTGCTCAAGTATGCGTACCTGGTATCCCGACAGCGTGAGCATTTTTTCAAACAAACGGCCCATCTGACCGCCACCGCCGACGATAACCACCGGGCGCAGAGAAGGACAAAGCGTCTTAAACCCTTTGTCATTCTCACTGGAGTAAGACTCACGCATCACCCGACGCAAGACGTCTTCAATCAGATCGGGAGGAACGCCAAGCGCTTCCGCCTCCGCACGGCGCGAAGCCAGCATAGACGCTTCACGCTCAGGCACGTAAATCGGCAGCCCAAAGCGGCTTTTCACTTCACCGACTTCGGCCACCAGCTCCAGGCGCTTAGCCAGTAAATCCAGCAGCGCCTTATCCACTTCATCTATTTGATCGCGTAACGCGGTCAACTCAGCAACCATAACCAACCTCTTATGCTACACGCGCCACCAGTTGGCCGTTCAGGTCCTGATGAATTTCACGCAGCAGCGCATCCGTGGCTTCCCAACTGATACACGCATCCGTAACAGACACGCCGTATTTCATTTCACTGCGCGGTTGCTCGGAGGACTGGTTGCCTTCGTGAATATTACTTTCAATCATCAAGCCAATAATGGAACGGTTGCCGTCTTTGATCTGCGCGACCACAGACTCTGCCACGGCAGGCTGGCGACGGTAATCTTTATTCGAGTTACCATGGCTGCAATCTACCATCAGAGACGGGCGGAGTCCTGCCTGTTCCATCTCTTTTTCACACTGCGCGACATCTGCCGGGCTGTAGTTTGGCGCTTTTCCACCGCGCAGAATGACATGGCCATCCGGGTTGCCCTGCGTTTGCAGCAGAGCGACCTGCCCCGCCTGGTTGATACCGACAAAACGGTGTGACTGAGCAGCGGCACGCATGGCGTTAATCGCCGTCGCCAGGCTGCCATCCGTCCCGTTTTTAAAGCCAACGGGCATGGAAAGGCCAGAGGCCATTTCACGGTGGGTTTGGGATTCGGTCGTACGCGCGCCGATTGCCGACCAGCTAAACAGATCGCCTAGGTATTGCGGGCTGTTTGGATCTAACGCTTCCGTCGCCAGCGGCAAGCCCATGTTCACCAGTTCCACCAGAAGTTGACGCGCAATCTTCAGGCCAGTTTCCACATCAAACGAGCCATCCATATGAGGATCGTTAATCAACCCTTTCCAGCCGACAGTGGTACGGGGTTTTTCAAAATAGACGCGCATTACCAGGTAGAGGCTATCGCTGACCTCTGCGGCAAGAGTTTTAAATCGACGTGCGTATTCCAGAGCGGTTTCAGGATCGTGGATAGAACAAGGGCCGCACACCACCAGCAGACGCGGATCGCGACCGGCGATGATGTCAGAAATCGTTTTACGTGACTGGGCGATTTGCGCCTCTTGCGACAAACTCAGCGGGAACGCCGCTTTGAGTTGTTCCGGGGTCATCAGAACCTGTTCGTCGGTAATGTGTACGTTGTTCAGCGCGTCTTTTTGCATGATGGCGATCCTGTTTAGCTCGTTTGCGATAAATGATCCTCACAGAGGATGGCGTAACGATAACATAATCGGTAAAGATTTCAATCCACATTCCGTAAATTTTACTTTACACAAGCCATTTATCTCGCAATTAACGCCATTCAAATCGTACATAAAAATTTACATCATTATATTTTCGCATCCACTATGCTTTGAAAAACACAGGAGAACAGGCAATGAAGCGTTTCGCAGGCGCCTTATTTGTTTTATTCATCAGCGGATGTCAGATCGATCCTTACACGCATGCTCCCACCTGGACCGCGACCGACTGGTATAGCGCCGGTATCGAAGATGCGATTTCAGGCGTTGCCGTCAAAGATAACGAAACACTGGCTGACGCCTGGAACGATCCTGACGTGGAGCGAACGCAATATCTTAAGGGCTACGCCGAAGGCCAACGAAAAACCTGCCAGTTAAACTTTGTCCACGCCAGAGGACTGGCCGGAAAAACATTTCCCGCCAGTTGCGACACGGTTGAAAACGCCAGTCAATTGCATGATGCCTGGCAAAAAGGCGCAGACGAAGGTGTTCGCTCAATGCGGCTAAATTAATTAAGACCTTACCAATAAATAAGTATGGGATTTAACTTAAGGAAATACCATTAATCGGCATGGTGTAATGACTGACAGGCAAAATAATGTTATTTTGCTGCAAACAATCACGGATGTATTTTGATGCTTTTTGACTGACGCTGGTGGGCACCTGTTTATGAGCTTTTCTCACCGACTCATACTCCTGCTAACGCTATTACTGGCAGGATTACCACTGTATGCTCAGGGCATCACAGAAGAAGCGAAATCTGTACGCTCAATCGTTTCCGGTATCGTCAGCTATACACGCTGGCCTGCATTATCTGGCCCTCCACGGCTATGTATTTTCGCCTCGTCTCGTTTTGCCGATGTGCTGAACGACAACAGCGCCAGGTCATTACCTTATCTGCCCGTCATCATCCGCACGGAGCAGGAAGCTCTGACAGCCCGTTGCGATGGCTTTTATTTCGGCAGTGAATCTCCGGCGTATCAGGTAGAATTAACGAATAAATATCCGTCTAAGGCATTGTTATTAATTGCCGAACAAAATACTGAATGCATTATTGGCAGCGCATTTTGTCTGATCATAAACAATGATGAAGTCAGATTTTCCGTAAATCTGGATTCCCTGTCACGCAGTGGCGTAAGAGTGAACCCCGACGTATTGATGCTTGCACGGAATCAAAAGCATGGATAAGGATTTTTTCCCTACAACGCGCCCGACCTTTAAGCGTACATTACGCCGGATCAACATGATCAGCGTACTGGTCACCATGTTGCTGATCTGGCTGCTGCTTTGCGTCGCCTCTGTCCTGACGCTGAAACAATATGCGCAAAAAAATCTGGATCTGACTGCCGCGACAATGACCCATAGTCTTGAGGCCGCATTGGTGTTTTCCGATGGCGTCGCCGCGACAGAAACGCTGGCCGCGCTGGGGCGCCAGGGGCAGTTCTCGGCCGCAGAGGTTCGCGATAAAAACCAGAAGGTGATCGCCTCCTGGTACTATGACGCACAAGCATCGGACGATAAGCTCAATGGCCTGATCAGCCAGTGGCTTTTCCCGCTGCCGGTGACTCAGCCCGTCTGGCACAATGGCAAAATTATCGGCGAGGTCTGCCTGACCGCGCGCGACAGCTTGATTGGTCATTTTATCTGGCTCTCGCTGGCGGTTCTTACCGGGTGTATTTTGCTCGCATCCGGCATTGCGTTAATGCTCACGCGTTATTTGCATAATGGCGTGGTGGACGCGCTGCAAAACATCACCGATGTGGTACATGATGTACGCACGAACCGTAACTTTTCACGTCGCGTTTCTGAGGAACGCATTGAAGAGTTCCATCTTTTTGCCCAGGATTTCAACAGCCTGCTGGATGAGATGGAAGAGTGGCAACTGCGGCTACAGGCTAAAAACGCCCAGCTTTTGCGTACCGCGCTGCACGACCCCCTTACTGGTCTTGCTAATCGTGCCGCCTTTCGTAACAGCATAACCGAGTTGATGAATGACAGCTCCGCCCGTAGCTGTTCGGCGCTGCTATTTCTGGACGGCGATAATTTCAAATTCATTAACGATACATGGGGGCATGCCGCAGGAGATCGCGTTTTGATCGAGGTCGCCCGGCGACTGGCGGAGTTTGGCGGCAATCACCACCAGCCATATCGACTTGGCGGAGATGAATTCGCCATGGTGCTTTACAACGTGCATTCGGAGTACGAAGTTAAACGCATTTGTTCGGCATTATCGCAAGAATTTAATCGCCCCTTTGATCTGCATAACGGGCATCTGGCGAGTATGACGCTGAGTATTGGTTTCGCGCTGACGTGGGAACATGCTTCCGCAGAAAAATTACAAGAGTTGGCCGATCGTAATATGTATCAGGCCAAACATCAGCGTTCTGAACGTTCAATTAAATAACAGGAATAGATATATGCTAAAGCGACTTTTCTCCCCGATCATTCTGATAGCGTTGATTCTGGCGGGTTGCCAGACGCCGCAGGGGAAATTTACGCCCGAACAAGTTGCGGCAATGAAATCCTATGGGTTTACTGAATCAGCAGGCGACTGGTCTCTGGGGCTGTCTGACAACATTTTATTTGATAAAAACGACTATAAGTTACGCCCGGAAAGCCAGCAGCAAATCCGCGAGATGGCCTCCAGGCTGGCAGCCACCGGGCTGAAACATGCCCGTATGGATGGCCATACTGACAACTACGGCGAAGACAGTTATAACGAGGCATTGTCGCTCAAGCGCGCCAATGTGGTTGCTGACGCCTGGGCCGAAGGCGCCAACATCCCTCGCAGCAATCTGACGACGCATGGTTTAGGTAAAAAGCACCCGGTCGCCAGCAATCAGAGCGCGAAAGGTCGTGCTGAAAACCGCCGCGTTGCCGTCGTCATCAGCACGCCGTAATGTTAGTCAACTGGCTGTGCAAGGGCGGCGCGAGACGTGCTGAACCAGCGCAGCCAGTCGATAACGATAAATACCAGCAGGCTGCCTCCCAGCACCGGCATTGCCATCCCCAGGGCGACAGCCAGCACCAGAACCCCGCACCTTCCCGGCCAACCTAACGTAAGCCAACACTGCATCAGCGTTTGTGCCGGGTTGACGCCTGACCTGGCCGGTCGGCGAATCCACCACAGACGGTAGCCAATAATAATCATCAGGCAAAGCCCGATGCCGAAGGCGATCAGCAGTAACTGATTTGGCAGACCAAACAGTATGCCCATATGGAAATCGACGCCCCAGCGCGTCAGCTTTGCCATAAGCGGAAAGTCAGCAAAATGCGTCCGGTCGATAACATGCAGGGTTGCGGCGTCTACTGATACCGCATCAACCTGTGTCGGCCAGCGGCGATCAATTTCAGTTACCGTCCAGCCATGTTGCGCATCTTTGGCCGGACGAATCTCCAGCTTTTTAGCATCAATTCCCGCCGCCTGCGCCGTATGCAGAACCGCATCAAACTGGCTGACATCCATATGCATAACCGGCATTTCCTGCCCGGCATGATGATCGGCATGTTCATCAGCAGGGTGTTCGTCGCCATAAAGCTGCGTATTCACCTGCGGCGTCAGCCAGCCAAAAGCCGCACGCATTTTATCCACGTTGCCTCCGGCCCACTGGGACCAGGTTAAACCGGTTGCCGAGAACAGCAGCATCCCCGCCAGCAGTAACCACCCCAGCATTACGTGTAAACGCCGGTTATTTTGCACCCGATTATTCAGCCGACGTTTTGGTCGGGTGAAATACCAGAGCATGATGCCGCCAGTCGCCGCAACCCACATCCAGGAGGCCGCCAGCTCGCTGTAAATTCGCCCGATATCCCCCAATAACAAAGAGCGGTGAGCATAATCAATCCACTGACGCAGGGGCAAAATGCCACTGGTGCCATAGACCGTCATATCGCCTTTCACCGCCAGCGTCACTGGATCGATGAAAATCGCCCGGTTCTCGGAAGCGGCAAGTCCGGGGTCGGCAAACATCACCCGCGTCGTTGCGCCCTCTTCAAGAGCGGGACGAACGGCATGCAGTCGTAAATGCCCTCCCGTCACCTGTTGGGCAACGGTGATTTGCGCCGCCAGCGGTTGCCGCTCTCCTTGCTCTGTGCCCTGTAGCGCCGGTGCATAGAGCGCCTCTTCCAGTTGCGGCGTCGCAACGTAGAGCGTACCGGTTAAGGCCGCCACAAAGATAAATGGCCCGACAAACAGACCTGTGTAGAAATGAAAACGTCGCAGCAGGGTTATCCATGCCGCGCGCGGAGTGCAGGTTGTCATACTTTTCCTCAGAGAAAGCACACATGTGTCGTGACGCTTATGCGCACAAACGTATTGTTAGATTCAGGAAACAGCAGACCTGCGCGGCGGCGCGCGCGTATCGGGATAAAGCCAGGGGAAGAAATGCCAGTGTTTAACAACCGGGCGTGGCGGCGTCAGCTTTTGTCTGAGCAGCATCCCGGACAACAGGATGACCAGCGCCAGTATCAGGCCAGGAACATGGGTCAGGAGGACGCAATACCCGCACGCTTCACCGTGATCGACAGGCATCGGCATTGATGAAGACTGCCCATGATGTCCAACATGTTCAGCCATCATGCTCATATCATGATGCATACCAGGCATGGCGCTCATGGGATCTTTTTGCAACGAGACGGAGATAAGCGGCGCCACCACGATCAGCAGGATCGCAAACATCGCGAGCCATGTCGCGTTGCGTTGATACGCAGGCTGACGAAATGTACCGATAACCACTGCCCCTCCCGTAACGAACGGGCATTGTAAATGATTTATGAACTAATGGTTAACGTTGTGAGCTTCACGAAGATAAAAAAAGGGCCAGCCAACTGGCCAGCCCTTTCTTACAGGATGTCGCCTGAGCGATATCTTAGTTAAGACGCTCTTTAATACGAGCAGCCTTACCAGTACGCTCACGCAGGTAGTACAGTTTAGCTTTACGAACGGCACCACGACGTTTAACAGCAATGCTGTCAACTACCGGAGAGTGAGTCTGGAAGACACGCTCAACGCCTTCGCCGTTGGAAATTTTACGAACAGTGAATGCAGAGTGCAGACCGCGGTTACGAATAGCGATAACCACGCCCTCGAATGCCTGCAGACGTTTTTTGGAACCTTCAACAACCCATACTTTCACTTCCACGGTATCACCCGGACGGAAGGAAGGTACGTCCTGCTTCATCTGCTCTTGTTCAAGTTGCTTAATAATGTTGCTCATAATTTAATCTCTTATCCTGGGTAAACTGATATTTGGGGGTCTCAGACCAGCCCATCATGTTTATGTTGCTGTTGTGCGTGTTCCGTTTTGAACTCCGCCAGCAACCTTGCTTGCTCTTCAGTCAGAGCCAGGTTTTCCAGAAGTTCAGGTCTTCTAAGCCAGGTTCGGCCCAGCGACTGTTTCAAACGCCAGCGACGTATCTCAGCATGGTTTCCTGACAGCAATACTGCCGGTACTTCCATCCCTTCCAACACTTCAGGTCGAGTATAGTGTGGACAGTCCAGTAATCCGTCGGCAAAGGAATCTTCGATTGCCGAAGCCTCATGACCCAGAACCCCCGGAATGAACCGGGAAACGGAGTCAATCAGCGTCATTGCTGGTAACTCACCCCCACTGAGTACGTAATCGCCGATTGACCATTCTTCGTCAATTTCGGTTTGAATCACGCGCTCATCTATTCCTTCGTAGCGACCGCACACCAGAATCAGTTTCTGATTCGTTGCCAGTTCGCTGACGCCCGCTTGATCAAGCTTGCGTCCCTGAGGTGACAGATAGATCACCTTAGCGCCTTCACCCGCCGCGCTTTTTGCTGCATGAATGGCGTCCCGCAAGGGTTGCACCATCATTAACATCCCCGGTCCGCCGCCGTAAGGACGATCGTCCACGGTACGGTGCCGGTCATGCGTGAAGTCACGAGGACTCCAGCTCTGGATGCTCAGCAGGCCATTTTTTACTGCCCGGCCAGTTACCCCGTAATCGGTAATTGCGCGGAACATTTCAGGAAACAGGCTAACGATACCTATAAACACAAGCCAATCCCCATAACGCCGACTTTTACCGTTTATCCGGTGGTTTAAAAACCAGGATCCCAATCTACTTCGATAGTACGAGTAGCGAGATCGACTTTCTTGATAACCTGCCCATCGAGGAACGGCACAAGACGTTCCTTGATACCAAACGCATCTTTCAGGTTTGCCTTGATGACGATGACGTCATTCGAACCGGTTTCCATCATATCGACGACTTTACCGAGATCGTAGCCTTCAGTGGTCACTACCTGGCAGCCCATAAGGTCTTTCCAGTAGTAGGAACCATCTTCCAGCGCTGGCAACTGCGAGGAATCCACGACAATTTCGCAATTGGTCAGTAGATTCGCCGAATCACGATCGTCAACGCCTTTCAGCTTGATGATCAGATCCTGATTGTGGTGCTTCCAGCTTTCCAGCTGTACTTGCTGCCACTGACCCGCCTTCTGGATAAACCAGGGCTGATAGTCAAAAATGCTTTCGGCGTCTTCGGTGGAAGAAAACACTCTGAGCCACCCACGAATACCGTAAGACGACCCCATTTTCCCCAAAACGATGGGTTCAACGGGCGCTTGCGCAGTGAGTTGCTTGCTCATCATGACCACCGTGACAGATTAAGCTGCTTTGTTTGCTGCTTTGATCAGCGCTGCAACGCGATCAGAAATAGTCGCGCCCTGGCCAACCCAGTGAGCGATGCGATCCAGATCCAGGCGGGTGCCTTCTTCTTTTTCGCTGGCGATCGGGTTGAAGAAGCCAACGCGCTCAATGAAGCGACCGTTGCGTGCATTACGGCTGTCGGTAACAACAACCTGATAGAACGGACGCTTTTTAGCGCCGTGACGAGCTAAACGAATAGTAACCATAACATCCTCTTGTGTGAATAAAACACCCAGGCCCCATCGAGGAACGGAGCCCGGGTGTCATATTAAAAGCCCGAAAATTTTACTGATTTCTGGGGAAAATGCAATCAGCAGTTGATAACTCTGCTATAAAAGGCCGTCGGCGGTGCAGACAGTTCGGTGCCGGCGTGCGCGCAGTCACCGGAGCGTACACGCAGTACGTGAGGATGGCGAGCACACCCCGGTGCCGAAATGGCAAACAAGCCAGGCTGATTAACGACCCGGGAAGCCTGGCGGCATCATACCCTTCATGCCACGCATCATCTTCGCCATCCCGCCTTTCTTCATTTTCTTCATCATGCGCTGCATGTCGTCGAACTGTTTCAGAAGACGGTTAACGTCCTGTACCTGCATGCCACAACCGGCTGCGATACGGCGTTTACGGGAACCTTTGATGATTTCTGGCTTCGCGCGCTCTTTCAGCGTCATCGAGTTGATGATCGCCTCCATCCGCACCAGCACCTTGTCATCCATCTGCGATTTCACGTTGTCAGGAATCTGGCCCATGCCCGGCAGCTTGCCCATCAGGCTCGCCATACCGCCCATGTTTTTCATCTGGTTGAGCTGTTCGAGGAAATCGTTCAGATCAAAGCCGTCGCCTTTTTTCAGTTTGCTGGCTAATTTCTCAGCCTGCGCGCGGTCAACTTTGCTTTCAATATCTTCGATCAGCGACAGCACGTCGCCCATGCCGAGAATACGGGACGCGATACGATCCGGGTGGAACGGCTCCAGCGCTTCGGTTTTCTCGCCAACGCCGAGGAATTTAATCGGCTTGCCGGTGATATGACGAATAGAGAGCGCGGCACCGCCACGGGCGTCACCGTCGACTTTCGTCAGCACCACGCCGGTCAACGGCAGCGCTTCGTTAAACGCTTTCGCGGTATTCGCGGCATCCTGACCGGTCATCGCATCGACCACAAACAGGGTCTCTACCGGATTAATAGAAGCGTGGACCTGTTTGATTTCGTCCATCATCGCTTCATCGACGTGCAGGCGACCGGCGGTATCCACCAGCAGCACGTCGTAGAATTTGAGTTTCGCTTCTTTCAGCGCGGCATTGACGATATCAACCGGCTTCTGACCAACGTCAGACGGGAAGAAATCGACGTCAACCTGCTGTGCCAGGGTTTCCAGCTGTTTGATCGCCGCCGGGCGATAAACGTCGGCAGAGACGACCAGCACTTTCTTCTTGTGCTTCTCGCGCAGGAATTTACCCAGCTTACCGACGCTGGTGGTTTTACCGGCGCCCTGCAAGCCCGCCATCAGCACGACGGCTGGCGGCTGCGCGGCCAGATTCAGGGTCTGGTTCTCTTCGCCCATCGCCGCAACCAGTTCGTTGCGCACAATCTTGACGAACTCCTGCCCCGGCGTCAGGCTCTTGTTAACTTCATGACCAACCGCTTTCTCTTTTACGCGATTGATAAACTCTCGCACTACAGGAAGCGCAACGTCAGCCTCCAGCAGCGCCATGCGCACTTCGCGCAGCGTCTCTTTAACGTTGTCTTCAGTAAGGCGTCCACGGCCACTGATATTGCGCAGCGTGCGCGACAAACGATCGGTTAAATTATCAAACATTGTCTCTCGCCTGGGGTGGAAACGGTTGGTCGCTAGCGCGACACATATACAGAATTTTGTCGCAGTATAACATGAAGCCGCCTTTGTTGTTATGCAACGGTTGGAGCAGCGGTCACGTAACGCTATACTGCTTCTCTCTCACTGGCCAACTGTCGACACTCCTATGCCCGTTTTTGCTTTACTCGCTCTTGTCGCCTATTCCATCAGCCTCGCGCTGATCGTTCCTGCTTTGCTGCAAAAAAACAGCGGCTGGCGGCGTATGGCTATTCTTTCTGCGGTCATCGCGCTGGTGTGCCATGCTTTTGCGCTGGAAGCCCGAATCCTGCCCGGCGGCGAAAGCGGTCAAAATCTGAGCCTGCTGAACGTCGGTTCGCTGGTCAGCCTGATGATTTGTACCGTCATGACAATTGTCGCTTCACGCAATCGCGGCTGGCTGCTGTTGCCTGTTGTCTACGCCTTTGCGTTGATTAACCTGGCCTTCGCCACGTTCATGCCGAACGAGTACATCACCCACCTCGAAGCCACGCCAGGTATGATGATACACATCGGCCTGTCGCTGTTCGCTTACGCCACATTGATCATTGCCGCGTTGTATGCGTTGCAGCTGGCATGGATCGACTATCAGCTCAAAAACAAAAAGCTGGCGTTCAATAATGAAATGCCCCCGCTGATGAGCATTGAGCGCAAAATGTTTCACATCACGCAGATTGGCGTGGTGCTGCTGACGCTCACGCTGTGTACTGGCCTGTTTTACATGCATAACCTGTTCAGCATGGAAAATATCGACAAAGCCGTTCTCTCTATCGTGGCATGGTTTGTCTATATTGTTCTGTTGTGGGGACATTACCACGAAGGCTGGCGCGGACGTCGGGTCGTATGGTTTAACGTCGCGGGCGCAGGCATTCTGACGCTGGCCTATTTTGGCAGCCGCGTATTGCAGCAGTTTGTAAGCTAAGTCTTAAAGGAGCCCCCCCTGGAACATATCTCCACTACCACACTGATCGTCACACTGATCATCATGGTAGTTATTTCAGCCTATTTTTCCGGTTCCGAAACCGGCATGATGACGCTGAACCGCTATCGTCTTCGCCACCTGGCAAAACAGGGCAACCGTCCGGCAAAGCGCGTGGAAAAACTACTGCGCAAGCCGGACCGACTGATAAGCCTGGTTCTGATCGGTAATAACCTGGTCAATATTCTCGCCTCAGCCATCGGCACCATCGTCGGTATGCGTCTGTACGGCGATGCGGGCGTGGCGATTGCCACCGGCGTACTGACGTTTGTCGTCCTCGTATTTGCGGAAGTGCTGCCGAAAACCATCGCCGCGCTGTACCCGGAAAAAGTGGCCTACCCCAGCAGTTTTCTGTTGGCGCCTTTGCAGGTGCTGATGATGCCGCTGGTCTGGTTGCTTAACACCATTACCCGGCTGCTGATGCGCATGATGGGCATTAAAACGGATATCGTCATCAGCGGCTCTCTGAGTAAAGACGAACTGCGCACGCTCGTGAATGAATCCCGCTCGCAAATCTCCCGCCGCAACCAGGACATGCTGCTCTCAGTGCTGGATCTGGAAAAGGTTAGCGTGGATGACATCATGGTGCCACGCAACGAAATTATCGGAATTGATATCAATGACGACTGGAAATCGATCGTCCGCCAGCTTTCTCACTCGCCGCACGGGCGCATTGTGCTTTACCGCGACTCGCTGGATGATGCCATCAGCATGCTGCGCGTACGCGAAGCCTGGCGGTTAATGTCCGAGAAAAAAGAGTTCACTAAAGAGACCATGCTGCGCGCCGCCGATGAGATCTACTTCATCCCGGAAGGCACGCCGCTCAGCACGCAGCTGGTAAAATTTCAGCGTAATAAAAAGAAAGTCGGGCTGGTGGTCAACGAATACGGGGATATTCAGGGGCTGGTGACGGTCGAAGATATTCTGGAAGAGATTGTCGGCGACTTCACTACCTCGATGTCGCCAACGCTGGCGGAAGAGGTCACGCCGCAGAATGACGGTTCAGTGATTATCGACGGCAGCGCCAACGTGCGGGAAATCAACAAAGCCTTTAACTGGCACCTGCCGGAAGACGATGCGCGGACGGTAAACGGCGTGATTCTGGAAGCGCTGGAAGAGATCCCCATCGCCGGAACGCGCGTGCGCATTGGCCAGTACGATATCGATATTCTCGACGTCCAGGACAATATGATTAAGCAGGTTAAAGTCTTGCCGGTGAAACCGTTGCGGGAGAGTATCTCAGAATAATGCTGTAGGCCGGGTACGGCGAACGCCGCCACCCGGCACTACGGATGGCAAATTACGCTTTCGCCTTCGCCACCGTCACCATCGCCGCGCGAATAGTACGACCGTTCAGCGTATAGCCTTTCTGCATAATGCCCAGCACGTTACCCGGGGTAACATCCTCAGACTCCACCATCGCAATCGCCTGATGCACGTTCGGATCCAGCGGTACGTTGGTGTCAGCAATCACCTCTACGCCGAACTTACGCACGACATCCAGCATGGATTTCAGCGTCAGCTCAATGCCTTCGACCATTGACGCCATATCTGGATTCGCTTTATCCGCCACTTCCAGCGCACGATCCAGGCTATCGATAACCGGCAACAGCTCATTGACGAATTTTTCCAGCGCGAACTTATGCGCCTTTTCTACGTCCAGCTCGGTACGACGGCGCAGGTTTTCCATTTCCGCTTTGATACGTAACACGCTGTCACGTTCGCGATTCTGGGCTTCAGCAAGCTGCGCTTCCAGATTCGCAATTTTTTCATCGCGCGGATCCACCTGCTCAGCAGAAGCGTCTGATTCAACCGCCTCAACTTCTTCGTGCTGATCCATGATAATTTCTTCCGGGGCTTGCCCCTCAGGCGTTTTCTGTTCTTTACTACTCATGAATTTCTCCGCGTTTTTTTTCGCATTCATCTCGCTAACTTCGCTTATTATGGGGATCAGATTCAGGGTTTCAAGGGAAGCACTCACATTGTCATCAATCTTCGCTACAAGGACCTCGAGAAAATGAACAATCATTTCAAGTGTATTGGCATTGTGGGACATCCACGTCACCCCACTGCACTGACGACACATGAAATGCTCTACCGCTGGCTATGCACAAAAGGTTACGAGGTCATCGTGGAGCAACAGATCGCCCACGAATTACAGCTGAAAAATGTAAAAACCGGCACGCTGGCGGAAATTGGTCAACTGGCGGATCTCGCCGTCGTTGTCGGCGGGGATGGCAATATGCTCGGCGCGGCGCGCACGCTGGCGCGCTATGACATCAAAGTGATCGGCATTAACCGTGGCAATCTCGGCTTCCTGACCGACCTTGACCCGGACAACGCCCTGCAACAACTCGCGGACGTACTGGAAGGCCATTATATCGCCGAGAAACGCTTTTTACTGGAAGCTCAGGTCTGCCAGCAAAACTGCCAGAAACGCATCAGTACCGCCATCAATGAAGTCGTGCTGCACCCGGGAAAAGTGGCGCACATGATTGAATTTGAAGTGTATATCGACGAAACCTTCGCCTTTTCTCAGCGTTCCGATGGCCTGATCATCTCCACGCCGACCGGTTCCACCGCCTATTCACTCTCGGCGGGCGGCCCCATTCTGACGCCGTCGCTGGACGCCATCACGCTGGTGCCGATGTTCCCGCACACCCTATCCGCACGCCCGTTGGTCATTAACGGCAGCAGCACGATTCGTTTGCGTTTCTCACACCGCCGTAGCGACCTCGAAATCAGTTGCGACAGTCAGATTGCCCTGCCCATACAGGAAGGCGAAGATGTATTGATCCGCCGCTGTGACTACCACCTGAACCTGATACACCCTAAAGATTACAGTTATTTCAACACATTAAGCACAAAACTAGGCTGGTCAAAAAAATTATTCTAATTTAACGCCGCCCTCTTTACTGTATAAAAAACCAGTTTATACTGTATGTAATCACAGTTATGGTTTTTCATACAGGAAAACAGCTATGTTGGCACAACTGACCATCAGCAATTTTGCTATCGTTCGTGAACTTGAGATCGATTTCCAGAGCGGAATGACCGTCATTACCGGTGAAACCGGCGCGGGTAAGTCTATTGCGATTGATGCGCTCGGCTTGTGTCTGGGTGGCCGTGCAGACGCCGACATGGTGCGGGTGGGAGCAACCCGCGCAGACCTGTGCGCCCGCTTCTCACTGAAAGATACGCCAGCAGCGCTGCGCTGGCTGGAAGAAAACCAACTGGAAGAAGGGCGTGAGTGCTTACTTCGCCGCGTCATTAGCAGCGACGGTCGCTCCCGCGGCTTCATCAACGGCACCGCCGTGCCTCTCTCCCAGTTACGGGAACTGGGCCAGTTGCTCATTCAAATTCACGGCCAGCATGCGCATCAGCTACTGACCAAGTCTGAACATCAAAAATCCCTGCTCGACGGCTACGCCAACGAAGCACTTCTGATTCAGGAAATGTCCTCACGCTATCAACTGTGGCATCAAAGCTGCCGCGATCTGGCGCATCATCAACAGCAAAGCCAGGAACGCGCCGCACGTATGGAGCTGCTGCAATATCAGTTGAAAGAACTGAACGAATTTAACCCGCAGCCCGGTGAGTTTGAGCAAATTGATGAAGAATATAAACGACTGGCAAACAGCGGCCAGTTGCTGACGACCAGCCAGAATGCGCTGACGTTGCTTGCTGATGGCGAAGACGTCAATCTGCAAAGCCAGCTGTACACGGCAAAACAGTTAGTCACCGAACTGACGGGCATGGACAGCAAACTGTCTGGCATTCTGGATATGCTGGAGGAGGCCACAATCCAGATAACTGAGGCCAGCGACGAGCTGCGTCACTATTGCGACCGTCTGGATTTAGACCCCAATCGCCTGTTCGAACTTGAGCAGCGCATTTCTAAGCAGATTTCACTGGCGCGTAAACATCACGTCAGCCCGGAAGCGCTGCCGCAGTTTTATCAGTCACTGCTCGAAGAACAGCAGCAGCTTGACGATCAGGCCGACTCACTGGAAACCCTGACGCTGGCGGTGAACAAACATCGCCAGCAGGCGCTGGAAACGGCAAAAGCGCTGCATACTCAGCGTCAGCATGACGCGCAGGAACTGGGGCAGTTGATCACCGAAAGCATGCATGCGCTGTCGATGCCACATGGCCGGTTCACTATTGATGTAAAATTTGATGAGCATCATCTGAGCAGCGACGGTGCCGACCGCGTAGAGTTTAAAGTCACCACAAACCCGGGTCAGCCATTGCAGCCAATCGCAAAGGTCGCTTCCGGGGGCGAACTGTCCCGTATCGCGCTGGCAATCCAGGTCATCACTGCCCGTAAAATGGAAACCCCGGCGCTCATTTTCGATGAAGTCGATGTCGGTATCAGCGGCCCTACTGCGGCCGTTGTCGGCAAACTGCTGCGCCAGTTAGGTGAGTCAACTCAGGTAATGTGCGTCACCCACCTTCCGCAAGTTGCCGGTTGTGGTCATCAGCACTTCTTTGTCAGCAAAGAAACGGACGGCGCCATGACCGAAACGCATATGCAGTCGCTGGATAAACGCTCGCGGTTACAGGAGCTGGCTCGTTTACTTGGCGGCAGCGAAGTGACGCGTAATACCCTCGCAAATGCGAAAGAACTGTTGGCTGCGTAAACTTTTTTGACCCTTTAAGGTCTGAGTACAAAACAAAATCGCCGTAAGACCCGACACCAAAAGGTTTTAAAGTGGTGAAAGGTCTATTATCATCGGCATATTACATATGAGCCGCGTACTGCTCGGGCCCGAAAAGGAATCAAATCACTATGCGCTGTAAAACGCTGACTGCTGCCGCAGCAGTACTACTGATGTTGACCGCAGGCTGTTCCACTCTGGAGCGAGTGGTTTACCGCCCTGACATCAACCAGGGGAACTATCTGACCGCTAACGATGTCGCCAAAGTGCGCGTCGGTATGACGCAACAGCAGGTTGCTTATGCTTTGGGTACACCGATGATGTCCGATCCTTTTGGCACTAACACATGGTTCTATGTGTTCCGTCAGCAACCGGGTCATGAAGGCGTAACGCAACAAACCTTAACGCTGACCTTTAACAGCAACGGCGTGTTGACCAACATCGACAATAAGCCAGCGTTGACCGACAACAAGTAAGATTGTTTTCTGGTGTTAAAAAAGGTGCCATTGGCACCTTTTTTAATTATTGACGAACCTGAACCCGCTTTGCCGAAAGAATGCAGGCCTGATAAGCGTTCAGGCATCCATGATTATTTATTTGCCGATTTCTCCGCTCGCTGTCTGCGCAACTCTTTCGGATCGGCAATCAGCGGTCGATAGATCTCTACCCGATCGCCGTCATGAACCACGTCGGCAAGTTTTGTCGGGCGGCTATATATACCGACTTTGTTTTTAGCGAGATCGATATCGGTGCGCAGTTCCAGCAAACCGGAAGCACGAATCGCCTCTTCAACCGTCGCGCCTTCCTGCAACGTCACACGCTGTAAATACTGTTTCTCGGGCAGCGCATACGCCACTTCGACGACAATTTTAGCCGACACTGTAAACCTCTTTGGCCCGAACGGTGAACGCCTGCACCATATTAGAAGCCAGCTCTTTAAAGACGCGGCCAAACGCCAGTTCAATTAACTTGTTGGTGAACTCAAAATCGAGGTGGAACTCGATGCGGCACGCTTCCTGGCTGAGCGGCGTAAATTTCCACCCGCCAATCAACTTTTTGAAAGGGCCATCGACCAGATGCATCAGGATGCTCTGGTTATTCGTCAACTGGTTACGTGTCGTGAATGTTTTGCTGATCCCTGCCTTAGACACATCCACGGCCGCCGTCATCTGACCCGGCGTCGATTCCAGCACACGGCTGCCGACACATCCCGGCAAAAACTGAGGGTAGGACTGAACATCATTCACTAACTTATACATCTGTTCCGCGCTATAAGGGACTAAGGCGGTCCGGCTAATCTGAGGCATAGCAATTTCCATCAACATAAATCGAACAAATAATACCATTTATCCCCAGGTAAAAAAAACGCTATACCTCAACAGGGCCTACGCAGGTTCATGCTAAGATAACGCCTTATCCCCCGCAGGATGAAATGGGGTGTTTTTCGATTTCAGATTACCTATACTGAGCGGCATTATGACGAAGAAAAAAGCACACAAACCTGGCTCAGCCACTATTGCGTTGAATAAGCGCGCCCGACACGAATACTTTATTGAAGAAGAGTTCGAAGCTGGACTCGCCCTGCAAGGTTGGGAAGTTAAATCCCTGCGCGCGGGCAAAGCAAATATTAGCGATAGCTATGTCCTTCTCAGGGATGGCGAAGCGTACCTGTTCGGCGCAAACTTTACGCCAATGGCCGTCGCCTCAACGCACGTCGTGTGCGACCCCACTCGCACCCGTAAACTGCTACTGAACCAGCGCGAACTCGACTCCCTGTACGGACGCGTCAATCGTGAAGGTTATACCGTCGTCGCGCTTTCACTGTACTGGAAGAACGCCTGGTGCAAAGTGAAAATCGGCGTCGCAAAAGGTAAGAAACAGCATGATAAACGCTCAGACCTGAAAGAGCGTGAGTGGCAACTGGATAAAGCCCGTATCATGAAGAATGCAGGCCGCTAAACGTTCCCTGATAACACCGCTTTCGTTGCTGGCTATTTAAGCAAATCGTTCCATCACGCGAAATGAGCGGTAAATCCTTGAAGATAAGGAAAATCGGGGGCTGGTCACGCGTGTCACAACTCTGTTATACTTAACGTAACACATTGGGGCTGATTCTGGATTCGACGGGATTTGCGAAACCCAAGGTGCATGCCGAGGGGCGGTTGGCCTCGTAAAAAGCCGCAAAAAATAGTCGCAAACGACGAAAACTACGCTTTAGCAGCTTAATAACCTGCTCTGAGCCCTCTCTCCCTAGCTTCCGCTCTTAAGACGGGGATCAAAGAGAGGTCAAACCCAAAAGAGATCGCGTGGATGCCCTGCCTGGGGTTGAAGCGTTAAAACTAATCAGGCTAGTTTGGTAGTGGCGTGTCCGTCCGCAGGTGCCAGGCGAATGTAAAGACTGACTAAGCATGTAGTACCGAGGATGTAGGAATTTCGGACGCGGGTTCAACTCCCGCCAGCTCCACCAAAATTCTCCATCGGTGATTACCAGAGTCATCCGATGAAGTCCTAGAAGCCCGCACGGCGCAAGCCCTGCGGGCTTTTTTGTGCCCTCAATTTGTCCTGCTGAGTCTGAAGCAAACTAATTAAATCCGAACCTTTTAGGCACCTTGTTAGGCACCTCATAAAGCATTATTGTTTTTGAGGTGCCTAAAACTATGGAAACCCAACAATGGCAAGACAAACCAAACCTTTATCCGTCAAGGAAATTGAATCCGCCAAACCCAAGGAAGCGGACTACGTTCTCTATGATGGCGATGGCCTTGAGCTACTCATCAAATCAAGCGGCAGTAAAATCTGGCAGTTTCGCTACATTCGCCCTGTCACGAAGAAACGTGCGAAAAAAAGTGTTGGGGCTTACCCATCAGTTACCCTTGCTGATGCACGAAGCTACCGGGCAGAGGCTCGCGTTCTCCTGGCAAAACAAATCGATCCTCAGGAGCATCAGCAAGAACAACTCCGCAGTTCACTTGAAGCCAAAACCAACACTTTCCAACTCGTAGCTGAACGTTGGTGGAATGTGAAGAAAGCCAGTGTGACCGAGGACTACGCAGAGGATATCTGGCGCTCGCTGGAGAGAGATGTTTTACCAGCGATTGGCGATATCAGTATTACAGATATTAAAGCTCATACACTGGTTCAGGCCGTTCAACCGGTTCAGGCCAGAGGAGCGCTGGAAACCGTCCGTCGCCTGTGCCAACGAATCAATGAAGTCATGGTTTATGCTCAAAATACTGGCCTAATTGATGCGGTTCCTAGCGTCAATATTGGCAAAGCCTTTGAGAAGCCTCAGAAGAAGAACATGCCAAGCATCCGCCCGGATCAGTTACCTCAACTCATGCAGACTATGCGTAATGCCAACATTATCCAGTCAACACGATGCTTGTTCATGTGGCAGCTTCTTACAATCACTCGCCCAGCCGAAGCAGCTGAGGCTCGCTGGGATGAAGTGGATCTGGAAGCGCGAGAATGGAAAATCCCCGCATCACGCATGAAAATGAACCGTGACCACACTGTTCCATTGTCAGATGAAGCAATTGCGATATTGGAAATGATGAAGCCGTTAAGCGGCAACCGGGAATTTATCTTCCCTAGCCGTATCAAGCCCAACCAGCCAATGAATAGCCAGACGGTTAACGCTTCGCTAAAACGCGCAGGTTTTGGTGGGGTGCTTGTTTCACACGGACTGCGATCTATTGCTAGTACGGCCCTTAATGAGCAGGATTTTCCACCTGATGTTATTGAGGCAGCGCTGGCCCATGTGGATAAGAATGAGGTACGACGGGCATACAATCGGAGCGACTATCTTGAGCAGCGCCGTCCGATGATGCAATGGTGGGCTGACTTTGTTATCTCAGCAGATCGTGGAACTATTATTGGAGACGGTATTCGAGGCATAAGGCTTGTCGGTTAACATTTATATAAGCGCCTCAAAGAGGCGTTTATATCTTTCATTCAAATCTGTAACTCCGGTTAATAGATGATTATTTTTTATGCCTATATTCGCATCAAAAGCTTGCTTAACACTTTCAACATCTCGTAACCAACGTTTTATGATAGCTCCAGCCAAAATGCAAATAGCCCTGTTTTGCCTGGATACATACCCCTCACCTGAAGCGAGCTGCAGCTTCTTCAAATCAATCTATTTTTAAAACGAGACTGTAAGCTAACTCAATTTTTTTCGTAACATGAATAACTTTACTACTAACACCCACATGTATAAGGCCAAAGTCAGTGAAAGAAGTGATACAAAGCAATAGGCAGTTTTTACAGCATTATACCTTTTAATCGCCCCGCCCCCCAATTCATAGAGTGTATTTAGAGACTCTCCAATTAAATTAATTGTATCAGGTAAAAATATCGCAGCTATTATGAGAGCCATTAATGCAACGGGAAGTGCTTTTGATAACAAAACACCAGAAACCGTAGCACGTGCAGCAACGTTATCCTCTTTATACCGCTTTGGGATTATGTCGAGAGCTTTCGTAATCTCAGAATACCAAAGACTAAAAAGAATAGCAGCAATTGCCATGAGTAAACTTGAAGCGGAAAGTAGATCACTCATTATATTTATGGATTCGCTGGAATTTGAAACTTTGCACAAAGCTGATTGTAAGATGAAGGTGGTATTTCAAATGTCGATACACTACCCTTTTTCTTTATTACTGCTGAAAGACTGCCATCAATGTCAGCTAAAACTTTATTCAATTCATTCACAACATTTTGGCTATTTATGACAACGGTATAATCCTGGGTATTGTTCTGACGTGCAGCTCGCCCGAGAGTTGCTTTAAGAGTATTGTCAATATGTGGACGTAATTGATATTGAAATTTCGAAATTACAGATTTAATCAGTGAACGACTTTCAGTCAAAGTCGTTTGGAACAGACTACTGACTGTCCGTTCATCTGGAATTTCGCCGTTAAATGTGTGTTCAATCAATAATAGTAATCTATACTCGAGCATGTCACTTCCACGTTTGAAGACTTTTTGCCCTCTAAACATAGTAAGATATTCTTTGAGTGATGCTGTTGCGCAAGTGTTTAGCTGATTATTTAGATCTGCAATGTTGCATCCAAGTATAGCTGCGATCTCTGCTTCTTCAGCAGCTGTAAAATTAAGAGTGACTGTAATTTGCAAGATTACCTTCCTGTCCAAGTTTGCCATTTTCGTTAAAAAATTAAATTTAAATATTTCATATGGTTAGACAAAAATCTGTGTTCGTCATCTCAAAATTGAAATAAGTTTTCTTAATCCCAAGGGGGGATTTTCAGTACATAGGACATCCAACCTACTATATTTGGTGGGCAGTTTCCCCTGTTCACGCATTACATCTGCGATCATTACTTTGATTAAACTGGCACAGTCTTAATGAGATATGACTATCTCAATCTTACTAAGGGGTTAAGAGTATAGATGGCGCTCGATGATAACGATCTCATTCTGAGTGACGCGTTTACTTTAATATTCGAACTCGAAGACCACATAACTGCTTTACAAGTCATCTGGCATTTTCAGCCGACTTTGCCAAGTTAGCCTAGCCATCCAGAAGAGTGATGAAAAGATCATGAAGGGCGCTATCGTCAAACATATCTTGCTCAGACTCTTTCAACGACGAATACCATCATCAGGTCCAGCACAGAATGCCTCGAAGCGAAACCCCTCTTCTTTTCCAATAAGATCCCTAACAAGATCATCAAAGTCTGCGGATGAGAGATTTCTGAAGACGTAACTCATATGGTGGCTCCGTTCGCAATATGAGTGTTGCTCATACTCGAGACAATCTGATGGACATGAATACTCTTGTGAATATGTTGGTGATTCACGTAATACCTGTGCAAATTGCGCGTCTTGTTGGACCGATAATGAAAACCACGCTCTCCCCACATAAGCCATACCAATACCTTACCGGATTGCATCAAGTAGCGGTCAAGTAGATCACGACGTAGATAGCTGACAGAGCCACTGACTCCCGAATCATATTCGCCAACTTTGCGGTAAAGTGATGCCACACCTGTAGCATCATGCAAATCCCATTTATTCGCACGGTACCTGAGATTCAAAGCCTCACAAAGTTGCTTTGAGGGCAGGCTTGCACCACTGTTTTGGTTCTCCAAGCTATGGTAACTCTCCCAGTTGTAGCCCTGAACTGTGATATCTACCGGAACGCCATTGCCTGACCATCTCTCTGCGGACACCAAATTTTCATCGCTATCATCCTCTAGTTCATTTGCGACTAGCAGCCCCGGAATCGACGAGAAAGGCATCTCACCCGCATAGGTGTAATAGTGGCCAGGAGCATCAGGGATGGCGCTGTTGCCAGGGTATTCAAGATCAGTGAACAACCTACAAAGATTGTCAACTTCTTGGCTATCTACAAATACCCCTCGTAGAAAAGTGAAGACCTGTCTGTCATCCGCAGGAGCATTTTGTTCAAGAAAAGCGTCAAGCAGGACCCACGGCCCCGTCTTGCCATCAACTTCAGTGATCTCGAGGATGCCTCGGTAGTCAGGTTGCGGACCTCTCATGATCCAATCACCATCATCTGACGACTGTTCGCTGAACAAGGCTGGAAGTGGCAAATCAATGCTCACAGCGTCTAGCGGGAACGTCGGGTCGATATCTGCATCCGATGGACGAGCACTGCGGTCTTCGGAAAGGAGGCCCTGTGCGTATCGTATTCCCCACATCTCGAAGTAAGCTATCCAGCCGTACTTTTTGCCATATCGATCGATTTTGTGCTTGTCATCTCCCATACGAGAACCGGAGTACATTTGCCGATCAACAGCTTCAAACTGCTCAGGGTCATAACCAAGCATCAGCATTCGCGAAACAATTGCCGACAGCACCCGTTGATATTCTGGGTTGCTATCATCGTAGTTCCAGCGATCTGGAATAAGTCTCCCTATCGTGTAGTTGCCGAAGTCCATTTGAATCGCTGCGTCTTTTGCACGTTCGAGCACTGCCAAGTCGTAATGCGGCAAGACATCAAACGGATTAGGCAGATGGCTAAACGGAGGAAGCAGGTTCTTTGCCTCGTCCTCAGACAAGCAAGCCGGATCAACCATCCTTGCGATGGCAATGGTTCCCAGGCAGTACTGCTGATATAGGGCATGCCAAGTAGGATGCGACCCGCCAGGTGCGAACATCGATTCATAGATCTCACGAGCAACTTGGGGTAGTGCTTCACGCATCTCCACCGCATTCATATCCGACCAAGTGGTCAAAGCCGCACCGTAGGCTGCGGCGAACATTCGCTCGGGGACATATTGGTCTGAAACGGCAATCGACTCGACAGCCAGCCCGAAAAACTCTCTTGGCCGCTTGATTGCGAATTCATACAAGGTCTTGGTGGCCAAGTCGCGCAGGCTTCGGATCGTTGAAGTCAACGTCCACATCACCCATCGTGCCCTACGAGTATCTCGCTCGTCTAGAACACTCGATTTCCATCGGGACGACAGGAAATTAAAGTCATCTTCAATTTCCTTAGGTCTCTCTCTAACCCACTCAGACCAGAACAGGTCTCGCTGCGTATTTGGCATGGCCAAGAGCACGCCATGTGTGAAATCCATGTCAAACGGATGCGCTCTTGCTGCCCTGGTGCTCCGAAGTCTCTTGAAAGCTAATCGTGCAAACGGCTTTGATTCCTGCATCGCGCATGCAAACCGTTCAACCGTTTCCCGACTGATATGACGTGGGTCCGATTGTGCCGTCAACAACAGGGCGTTCATGATTAGATTCTCGTCTAGCAAGTCTTGCCAAAGCGAGCGGCGGCCACGATGTTGCGGATAGAGGCCCACCAAAGCCCGAAATACGTCATAGGCATAAGTGTGCGACCCAGACTCACGGAATTGAAACTGCGCGAGTCCCTCGTTGCTTTGCAGCCAATGCACCAAGTCAAGTTTAGCAAGCAGGTGATGCGCCATCATATGTCCGGCCATCAGGTCGTATGAAAACGCGATGCCCTGGACGCCTTCTCCTGAAGTCGTTCGAACGAGTACGCCTTCGGACTCCAGCGCACGAATGATGCTGACGTCCCAACGGCCTACGTCTCCAACTGCCGCCCGTGCCGTTTGGAACTCCACGCTTCTCGCGTTGCCATCCCAAAGGAGCTCCGCGATCGTTAGTAGTACATCTTGCACTTCTTCCTGATAGATACGATGCGCCGCCGGTGAAAGCTCAGCAATTCGTGCAGCTACCTTGTCGAAGTGCGCATCGAATAGGCTTGTAAGCGAACTGGGCAGCGCCTCCACCCCGACAAGGTGCTGGCGCCGAGGGTTCGCCACCTCACAGAAGATTTTCAGCGTCAATGGGTGCTGCAAGAACTCGATTGGCAGATCCGCGTCAGTGGCATCGATCCTGTAGTACTCAAAGTACTTCTCAATGGCCTGCTGCGGGGCTTCTTGGAATCCGTTGTGCTCAACTAGAGGAAAGTCCTCTGGCAGGCACATCGGCGCGAACTCATTACGTAGAGTGACAACCAGCAGGACATACGGAAAGCCCTCCAGAAGCTCTTGCGCTCGGGCGAGTTCATCTCTCCAGTTTCTTGGGTCTTCTGCTTCATTCAGACCGTCAATGACTATAGGGATGCGCTTGCCTGCGCGTTGACCTGCCGCATCAACGGCCTCAACCAATCGGTCGAAGCTTTCCGCAGGTCTGCCAGATATTTTGAAAGCAGACACAAGATCGTCAAGACCCTGGCCTGCGTGAAGGTTCTTGCCCAGTAGCAAGATACCACCGGGGAAATCTCCATCTGGCTCCGTCACCTTAACGGCAAGCTCGGATTTTCCTTCTCCTGCAGCTGCAAGAACGGCTACGGCTCGAACGCTGATCGACTGTTCCAGACTGAGCATCACCGATGAAAGTGCATGGATATCCGCAACCAGATTTGCGGTTAACGGTGCTCCATCTGAACGAGCTCCTCGCAACTTCGAGAGTAGCCTGTCATAGCGCACCGGTTGAGGAGGATTAGTAGCCAGCATATTTTTTATGGCGTCAAAGTCACCGCTGCCGAGTGCGGTGTGCAGGTCATTTAGCAGATCGGCCGATTCGTTGGCTCTAGCCAATAGTGAGTCAACTTCGGCTTTGAGTTCAGTTTTGAGTTGACCTGTTAATGAAGCAATTTCCGAACAATTTATCTTAAGGGAACTGGCGAGCGTCTCTAACGATTTCCATACACTCTGGGCACCCAAATGCTTAAGAACCTTCTCCTCGGCTGCGACGGCAACATGAACTTCTGGTTGGTAACGGCGTTTGAACGGAGCCGCAGCGAGCTTATGCTGCTCAGCAAGTAGCGCTGGTGTCAGAACAAGTTCACCGAAGTAAGTCTCTCGAAATAGTGCTCCAGGTCCGACGAGAAGTTCCTCTATATCCTCAGCAGTCAACAGCTCCAACTTAAGTTCAGGGAAACTATCTTTCTCCAGTGCGAAAAACCACTCTTGGTCATCTTTTGTCAGAGTGTGGCGTGTCCAGAGTTTCCAATTAGTTACGCCTGGAACATATTTGCGCGTCTTCTCGATACCCTCAACAATTATCTTACGGCGTTGGGCTCCCAAACCTTGTCCATTTGTCAATTCATACCATTTGCATTGCCAGCCAATCCAGCATGGCGGTGCTCCGAGAGCACAAGATTCGGTCAACTCAAGGTGGAATTCTACGCCTGGCTGGTTTGCGAGTTGCTTGAAGCGCCCGAAACATCCGTAATGTCGACGAACCAAAGCACGGCAAAGTTTCTCAAAATTTTCATCTGCTGCACCGGGTAAGTTGCTGAATACATCCCAATTTGCTTCAGGCATCGGCATTTCCCTATTAGTTTGCGTCGTCGGAATCGGACGGATAGTCATGCGCAGAGAAGACTTCAACCTTTGCGCCGGCTTCGATAAAAAGCTTCACGAACGCGGATACCTCTGCCTCATCAGTCGTTATTGTTATTCTATCGCCTTCACGACTTAGGTAATGATCCGACACGAATTGGCCAAGATCAGTTGGTCCTAAAGTGTTGAGTTTTAATGTGCGAAGTAATGAGAGCATCCCATCTGAAAACCGTTGATTCTTTGGCTCATCATAAGGGATGGAGTAACAATCATCTTCTTCAGCTTGAGTTCTGAGCTTGCTGATATCCTTCTCGACCTTCTCTGCATCTTGCTCTAGTTTGAATTTCCCAATGAGAACTAAGTTCATCGAATGCTCAGAACCATATCCGTTCCAAATTTTCATTACTGTGCCCCTTATTTCATCTCTAAGGTATTTCGAAGTCGCTTTAGCGCTGACAGAATACCGGTTTCGCCAATATCCACACCGGTGGTTGAATAAGAACTCATACGCAATATGCCGGAAGCGTCTATGTGCGCGTAGGCTCGAAGGCCAGTTTCATCAGGAAGAGGATCGCATATGGGTAGTCCTGACGCTCCCACCTCACTTACTACAAGTCGAACCTCTCCTCTATAATTGGAGACCCAGTTCTTAAGCTCTCGGCCGACCACTTCATTCATACTTGCGACCGTGTTAGTTGCTTGCTGAGGCAATAACAGCAATTCACTAGCTCCAAACTGTTGCGCCAGTTCAGTTACTGCATCAAGCTCAAAGACTGTACGTTCGTTTATCACGACGTTTATTCCAAAGGGCGACAATGTTGCAATCGATTCAATTCCCTTAAGTAAGTTGGCAAAAGGTTTTCCGCGCAGTTCTTCATAGGTACTGCCTGTCCCGTCAACGCTAATACGCGCGAAGTGAATTGAACCTTTGAGGTGTTTAACTAATTGTTGCGACAAACGATGACCATGGGTCGTGAATGTCACGGCAAGCTGAGTTTCCCCGGCAGCCCGTTTGCATATTTCGACGAAATCTGGATGGAGAGTTGGTTCCCCTCCGCCAAAGCCGATGCCGAGGCATCCTTCAGTATCCAATTCCTTTAACCAGCTAAGTACTTGGTCAGTATGCAGCACTGCCTTGTGTTTGGGCGTAAAACAGTACGCGCAATGGAGATCGCAAAGATTGGTGAGTGCTATTGAGACTTGACGGGGAGACATCGACCAAACTGCCCCCTGAGGGTGCAATTCGTCTAATAGGATGTTCAAACCTGTATTTCGATCGAAGAAATGCACTCCGTTTGGCCCGATTCTGGACTTCATAACACCAAGTTCCCCGCTGCTTAAAACCCACAAAAGTAATAGTATTTAACATCATAGCGAGAAATCTCTTAAAAAAGATTGCGTAAGGTTTGCTTTTCGCTTTCAGTAGACGCTTAAAAGTTACGCGTTTAGTGTCGACGTAAATCCACATTACTACATCGACGGAGTGCTGACCCTCTCTAAGGAACTGAACTTGTTAAACAAAAAAGTACTTTCTCAGATACAGGATGTGGCTGGTAGCGGCAATATGTCTCCCGCAGAGATGGCTGAGTGGTTAGATACGCATTCTGAAGACATAGAGCATTTGGTTGCTTTGAACATGTTCGAGTATTTGGATGAGGCTAAAGGGGATGTATTAAAGGACCATTACGAAAATTTAGATGCATTTAGAGGAAGACTATTTACAACATGGGAGTCCCCTTTAAAGCGGCTGGATGCATTAATTTATGGCTGTACTGAAATCGGTAATGAGGTAAACAGTGAGTATCGCATCGGTTCTGGAGAAATGTCCGCAAAACTGAACATAACCACCCGACTGCACGCACGTGCTGTCCAGGTTTCCTGCGAGATATCTCATCTTCTAAAGGGGGGCTTTGCAGACGGTGCAATGGCCCGTTGGAGAACGCTCCATGAAACCACGGCCATATTGATATTTATCGCAGAAGGCGACGAAGACCTGGCGAAAAGATTCACGGATTTTCAGAGCATACAGAGGCGAAAAGCTGCTAATCGCTATAATAAATATAGTGAAGAGTTGGGTTTTACTTCTTTCTCACCAGAAGATTTAAGTCGGTTTGATCTCGAAAGAAATGACATCGTTGGTAAGTATGAAGCGGGTTTCGGCAATGAATTAGGTTGGGCCGCAAAAGCTTTAGGAAAAGAACCCAGTGCCAGAACTAAGGTTCGCTTTAGTGATATTGAGGAATTTGTCGAGCTGGACTTTTTACGGCCGCACTACGGCTTTTCCAACCAGTATGTTCATGCAGGAATTGACAGCATTGGTTTCAAGCTCGGTACATCGCTTTCAAATAAAGATCTCTTGCTATGCGGACCATCTAATGAAGGGCTGTTAGAGCCGATTCAGTGCACCAGCTTGTCCTTGATACAGGCCACTCAGGCGATAATCTCAGTTTCACCAGACGATCAACGTCTACTATATAGCGCCGTGCTCTGGTTGTGGCATGAGAAGTTGAAAGAAGAAGTTGTTGCCGCATCTGATGCCCTAATGAAGAAAGGTGAAGCTGATAGTTTTGAATAACATCAGGGAAACGAAAATGACGCCGGTTGTATTTTAATTTTACTCACATGATATCAACCCAAACGAACGATGTATGAAAGCTGAATATTTGGAGAATGGATAGAAGTTACTCGGCTTTAAGTGAGCTCAAAGTATGAACAATGGCAGAAATTTTTTACTAAGGTGAAGGCGTGGCAATCTTTGACATTGAAAAGGACGAGCTACTTCGGCTCTCGGATACTCAGTTAGAAGAGCTGATTGCTCGGCTAGCGGAAGCTGAAGTGGCAATGCATGACCATAGTCCTGCGTGTGTAAATTGGTCTGGTTCAATTACAGCGCCTGACGGTGGAATTGATATCCAAGTTCAGGTTCCAGTTGATCAACTGAAGGCAGGCTTTCTTGTAAGGCCTGATACGGTTTTTCAGGCAAAGAAACATAGAATGCCAAAGGCTTCAATTGAGAAGGAAATGGGTACTGGCAAAGCGCTTTCTCCCATCATCTCTGAACAAGCCAGAAAGCAAGGTAGCTACATCATTGTCAGCTTGAGTGATGATTGCTCGCCATCAGGAAAAGCGGAGCGTCTCAAAGCCATGAGGGACGCAGTAAAAGATGATCCTAACAAAAGTAATCTTCATCTTGATTTCTACGACCGATCTAAACTCATTCAATGGTTACGCCAACACCCGTCAGTCATGCTGTGGGTTAAAGGGAAGCTTGGACAAGGGTATTCTGGTTGGCAACCATACGGTGCGTGGAGCAATCCACCACAAGGTGTTACAGACACTTTAATCTCAGCCCCAGGTGTAACCATTACTTTACCGTCGGGAAAGGGGCAAAAACTCAGAATTGCTGAAGCAATTAGCCCAATGCGAGCACTTATTCGTTCGACGAATAAGGCGGTTCGTATTACAGGATTGTCTGGAGTTGGAAAGACCCGAATCGTTCAGGCACTCTTCGATGCAACTGTTGGAACAGATGCGCTAGACCGGACACTGGCGATTTATGCCGATACTGGTTCTGAGCCACTACCGTCGGCTACCGCAATGCTTGATAAGCTGATTGCAGAGAGCCGACGAGCAATCATAATCCTTGATAATTGCCCACAAGAACTACACGCTTCACTTGCCAGCAAGGTATCAGCTGCAGGAAAAGAAGTAAGACTCATTACGATCGAGTACGACATTAGGGGTGACAAACCACAAACAACTGAGGTCATCCACATTGAGACAGATGGTCCGGAGGTGGCAGAGCAACTTCTTATCCGTCGCTTCCCTTCTATTGGTCAGAATAATGCCCGTCGGATTGCTGAGTTCGCAGATGGGAATGCAAGAGTTGCTTTGGCTATAGCGGAGAGAGTGGAGGAAGGTGAGAGTTTAGCCCTACTTTCAGATGCACAGTTGTTTAATCGCTTGTTTGAACAACGTAATCATCCCGACGGCCATTTAAGGGAGCAAGCTGAAATATTGTCACTGGTGTATTCGTTCTCGGTATCTAGTACAGATGCTGCTACCGATGAACTGGAAATATTGGGGGCGCTCTCTGGGTATCCCAAAATCCAGTTATTCAAAGCTGTTACGAAGTTGATGGAACGTCACGTTATTCAGAAAAGATCCCACTGGAGAGCCATCCTTCCCCATGCAATTGCTAACAAATTGGCAGCATCTGCACTTGATAGTATCCCGGTTGATCAACTTAGGGCTGCCTTTGAAGCGCCAGAGCGAGAGCGTTTATTACTTTCATTTGCGCATCGACTGGGGTTATTGCATGACCACCCTGTTGCAAAAGAGATTGTTGAAGCCTGGCTTCAGCCTAAAGGACTACTTGGGCAAATTCTAACGTTGGACGAAGAGTCGGTGCGAATATTGGATTATATCGGTCCGGTCGCTCCTGAAGCTTTGTTAAACCGGATTGAAGCAGAACTTACCGCGCCTGACTTTAAAGGCATTGAACCGACTTATGATCCGCGGCGGCTAGCCATTCTCAATCTTTTACAATCGTTGGCATACGAATCTAACGCCTTTGACAGATGTGCCAGGCTTCTGATCCGTATGGCAGACTATGAAGGCGAGAGCGACAATCATGACTCAGCTCAAGGCAAGATCGTGAGATTTTTCCAGGCGTATTTGTCTGGTACTCATGCTTCTTTAAACCAGCGAATCATGCTGATGAAGGAATGTTTCTCATCGGGCGTAACCGGCCGCAGAGCGCTGGGGTTCAAAATGTTATCTACTGCTTTGGAAGGCTCACACTGGACAGGCGTTGGGGTGAACGAGTTTGGTGCTCGCCCCAGAGATTATGGTTCTGAACCCTCCTATGATGAGCTTGTGGAGTGGCGTAGTGCGTTCATTGACGTTGCTGTGCAGCTGGGCACATCCGGTGGTTCTGAAATTGAAGCTTCAGCTCGTATGAACCTGGCTGACGCATTTCGAGGCCTTTGGCACCAGGAAATGATGAGGGAAAAACTCGTCGATGCAGCGCGTAAATTGCATGTTTACTCCCCTTGGGGAGATGGTTGGAAAGCCATCCGTTCAATGATCTATTTCGACTATACAAGGCGTAAAAACGCTGAGGGTTTCGAGGCGGTACCTGAAAGCCTTACTGCATTGGAGAAGGAACTGGAACCTAACGACTTAGTGCCGGAAATAATGATTTATGTACTAAGTAAAGGGGGCGACTATTGGGCGCTTGATGCTGATTTAGATCATGAGGATGTTGAAAAATATAGCAAGGCTGAGAAACGACTCGAAGCCAAGGCTATCCAATTAGGGCGGGATTTTGCGATATCAAACCATAAGCTCGACGAGCTGAACCCAAATTTGTTCTCTACCGATGGGATGTCCTATCGCTTTGCATTTGGTAAGGGATTAGCAGCAGGGGCAAATGATTTGCAAATGGGGTGGCAGCAGCTTGTTGACCAACTTGATCAGTATCCAGTAGTTAACAAAGATTTTGCTGTCTTTGCCGGTTTCATCGAACAAACAGATGCTGTTACTCCTACATTAGCGCAAGAATTTCTCGATCAATGTTCACAACACCCAGAACTTAAGCGGGTAATTGTTAGCCTGCATCCTAGGCGGATTTTTACAGAAACTGACCTGAATCGCTGTATGGCACTTCTGGATGATCCTGAAATAAGCCCGCACTTATATGGACCAATTTTGTGGAGAGAACAGTATGCTAATTTACCTGTAACCCGCATTATTGAACTCACTCATCAGATGTTGAGTAAAAAAAATGGTGACGATGTAGTTTTGGATTCTTTAAGCATGAAGTTACATCGTAAGGAGGATGCTGTAGATACGCTTGGTCCTGACCTGCGAAAGATCGGTCTAAAAGCTGCGATGCTGAGAGTCCAAAGAGATCAACGCGATTCAGGTGGGTCTACCGATTATCGTATGGAACGTGTCGTTAGTGCTGCTCTGCGATTTGGTGGTTATGAGTCAGAAAAACAGGAGTGGCTGAACACGATTTTTTCTGTTGTAGATGAGCATTATGGATACTTTAGCTCATTTGGAAAAACCATTGAAAAGACTGCCGTATTGATGCCAGAAGCATTTCTCGATCATGTTTTTAAGGGCAACGAAAAACAGCAGCAGCGGCGATTATTTTTTATCGGCCACGGAAGCTTACGCCGGTTGCCTCTTTCTAAAATTGATGTGGACGTTTTAATTCAATGGTGCCGCGCCAGAAATGATCCCAATGTTTGGCCTGCTATTGCAAAAGGTATAACACTTTGGGTGAAAGATGATGAAAAGAGTGTAACCACCATGCAGGAAGCAGCTTTCGCTCTATTAGAGGCCTCACCTGAACCAATGGTTGTGCTGGAGTCCTTTGCTGAAAGCATTAGCCCATCATCCTGGACTGGAAGTTTGGCAAATATAATGCAACTAAGAGCTGATGCTTTCGGTATGTTGAGCAAGCATGAACGACCAGATATCGCTAAAGCAGCTAGAATCGTGCATGAAAAAATAATTCATAGGATCGAACGTCAAAAAGAACGTGAACAACGGGAAGATAGTGAGCGGGAACAGCGGTTTGAATGAAAGCTAGCAACCTAAACCGCGGCCCCACACTATGCCTAAAGACACATTATCCATCGCCCGACTGGTAATAAACACCGGGCTTTAATCTTGTCTTATGGCCGCCAGATTGGTGTTTGCCTCGTACATCATGACATTCGCCCATCAGAGGTACTTAGGCTTAGTTCTCAGTTTCGGTTAATACTCAAATTGATGTCTCTACATCAGCAGGAGCTACCTTCTAGAAATCGAAAATGTCGTTTGCCCTCAATCCAAGCCACTTTTCGAGATATCGAAACAGCGTTCGCAGGGCCTCTTCGTGCTCAGGGAACTGGGCGGGGTTAATCGCATCACACTTGGCTTTCGCTACATCAATGCCGATAAAATCTTCAATTGTCTCTTTGTTGAAACTGTTGTGCGGCGTGGAGACACGATCACCATGCGTATGGCTCATACCTCTGCTCATCAGGCGTGTGACTATGGTTGCGAAACCCTGGTCGGTTTGAATTGCTTTCATCATCCACTCTCGTGGTTCGCCCATTGAATCTGTATAGTTTTTCCAGCGATAGAGCTGAGATATAAGATCCGGCTCGGCGATCAGCGCGTCGCCGTCTGCAGCGCGGTCCCTTATCAACCGCAGCCATTCAGCCTTCATTGCCGCAACGGTGTTTAGATCGAGCGCAGGATCGAAGGATTCACCCTCATTCCGATCGGCAGGATCGTTGAGATGAATCAGGAGCGAGGCAACGGAAAGCGCTTCTGTTTTACGGAGTGCTTCGAGAGCCAAACCGCCTCGAACATCCTCAGGAATCCGCTTCAGGTACCAACTTGTCGCTCGCCATGCTGCCACATATGACGAGTCGAAGGTGCCGCTGTTCGCGCCTGCGAGTTTTTCAGCGAGTCCGAACATCCCAGGGAGCAGAACAGCAGCGTTCTCGGACGGTAATCGGTCGACGGATTCATCGAGCCTCGCAACGAGCGAATTCAGCAGGCCGTCAGCTTCGACTACAGAGATTGCCGCAGAGAGCTCGTCCTCTGTCGCGGTTGCATCGAGAAAATCAACAAAACGGCGCTCAGACATTTCTCCGACCGTCGTCTGAAGTTCAAAGTAACGTGGGAAGTAGCGCGATGTGCATACTCGTTTCTCCGTCAACCACTGGCGATGGAAGCCGTCTGCATAGTTCGTCCCTCCATATGCCCATTCGAGGGGAGGGAATAGGTTTTTGAGCGCGTCACGAACGATATCGCGGCGATCCTCCGACACAATCTCAAGAAGCTCCTTAGCCGCTGCCTGGTCTATCTTCCGTCGGCTATCATGGGAGAATCGCCCTTCCTGGAGAACCAACCCTCGCTCCCGGAACAGTGCATCATGGAGATCTGGTTCGAAAACCCGGAGTGTCTCCAGAAGCAGAAAATCTACAATGTTCACCTCGAATACGTTGCCAACTACATGCAGTGGCATGTGTACAGCAATGGACGAGATGAGACGACGTGCATCGCGCATGTTGCGAATCAGGGGCTGAATGCAGCCAATGCAAGCATTACCCCAGCGTCTCTGAGAGAACCCATTTTCCTCGATCGCGTATGGGCCCGCTATTTTAGAGAGTTCCTCCTCGAACATACGATGTACAAACGATGCCGGGACGGCCGGTAGGTCAAAGCTAGCCTGCACGATCTTCTCAAGGAAGGCTCGCCCGTCGTCATCAGCGACCGGATCGAGTGCCCGTTCTATGATACTGGGCTGAAATAGGAGCACAAAAACAATGTTCGGTAGATTAGCATTCGCCTTTACCTGCCGAAGCAGCATCCTGATCTGCTCTGGCTCGAGCCGGTCAATGTCGTCGACGAAGACAACCAATGGCCGGTCAAGTTCGCGAAGACGAGCTTCAAGCGATCTGCGTACCTTGTCGAGAGACTCGCCGCGATGGTCGCGCCCGAGATGCGATAGTACGCGCCCGACGAGAGGTACTCCGACCGAGAGAAAGGCAAGAACAGCCGCAATCTTTGCGACCGTCGGAAGGTCAAATCCAATGGCCGACGCGATCGCTATAACCGAGGCATTTGTTAGCACCGTCGAGATTAGAAGTCCTGAACTCCCAACCTCTTTAAGAGGCTTACCGGCCCCGGCGAGGATCGAGCCGTAGCGTCGCAGTGCTTCGGCACGGTCGAGTGCTGCCTTCGAATGCTCGCCTCCCAAGCAATCTGCTATCTGGCCAAATAGCGCGCGGGCGATTGCGTCGCCGTCCCCCCATTGCCAAGGGTTAAAGTCGAGCCAGTCCGCTCCGCTGCTCTTGGCATCGAGCCTTTCGGTGATGAGGTTTTTCAGTGATGATTTGCCGAAGCCCCATCCCCCGCGAATAGCGAACACTCGACCTTCGCGCAAACTGAGCTCCGAAAGCACGTCAGCTATACGAGCCGCAAACTCGGTCCTTCTAAGGCGATCTTCAGATGCTGTTCGAATCGGTGCCTCCGCCCCGATCCCTCCGTCTGGCCGCTCGTTCCTTGTCACATCAGCATTGGACTTCGCGCGACGAGGAGCGCGCCATGCCGCCAGACGGAAAAACAGCTTACTCATCGCACACTATCTCCCAAGAATGCATATACCAAGCGTCCTTTTGTTAGAAGCTTCACTGTTTGCGCAGACCAAGCAAATTAAAGCGGGTGCTAATCTTGCCTGCTGTTCAACTGGCTTCGTAAGCTAACTAAAAGAGCTCTATTGCAATTGCAAGCCAGTATATCGGTTTTGCCTACTCAACGTGAAGCATCGCTCGGCAACTTGATCAATTGAGCGAGAATAAGAAGAAGAGACTTATAAGTGTGAGCTGGCACCACTGACCTGCTTCCTATAACTCAAGATACCTCGATGTAAATATGCATTCCAAACTTCCGCACCTCGCTCACTACGGACCTTCGACTTGGTTGGCTAGCCCGCTTAGTGCCAGGAGCGGAAGTTGATGACCATTATGATTGACTAAAGTATTCCCAGAAGTGAATTAGTGAGTTCACTGGTATCATCGTCTAACTGGACAAAGCACCAGAAACTAAAAAGCTTTTTGAAAGATGAAAATGCGGGATTGTGCTAATTTAAGGGCTGTTCTGCAGCATTGGCCTCTTGGTGGAGAGGAGAGGTCAACAGATTACACCGCAAGAACTAAGGATGTATATGAGCGTTGAGCAAACCGGATTTCGAGATATTTTCAACTTCGAGCACCACCTCACCTCTGAGGGGAGTTTTTTCATTGGCCCCTACAGAATAACTGTCAGCAAGGAGCTCATTGGGGGGGGCTTTGCTCGGTCAAAACGGCTCGTTTTTAGGGATGCCTTCGATTCTTCCGGGTTCAAGCGAACCGTGACAGAGGAACCCTCCAGCTCTGGCACTTGGAGCGTTACAGCTGTTGTTGCGGAGCATGAAGAGCTAGATCATGCCTCCGTACTCTTGCCTGACAATCCATGGGTGAATGGTGCCTACGATCTATCGGTCATTCTTTCGCTTCTTAGCGGTCGCCATATTCTGATTGAAAATGGTGCCAAGCCGCACTTGCCGGTGTCACCTGGGTATGCTATTACCAGCAAAAATTTCTTCCGTGCTCACCCAGTGATCGACTGGGCACTGCTTCCTGTTTTGCGAGAAGCTGGGGCTGGAGAAGCGATGGAAGCGGTGCTTTTGGCAATGACGAATAGCAATGTCGGCGTGAAAATTGCGATGGCATCGGCTGCGCTCGATGGACTGAACACCAGGTGGTACAGCGTATCGGGCTCCAATCGTTATACTAAGGAAGTAAAAACGGAGGTCAAGGCTGCGGGCCAGGCGTTTAAGGTGCATCTGGAAAAAGCTGGTGTAAGTCAGGATCTTATTAATGACATCATGCCGCGTTTGTCAAACGTTGCGAATGAATCAGCGCTTGCCAAGCTCGCTGCCTTTTTGAAGGCCGGTAGCATGTATCCAGAAAATCCAGATGAGGAAACGCTGAAGCGACTCAAATGGCTGAACGTCCTTCGTAATTCAGTTGCGCACTCAGGCTCGTTCAAATTGAACATCGCGGAATCTCCTGAGGCATCTTTACGTGTAGCGGGCGCTGTCGCACTTCTGCTCCAAGACATCTGTCGGATTTACATTGCGAAGTATTTACTCAAGATTGAAGACCACGGTGTTGATAAGGCGCAGCAGACCGTGATGGCCTTCTTCCTGTACGGGACATACAACGACCAAAATATCCTTACCGAGGACCACGAGACCTACCAACAACGGCTGATTGACCACTACGAAGAATTTGGCAATCTCGATCTTTAACGACAGGTTTAAGCGGCAAGTGCTTAATGCTCTCTAAATACTCAGGCCGCAGCCAGTAACCTCGTGCATACAACCAGACTGTGACGTCATTGTCTGCGATGGAATGGACGAACAGTGCAGCTATGTCGGGGCTCAATCACGTCAGCGCTGGTGTTTAATGCTTATGACCGGATACGCAGGACGCTCGTGGCTCACGTCTTTGGTGAACGCCCCCAGGTCACGCTGGTGATGTGGCCGGGTATTACGTTATCTAGGTCTTGGTCCGCTCCTTGCACATAGCCGACCTGACAGCCCAGCTATTCTGTCCGCGCCGTGCCTGGAGCGGGCATTGACAACTTTTCTTTGCACTAAGAAACATGTATACCCAAAATAATTCGAGTCGCTTAAAGGTGTCAAACTCGAGAATCCTCAAGGGCTTACTCAAGTAAGTGGCTGGGGTGAACAAGTGCAGCCAGCGCATAAGCCGCTTGAAGGATTACGGATATAAATAGGATAGAGTCTGATGAATATCACTTTTCTGATTTATGGATTGACTCATCAAAATTGCAAGCAGCTCGTTTGATATCGAATGTTTTCATAAATTCATCATATGCTTCAGGCCATTCCCCCATAGAGGATGACAGCATCTTATAAGCATCACCTGATGCACCATAATTCACATCAGCAATTGCAAGTATTTTTATAGATGTCGCAATGTTTATCGCAAGCACTGAAAGACGTTCTGAAGAATATGTACTGATGGACATAGCCTGCGTAATAGCTGATTTGGCGGGTTGATAAAGTTGATTATGATTAGGTTGATATAAGAGAGATTTATCCGCATCAAACGCAGCTACGGCAGTCAATAAGCTAGATGCTCTTTCGCGAAATTTATACTCATCCTCATTAACCGCATTGATACAAATTGTTCTGGCATTTATAAATGCTGGCACACTCGTACTTTCTACTAGCTTTGAACCAGTGAAGTATGAACCAATTATTCCGCCAATGGCTGCGATTACCGCTACCAAGAGCGTGCTGCCAGCGCTTAAGGATGCTTTGACGACTTCTGTTCTACCGTTGTTACTGTTTTGACCACCAGACATTTTTAGCTACCAGTTACATAAAACCCTAGTGTATCAATTAATTACCTATCAATACTATTCGGGCAAGTAAAAAATTGCCTTTTTCTCAAAAAATACCAGTAATCGAAATTGCACTAATGATAGTTGTGACCAATTTCCACAGCACTGGATACGCCAAAATGCCAACTTCCGCTTCTCGCTGTGAGTTCAACTGGTCGATGCAAAGCCCTCCTTAACAAGGAGGGCGTTACCATGAAACAAAGAATGCGCATTTACTACACGCCAGAACAGAAAGCGATTAACTGGGACAGGTAAAAACTTCCTGATTATTTATTTTTTTACAACAACCTCAGAAAATGCAAATTCTAAATAGCGATCTTTTTTAAGCCAGCCTTTTATTGTTCTCTCCAGATTACTGGCATCCAAATTTGAGGCCTTATCTTTCAGTTCATTTTTAAGGAACAGTTCTAATTCTTTCTGAATACCTGCTATTGCTTTCGGTATTGAAATCCATTTTTCTGAAGGCGTTTTCAAATGCAAAAGACGGATTATTTCTATTTTAATAGGTATGTATTTTTCATTGATACTTTCTTTGGCATTCTCAAGCCGCTCCTCTTCTATTTTTCTCTTCTCGTCAACCCACTCCTTATGTTCTCTGCTTCCCTGCCATTTCCCATAAAAACACATAGCATCCTGAAGGTACTTACACCCATCGGTTATACGCCCACTGCCCGCCACAATAGAGGCCAGATGGTAATAACATAGCGACAGGTATAGATACTTATCGAACCTTCCCTGTAAGACAGTATCAACCCGGATGAAATCTGCCTCACTTTTCAGAAACTGTGTGCTTTGTTCCAGGAAATATTCAGAGCCATATTCCGCTTCCCTATCTTCACAAAATCTTAGAACATCCTCTTGATATTTTTTAGTCGAAATCCCTCCCCCTTTTTTCAATTCATCAAGCTTGAGTTCAAAAACGTTATTCAACTCATTAAAAAGAGTACCAACATCATTTCCCTTCATAATAGCCTCCAGTATGTGACTACGTGGGCTAATGTTTTTTTTAACTTAACCTCACGTCTCCCAAACAATTTTTTCTGCCGTTAGTCTCTGCCCTGTTCAAATCGAACCAAACAGAGGCAAAGCAAAATGACCATATCAACAGTGAAAGTACTACGTTTACCTGGTGTTGTCAGCAAACTGGGGATCGCGAGATCGACCATCTACGACTGGCTTAATGCCAAATCGCCACGTCATGACCCGACATTTCCGAAACCTTATCCGCTAGGTAAGCAGTCCGTTGGCTGGCTGGAGTCCGAAGTGGATGAATGGATTCTACAACGCCGGTCAGCATAGCCTCCCTGACATCCCGTTGCAGCGAATACTGCACTTGAACTAACACAAACCAATAGTGAACTCCCACCGTATGCCCTTACCCGGCAGGGTAAGTCGCATCGGTGATATCACTTTTGAATTAATCTATAAAAATTTAAGGAAATAAAAATGAGCTATTTACCGTTGTTGCCTGGATTCCAGTACCAGGCGATTCCTGTGCCGACCATCCCTTTATGGGCGTTTACATCTGTGATGCAAAATGCCATTAACTATCTTCAGGATGGCGGGAAAATCCCGGAGGAATTAGTTGTCAATGTGGTTTTAGCCGCTGTATCGGAGGCTTGTCAGTCTCATATTGAAGTTTTCAATCCCTATACGAAAATGCCGGAACCCTGTGCCCTTTATATCGTAACGCTGGCGGATTCAGGCACGGGGAAATCGACCGTAAACAAACAGCTCAGGAAGCCGTTTGACGAAAAAAAAGTTGAGCTGGATGAAGCTTTCCGGGAAAAATTGTTTGCATACAAACGCGATTATACCGTCTGGGAGACAAAACTCCAGGCACTTAAAAGTAATCTGCGCATGGCAGTAAAAAAAGATCTCCCTATCGACGAGGCTGAAGCTGCACTGACGGTACATACAAGCATGGAGCCCATTAAGCCTTTAATACCCACCCTTGTCTGTAATGATCCGTCGGAAGCCGCACTCATTGAATTATTCGACAAATACTCGAATATTACCGTTAACTCCGACGAAGCCAGCAGTTTTTTTGAGTCCTGTGTGAAATATAATTCCGTGTTCTATAATAAAACTTGGGATGGTGACCTCTATGAGCACAAACGTGGCAATCAGGCTTCCCGTAGCTTCAAACCGACACTGACCTTATCTTTAATGTTGCAGAGATCTCTGTTTCTCAATTTCATGAAAAAGAATCAGGACAAGCTTGTAAACAGTGGTTTATTAGCTCGATTCCTGTTTATGAACATCCCCACTAAAAATGCCACAAATATGGGCCATCGTTATCACTCGAATGCATCTGCACGTGATGAAACTGCATTGCCTCTTCTTTATGCGCACATCCGTAAGTTTCAGGAAATGCAGAAGCAACAAATCCTTTCAGGTAATACTGATAAGAAAATGCTTAAACTGTCTCCTGAGGCATCTGAATACTGGAGCCATAAACATGCTTACTGGACTTCGTTGCCAATGAACGATCACCACTGGAAAGGTGTTGATTATATGCTGCAGAAAGCCAGCACTAATACATTACGCATTGCTGGACTACTTCACTATTTCTCCGATCAGGAGACCGATATTATTCCACTCGAAGTTATTCAGAAAGCCGCTGCAATAATGGAGTGGTACCTTAGCCATGCAGCATCCTGGTTCTATCAGTTCACGGATGAATATAAGTTTTATCAAGATGTAGAAGAACTCCGCCAGTGGATTCACAATAAATTCACTGCCAATGGTTGGATTCCATTCAAAAAGAATGACATCATCAAGTATGGACCCAATAAATTCCGCCGCAGCGACAAACTTGAACCATTGCTGAATTACATCATTGGTCAACCAGGAACGGGTTTTTTTACCACATTTCAGACAAGCGCTCATTCAGCCGAGTATATTACCTGGCGCATGAATAATGGCTGTTACGCCCCACTCGTTGCACCTCCGGTTCAATACTTGCCACAACAAGCGCCTAAGCTGATTAATTAGTCTGGCATTGCCTAAGGCACTCAATCAGCAGCATCATGATAACAATTCATGCTACTGAATTGTTATCAAAACCCACACTCAACAGGCTCATTGACACCTTTGCGTCATGGGCCTTTCATGCCTTAAAAAAAGCATCCCTGCACTATCACCCGCTACGATTGCTACAGTAGCAGGTTGTAGCAGTGTTTTGAGATGCGCATGCCGTAAAAACACACCAAATCGCTCATTCTTCCTGCAGACTACTGCCCATCGTATCACCCTGTTAACATGTTGCTACAACGCACAGCCCCTTGCCGACGTTAAGTGAATGTTACAACACAAGTTGCTACAACGATAAGCATACCTTGCTACAAGCATATTTCAGACACCGGCACACCGGTTCCCTTAGATATATCAGTACTGACTACAACCAAAATTACGCTGCCCATCAGCATTGCTTTTCGAGTAGAGTTTTGCCGTATACTCCAGATGCTGGAATATCTGACCATAATTAAGCTCAAAGGTCTTGCTGTTGGTGTCCAGCATGATACTTCCCTCCAGCACAAAATGTACCAATTTGTAGTACCGTTGATAATCAGGTTGTGTATGAAGGTTTAACATTCTCACCCATGCCTCCATGACCATCAATGCCAGATTATGTATATATACATTCCCAACAGGGCAATATGTTCCGGTATTGCAGTACGCATCGTTATTCAGCATTAATGCGATGTGATAATGCTTCTTCCCTTTTTCCTCACCAAACTCTCTTGACCAGATATAACGAACGTTACATGGATGGACTCTTTTACCTTCCATCCGCTTACGCGTCTGTGTTTGTTTAATCTGAGACTTTAGTGATTCCATAAAGCGAGTTATCAGTGTAGAGTCTGCACGGTATTTTTCATAGACATCATCTGGTATTCTTAAATCTATTCTTCGCACATATGTTCTTGGATATTCATTAAGTGATTTGCTCAACGTATCATGGATACGGTTTATATGATGTTGATTGCATGGTCCATGTAATCTGCTGATGTATGGTTTCATGTTTTAGTCCTTGTGTTAATCATCTCAATATAATAAACCTGATATGTAATTAATTACTCTGCTTGTGCTGATATTGATTGTTATAAGTGAGTGTTAATACTGATTGTTATATATACTCTATCTTTATTATTATATTACAGTATCAGACAGTAATTACTGTACTAATGCTACTTTTGCTATAGTAGAAGGAAACACGTAAAACAGGTAATTAACTTACATAATATAACTCTGAAGTTACTGTCAAAGAAGCATTGTCAGAAAATTGATCTAAATATGAATTATCATTGCCCTGCTATTCGGTTTAAATTTCATTTTCCAGATAATTTCATGTCTATATAACACTTATGAATCGGCCCGACAAATATACTCCAGCTTGGTACAACCCATTGATCTATCGCACCGATCGATATTTAACATTAGATAGATTAAAACTATCAATATCCGCCAATTGATCGATATTTCAATAGATAATAACGATCAATTTCTGGAAACTGATCTGTATTAACGATTATCCGCTAGCTCATTTAATCAATACGATCAGCCTGCTTCCCTTAAAACGGAAGCGGGCTTTTTTGTATTTAAATCATCAGGAAAGGAAACCAAAATGCTCAGAAACTATTATGCAACTCTGGCTGGATTACTGCTGCTTAGCCACAGTGCCAGCGCCGTACAGGCTGACCAGCAATGGGGTGACTGGTATGGGAACATCAGTGCCATGGAGTTTGAACTCAATACTCAAAATGCTTCAGGAGAAGTGCTCACACTGACCTGCATAAGCGGAAAGCTGGCTGCTGCATACAGCTTACCTGCGGAGGATTACCGCGTCTCGTCACAAACAGGGCTTTCTGATCCTGGAGTCAGTATCAATGGTACAAACCATCCTCTGGATGAAACGACCTTTACTGCGCTAAAAGCGACAAGTGAAAAAGACGTAATAAAAATGACCTCTATGAATGCCGCTATCTCTAAAAAATTCAGCGCCAAAGGGCTGAATGAGGGACTGGCTGATGCCACATGGCAGGACTGTATTAATCATTAATAAACTGAAAGGAAACCTTATGCGTAAACTCGTTGTTTTATCTCTCAGCTCTGCAGCACTGTTTATTCCATTGGTCTCGTCTGCAATGACAATTCACGGCGACATACATCCCGAACGCTATACCTTCTTTCTGACTCAGGAAGGCAGTAATCAACTGAAACAGGCAAATGACCGGATAGCGAAGAACCCGCAGGCTTATACGCTTGATGTGAATCATACCGGCATTCAACCCTTTGACGCTGTTCGCTGGGACGGGAAGCCTGTAAAAGCCGTCACCTGCGTCCTGGTAGACGGCGTGATGATGGGACAAAAAGCCACGTGGTCACAATGTAAAGACGAGAGCGGTGCTGAGTATTTCGGCAATAAAGGCTGGCTAGTACGTGATTACGTCGCAAAAGCCTGTGAAGTCGGAAAATCAGATTGTCCTGTTTATCTTGTGCTTCAGACAGATCCGCCAACACTGCGCAGCGATATGGTGAATTACGTTCCCGCTCCTAAAAATTTTAATGCTTCGACAAGCCTGACGGATGAAATTAAATCTGAAGGTTGCCAGATGGCGGATAACTCATTTGAACATGCCAAAAGTAGTCTGCGTTGTCGTGCCATTAATACCGTGCGTTTCATCCGCAAACAAAATACCGAAGCGGCATATGAAGCTGACTTAACCACCACGACGGATGAAGCACTCACTATGACAGTAGGGTACACCTACGGTAATGCCTCCAGTAAAGAGCCGGGCTGGCGCACGATTTCGGTCAACCAGGGAGACATCATTACTGATATCCGTAAGCAAGGCCAGTGGGTTCCCAATGGTTATAAATAACCTTATCAGTGAGATAACTTTTTATTCGGCATTCAGTTAATGGAGGTTCAGTGGGTAAAAAATTACAGCAGGAAACGCCACCAACCGTGGACTGTACCTGGCAACTTGTTTTGAGTGTTGCCGGTGTGACATTGATGCGCAGCACTTCAGTTGGGGTTAAAGCACTGGGGGCCAGCCTCACTACACTGAGTCTGATTAGCATCATTAAAAAACTCGCTACTCTTGCCTGATCTCTCTTTCTGAGAGCTCAGAGGATAAAAGCAATATGTCTGAAAATACCCATGGAAAACTCAAGGGACTGAAAGAGAAATTAAATCTGCGCCGAAACGTCTCCCCCACTGATAACAAGGATGAGCAGGTAGAAGAAAATGTCAGGGAGCAAACTTCAGAAGGGCAAGAATCCCGTACTACCCGATATAAGCGATTGCTCGACAGTATCGTTATTAGCGGTTTGCTGACCATTGCCGAGGATAAACTCAGTGACGATGTGTTTATCGAGTCGATGTTCAGTAAGGCTTATGAGCTTCTGCCTGTGCCGGTCAGACTGGTTGTCCGAAGGGAATGGTGCCTGGATTATCTCCAGTCACGGAAAGCCCCGTTACTGGCGCAACTCCTGCTCTATCAGGCCGAAAGGCACAGCTCAGCAGAAACGGTGCCGCCTCCCCTGGAACCCACGTTACCACCAACGACCTAATCAGACTCATTAATAACAGACAGGGCCATCCTTCGGGGTGGCCTTTTTTATGCCCATTTTCTACAGGAGTTTTTATGACCCGTTTAGCCAGCCGCTTTGGTGCGGTCAATCTCGTTCGTCGCGACCGCCCGTTAACCCGCGATGAGCTGGCGCACTATGTGCCAAGTGTCTTCAGCGAAGAAAAACATGAATCCCGCAGTGACAGGTACACCTATATCCCGACTATTTCGCTACTAGAAAACTTACAACGCGAAGGCTTCCAGCCATTCTTTGCCTGCCAGACCCGAGTTCGGGACCAGAGCAAGCGAGAGCACACCAAACACATGCTGCGCCTGCGCCGCGAAGGGCAAATCACCGGCAAGCAGGTGCCAGAAATAATCCTGCTTAACAGCCATGACGGTTCAAGCTCATACCAAATGTTGCCGGGGTTATTTAGATCGGTTTGCCAGAATGGGCTGATTTGTGGTGAGAGCTTTGGTGAGGTGCGCGTGCCGCATAAAGGCAACGTAGTGGAGAAAGTCATTGAAGGGGCTTATGAAGTGCTGGGGATTTTTGACCGGGTGGAAGAGAAACGTGATGCCATGCAGTCGCTGATATTACCGCTACCTGCACAGCAGGCCATGGCGAAAGCGGCTTTAACCTATCGCTTCGGCGAAGATCATCAGCCGGTGACGGAATCACAGATACTTTCTCCGCGCCGCTGGCAGGATGAAAGTAATGACTTGTGGACTACTTACCAGTGTATTCAGGAAAACCTGATTAAAGGTGGGCTGTCCGGTCGAACGATCAGAGGTCAACGCTCCCATACACGCGCCGTTAAAGGCATCGACGGAGATGTGAAACTTAACCGTGCCCTTTGGGTGATGGCCGAGAATATGCTGCAACTTGCCTCATGAGGCTTTTTACCAACCCTATCTTCACGCCCTGCCACTAAACCGGCGGGGCTTTTTGATTTAAGGAGCAATTATGTCCGCACTCAATTTATCCCCGGTATTCCTGCCAAATGAGCAACGCGTTATCCGTCGGGCGTTACGACTGCTGGAAAAATATCAGCGTCAACCGACTGAGTCTTTTACCTCCACCAGCTTCACCAAGACCTGGCTTCAGCTACAGATGGTTCATCAGGAGCGGGAAGTATTTATCGTGATGTATCTCGATAACCAGCACTGCCTTTTGGGGCGAGAAACGCTGTTTACCGGCACGCTCAGCCATACCGAAGTACATCCGCGCGAAGTGGTGAAGTCAGCCCTGAAACACAACGCCGCTGCAGTAATTCTGGCGCATAACCATCCGTCTGGTACGACAGAAATCAGTCAGCAGGATAAACACATCACCCAGCGAATAATGAAAGCGTTAGCACTGGTAGAAGTGCGAGTGCTGGATCATTTGGTTGTTGGGAACGAAGTGGTGTCTTTTGCTGAATGTGGCTGGTTGTGAGGTACAGAATGAAAATCATCAGTAAGCGCCAGGCGATGCATATTTATCGTCAGCATCCCGAATCCCGGTTATCTGCCTTCTGTACAGGTCACTACCAGTGGCATGGCAGTGTCTGCCATTACTACGGACGTGAAGTTCAGGATATCAGCGGTGTACTCGCTGTTTTTGTTGAGCGTCGTCAGGATCGGGCAGGCCCATATGCCATCCTTCGCAGCGTGACGATGAATTAATCACTTCTCTCAGTCATTAAGGAATATGTTAATGCAATCGACCACCTTATCCGGCTCATCAGCGGAGAACGCATCCTGCCTTCAGTGGGGATTAATACGTAATATCACGCCGTGCTTCGGCGCTCGCCTGGTTCAGGAAGGCAACCGTCTCTACTTTCTGGCTGACCGAGCTGGGTTTAATCGCTCATTCAGTGACGATGAAGCATTGCGTCTGGACCAGGTGTTTCCACTGATGATGAAACAGCTGGAGCGGATGCTCACCACTGGAGAGCTTGATCCCCGCTGTCAGCACTGCGTCACTCTGCATCACAATGGACTCACCTGTGAAGCTGACACTCTCGGCTCTCATGGCTACGTTTACATCGCTATTTATCCCCAGTCAGCCGTAACCAGGTAACACCTTCCTCTTCCTTTATCAGGGACTCAACTCATGCATATTTCAACTGTACCGGCCACGATGCCGGTTTCGCCACGCCTGTCGCCCGTTCAGGTCTGGCAGCAACTGTTAACGTACCTACTGGAACACCATTACGGTCTTACGCTCAACGACACACCATTCCATGATGATTCAGCCATCCAGGAACATATCGAGGCGGGTATCACACTTGCTGATACGGTGAATTTCCTGGTGGAACGCTATGAACTGGTGCGCATCGACCGTAAAGGATTCACCTGGCAAGAGCAGACACCATTCCTGACCACTATCGATTTACTCAGAGCCAGGCGAGCTACCGGATTAGTGCACACTTAAATAGCGCAAGTCTTTCTCCCTATCTCGCTTTATTTTTCTCATCAAAAAGGGGTGAAAAAACTTTTAGGCACCTGTATAGGCACCAAAGAAAAGTTGAATTAGAGGTTAGCTAAGTTATTTCAATGAATTACAACACCAATTCAGACTCCGCCAGCACTTTTGATAGGACTGCAACCGGGCAGTGGCAATAAAAAACAGTCACTTACGGACACTGACCAGACAGTATGCAGACCGAGAAAAGACAAAAATATGCACGTGAAATGCACGTGCACTTTAAAAGAACCCCAGATCTCACGGTTTGGGGTTTTTCTATTTGTAACCAAGGGTAACAAAAACACATCCCCCTTTCGCGCTCCGCCCACCTTGACACTGTTTATTTTTACAGTAAAAATACTGTATACAATCACAGTATTTTTCCGGGGGGCTTTTATGTTCGTTGAACTGGTTTATGACAAGCGTAATGTCGAGGGGCTACCGGGCGCAAGAAACATCATTCTTAACGAGCTGACAAAGCGCGTACACCGGATCTTCCCCGACGCCGACGTGAGAGTTAAGCCAATGCAGGCTAACGCATTAAACAGCGACAGCACAAAGACCGAAAAAGAACGACTTAACCGTATGCTGGAAGAGATGTTTGAAGAAGCCGATATGTGGCTGGTGAACGAATGATGAGCATGGACAACATGATTATTGCCAGGGTAAGAATATATTTCCCGCCTGGCACCGAACTCCCTGTTCCAACGCCTGAACTCAGGACATTTGCCATCATCAGCAAAGACCTGCCTGGACATCAGGTGCTTGAGTACAAAAACAGGCAGTAGGTTCCTGTACTGGCCCGGCTTTTTGATGATTCAGCACATGCTATTTCAGCTATAACAAGCCTGAGCAAAAAGACGTGGCATTAATACTTAAAACACATTGATCCGTCATGCCGGGAAGATACAATCCGCGGCGGCTGGCAACCCTTCTATATTCGACTATCGAACGATCGCCAGCTGTCCGTACCATGCTCTTCCATGCGGCGTGGTTGCTACTCTATTAATTCTACTGATGAGAATATTGCTGTAGATCGCATACGACCTTGCCGTTCTCACCACTTTCACAGCCTTCCTGTTACGCCATATAAAGCAACTCGATTGGGAATTTCCAGTTACTGACGCAAATACGGAACATACAATCACATACACATCTTTACATTTGGTGGTTTTCATGAATACTACTAAATGATTATGTTAACACGATGAAATTCAACGGATGAAATATGAATATATTTGAACAAACTCCACCAAACCGCAGGCGTTATGGCCTGGCTGCATTTATTGGGTTAATCGCTGGTATCGTATCAGCATTTGTTAAATGGGGCGCTGAAGTACCTTTGCCACCCCGCAGTCCGACTGATATGTTCACTGCTGCATGCGGGCCGGAATCATTAATCAGGGCTGCCGGGCAAATTGACTGTTCCCGCAATTTCCTGAATCCCCCTTATATTTTCCTTCGTGACTGGATGGGGCTTGCTGATCCTAACGCTGCCGTCTACACCTTTGCCGGGCATGTGTTTAACTGGGTTGGTGTAACACACATCATCTTTTCGATTGTCTTCGCAGTGGGTTACTGTGTTGTTGCTGAAGTTTTCCCCAAAATTAAACTCTGGCAGGGTTTGCTGGCTGGTGCGCTGGCACAGCTTTTCGTACATATGATTTCCTTCCCTCTCATGGGGCTGACTCCACCTTTGGTTGACCTTCCATGGTATGAGAATGTATCCGAAATTTTTGGACATTTAATCTGGTTCTGGTCTATCGAAATTATCCGTCGGGATCTGCGTAACAGGATTACTCATCAACCAGACCCGGAGATCCCTTTGGGAACAAGCCGGTGACAAATTCTTAATGTGGTAAAATGGCGCAAACACAGCGCCATTTTTTAGTATCCATTTACTGAACTCCTGAGTTGCCTGTTTTAATCTCTCGCTAATCCCCTCTTCCCGGCCCTGACATTCCTGTTCTGTGAAAAAGAGAATAAACCACTTTCCATCCGTGCACCCGAATGTTCTTAATATCAAGGAGGAGATTTATGTCTGGTATCTGAGTCTGTTAAATAACATGATAAAAACCCGCGCACTTCTTGCATTGCTTTCCCTGAACATTTAAGCGAACCATCGGCACCTTGCCGATTAATGTCTGTAGTGGTTTAGGGATGCCCCCTCCGGGCACAAAGCGGCCTGAACGAAGGGCTATCAGGTCTGCTATGGGCGCCCCCCCTACAGCTTCCATTGAAAGCATCAATCAATACGCAAAACTCCCGCTCCTGACAAACTCAACCACCTCCCCCACCAAGTCACACTGCCACCAGGACAATGTTGTTGCTCCTGCCCGGAAGAGTTGTGTTGCTGCTGCCGTAACACGATGTTAGCATTTGGCAATCAAGACGCTTAGATGTCTAAAAACTCCATTCCTGACCCCGAGAGAGGCTAAAAGGAAGATGACAGATAACCTGCAACTCACACAACTGGTCGAGACCTGCCGCTGGATAGGGGCAAAAGGCTGGGCTCCCGCCACTGGCGGCAATATGTCTGTCCGCCAGGACGACGCTTTTTGCTGGCTCAGCGAGTCGGGAAAAGATAAAGGCAACCTGACTACCGACGATTTTTTGCAGGTGGAAATCGCCACCAGTCACGCACCGTCCGGTCGCAAACCATCGGCGGAGACCGGGCTGCATACCCTGATTTATCGCCTCTTTCCCCAGGCAAACGCGGTGTTGCACGTCCACACCGTCAACGCCACGGTGCTCTCGCGCATCGTTAAAACGCCGGAGCTATATATCAGCGGTTTTGAAATGCAAAAGTCGCTTAGCGGGCAGACCACCCATCTTGATACCGTCTGCGTGCCGGTGTTCGACAACGACCAGGATATCGACGCGCTGGCGTCACGTATTGCGCATTACGCGCAAGAGCGTTCTCTGAATTACGGTTTTCTTCTGCGCGGTCATGGCTTAACCTGCTGGGGACGCTCAGTGGAGGAGGCCCGCCGTCATCTGGAGGGGCTGGAATTTTTATTTGAATGCGAAATGCGTTTGCGACAACTGGAGAGATTATGATTCGCGCGATTGTGACGGATATTGAAGGCACCACCAGCGATATCCGTTTTGTTCACAATGTTCTGTTCCCCTATGCGCGCGAGCGGCTGGCGGCGTTTGTCACCGCCCGGCAGTATGCCGAACCGGTAAAATCAATTCTTGATAATCTGCGCAACGAGATTGCCCGGCCGGACGCCAGTACCGCAGAACTTATCGAAACGCTTTTCGCCTTTATGGATGAAGATCGCAAATCAACGGCGCTAAAAGCCCTGCAAGGCATTATCTGGCACGATGGTTACGTCAATGGCGACTTTACCGGTCATCTCTACCCGGACGTTCTGCCAGCGCTGGAGAAATGGAAAGCACAAGGCATTGATCTCTATGTTTATTCCTCCGGCTCCGTCGCAGCGCAGAAACTGTTATTTGGCTACAGCGACGAAGGTGATATTACTCATCTGTTCAGCGGCTATTTTGATACCCATATCGGCGCAAAGCGAGAAACGCAGTCATACCGCAATATCGCGTCGTATATCGGCGTCGCGCCGTCGCAAATCCTGTTCCTCTCCGACGTATATCAGGAGCTGGACGCCGCTGAAGAGGCGGGTCTTCGCACCCTGCAACTGATTCGTGGAGAGGGTGATGGCGCCAGCCGCCACCACCAGGTACATCAATTCGACGACATTAACCCGGAGCAGATCCTTTCATGAGCGCATTGACTATTTATTCCGATAAAGACGCCAGCCAGCCCCAGTGGCACAGTACCGACGCCGCAGAGATCGCCCAACAGCTCAACGCGAAAGGCGTCCGCTTCGAACGCTGGGTTGCAGACCGCGACTTAGGCCAGGCCCCCGCGCCAGAAACGGTGATCACCGCCTATCAACATGCGATTGATAAGCTGGTTGCCGAGAAAGGCTATCAGAGCTGGGATGTGATCAGCCTGCGCGCCGACAATCCACAAAAAGAGGAGCTGCGTGCAAAGTTTCTCAATGAACACACCCACGGCGAAGATGAAGTGCGCTTCTTCGTTGAAGGCGCAGGACTGTTTTGCCTGCACATTGGCGACCAGGTTTACCAGGTGCTGTGTGAGAAAAACGACCTGATTTCAGTGCCCGCCGGTACGCCGCACTGGTTTGATATGGGCTCAGAGCCAAACTTTACCGCGATCCGTATTTTCGATAACCCGGAAGGCTGGGTGGCGCAGTTTACCGGCGACGCCATTGCGGATGCCTATCCGCGCCTGCTTTAACGATCTGGCCGGGCGACGCTATCGTACGCCAGGCCTGCTCTGCATCAGGCCGCCTCCGTCCTGAAAACCCCCTTCGCCACGTCTTCTGGCGTCACCACACCGCTATCCAGCACCCAGCCGCTAATCAGCGCTGCTGGCGTCACGTCAAACGCCGGGTTATAGACCTGCGCATTTTCCGGCGCCCACTGTACCGCGCCAAAACTGCCCGCCACGCCGGTGACTTCTCCTGCCGCGCGCTGCTCAATCGGGATTGCGTCGCCATTCGGGCAGTGGGGGTCCAGCGTGGTTTGCGGCGCGGCAACGTAAAACGGAATACCGTGGAATTTCGCCAGCACCGCCAGCGAATAGGTGCCGATTTTATTCGCCACATCGCCATTTGCGGCGATACGGTCGGCCCCTACCCACACCGCGTCTACCAGTCCTTTCGCCATCAGGCTGGCAGCCATTGAGTCGGTAATCAGTTGATAGGGAACCCCCAGTTCGCCCAGTTCCCAGGCGGTGAGTCTGCCGCCCTGCAATAACGGGCGCGTTTCATCCACCCAGACGTTTTGCACGTTGCCCTGTGCATACGCGCGGGCAATCACCCCCAGCGCCGTCCCCGTGCCCGCTGTCGCCAGCCCACCGGTGTTGCAGTGGGTCAGCAGACGGCTGCCCGGCTTCACCAGTGCACTTCCCGCACGCGCGATATCGTCACAGAGTTGTTTGTCTTCATCGATCAAACGCAGCGCTTCCGCCGCCAGCGCCGGGACAAAGTCTTCTTGCCTCAGCGCCTGCTTCATGCGATCGAGATTGTTCATCAGATTGACCGCCGTCGGGCGCGCAGCGCGCAGCGTTTCCAGCGCTATCGCCAGTCCATCCCGGCGATGGCCTGACTCAGCCAGCAGCGCCAGTAGCAGACTGGCGGAAAGACCAATCAGCGGCGCACCGCGCACGCGCAGCGCGTGAATATGCCCCACCAGCGCTTCTACCGTTGAGGCATCCAGCCAGCGTTTCTCCTGCGGAAGCGCCTGCTGATCGAGAATAAATAATTGATTATCCGCCACTCGCAGGCTGGTCGTCTGTAATGTCTGCATGTCGTTAATTCTCTGTTGCGTTGTTGTATCACATTGTGTCAGGATGAATTACAGATGTATAGACGTCTACATGTCTTTATTAGTGAAATGAGTGAGGAACAGGCAATGTCGCAATACCGTACCTTTACCGCCCAGGATGCCGTGGAATACGCCCGAACGTTTGGCGGCATTGATGATCCATCCACACTGGTAGAGGCGCAGGAGGTGGGCGACGGCAACCTTAATCTGGTGTTTAAGATTTTCGATACCACAGGCGTAAGCCGCATCGTCGTCAAACAGGCGCTGCCTTACGTGCGCTGCGTCGGCGAATCCTGGCCGCTGACGCTGGATCGCGCTCGTCTTGAAGCGCAAACGCTGGTGTCGCATTACCAGCACTGCCCGCAGCATACGGTGAAAATCCACCATTTCGACCCTGAACTGGCGGTGATGGTGATGGAAGATCTCTCCGATCATAACATCTGGCGCGGCGAACTGATTAAAGGCGCCTGGTATCCGCAGGCGGCACGCCAGCTCGGCGAATATCTGGCGCAAACGCTGTTTCACACCAGCGATTTTTATCTCCACCCGCATGACAAAAAAGCGCAGGTGGCGACATTTATTAACCCGGAGATGTGTGAGATCACCGAAGATCTGTTCTTCAACGATCCCTACCAGATCCACGAGCGCAACAGCTATCCTGCGGAGATCGAAGGCGACGTCGCCGCACTACGCAGTGACGCTCAGCTTAAGCTGGCGGTGGCAGCGCTCAAACATCGTTTCTTCTCCCATGCCGAAGCGCTACTGCACGGCGATATCCACAGCGGCTCGATCTTTGTCGCCGACGGTCGCCTGAAAGCCATCGACGCCGAGTTCGGCTACTTTGGGCCGATAGGCTTTGATGTAGGCACCGCCATCGGCAATCTGCTGCTGAACTTCTGCGGCCTGCCGGGTCATCTGGGCATTCGCGACGCCGCCGCCGCGCGCGAGCAGCGGTTGACGGATATTCAGGAGCTGTGGAACACCTTTGCTGAACGTTTTCAGGTGCTGGCGACGGAGAAAACCCGCGACGCGGCGCTACGCGCGCCGGGCTACGCGTCGGAATTTCTGAAAAAAGTCTGGGCGGACGCCATCGGCTTTTGCGGCACCGAGCTGATTCGCCGCAGCGTCGGGCTGTCGCACGTAGCGGATATCGATACCATTCAGGATGCGGAAATGCGCCATGAATGCCTGCGCCATGCCATTACCCTCGGAAAAGCGCTGATTGTGATTGCCGACCGGATTGAGAGCGTGGAAGCGCTGATCGCGCGGGTGCGGCAGTACAGCTAAGTGCGGGCCGTTTGCCCGGTGGCGCTACGCTTACCGGGCCTACGATCCGAATGCAGGCCGGGTAAGGCGAAGCCGCCACCCGGCAAATACTTACCCCAGATACTCAATCACCGATAACCCACCGTTGTAATCCGTGCTGTAGATAATCCCCCGCGTATCGACAAACACATCGCAGGACTGGATCACCTGCGGGCGATTTGGCCGCGTATCCATCATCTTCTCAGGCGCCGCAGGCACCAGCGCGCCGGTCTCTACCGGACGATAAGGATTGGTAATATCATAAGCGCGCACCCCTGCGTTCTGGTAAGTGGCGAAAATCAGCGTCGAGCTAATAAAGCTGCCAGGGCGGTTTTCGTGCAGGTTATGCGGCCCGAAGTGCGCCCCTTTCGCCACGTAATCAGCCTCATCCGGCTGCGGGAAGGTGGCGATGCTCACCGGATTCGACGGCTCGCGGATATCAAACAGCCAGATCAGCTTTTCGCCGTCTTCCTGATTGTCGAGCACCGCTTCGTCCAGTACCACCAGCAGATCGCGGTCCGGCAGCGGTAGCGCAGTATGTGTGCCGCCGCCAAACGGCGGGCTCCAGTTGCGATGGCTAATCAGTTTCGGCTGCGTGCGATCTTTCACGTCCAGCAGCGTCAGACCACCGTCACGCCAGCTACCATAGGCGGTATCGCCAGCGATAATCGCGTGATGCAGCGCATAGCGTTTGCCCTCCGGCCAGTCTGGCGTCTCTCCCGCCGCCTGATTCATCCCTGGCAACCACCAGCGCCCGGTCACCTCTGGCTTACGCGGATCGGCCAGATCGATGGTCAGGAAGATGTAATCGGTGAAACCGTCGATCAGCGCCGAGACGTAGGCCCAGCGTCCGCCGACGTACCAGATGCGGTGAATGCCAATCCCATTCAGGGAAAGAAAACCGATTTCACGCGGTTTATCCGGCGTGGAAATATCAAACACGCGCAGCCCTGCGCTCCAGCCCCGGTCCTGCACGTCGCTGACCGTCTCACCGACCTGCCGCGTGTAGTAGACCTTTTCATCGGCAAAGCGGGCATCGGCGAACAAATCGCGGGCATTAATCACCAGCAGCAGATCGTCATGCGCCTGCAAATGCACGTTCCAGGTGCCTGGCGGTGCAGGCACATAGCCCGCCGCCCGTGGATTTTTCGGGTCACGCACGTCAACAATCGAAACCCCCTGCGACACCATATGGCCAATATAGGCAAAACCGCGATGTACCATCAGCTGTACGCCGTCCGGGCGACCGCCCTGGTCGCTATGGCCAATCAGCCGCATATTGCGGCTATAGTCGGGGCGCGGTAATTCAGTCACCTTAATCTCCTTTTGCCAAACGGCGTAACCGCCTTATCCGGCCTACAGAGAGCGCATTGTAGGCCCGGTAAGCGCAGCGCCACCGGGCATTATTTATTCTTCGCCTCAAGCGTCGCAAACCACGGCGCGATAAAGTCTTCCGTCTGGCCCCAGCCCGGAATGATTTTGCCTAATGAGGCGACGTTAACCGCCCCCGGCTGCGCTGCCAGCAGCGCCTGCGGAATGGCTGCGGCTTTAAAATCGTAAGTGGCAGGCGTAGGTTCACCGGCAATCTTATTGGCAATCAGCCGCACGTTAGTGGCGCCAATCAGTTTCGGGTCAACGGCCACGCTCACCTTCCACGGGCTGCCCGCCTCGCGCATCAGTTGCAAATCCTGGTTGGAGATGTCGATGCTGTAGAGCTTAATCTCAGTGCGACCGTTCTCTTTCAGCGCTTTGTACGCCCCCTGGCTAAAGGCGTCCCAGGTCCCCCAGATAGCGTCGATTTTCCCTTTCGGGTATTTCGCCAGCACCGCGCCCACTTTGTTGGCGGTATCGCCCTGCACGTCGGAAGAGACCGCGCCGATAGACTCCAGCTCTTTAATCCCCGGATTGTCCTTCAGCATTTGCTGATAAGCCGCCTGGCGGCGCTCCATCGGCGGGAAACCGGCGACCCACAGCTTGATAATATTGGCTTTACCGTTGAAATCTTTTACCAGTTGTCCAAAGGAGAGATGGGTCAGCGAAGCGTCATCCTGCTGAGTTACCGTCACGCCCGGGATCTCACCGTTGACGGCGGTATCAAACACCGCCACTTTGATCCCGGCATCTACCGCTTTCTTCACCAGCGCGGTGGAGTACGGATCGCGCCCCTGAGAGAGAATAATGCCGTCATACTTCTGGCTGATCGCCTGGTTAACGAAATCCTGGAATTTCGCGTCGTCGCCATTGCTTAAAAAGGTGCTGACCTTAAAGCCGAGCTTTTTCCCCTCCTGAATCGCGCCCGCAACGAACTGGGTCGTGTTGTCATCAGAGCCAAGGTTGCGGATCACCGCAATGCGAACCGGGCCATTATGCCCGGCAATGGCCGCTGGCACCGGCGCAGGCGTTGCCGCATAGCCCGGCAACGAACTCAGTAATCCCAGCGCCAACAAAGAAAGTGCAGTTTTTTTCATTATCGTTTCCCGTTGTGTTGTTAACGTTTTTGTATGTAGGTGATCGCCAGCGCCGCCGCCAGCACCAGCCCTTTTATAATGTCCATTGCGTAATAGGGTACCGAGAGCATCACCAGCCCGTTGGAGAGCACGCCAAGGATCACCGCCCCCACCAGCGTGCCGAGCGCATTCGGTTTGCCGGAACCGGCCAGCGAAAAGCCGATCCACGCCGCCGCGACGGCATCCATCAAATAGCCTCCCCCGGCGTTAACCTGTGAAGAGCCAATACGCGAAGCCAGCAGGATGCCCCCTAACCCCGCCAGCAGTGAGGCAATGACGTAGGCCGCCACTTTATAGCGGGTGGTGCGAATACCGGAGAGGCGCGCCGCTTCCGGGTTGCCGCCAATGGCGTACATCCGTCGCCCGTGGGTGGTCAGCGACAGCGCGAGCTGCGCCGCCAGCGTCACGACCAGCATCACGACAACAATAGTCGGCACCTGCCCCAGCGCGCCGAATGCCGCCGGAATAAGCCCCTCAGCCATTTCACCGCTCGGCAGCACCATGTTTTCAGTAATAGAGCCGCCGTAGCTGTAGGTCATCGCCACCCCCTGAATCACAAACAGGCTGGCAAGCGTGGCGAGCATGTCGGGAATACGCAGCACCACAATCAGAAAAGCGTTGAACAGCCCCACCAGCGTACAGAGCGCCAGGGTAATGACAATCGCCCCGGTGGTGCCAAAGCCGTGCCAGACGAATAACGAAATCACCAGTGCGTTCGCCAGCGACGCGGTTGAGCCAACGGAAAGATCAAAACCGCCGACGGTAAGCGAGATGGAGACGCCAATCGCAATCACCGTGACGATCGCAATAGAGCGCAGGATGTTGATGATATTGAAGGGATCGAGGAAGTTATCCGACGCGACGCCAAAAATAGCGATCAGCACGACAACCGTCAGCAGCATGCCCCACTTATAGAGAAAATCGAAAATCTGCTGGCGGCCAGACGCCGCTGCATTGACTGAAAGGGCCTTACTCACAACGCCGTTCCTCCGGTTGAATAATAAAGTAGTGTCTCTTCGCGGGCCTGCGCGCCCTCCACTTCCGCCACGATGCGCCCGTCCCACAACACGCAGATGCGGTCGCACAGCCCCACCAGTTCGGCGAACTCACCGGAGGCGTAAATCACCCCTTTGCCTTCCCGCGCCAGGCCGTCGATCAGCGCAAACAGGTCGGTTTTGGCTTTCACGTCCACGCCTTTGGTCGGCTCGTCGAAAATCAGCACGCGGGCGTCGCCGCGCAGCCATTTGCCGATCGCCACTTTCTGCTGGTTGCCGCCGGAAAGCCGACGCAACACTTGCCCCGGCCCGCGAGCGCGCACGCCGACGCGGGCAATCACCGCTTCCGCCCAGCGCCATGCCTGACGATGACCAAACAAGCTCCAGCGCGAGAAACGGTTATCGGCGGCGACCGCCAGGTTCATGGCGACGGACTCATCAATAAAAATGCCCTCTTTGCGCCGCTCCTCCGGCACCAGCGCCAGCCCGCGCGTCACCGAATCAACCGGGTCGCGCGGCGTCCACGGTTGATGATTGAGTTCGCCGCGTTCAACGCGGCTTTTCGACGCGCCGAACAGCGCCTTGCACAGCTCGGTTTTCCCGGCCCCCGCCAGCCCGGCGATACCGAGAATTTCACCTTTATGCAGGTGCAAACTGATATTTTTCAGCAGCCGTTCATCATGCAGCCCTTCCACGCGCAGCAGCGTTTCATCAGCATGCGGCGGGCGTTTTGGCGGATAGATATCGTTTAACTCATGACCCAGCATCTTCTCGACGATGGCGTCAGCGCTCAGTTCCGCCATCGGCCCGGACTCAATCAACTTGCCATCGCGCAGTACGGTTAAGGTGTCGCAAATGGCCTTTAGCTCATGAATGCGATGGGAGATAAACACCACGCCGATCCCCTGTTGTTGCAGGCGTTTCACCACGGCAAACAGCCGTTCGCTTTCATGCTGATCGAGCGGCGCGGTGGGTTCATCGAGGATCAGAAAACGACAGTGGTGCGAGAGCGCGCGGGCCAGCAGGATCTGCTGCTTTTCGGCGAGCGTGCAACCATCGATGACCCGGCGCACATCCAGATGAACATCGAGCTGAGCCAGCGCGTCACGCGCCTGCTGGCGAATAGCGCGCCAGCGGTAGCGGTGTCCCGGCTGCGCCAGCTGATCGAGCATAATATTTTCCGCAATACTCAACCCCGGGATCAGCGCAACATCCACCTCCTGCTGCACCAGATGAATGCCCAGCCGTTTGGCGTCCAGCGGTTCGCGTATCGGCACCGGCTGGTTATTAATTGCAATTTCCCCTTCGTAATGGTCGTGCGTGCCGCAGAGCACCGCCATCAGCGTGGATTTCCCCGCACCGTTCGCCCCCGTCAGCGCGTGCACGGAACCGCCCGTCAGGGTGAAATCAACGCGGGAGAGCGCCTGAAAGCCGGAAAAGGCCAGGCTGATACCGCGCATGTCGAGGCGACTGGAGAGCATCCGCTGTAAATCCTTTCTGATAATCATTTGATTTACGAAATTTTTCACAGCTCTCCCTGACTGACAACGACATAAAAAGCATAAGATAAAGCAAAATATTATTAGCCATCCAGATGTCTATAAATGACATCGGGTTAGCTCATCACAAAGGGATCGCATCATGAATAAGAATACTGACCGCAACGCGGCAACGGGCTTCGCGGAGGGGGCTAAAACCCATCAAGGAAAGCGGGCATTTATCAGCCCTAATAAATCAGCTCTTTTTTATCTTTTAGATTTAGTTTAAGTCGATATATATCAATTCCAGATTATCAACCTGCATTTATGTGTTTCATATTTATGACACGCCAGGTTTATTAAAAATAAAAATTCATTTGAAGTGCTTTCATATAAATGATGATTAGTAGAGAATGTAACACCTCAGATAAAACCGCCATTTACTATTATTTACCTGATGCACAATGGGTGAAATTTGCATTTTATATAAATAGCGTCATGGAGTTTTCATGAAAAACAACACAGCTGTCACGCAAAAAGAATATTTGCTTAACAATAAAACAACGTTATTATCAACCACAGATAAAGACAGTCATATTACCTATGCTAACTCTGCATTTATCGACGCCAGCGGATTTAATGAAACGCAGTTAATGGGTAAACCACATAATATTATTCGCCACCCGGACATGCCCTCTGCCGCTTTCGCTGACATGTGGCACACGATACTGCAAGGCGATAGCTGGACCGGGCTGGTCAAAAACCGGCGACAAAACGGCGATCATTACTGGGTACGCGCAAATGTTACCCCTGTCTGGCAAAATGAAAAATTAACGGGGTATATTTCAGTACGCACCGTGCCTTCCCGGGATGAAGTTTCGCACAGCGAACAGCTTTATCAAAAAATAAATAATAATGGAATTAAAGGGTTTCGACTTTTTAAAGGCATAATTATCCGTCGCGGAGCGCTGTCCTGGCTTTCGATGTTTAAATGGCTGTCGGTTAGCCAACGCGTCAATTATGCTTTAGCCATCACCAGTCTGGCAGCCCTGTTATTTATTTTCTTACCTGTTCCTCCTGCTATTCAGGGAGGCAGCATCATCGTGTTATTTTTGCTCCTGGCTATTTACCTTAAGGTTCAAATTTGTCAGCCGGTTAATACGCTGCTGGCGCAGATGCAAAAAGTGGTTTCGGGCCGTAAACCTGATAATTGCCATTTGCAGCGCGTGGACGAAATAGGAATGCTCATGCGACTGGTGAATCAATCGGGGCTTAATCTGCGCTCCCTGGTTGATGATGTCAGCACGCAAATATCCGGTATTCAGGCTATCAGCCAGCGCGTGTCTCAGGAAGGCACGGCATTGCAGAGCCGCTCAGAAGAGACATCTGCCGACCTGCAACAAACCGCCGCAGCCATTGAAGAGATCGGTAGCGCAGTGCAACAAACCGCAGATACCGCGGCCCAGACAATGACGATGGCCGACAGTACCAGCGCCAATGCGACTGAAGGCGGCCATATCATGAAGCAAACCATCACCATGATGCAGGCTATCTCACGCGATAACAGTCAAATCGTGGACATTATCGGCGTCATTGACAGTATTGCTTTTCAGACCAACATCCTGGCGCTGAATGCAGCGGTCGAAGCGGCCCGCGCCGGTGAATCCGGGCGCGGATTTGCGGTCGTTGCCGCAGAGGTGCGTAACCTCGCCCAGCATTCTGCGTCTGCGGCAAAAGAGATCAAGCAGCTTATCGAGAAAAACGTCACCAACGTCAATACGGGAGTGCAAATGGTCGAGCAGACGGAAACACACCTTACCGGAATGATCGATGACGTGTTGCAGATGTCTACCATGATCAAAGAGATAAGCCTGGCGACGCGGGAACAAACTTTAGCGCTCGAACAGATCAACAATTCAATTTCACGAATTGGTTCCATGACGGACAACAATGCGGAAATGGTGGAACAGGTGACGGATGCCGCAGGGGATTTAACGGGACGCGCGTCACGGCTGCAACAGGCCGTACAGGTTTTTGGCGCCTCACGATAGCAGCGAAAAGCAAAAAGCCCTCAGCATACGCCAGGGGCTTTTTTATTTACCGCGTTCTCAACGCGCAGGGTAATCGCGGTTAATCCACGCGTGATCGTCTTCCCAGGTGAAAATCCATTTGCGCACCGGGCCTGCCATCACATTCAGGTAATAACTGTCATACCCGGCCATTGTCGCCACCGGGTGATAGCCTTTCGGTACCATCACGACGTCGCGATTGTAGACCGCCATACACTCATCGAGCGAGCGATCGTCAGTGTATACCCGCTGCATACAAAATCCCTGTTCCGGGTTGAGGCGATGGTAATACGTCTCCTCAAGAAGGGTCTCGTAAGGCGGATTGTCAGTGTCGTGCTTGTGGCTCGGGTACGAACTGGTACAGCCTTCGTGAGTCCACACTTCCACCACCAGCAGACTATCGGCAGGTTTATCTTCCGGCAGAATGTTGTGTACATAGCGCTGGTTATGCCCCTTGCCCCTTGCCTCGCCGTCGATATCCTGCGGCGCAATCAGGCGGGTGGGATACGTTCCCTTGCCCGGTGCGGCGCATACCGCCAGCTCCAGCTTCGTTAACGCCTGTACCTGTACCGTTTCTCCGGGCGTAACGTATACCGCCCACGGCTTAATACGCTCGAACGGGCTCATCCGCTCGCCAATCTCTGAAAACTGCGCGGTTGGCGTGGTGACAGACGCCCTCCCCGCCACCAGCACCAGACAGCGCTCTTCAGCAACGGCGGGAAGATGCAACTGCTGCCCTTCTTCAAGCTCAAACGCGTCAAAACCGACATAGCCCCAGCCTGCCCGCTCCGGGGTGACGGACTGGGTACGTCCCTGCGCGTCAGGCTGTTGCCAGCGTGACAGTAAACGTGACATAGCGCCTCCTCAGATAAGACCGGCATCCCGCGCCAGGCGGCTCAGGTTGTTATATCCCAGCCGCGCGTAAGTCAGCGGATGGGCAATCGCCGGATCCTGCTCCGCCTCTACCACCAGCCAGCCCTGATAATCGTGCTCTTTCAGCAGTCGCATAATCGGCGGGTAATCCACGCAGCCGTCGCCCGGTACGGTAAAGACGCCGCTGAGCACCGCATCCAGAAAGCTGGTTTTACGGTTTTTCACATCCGCCAGCACGTCGGCGCGCACGTCTTTACAGTGCACATGATTAATACGGCTCGCCCAGCGTTGCGCCACCGCCAGCGGATCGGCGCCAGCAAACGTTAAATGACCGGTGTCGAGCAGCAATCCAACCTCATCGCCGGTATGGGTCATCAGATTGTCCACATCCTCTGCGGACTCAATCACCGTCCCCATATGGTGATGATAAGCAATCTGCACTCCCTGCTGCTGTGTATAGCGGGCGAACGCGGTGAGCTTCTCGCCATACTCCGCCCAGCGCGCCTGCGGGAATCGCGGACGCAGGTGAACCGGCGTCTGCTGTTCGCCGTGAATGCAATGGCTCACCTCAGCGAAAACCATCACTTTCGCCCCCAGCTCGCGCAATAACGTCAAATGCGCCTGCGCCGCCGCAATCTCTTCTTCTACGCTCCGCTCCAGCAGGCGACCGGAATACCACCCGGACACCAGCTTCAGATCGTGGCGTTGCAGGATTGGCCCCAGCAGACGCGCCTCGCGTGGGAATTTATTACCGAGTTCAAAGCCCGCAAAACCAGCCTCTTTACCTTCGCTCAGACAGGTATCCAGCGGCGTTTCCGCGCCAAGAGAGGGCAAATCATCATTGGTCCATGTCAGAGGATTAATGCCTAATTGCACAGCCATAATGTTCTCCTAAAGTTATGCCTGCCCGCGCTCGCGCCACCAGGCGATCAGTTGCAGATAGTTATCCCGAATGCGCGTCACCAGTTGCGCATCGTCAATGTCATGTTTCAGCCATGCGCGGGAAGCCTCGCCAAACAGCGTGCGCCCCACCGCAAACCCCTTCACCAGCTCATGTCCGGCAGCGGCTCTGAACCCTGCGCGTAACTGTTCGGCTGGCGCATCCAGCCCAAGAATCACCACGCCACGGCAGTGCGGGTCGCGGCGTTCGATAATGTCACTCAGCGCCGTCCAGCCGTCAGAGGAGAGCGGCGGCAGTTTCCACCAGTCGGGGTAAATGCCCAGGTTGTAGAAGCGGGAGATAGCCCGCAGGTAAAGCTCATCGCTGCGCGGCATACCCACAGGTAAAATCACTTCCAGCAGCAGCTCATGCCCCGACTGACAGCAGGCGTGATACACCTCGGCGATTTTCTGCTCCTGCTCCAGGCGCAGGCCGTGGGCATCTTCCGGGTGGAAAAAGACCAGGCACTTCACCACATGTTCCTGCGGCCAACTGATAAGCTGAGTGCCAATGTTGCCGTGCTCCATCTCCAGCGGCCGTGAGCCGGGAAGCTCAATCGGGCGGCCAATCCACCACCCTTCGCCGGTTATCGCATTCAGCGCATCCTGGCCAAACGTTCCGTCGCACAGCAGACCGGCTTTTCCTTCCAGCCCCGCGCTGTTCGCCGCATCGCGGCTGGCCTGTAAGATCAGCGTTTTCAGCGCCGGAATGCGCTTCAGGGAGGCGCCGCACTGTAGCGCCATCTCTTCAAGCTGACTGCGGTGATCAAACGCCATCACGCACAGTTCCGGCCAGTTACGCCGACGCGTCGTGACGCGGTGCAGATGATTAAGCCGTGGATCAAGATCCGGGCGCGGCACCTGATGCTCGCGGGAGAGGTAGTCATCCAGCTCCACCTTACTCGGCATCGCGGGCGCGCAACCGTGGCGCGAAACCACCAGCGCGCCGCAGGCGTTGGCGTAGCGGCAGGCCTGCTCCCAGCCTTCATCATTGAGATAACCGCGCAGCAGCCCCGACATAAACGCATCGCCCGCGCCGAGCACATTGAGCACCTCGACGCGCACGCCGGTCACCGTCAGCCCGTCATCCAGCGATGGCGGAATCGCGTCGGTATACACCGAGCAGCCCAGCGCGCCGCGTTTACAAACCAGCGTCGCCGCGCTTACCTCACGCACCTGCGCCAGCGCCTGCACGGTATCGGTAGCGCCGCCCGCAATATGAAACTCCTCCTCGGTGCCGACGATCACATCAAACAGGTGCAACACCGCCTGCAACTGGCGAGTGACCTGCTCTGCGGCAATAAAGCGCGTTTCGCCGTCGCCCAGCGAGGTCAGCCCCCACAGCACCGGACGATAGTCGATATCCAGAACCGTGCGCACGCCGTGACGGCGGGCACAGGTCAGCGCGGTCAGCACCGCGTCGCGGGTTTGCGGATGAGAAAGATGGGTCCCGGTGATGGCGAGGCAGCGGGATGAAGCGATGTACTGCTCGTCAACATCGCTGGCGGTAATCGCCATATCCGCGCAGTTATCGCGATAAAAAATCAGTGGAAAGGTGTCCCGGTCTTTAATGCCGAGTAGCACCAGCGCCGTCAGGCGTTCTTTATCCGTTATCAGATGGCTGGTATCGCAGCCAACATGGTTAAGCTCTTCGCGCAAAAAGCGCCCCATATGTTCGTCGCCCACTCTTGCCAGCATCGACGAACGCAGCCCCTGGCGCGCGGCGCCGTAGGCGACATTCCCGGAGGAACCGCCGAGGTATTTGGCAAAACTTGAGACATCCTCCAGCCGTGCGCCAATCTGCTGGCTGTAGAGGTCAACCGCCACGCGGCCCATGCATATCACATCAAACTGCTTTTCCACGTTGATACCTCGTCAGACAATATCGTTCACATTCAGCCAGCGGCCTTCCTGATACGAGAGCGCGATGGCGTCCAGCACGCGCGACACTTTCCAGCCCTCTTCAAAATCCGGCCACATCGGCGCATCGGCGGCAACGCCGTTCACCAGGTCGCGGATTTCCACCGTTTTCTGATCGTTAAAGCCGATGCCGTGCCCCGCCCCCATGCAAAACGCGGCATAGTCCGGGTGCACTGGCCCCACCAACAGGGTGCGAAATCCCTGGCGGTTAACCGGATCGTCATGCAGATAGAGCTTCAACTCGGCCATTCGCTCCTGGGTAAAACTGATGGCGCCTTTGGTGCCGGTAATCACGTATGACAGCCCCATTTTGCGCCCGCAGGCCACGCGGGAGGTTTCGATCACCCCCTGCGCGCCGCTGGCGAATCGCACCATCGCGTGCGCCTGATCTTCGTTTTCCACGACCACCTTCTGCGCCGATCCCGCGCTGGCCGGGCGCTCCGGCACCACAATTTTCAGGTCGCCGCAGACTTCGCGAATATCGCCGACCAGGTAGTGCGCCATATTGACGATATGCGCCGCCAGATCGCCCAGCGCCCCTAACCCCGCCGTCTCCTTAAAGCAGTGCCAGTGAATGGGGGAAAGCGGGTCGGCCATATAGTCCTCGTTGTGGGTGCCGTAGAAGTGGATCACGTCGCCTATCTCCCCTCGCGCGATGATCTCTTTCGCCAGCGCCGCCGTCGGGTTCTTCATATAGTTAAAACCCACCAGCGTTTTCACCCCGGCCTGTTTTGCGGCCTCAACCATTTCGCGGGCATCGTGAGCGTTCAGCGCCAGCGGCTTTTCCGAATAGACGTGCTTACCGTGGCGAATGGCCGCCAGCGCCATCTCTTTATGCAGATGGTTGGGCGAACAGATATCCACCACATCGATATTCGGGTCTGCCACCAGCTCACGCCAGTCGCCGGTCGAACGACGAAACCCGAATGCCTGCGCCCGTTCCGCCGCCAGCTCCGGCGTCACTTCCGCCACCATTTCGCGCACCAGCTGGCCTTGCAGGTTGAACACCGTCGGCGCCTGGGCATAGGCAATGGCGTGCGCCTTGCCGATGTATCCCGTCCCAATCAATCCAATTCGCACTTGTTTCATTATTTATCCCTCACAGCGCGCCACGACGGCTCTTGGCATAGGTATCAAACGCCACCGCCAGCACAATAATCAGCCCGGTAATAATTTGTTGGTAGTAGGCGGAGACGTTCATCAGCACCAGACCGTTTATCAGAATGCCCATAATGATCGAGCCGATAACGGTGCCGCCGATGCGACCATAGCCGCCCATCAGCGATGTCCCGCCAATGACCACCGAGGCGATAACGCGCAGTTCAAAGGAGATCCCGGCCACCGCCTCCGCGCTGCCCAGACGGGCGCTCAGCACAAACCCCGCCAGCCCGGCCAGACAGCCAATCACGACATACACGCTGACCAGCACACGTTTGACGTTGACCCCGGCAAGACGCGCCGCCTCCGGGTTGCCGCCAATGGCGTAGACGAAACGGCCCCAGCGCGTTTTGTGCAACGCCAGATAACCGCCGATCGCCACCAGCGCAAAAATCCAGATCGGGATGGAGATACCGAGCAGTTCGCCACGCCCCCACCAGCGGTAGCCCTGGTCAAAACCGGCAATGGGCGCGCCGTCGTTAATCACCAGCGTCAGGCCGCGCCAGATGGTCATCCCGCCGAGGGTGACAATGAACGGTGGCAGGCGCAGGCGGGTCACGCCCAGGCCATGCAGGAAGCCAATCGCCGTCCCCATCGCCAGGCAGATGCCGAGGCCAATCAGCCAGCTCATCCCGCCCCAGGCGCTCGGGTCTACCGTGGTGAAGTTGTCGCCTTTAATCACGTATGCTGCCGTCATGGCGCATACCGCCAGAATGGAACCGACAGACAGATCGATTCCGGCAGTCAGAATGACGAACGTCATTCCCACGGCCATGATCCCGTAGATCGACACCTCGGTCAGGATGTTGAAAATATTGCGTTCTGACAGGAAGTTACTGTTCTGCGTCTGGAAAAAAATCAGCAGCAGGAACATAAAAATCAGTACCCCAAAGCGCTCGAAAAAAGCGATCGGATCGATACGTCCGCTACGTTTGGCAGGGGGTTGCGTTTTGGTCACTATCTGCGTCATGTGAAACTCCGTTATGCCGCGTTCAGGGCGTTATGGTTGATGGCCATCATCATCATGAGCCGCTCTTCGGTGGCGTCATCGCCGTGGATTTCACCGGTTACCCGGCCTTCGCTTAAGGTGATGATCCGGTCGGAAACCGCCATCACTTCGGGCAGATCGGAAGAGATCACAATCACCGCCACGCCCTGTTTCGCCATATCAAACAGCACCTGGTGCACCTCGGATTTGGTGCCCACATCAATGCCGCGCGTCGGTTCATCAACAATCAGCACCCGTGGATTGAGCGCCATGCAGCGCGCGAGGATCACTTTCTGCTGATTGCCGCCGGAGAGCTTGCGCACCTCCTGCTCGCTATTGACCATCTTGATTTGCAGCGCCTGGCGGTAAGATTCGATCAGGTCATCTTCCTTGCGGGTATTGACGAAAAAGCGCCAGCGCAGCAGCGAAGAGAGACTGGAGAGCGACAGGTTGTCGCGAATAGACAGTCCCAGCACCGCCCCCTCTTTTTTGCGATCTTCCGGCACCAGCGCCACGCCCTGATCCAGCGCGTACATCGGGTCACGGGGGTGATACGCCGCGCCGTCCAGCTCGAACGTCCCGGAAGTAAAGCCGTCAGCGCCAAAAAGACAGCGCGCCACTTCGGTACGCCCGGCGCCGACCAGCCCCGCAATCCCCAGCACCTCCCCGGCATGAACGTGAAAGCTGATGTCGTGCAGCGCAATGCCGTGCGGGTCCAGCGGCGGCTTTTCGCGACACAGCCCCTTCACCGCAAGGCGAATCGGTTTGTCTTCATGATGGGTTTCGCTGGGGGGGCGACGATTAAAGGCCACGTCTCGTCCCACCATCAGGCGGATCAGCTGTTCCACGTTGGTTTCCGCGACCGCGCCGCTGCCGGTAAAGCGGCCATCCTGAAACACGGTAAAGCGATCGCAGAGCTGGAAAACTTCATGCAGGCGATGGGTGACATAAATAATGCTCACGCCCCGACCTTTAAGTTCCCGCACGACGCGGTGCAGGCTTTCCACTTCGCTGTCGCTCAGCGCGGCGGAAGGTTCATCCATAATGATGAGCTTCGCGTTCAGGGTCAGCGCGCGGGCGATCTCCACCATTTGCTGCTGCGCCACGCTCAGGCGGGCAACCGGCGTGGTCGGCGCGACATTCAGTTGCAGATAGTCCAGCACCACCTGCGCCTCCTGGTTCACGGCCTTCGCATCGACGATCACATTACGTTTACGCGGCTCGCGCCCGAGAAACATATTTTCCGCAACGGTCATGTTGGGCAGCAGATTAAATTCCTGATAGATGGTAATGATGCCTTTGTTTTGCCGCTCAACCGGCGAGTCCTCCACCGGCAGCGTTTCGCCATTGAACCAGATGTCCCCACGGGTCTGCGGCTGCGCCCCTGCCAGCGCTTTCAGCAGCGTGGACTTCCCCGCGCCGTTCTCGCCAAGCAGCGCGTGAATCTCCCCCGTCCCGACGGTCAGTTGTACGTTGCTCAACGCCCAGACGCCGGAAAAGCTCTTTGCCAGATCGGTAACGTTCAGTAAGGGTTGCAACATCGGTCTGCTCCTCCTTTAATGCGAGCCGCCGCAGCGACGGCGGCTCCGGGCAAATCAGTTACCGGCTTCGCCGATACGCTCGGCCTGTTGCAGGTTCTCTTTGGTGATTAACGTCGGCGGATAATCCGCACCGGTGATGGCTTTCTTCTCACGCACGTTCGCAACCAGCTGGCTCATCGCCGTCTGTACCGCGAAGCCCGGACGCTGATCCGCCGTCGCCGCCATCCAGCCGTCGCGCACCCGCGCCAGCGCTTCCGGCACCGCGTCAAATCCCGTCACCAGAATTTCGCCCGGTTTCACCCCCTGCCCCTGCAACGCTTCAATCGCGCCCAGCGCCATATCATCGTTGGCGGAGAGGATGACCTGCGGACGTTTTTTCAACGACGGCAGCACGCTTTCAACAATGCGCATTCCTTCCGAACGCATCCAGTTACCGGTCTGGTCAGCAACAATGCGGTACGTATCGCCCCCCGCCTTCAGGCTGTCGCGAATGCCTTTGGTGCGTTCAATATTGGAAGAAGAACCCGGCTGGCCGGTCAACAGCACAATGTCTGCACCGTCAGGAAATTTGCTTTTGACAAAGTCGCCAATGGCCTGGCCGCCCTTGTAGTTGTTCGCGCCAAAATGCGGAACCTGCTTCTGGCTATCGACGGAGCGATCGAGCGTCACCACCGGCAGCTTAGCGTCCTGAATCTCATCCACCGCGCTGGAAACTGCGTTGACATCATTCGGGGAGACGATGAATCCCTGGGCGCCGCGGGTGATGGCGTTTTCCAGATCGGCAACCTGCTTCGGCGAACTTCCCTGCCCGTCCAGAACCTGTAGGCTGACGCCCATCTCTTTCGCGGCTTTCACCGCCGTGCGCTGCATGTGAACTTCAAACGGCATTGCCAGGTTCGGCGTGCTGAAAACAATTTGTTCGTTCTCGGCCATTGCCGCCCCGGCTGTCATGGCGATGAAGGCGGCTAAAATCAGCTTTTTCATTGTTATGTCTCTCTGTGTAGGGTGTGTTGTTATGGAAAATCAGAGGAGAACTTCACGCTGGCTGTGCAATGACTCCAGCGCTTTATCAGCCAGATACAGCGCACGCTCGCCGTCATCACCGCTGCACTCCGGCACTGCCTCGCCGCGTAAGATGGCGACAAAGTGCTCCCACTCGGCGGCATAGGCAGCCTGATAACGTTGCAGGAAGAAATGCTCAGGCAGCGCGCTGGTGCAGCCGTTCTGGCCAAAGTGCTGCACCTGGTTTTCGAGAATATTGCCCGCCGTAAGCAGACCTTCGGAACCGTGCAGCTCCAGACGCTGGTCATAGCCATAAGACGAGCGACGGCTGTTAACGATGGTCGCCAGCGCGCCGGAGGCATACTTGAGCACGATAAACGCGGTGTCGATATCGCCTGCCGCGCCAATTGCCGGATCGACCAGATTGCTTCCCTGGGCGTAGACCGAAACAGGCTCTTCCCCCATGATGAAACGCGCCATATCGAAATCGTGGATGGTCATATCGCGGAACATCCCGCCGGAGACGCGCACATATTCCGCAGGCGGCGGAGAAGGATCGCGGGAGATAATCAGCAATGATTCCGGCTTGCCGATGCGCCCGCTCTGCGCCTCGGTTTTAACGCGGCGGAACTGTGGGTCGAAACGACGGTTAAAGCCGATAAACAGCGGCACGTCGAACTCTTTGACCACTTTCAGGCAGTCGCGCACGCGGGCAAGATCAAGATGTACGGGCTTTTCACAGAAAATGGCTTTGCCGTGGCGGGCGGCCAGTTCAATCAAATCGGCGTGGGTATCCGTGGCGGAGGCAATCAGCACGGCATGAACATCAGGATCGGTCATCGCCTCATCAAGACTTTGCTGACGGGCCTGATATTGCGTAGCCAGGCGGGAGGCAAAGGTCTCGTTCGGATCAACGACAGACCACAGGGTAGTCTCTTTGTGGGTTGCGATGTTAGCGGCATGTACCTGACCAATTCGGCCAGCTCCCAGTAAAGCAATGTTAAACATAACGGCTCCCGGTGTTGGTGAATGCGGTGAACTAACGACCCCTTAAATAAAACATTTATTTCATTTTTATAAATAGTGAAAATTATGTTTTTGCGCGCAAGTTAACATTCTTGTGATGATTGAGGTAAATTTTGTTATCAATCTCACAACACAACGATGGAGAAGATGCAGAGCCTGGCCCCCTTTCATTCAGAAAGAGGGCGAGGAATGAAGAAACAGGAAAAATGAAATGAAAATTTCGTTGTCGCAGGTTGCCGGATGGCGGCGCGAACGCCTTATCCGGCCTACGGGTTAGCGCCATCCGGCATTACTCACTCAATACTGACGCGCCTTTTTCACCTGATCGAACGTCTGCTCGGCGGCTTTTCGCACCGACGGTGAATCGGCCACCTGCGCATCGCCGGTGCGCCACCATGAGGCGTAATCGTGAGTCATCGTTTTTGGCAGCACTTTAATATCCAGCAGCGTCGGCCCCGGATGCGCGCGCGCCGCCTCCAGCGCCGTCAGCAGGCTCTGCTCATCATGTACCCGCCACGCCCGGCAGCCGTAGCTTTGCGCATTTTGGGCGAAATCAACCGCCACCAGCGGGCCGTCCAGCTGGCCGGATTGTGGTTGACGGGCGCGATTCTCGGTGCCAAAACTGCCCATCCCATGCCCCATTTGCAGGTTATTGATGCAGCCAAACCCGCCGTTATCAAACAGCAGGATGGTGATTTTTATCCCCTCCTGCACCGCCGTTTGCAGCTCGGAATGCAGCATCATGTACGAACCGTCGCCCACCATCGCATAGACCGGCTGCTGCGGCTTCGCGAGCTTCGCCCCAAGCGCGGCCGCAATTTCATACCCCATACAGGAATAGCCGTACTCCAGGTGGTAGCTGTCGGGCGTTTTCACCTGCCAGAGACGCTGCAAATCGCCCGGCAGCGATCCCGCCGCGCCGACCACAATGGCGTCATCCTCAATGTGCTGGTTGATAATCCCCAGAACGCGAGTCTGAGTCAGCCGCGTGTTCAGCGCTTCACTGTATTCCGCCAGTTGCGCATCAAGGTGCCCGGCAATTTCCGGCGCGTCATCCGGGCGCCACTGGCGAGACCACAGCCGGCGGCACTCCTCGTCCCAGGCCGATTTCGCCTGCGCCACCTCGTCTCCCCAGCCGCTGCGATAATCCTGAAGCCCTTCCGTCAGCGCCGTCAGACCGGCGCGGGCATCGGCCACCAGCGCCGTGGCGTCCAGTTTGAGGGCGTCGAACTCGGCGACATTCAGCAGGAGAAATTCTACGTCCGGGTGTGCAAACAGCGCTTTCGAACCGGTGGTGAAATCGGTCAGACGCGTGCCGACGCCGATAACCAGATCGGCCTGTGGCGCCAGCTGGTTTGCCGCCAGCCCGCCGGTAACGCCAATACCGCCCAGATTCAGCGGATGGTCGCTGACCAGCGCGCCTTTCCCGGCCTGGGTTTCCGCAAACGGCAGGTGCAGGTTTTCCACAAACTGACGAAACGCGTCGTGCGCGCCGGAATAACGCACCCCGCCGCCGCAAACCACCAGCGGGCGCTGTTTACGGGCAATCAGCGCCCGCGCCTGCGCCAGCCGGTGTGGGTCCGGCGGTCGTCTTTCAATATGGTGAACGCGACGGGCAAAGAAACTCTGCGGGTAATCCCAGGCTTCGCCCTGCACATCCTGCGGTAAACAGATCGTCACCGCGCCGGTATCAGCCGGATCGGTCAGGGTGCGCATAGCGTTAAGCATCGCGCTCATCAACTGTTCCGGGCGGTTGATACGATCCCAGTAGCGCGAAACCGGGCGAAAGCAGTCGTTGGTGCTGATACTGAGATCGTGGTACTGCTCGATTTGCTGTAATACCGGGTCCGGCTGGCGGCTGGCGTAGATATCGCCCGGCAACAGCAGCAGCGGAATACGGTTCGCCGTCGCCGTGGCCGCCGCCGTCACCATATTGGCCGCGCCGGGCCCTACCGAAGAGGTGACGGCGTAAATGCGCTGGCGACGGTGCTGTTTCGCGAACCCTGTCGCCATGTGCGCCATTCCCTGTTCATTACAGCCCTGATGCACCCGCAAGTGCCCGGCGTCCTGCTCCAGCGCCTGCCCGATGCCGAGTACGTTGCCGTGGCCGAAGATGGTCGCCACGCCTTCGATGAACGGCATCTCCTGTCCGTCTACATCGACGTACTGTTGGTTGAGAAACTTGACCAGCGCCTGCGCCATGGTCATACGTACGGTTGTCATAAGTCCCTCCGTCAGCCCAGCGTTGGCATGGAGAACGCGGCGCCGCTATCCTGCTGCATCTCCGGCCAGCGGGCGGTAACGGTTTTCATGCGGGTATAAAAACGCACGCCGTCATTACCATGAACGTTAAGCGGACCAAAAATAGACCGTTTCCAGCCGCCGAAACTGTGGAACGCCATCGGCACCGGAATCGGCACGTTAACGCCGACCATCCCGGCCTGCACCTCTTCACAGAAACGACGCGCACAGCCGCCGTCGCGGGTAAAGATCGCCGTCCCGTTGCCATATTCGTGGCGATTAATCAGATCCACCGCGCTGGCGTAATCCTTCACCCGCACCACGGAGAGTACCGGGCCAAAGATCTCTTCTTTGTAAATCGTCATCTCAGGCGTGACGTTATCAAACAAGGTCGGCCCGACGAAAAAGCCCTGTTCGTGGCGCTTCACGCTAAAGCCGCGACCATCCACCCGCAGCCGCGCGCCCTGCACCTCGCCGCTGTCGATATAGCCCAGCACTTTACTGCGATGTGCGGCGGAGATCAGCGGGCCCATCTCATTTTCCGGCGTTTGATCAAGCCCCGGCCCAACGCGTAACGCGGCGATCTGCGTTTCCAGCCGCGCGCAAAGTTCGTCCGCCGTGTTATCCCCCACCGCCAGCACCACGGAGAGCGCCATACAGCGCTCGCCCGCCGCACCATACGCCGCGCCCATAATCGCATTGGTTGCCATATTCATGTCGGCGTCCGGCATCAGAATGCAGTGGTTTTTCGCCCCGCCCAACGCCTGACAGCGTTTGCCGTGCGCCGACGCCGTCTGATAAATATATTCTGCAATCGGCGTCGAGCCGACAAAACTGACGGCCTGAACGCGCGGATCGGTCAGCAAAACATCCACCGCTTCTTTATCGCCCTGCACAACGTTAAAAACGCCATCCGGCAGACCGGCCTCTTTCAGCAGTTTTGCCAGCGCAAGCGGCAGCGAGGGATCTTTTTCCGACGGCTTAAGCACAAAGGTATTGCCGGTAGCCAGTGCGATGGGGAACATCCACATCGGCACCATCGCCGGGAAGTTGAACGGGGTGACCCCGGCGCACACGCCCAGAGGCTGCATCAGTGAATGGCTGTCAACGCCGGTGCCGACATTCGCCGAATGTTCGCCTTTTTGCAGGTGTGGAATGCCGCAGGCAAACTCGACCACTTCCAGACCGCGCGTCAGTTCGCCCACCGCATCAGAATACACTTTGCCATGTTCTTCACTGACCAGCCGGGCGAGCGAATCCATGTTCTGCTCCAGCAGCGCTTTAAAACGAAACAGCACTCGCGCGCGTTTCAGCGGCGACTGCCTTGACCAGGCGGCAAACGCCTGCTGCGCAGCGGCAATGGCTCGCTCCGTTTCCTGCGCCGTGCTCATCACCACCTGACGAATTTGCTCGCCCGTGGCGGGGTTGAAGATCGCCTGAATGCGCTGGCCTGAGCCTGTAACACATTCGCCGTGAATAAAATTCGCTACCGTCTCCATCCTGAACCTCTCGCTGTTAATACGTGACTGTTACCCGAACACTGTATATGAAACAAACGTTCTATTTTAAGTTGAAATAAAATAAATATTGATTATTGTGATCAGGAATGGATTTTTATGTTAACAGGCTGCATCGCCGGGCCGGATGTATCGCTAACATTTAAAATGTACGGTTTTGCGTTTAGAATCAGAAAACTAAGTATGGGGGATAACATGACGACAGCATCCAGTCTGAGCGAGCTACAGCAGCAAATTCGCGACCGTTACGATAGTCTCAGTAAACGATTGCAGCAGGTGTCCCGCTATGTGCTGGATAACACTAACAGCGTAGCGTTCGATACCGTCGCCGTCATCGCCGAGCGGGCGGACGTGCCGCCATCGACGCTTATCCGTTTCGCCAACGCGTTTGACTTCACCGGTTTCAACGAAATGAAACAACTGTTTCGTATGAACCTGGTGGAAGAAACGGCCAGCTACAGCGATCGCGCGCGGCTGTTCAGAGAGATGGAGAGCGAATCCGTACCGGAAACGCCGTTAGACATCCTGCAAGAATTTGCCCGTTCGAATGCTCAGGCGCTGCAACAGCTGGCGTCGCGTACCGATCCCGACATGCTGCAACGCGCCGTTCAATTACTGGCGGAGGCCGACACGATTTATATCGCTGGCCTGCGGCGCTCTTTTAGCGTGGCCGCCTATCTGACCTACGCGCTCAGCCACCTTGAATGCCGCCCAATACTGCTTGATGGCATGGGGGGGATGCTGCGAGAGCAAATCAGCCGTATCAAGAGTCGCGATATTGTTATCTCCATCAGCTTTTCCCCTTACGCAGAAGAGACGGTCATGGTCAGCGAAACCGCAGCCAGCGTCGGCGCAAAGCAAATTGTCATTACCGACAGTCAGATAAGCCCACTGGCGACCTTCAGCGATCTCTGCTTTGTAGTCAAAGAAGCGCAGGTAGACGCTTTTCGCTCACAGTCCGCAACGCTTTGTCTGGTGCAGTCATTGGTTGTCGCTCTGGCTTACAGGCAGGGAAACAGTCATAAATAATCGTTAAGCGCGTGGACGAAGATAATATTGCTTAAAATAGCGTTTTTTTGATCATGCGTTAATTCAAAACGCCCCTTTACAGGGGCACAAACGCAACGTTTTTTCGTGTGTAGTATTACTCTTTATTTATCTTTTCGCTGGCGCGAAAACTTTTTCATGTAAATCCAGATATAACTCATCAATCTGCGTAAACGGATTGATACAATCGTTCTTCTCAAGCCATGCTCTGAGCCTGGCGCTTTCCTCACACGCCTTAAGACCATTTTTCTTTATTAGGCTATAGAGTCCATTATACTTTTCGCTATAATCTTTCAAATGCGTATTTTTAAGGTATTCCTTGCAGTTCTGTGCCGCGCTTTTATTTGCTTTAACAAATGGCCGTCTTAACACTTCATAATGGAGTAAAAACCAGACCTCGATGCAGGGATCAGAACGCAGGATCTTCGCCTGAGGATACCGGTCGCCACCAAGGGACTTTTTACGCCGTGAAAAAGTATGTTCTTTTAACATACTGGATGCCAGGTCAATATCTTTCCCAAACTCATCCGTATCAATTAAGCAATAAATCAGCTCAAATTCGAGATCCTGCTCATAAAGATCAATGGCGGTGCGTACAACGCTACTTGGGTTTGAATGGCGCCCAGGTTCAATATAAACGTCTGTATTCGCTATTTTAAGGTCTTTAACCATATCCTTAAAATAGGTTGGTTCGGTCTCCGTACCTTCGCAAACGATCAGGGTTTTCTTACGCTCAGATTTAACTTTACCGCTGCCTCGTTTTTTCAATGCAGAAGGAGAAATTAACTCTTTCATTTTCCTGGCCATCATTCACCCCAAAAAAGGAACGCCACCAAATTTACCCAAATCCCAGCCTTTTATAATAGAGTCCTCAAACCTGGGGGCAAAATCGCTCAGTGGATAAAGCACGGTTTCAAGCTCGCTATTTTTCTCCAGGAACCATATTTGATCCCGTCTGACGAGTTTTTCCGTATCTAATAGAACGTTTGAATGCGTTGTGAGAATCAGCTGCAAAAGACGTTCAGAGTGTTTGACCATTAACTCAAAAATCGCTCTGACGATATAAGGGTGGAGCGATGATTCAAACTCATCAAGAACCAGTACGCTTTTTTCACCGGCCTCACAGCACAGTAAAAGAATGCCTGATAGATCGAATAACTTCTTCGTTCCCGAAGATAATCTTTCATAAGGGATGTTTTTCTTGATACCGCTGGACGTCGTATGTTCTAAAACAATTTGAAAACCGACATCGCTCAATATCATTTTTTTCATTTCTTCTGGCATCTCATCAGGTAACGTCACGTTCTTTTTCGTTACCGAAATATCAGAAATAGAAAGATCAAACTTGTTTAAAAACTCAAGTATTTTATTTTTTTTCTGTTCATCGCCATCAGCCAGATCGTCTAAAAAAGAGTATCTGGATGCCATTCGGAAAACATCATCATTGCGATTACTGGATACAATTAAATCGCCTCTGAACCAGTTAATAAACTCATCCAGTTGTGAGACATCATAAGCATGCAGAATGGATACGAATGGCGAGCGTTTGCTGTTATTGGCTTTTTCTATCGCCACTTCATACGTTTTTTTATCTATCTGCAACGATGGGCAGTAGTATTCGAATTCATTGGTTTCAGCATTATATACTCTGGAGATAATCGTCTTTGGTCTTACCCCTTTTTTTGAGTAAACCCATAAACCTTCAGCTTCTATCGCGTCTGTACCGATAGATAACGTATACTGATACCGTTCACCGGTCGTGCCGATAAAACTGATCTCAAAATCAGTAGGCGCGGTTAACTGTTCCTCATCAAAAATAAATTTAGGTATTTCTCTGTCGATAAACCGCGTTCTTATTGAATCATTCTGTGAACTATCAGCAAACCCTCTAAGGATATAGGATTGCAGAAAATCTAAAGCTTCAACAAAACTACTTTTGCCCGCGCCGTTAGCACCATAAATTACTGCGACCTTATTAATCAGCAGATCATCAAAATGCTCAGCTGTTGCCGTCGTCTCTGGATGCTCTTTATAAGATTTTTTAGCAGCCATCGATAAAGTTTGTTTTTGGCTAAAAACTTTAAAATTCTGCACTGAAAATTCAATAAGCATTTATAACTCCTTTTTTTGTGAAAAAATCACAAATTTTCCGGTTAAAGCCTATCACGCAACCTTCCCGATTGCCAGATCAACGTTGTCTGATTGTCAACCCATATGACCGCTTATCACGGCAGTTTCTACAATATTCACGACCCCCTACGGAGCCCCCGTCGCTCCCACATCCAGACCTCATTGATTCAATTACAGTTTATTCCTAAAGCCACCGCCTTTCTGCCGTGTCATGCTTAACCACGCATATAACTGATAACGTTAAGCGAGGTTCTTATGAAAAAAACAATGATCGCCTTATCTGCACTTCTGCTGGCTTCCCCTGTTTTTGCTGCGACCACACACGCGACCGATAACGACGTTGCAGCGGCTCATGAAAGCGCAAATACCGCCAAAGAGAAACTGCACCAGGCGCAGAATCAGGGTGAAGAACTGAAACTGAAATCTGAACATGCCGCTGAAGGTAAAAGCGACAACCTGAGCAGTAAAGTGAGCGAAGGCTCGCAGAAGGCCTGGAATAAGACCAAAGAAGGCACCGAAAAAGGCTGGAATGCCACGAAAGAAGGTGCTGAGAAAGGCTGGAACAAAACCAAAGAAGGCGCAGCAGAACTTGAGAAAAAAGTCAGCGAATAATTTTGCCTGACATGAGAAAAAAGCCGCTAATGCGGCTTTTTTTATTCCTGCGAATCACCCTTTATCCGGCCTGCGGTGATGACCTTTTTATTTACTGCGCCGTCGTTAAAAACCGTACCCGCACACGCAGACCGCCCAGCGTTTCACTGCGCGACAGCTGTGGATGGGTACGGTGCAGGCGGGCAATGTCGTTAACCAGCGCCAGACCGATCCCCGCCCCGCTCTCATTCCCCACGTTAGCAAGCCGATGAAACGGCATCAGCGCCTGCGGGATCTGCTCAGCGTCAATCCCTGGCCCATTGTCTTCCACCACCAGCACAACAGCCTCGCCATCCCGCAATAGCCGTGCCGTTACCGTTCCCTGCGACGGCGTATATTTCAGCGCATTATCCAGCAAATTCGCGCACAGCTCGCCGAGCAAAACGTCATCCCCTTCAATCCACACCGCCTCTTGCTCACCTTCATACCCCAGATCGATAGCCTTGCTGCGCGCCTGCGCCAGACGGCTAAAACAGCTCATCTGCACCACCTCATACAGATTAACCGGCAAGAACTGTCGCTCCCCCTGCTCTTTACGTTTCACCGCCGACAGTTGCAACAGCCGCTCCGTCAGCAAAATCGTGCTATCCAGCGTCGCGCTCATCGCCCGTAAACTTTCGTGCCACTGCTGCGGCTGTTGACTGGCTAACGCCACCGCCGCCTGCGTTTTCAACACGGCCAGCGGCGTTTTTAACTGATGGGACGCATCGGCGCTAAAGCGTTCCTGACGGGAGATCAGCGCGCGCAGGCGATCAATGTAGCGGTTAAAGGCGACGATCAGCAGCCGGGTCTCTGACCAGGGCAACAGTTCCGGCAAGGGCGTCAGCAAGCCCGGTTCACGACGCACCATCAGCGAGGAGAGCTGGCGCATCGGCTTCAGAATGCGTCGCAGCAGCCAGCCAACGAGAATCAATGTCAGCAGCACCAGCAGCCCTTGCGACACCCATGAGGAGAACAGCAGTTGCCCGGCCAGATAGCGCCGGGACTGTAGCGTCTCGGCAACGTAGATCTCCGCCATCCCGAATATCGCCCCTTCATTTACCGGCTGGAGCAGACGCGCCACGCGGATCGCCTGTCCGCGATACTGGGTGTGATAAAACCACGCCAGCGCCGGGTAGAGCCGGGTTCGCGAGGTGGAAGGCGGCATCGCGGGCAGATCGTCATAACCGGAGATCACCTTGCCGCCCGGGTCCACGACTTTGTAATAGAGACGGTCGTTCATGTTGAGTTCAAAGCTGTCGAGCACCACCCAGGGGACATTCACCTCCAGTTTGTCGTGGCGCACCACCAGCCGTTCCGCCACCGTTCTCGCAGAAGAGAGCAGCGTCCTGTCGTAGGCCTGCGTCGCCGCCTGTAACGCGCTAACGTAGCTGTTAAATGCCGACAATCCCCACAGCAGCACCAGCGGCAATCCGAGGAACAGCAACAGTTGCAGGTACAGCGACTGGGGTTTAGCCCACCTCATCGCCGCACTCCAGCACGTAACCCAGCCCACGCAGGGTGGTGATCCGCACGTTACTGCCCTGTAATTTTTTCCGCAGACGATGGATATAGAGTTCGATGCTCTCCGGGCTGACCTCATCGCTCAGGCTGAAGACCTGTTCAAACAGCTGCTGGCGCGACACCGGTCGCGTTCTGCGGTACATCAATACCGTCAGCAACGCCTGCTCACGCGGGGTCAGCGCCAGCGGCTGCGCCTGAAGCAAAAAGTAACCTTCATCGTGAAACGCCAGATCGCCAAGCTGCTGTAACTCCTGCACCTGACCTGCGCTGCGCCGCAGTAATGCCCGCAGCCGCGCATCAAGTTCTTCAATCTCAAACGGTTTTGGCAGATAGTCATCCGCTCCGACGTTCAGCCCTTTCACCCGATCCGCCACCGCGCTGCGCGCCGTCAGCAGCAGCACTGGCAGCGTTTGTCCACGCTTGCGCAGGCGCTGCACCACTTCCAGTCCGTCCAGCCCCGGCATGTTGATGTCGAGCACCGCCAGCGCATAGGTTTCAGTGTGCAGAAGATGATCGGCCGCCTGGCCATCAAATACGCAGTCCACGGCAAAACCGTTCTGCACCAGCGCTTTTTCCAGCCAGTGAGCCAGTTCACGGTTATCTTCCGCTAATAAGAGACGCATATCACATCCTGTAAAGTTTCTGCCGCATTGAAAGGGAATTGAAAGGTTATTGTTTTAACAATCACGCAACCGAACTGCTACATGTCGGCTCACATAATCACAAAAATCTTCTTCCGTATCTGAAAACTCGGACGTCCGCGTGAGGATAAACAATGAAAAAACAATTACTTCGTGCCCTTACTGCCAGCGTTTTACTGATGAGCACCGCTGTGCTGGCGCAGGACGCGCCGTCGCGTACTGAGTGTATCGCCCCGGCCAAACCCGGCGGCGGGTTTGACCTCACCTGTAAGCTAATTCAGGTGAGCATGATGGAAACCGGCGCTATCGAAAAACCGATGCGCGTCACCTACATGCCGGGCGGCGTCGGCGCGGTCGCCTATAACGCTATCGTCGCCCAGCGTCCTGGCGAACCGGGGACGGTCGTCGCCTTCTCCGGCGGCTCGCTGCTTAATCTGTCGCAGGGGAAATTTGGTCGTTACGGCGTGGATGACGTGCGCTGGCTGGCGAGCGCCGGTACTGATTACGGCATGATCGCCGTGCGCGCCGACTCCCCGTGGAAGTCGCTAAAAGATCTGCTCGCCGCGATGGAGAAAAATCCTGACAGCGTGGTGATTGGCGCTGGCGCATCGATTGGCAGCCAGGACTGGATGAAGTCGGCGCTGCTGGCGCAAAAGGCCAATGTCGATCCGCACAAGATGCGCTACGTGGCGTTTGAAGGCGGCGGCGAGCCGGTCACTGCGCTGATGGGCAACCATGTGCAGGTGGTTTCCGGCGATCTCAGTGAAATGGTGCCTTACCTGAGTGGCGATAAAATTCGCGTGCTGGCGGTATTTTCTGAAGAACGCCTGCCGGGTCAGTTAGCCAACGTCCCGACCGCCAAAGAGCAAGGATACGACCTGGTCTGGCCGATCATTCGCGGCTTCTACGTGGGGCCAAAAGTCAGCGATGCCGACTACCAGTGGTGGGTAGAGACCTTCCAAAAGCTCCAGCAGACCGACGAGTTTAAAAAGCAGCGCGAGCTGCGCGGCCTGTTTGCATTCGACATGACCGGCAAGCAGCTTGACGACTACGTCAAAAATCAGGTCGCCGATTACCGCGAGCAGGCGAAAGCCTTCGGCCTCGCGAAATAAACCTGGAGGCAATCATGAGCGATCGTATTTTTGCAGGTATCTGGCTGTTGCTCTGCGTTGCCGGGCTGTTCATCGCCTGGCAGATTCAGAGTGAATACAGCTACGAACCGGTCGGCCCTCGCCCGTTTCCGCTGGGCATTATCGGTCTGATGGCGCTCTGCGCGCTGGCGCTGTTATTGCGTCATCCCGATACCGTTAGCTGGCCCCACCACCATGTGCTGCAAAAGCTGCTCACGATGGTGATTGTCCTGCTGATGTACGCCTGGGGATTTGAGTGGCTGGGCTTCCCGATTGCCACCGCCATTCTCACCCTGGTCATCGGCATTCTGTTCGGCGCAACAATCCCGGCTGCGGGCATTTCCGGCGCGGTTCTCGGCATCCTGCTGTGGTATGCCTTCGACCGTCTGCTTGACGTCACCTTACCTCTCGGCGCCTGGCTGAGTTAACGGAGAAACGATGGATACCTGGATATATCTTTCTCAGGGTTTTGCGGTGGCAATGACGCCAGAAAACCTGGTGATCGCGCTGATCGGCTGCTTCGTCGGCACCATTGTCGGCCTGCTGCCGGGTCTTGGCCCGATTAACGGCGTGGCGATTTTACTGCCGCTGGCTTTCGCCCTGCATCTGCCTGCGGAGTCCGCGCTGATCCTGCTGGCTACGGTTTACATCGGCTGTGAATACGGCGGGCGTATTTCGTCGATTCTGCTCAACGTGCCCGGCGATGCGGCGGCTATCATGACCGCGCTCGATGGTTATCCGATGGCGCAACAGGGGCGCGGCGGCGTCGCGCTTTCCATCTCGGCGGTCAGTTCATTTTTTGGATCGCTTATCGCCATCGGCGGGATCATCCTGTTCGCGCCGTTGCTGGCGCAATGGTCGCTGGCGTTTGGCCCGGCGGAATACTTTGCGCTGATGGTCTTTGCCATCGCCTGCCTCGGCAGCATGATGGCGCAAAATCCACTGAAATCATTTCTGGCAGCGCTGATCGGTCTGGGTCTGGCGACCGTCGGCGTAGACGCCAACACCGGGGTTTATCGCTTTACTTTTGACAGCGTACATCTCTCCGACGGTGTGCAGTTCATCGTGGTGGTGATCGGTTTGTTCTCTGTCTCAGAAATTCTATTAATGCTGGAACATACCAGCAGCGGCCAGAAACTGGTACGCAAAACCGGGCGCATGTTGTTTAACGCCAAAGAAGGGGCGCAGTGCATGGGCGCAACGTTACGCTCATCGGTGATTGGCTTCTTCGTCGGCGTGCTGCCGGGCGCAGGCGCCACCATCGCCAGCGCCATCACCTACATGACCGAGAAGAAGATCAGCGGCAACAGCGACAGCTTCGGTAAAGGCGATATCCGTGGCGTGGCGGCACCGGAAGCCGCTAACAACGCGTCGGCCTGCGGTTCATTCATCCCCATGCTGACCCTCGGCGTACCGGGTTCCGGCACCACGGCGGTAATGATGGGAGCGCTGACGCTGTATAACATCACGCCAGGGCCTGCGATGTTCACCGAACAGCCGGATATCGTCTGGGGGCTGATCGCCGCGCTGCTGATCGCCAACGTGATGCTGCTGGTCATGAACATCCCGCTGATTGGCATGTTCACCCGTATGCTGACCATCCCGCTGTGGTTCCTTGTCCCGGCGATTGCCGCCGTGTCTGCGGTCGGCGTGTACGCGGTACACAGCACCACGTTCGATCTGGTGCTGATGGTGGCGCTCGGCATACTGGGCTACATTCTGCGCAAAATGCACTTCCCCATGTCGCCGCTGATCCTCGGCTTTGTGCTGGGCGAAATGCTGGAGCAGAACCTGCGCCGCGCGCTCTCTATCAGCAACGGCAATATGGCGATTTTGTGGGAGAGCGGTGTGACGAAAGCGCTGCTGACGATGGCGATAGCGGTGATTATCATCCCGCCGCTGCTGCGCCTGCTCCGCAAACGCAACAATAAGCCACAGGTGGATATCGGCTAACGGATTGCCGGATGGTGTTGCGCCATCCGGCAATCATCACTGTCGCGCCTCAATTCGCTGTAGCATATACGGGAAGAAAGGATTCGACGTCACGCGCATCAGCGTATCCAGCCCCACCGCCAGCGTGGACGTTTCCCCGCGCAGCGCGATAGTCCCGATACTGATTCCATAGCGGTTCAGTTCGTCCGGTTGCAGACCATACAGCGAATCACTGAGCGGAAACGGCACCGCCACATGCGACAGCGAATACATCTCCTGCGGCCAGGCCAACGGCAACGGCTGAACCTGCTCCACATGCTCCCCGGCCGGGGTATCGCGCGCCACGACATTCAGCGTTTCCGGCGTCGCATTCGTGATAATTGTCGTGCGATAGTTGCGCGGCGCAGGCGGTAACAACTGAGTAATGGCGGTATACGATGAGGTGCGCAACAGCGGACGCAGACTGGCGGCCTGATTGATATCGAACAACACCAGCTCACTGCCGTTATTGCCAAGATAACGATAAAACGACGCCACCACCGCACGGGTGCTCACCGTGGAATCCATAATTGACTGGAAGGTCAACACCGGCGGCAGATCGTTAAGGCGGGAGCTTCGCGCATCCCGCGAAATCTGCTGTTGTAATGCTTTTGTCAGCAGATAAGACTGACGCGCGGCGTTAACCGGAAACGAGTTATATTTGAACGGATTATATTCTGGCGTGACGTTCAACCACGCCGCTTTGGCAAACGCAGGAAAGAGTGCAGGTAAACCCGCCAGTCCGGCAAAACGAGCAAATGCCGTCACGCCGATCATCGGCGACAGCAGGATAAGCTGCTGAGGACGCCGCAACGTGTTGTCTTCCAGCGCGTCCAGCGTGTACTTGAGCGCCAGCGCCCCACCGTTTGAGTAGCCCACCAGATGCAACGGCACATCTCGCCCCGCAAGCCGCGTCGCTTCCCGAACCGCCAGCCGCGAGGCGGCAAGCCACTGTTCCCACTCCACCGCCGTTAACGCGCCGGGCGCAGTGCCGTGCCCAGGCAGACGCGGCACAACGGCGATAAAGCCACGCTGCTGATAATCCTTAGCAACGTATTTCATGCTGTAGGGCGAATCCGTTAAGCCATGCAGTAACACGGCGACGCCACGCGGTTTACCCTGCGGCATGAGTACGTACGAGCGATTGCCGTTGGGCGAAAACTGCGGCGGCCAGACCCGGCTGTTATGGTAAAAACGGTTGATGGGCGTCTGCTCATCCGGCTTCAGCTTATCCGTCACCCCGGTTTTCAGATGGCTAAACAGCGCCTCTTCCCGCGCCAGGTACTGCGAAAAAGTGGCCTTATCCAGCGCTTTGGCAGACATTTCGCTACCGGTCCAGGTATGCCAGAGATGAAGATCGGGCCCGCTTTCTGTCTGGTAAACCCGCACGCCAAGAAAAACGATCAGAACCACAAGCAGCGTCAACGCCACATGCCTGATGAGCGATGCCAGTCCGGTACTCATCCATTTAAGGCGTCGGAATAGATTTTTTATCAATGGCTTAATCCCTGTCTCCCGCTCGTCTGCTATTTCACAAACAGAATCAGTTTAGGCTGCGGATGTAAATCCTGTCTCATTTCTTAATCCCTGATATTTATAATGTTAAATATTTGTTGTTTTTGATCACAAAAATTAAACAAATCGTCAGTTTTGTATGCGTTTATAAAAAATGTAGATATTTTTAGTTTATGGCTACGAAATGAGCATCGCCATGTCTCCCTGACCATTTACTGAGAGGATCGATTCTGATGAATGCACTGACCGCCGTAAAAACAAATGCTGATAGTGTCACCCGCAGCGACGCCGGATTTACCTTCGCCCCTTCCGTACAGTCGCCGCGTCTGCTGGAACTGACCTTTAGCGCAAAAACGACGGCGCAATTTTTGCAGCAGGTGGAACAGTGGCCGGTACAGGCGCTGGAATACAAATCCTTTTTACGTTTTAAGGTCGGTCAGATCCTCGACGCCTTATGTGGCAACCAGCTACAGCCGCTGCTTATTAAAACGCTGCTGGACCGCGCCGAAGGCGCACTGCTGATCAACGCCGAAGGGATCGACAACGTAGAACAGGCTGACGAGATGGTCAAGCTGGCGACGGCGGTGGCGCACCTCATCGGGCGCTCTAACTACGATGCGATGAGCGGCCAGTACTACGCGCGCTTTGTGGTGAAGAACGTCGATAATTCAGACAGCTACCTGCGACAACCGCACCGCGTGATGGAGCTGCATAACGACGGCACCTACGTTGAGGAAGTTACCGACTACGTGCTGATGATGAAAATCGACGAACAAAATATGGCGGGCGGAAATTCACTGTTGCTACACCTTGATGACTGGGAGCATCTGGAGCGCTTTTTCAGCCACCCGCTGGCGCGTCGCTCCATGCGTTTTGCCGCGCCGCCGAGCAAAAACGTCAGCCACGATGTTTATCATCCGGTATTTGACGTTGACCAGCAGGGGCGCCCGGTCATGCGCTATATCGACCAGTTCGTCCAGCCAAAAGATTTTGAAGAGGGCGTCTGGCTCAGCGATCTCTCCGATGCGCTGGAAACCAGCAAAAACATCCTCTCTGTTCCGGTGCCGGTCGGTAAATTCCTGTTGATTAACAACCTGTTCTGGCTGCACGGGCGCGATCGTTTTACGCCACACCCGGATCTGCGCCGTGAACTGATGCGCCAGCGCGGTTATTTCGCTTATTCCACCCATTGCTACCAGACTCATCAATAAGCGCGGTCAGACGAAGGAATTGAGCGGATGTATGATTTTGTAATTATTGGCGGCGGCATTATCGGCATGTCGACCGCCATGCAGCTTATTGATGTGTATCCAGACGCCAGCATCGCCCTGCTGGAAAAAGAGTCCGAACCGGCCTGTCATCAGACGGGTCACAACAGCGGCGTGATCCATGCCGGGGTCTACTACACTCCCGGTAGCCTCAAAGCGCAGTTTTGCCTCGCCGGAAATCGCGCCACCAAAGCCTTTTGCGATCAAAACGGCATTCGCTACGACACCTGCGGAAAAATGCTGGTGGCGACATCCGAACTGGAAATGACGCGGATGCGGGCGCTGTGGGATCGCACGGCGGCAAACGGCCTGGAACGCGAGTGGTTAAGCGCGGCGGAACTGCGGGAGCGGGAGCCGAACATCACCGGTCTGGGCGGGATTTTTGTCCCCTCCAGCGGGATTGTCAGCTACCGGGACGTGACGGCGGCAATGGCGAAAATCTTCCAGGCCAAAGGCGGTGAGATTGTCTACAACGCGGAGGTCAGCGCGCTGAAGGAACATGCGGCGGGCGTGGTGATCACAACCCGGGGCGGGCAGATATACGAAGCCTCAACCCTGATTAGCTGTTCCGGGCTGATGGCCGACCGGCTGGTTAAAATGCTGGGGGTCGATCCCGGTTTTATCATCTGCCCGTTCCGTGGCGAATACTTCCGTCTGGCGTCGCAGCATAATCAAATCGTTAACCATTTGATCTATCCCATTCCCGATCCGGCGATGCCGTTTTTGGGCGTCCACCTCACCCGGATGATCGACGGCAGCGTTACCGTCGGGCCTAACGCCGTACTGGCTTTTAAACGAGAAGGCTACCGGAAAGGCGATTTTTCATTATCCGATACGCTGGAAATTTTCGGTTCGTCCGGCATCCGCCGCGTGCTGCAAAACAATCTGCGCTCAGGGCTTGGCGAGATGAAGAACTCACTGTGCAAAAGCGGCTATCTGCGGCTGGTGCAAAAATATTGCCCTAACCTGACCTTAAAAGATTTGCAGCCGTGGCCTGCTGGCGTGCGGGCGCAGGCGGTGTCGCCGGATGGCAAGCTGATCGACGATTTCCTGTTTGTTACCACGCCACGATCCATTCACACCTGCAATGCGCCCTCTCCGGCGGCCACATCAGCCATTCCCATCGGGGCGCATATCGTCAGCAAAGTGCAGACGCTGCTGGCAAGCCAGAGTCATCCCGGACGCACGCTACGTGCGGCGCGTCGCGTGGACTCATTAAACGCCGCATTCACCCGTTAACCCTTTTAAGACAGGAAGCAATCATGCAACTTAACGATCCCACCTTGTTCCGCCAGCAGGCGTTTATCGAGGGGCAATGGCGCGACGCCAGAAGCGGCGACACAATCGCCGTAACCAACCCAGCGAACGGCCAGCCGTTAGGCAGCGTACCGAAAATGGGGGCAGAAGAGACCCGCGAAGCTATTGACGCCGCTAACCGCGCGCTGCCCGCCTGGCGCGCACTCACCGCCAAAGCGCGGGCGAATATTCTGCGTCGCTGGTTCAATTTGATGATGGAGCACCAGGACGATCTCGCCCGTCTGATGACGCTGGAACAGGGGAAGCCGCTGGCGGAAGCAAAAGGAGAAATCAGCTATGCCGCCTCCTTTATTGAATGGTTTGCCGAAGAGGGTAAGCGTATCTATGGCGACACGATTCCAGGCCACCAGGCCGATAAGCGCCTGATCGTTATCAAGCAGCCGATTGGCGTCACCGCCGCCATCACGCCGTGGAATTTCCCCTCGGCGATGATTACCCGCAAAGCCGGCCCGGCGCTGGCAGCCGGTTGTACGATGGTTCTGAAACCCGCCAGCCAGACGCCGTTTTCCGCCCTGGCGCTGGCTGAACTGGCGAACCGCGCCGGGGTTCCCGCAGGCGTCTTTAACGTCGTCACCGGTTCTGCGGGAGCGGTCGGCAATGAACTGACCAGCAACCCGCTGGTGCGCAAACTGTCGTTTACCGGCTCAACCGAAATTGGCCGTCAGCTGATGGAACAGTGTGCGAAAGACATCAAAAAGGTGTCGCTGGAGCTGGGCGGCAACGCGCCGTTCATCGTCTTTGATGACGCCGATCTGGATAACGCCGTGGAAGGCGCGCTGGCCTCTAAGTTTCGCAACGCCGGGCAGACCTGCGTCTGCGCTAACCGCCTGTATGTGCAGGACGGCGTGTATGACCGCTTTGCGGAAAAACTCCAGCAGGCGGTGAGCAAGCTGCATCTCGGCGACGGCCTGCAAGCGGACGTCACCACCGGGCCGCTGATTGACGAAAAAGCGGTAGCCAAAGTGCAGGAGCACATCGCCGACGCGCTGGAGAAAGGCGCAAAAGTGCTCTGCGGCGGTAAGGCGCATGCGCTCGGCGGCAACTTCTTCCAGCCCACCATCCTGGTGGACGTCCCCAATAACGCGAAAGTGGCTAAAGAAGAGACGTTCGGCCCCCTCGCCCCGCTATTCCGCTTTAAAGATGAAGCGGACGTGATCGCGCTGGCGAACGATACCGAGTTCGGTCTGGCGGCCTATTTCTACGCCCGCGATTTAAGCCGCGTGTTTCGCGTCGGCGAAGCGCTGGAGTACGGCATTGTCGGCATCAACACCGGCATTATCTCCAACGAAGTCGCGCCATTCGGCGGGATTAAAGCCTCCGGTCTTGGCCGCGAAGGTTCTAAGTACGGCATCGAAGATTATTTAGAAATCAAATACATGTGCATCGGCCTTTAAAAAAACAATACTGGAGAACACCTGATGAGCAGCAATAAAGAATTAATGCATCGCCGCAGTAACGCCGTCCCTCGCGGCGTAGGACAGATCCACCCTATTTTTGCCGATCGCGCGGAAAACTGCCGGGTCTGGGATGTGGAAGGCCGCGAGTATCTCGATTTTGCAGGCGGTATTGCGGTGTTGAATACCGGGCACCTGCACCCGGAGATCGTCTCGGCGGTCGAAGCACAACTGAAAAAGCTGTCGCATACCTGTTTTCAGGTGCTCGCCTACGAGCCGTATCTGGAGCTGTGCGAACTCATGAACCAGAAGGTGCCGGGCAATTTCGCGAAGAAAACCCTGCTGGTGACTACCGGTTCCGAAGCGGTGGAAAACGCGGTGAAAATCGCCCGTGCGGCGACAAAGCGTAGCGGCGCCATCGCTTTTAGCGGCGCTTATCATGGCCGTACCCACTACACCCTGTCGCTGACCGGAAAAGTCAATCCCTACTCTGCTGGAATGGGGCTGATGCCAGGCCACGTTTACCGCGCGCTCTACCCTTGCGCCCTGCACGGCATCAGTGATGATGATGCGATTGCCAGCATCCAGCGCATCTTTAAAAACGATGCCGCGCCGGAAGATATTGCCGCCATCATCATTGAACCGGTACAGGGAGAAGGCGGTTTTTATGCGGCCTCGCCCGCTTTTATGCAGCGTCTGCGCGCACTCTGCGACGAACACGGGATCATGCTCATTGCCGATGAAGTGCAAAGCGGCGCGGGGCGTACCGGTACGCTTTTCGCGATGGAACAGACGGGCGTCGCGCCGGACCTCACCACCTTCGCCAAATCGATTGCCGGCGGCTTTCCGCTGGCGGGAGTGACCGGTCGCGCCGATGTGATGGACGCCATCCCACCGGGCGGTCTGGGCGGCACCTACGCAGGTAATCCTCTCGCCTGCGCCGCCGCGCTGGCGGTACTGAACATTTTCGAGCAGGAAAACCTGCTGCAAAAAGCCAAAGACCTGGGGCAAACCCTGCGTAAAGGGCTGCTGAATATTGCTGAAACGCACCGCGAGATTGGCGACGTGCGCGGCCCGGGAGCGATGATCGCCATTGAACTGTTTGAAAATGGCGATCGCAGCAAACCGGACGCGAAGCTGACCGCCGATATCGTCGCCCGCGCCCGTGATAAAGGGCTGATCCTGCTCTCCTGCGGGCCGTACTACAACGTGCTGCGCATTCTGGTGCCGCTGACTATCGAAGAAACGCAAATTCAACAAGGGCTGGACATTATCGCCCAGTGTTTTGATGAGGCGAAGCAAGGTTAGGTCGTTGTAGGCCGGATAAGGCGCTTGCGCTGCCATCCGGCAATGTTGTGATGCCCGGCGGCGCTCCGCTTACCGGGCCTACGCATCAAGAGCAGCCAACAGCTTCAATAACAATAACGGGGTAAGAAGATGGGGCAATTGTCAGAATCACATGCTTTAGGTGGCGGACTGAAATCCCGCCACGTCACCATGCTGTCTATCGCCGGCGTCATTGGCGCCAGTCTGTTTGTCGGTTCCAGCGTCGCAATTGCGCAAGCCGGGCCTGCGGTACTGCTGGCTTACCTGTTTGCCGGGTTGCTGGTCGTTATGATTATGCGAATGCTGGCCGAAATGGCCGTCGCCACGCCGGACACCGGCTCTTTCTCAACCTATGCGGATAAAGCCATCGGTCCCTGGGCGGGCTACACCATCGGCTGGCTGTACTGGTGGTTCTGGGTGCTGGTTATCCCACTGGAGGCCAATATTGCCGCCATCATCCTGCATTCATGGATACCGGGCGTCCCCATCTGGCTGTTCTCTCTGGCGATCACCATCGCATTAACCGGCAGTAATTTGCTGAGCGTCAAAAATTACGGCGAGTTCGAATTCTGGCTGGCGCTGTGCAAAGTGATTGCCATTCTGGCGTTTATCGCGCTGGGCGCGGCGGCAATTAGCGGCTTTTATCCCTACGCAGACGTGAGCGGCGTTTCACGCTTGTGGGATCACGGCGGCTTTATGCCCAATGGCTTCGGCGCGGTACTGAGCGCGATGCTGATCACCATGTTCTCATTTATGGGCGCAGAGATTGTCACGATTGCCGCCGCCGAGTCCGACACGCCGGATAAGCATATCGTGCGCGCCACCAACTCGGTGATCTGGCGTATTTCAATCTTCTACCTGTGCTCTATTTTCGTGGTGGTCGCGCTCATCCCGTGGAACATGCCGGGACTCAAAGACGTTGGTTCCTACCGTTCGGTACTGGAATTGCTGAATATTCCTTATGCCAAAGCGATCATGGACTGCGTGATTTTATTGTCAGTCACCAGTTGCCTGAATTCCGCGCTGTATACGGCGTCGAGAATGCTCTACTCCCTCAGCCGTCGTGGCGATGCGCCCGCCGTTATGGGCAAACTCAACCGCAGCAGGACGCCGTATGTGGCGGTGCTGTTATCCACGGGGGCGGCATTCCTCACGGTGGTGGTAAATTATTACGCCCCGGCGAAAGTGTTTAAATTCCTGATAGACAGCTCCGGCGCGATCGCCCTGCTCGTCTACCTGGTGATTGCGGTTTCCCAGCTCAGAATGCGGAAAATCCTGCTGGCGGAAGGGAGTGAAATTAAGCTGAAAATGTGGCTCTATCCGTGGCTGACCTGGCTGGTTATCGCTTTTATCTGCTTTGTGCTGGTGGTGATGCTATTCCGACCGGCGCAACAGCTGGAGGTGATTTCTACCGGGCTGTTAGGACTGGGGATCATTTGCACCGTGCCGATTATGTCCCGCTGGAAAAAACTGGTATTGTGGCAAAAAACGCCGTTGCAAAATACGCGTTAGACCTGTGTCCCGGCGCGCGCCGGGATATCAGCCCAATGCTATTCAGGAGTTGTACCATGACCGCCTCTGCCCAACCGACGGCCATAGATGGATACCGATGGCTCAAAAACGATATTATTCGCGGCGTTTATCAGCCCGATGAGAAGCTGCGCATGAGTCTGTTAACATCACGCTATGAGTTAGGCGTGGGGCCGTTGCGGGAGGCGCTTTCTCAACTGGTGGCGGAACGGCTGGTCACGGTGGTGAACCAGAAAGGCTATCGCGTGGCGTCGATGTCGGAGCAGGAACTGCTCGATATTTTCGATGCCCGCGCCAATATGGAAGCCATGCTGGTGCAACTGGCTATTGAGCGTGGCGGCGATGAGTGGGAAGCCGATATTCTCGCCAGGGCGCATATGCTCAACAAACTGGAATCGAGCGATGCCAGCGAACGTATGCTGGATGAGTGGGATCAGCGCCATCAGGCATTTCATACGGCTATTGTTGCCGGTTGCGGCTCACATTATCTGCTGCAAATGCGCGAGCGACTTTTCGATCTGGCGGCACGCTACCGTTTTATCTGGCTGCGCAAAACGGTTCTGTCCGTTGAAATGCTCGAAGATAAACATATTCAGCATCGGGCGCTTATGGAGGCTATTCTGGCGCGCGATGCCGCACGCGCCAGCGAATTAATGCGCCAGCATTTACTGACGCCAATTCCGATTATTCAACAGGCGATGGCCGGTAAACTTCAGCAGGAACAGAGCTGAGTCCGGTTACTCTTCCGGGATACGTAAAACCTGCCCGGGATATATTTTATCCGGGCTTTTCAGCATCGGCTTATTCGCTTCAAAGATTTTGTTGTACAGGTTGGCATTACCGTAAACCTGTTTTGAAATAGCGCTCAACGTGTCGCCTGATTTCACCGTATAAAATTGACTCTCCGCCGCAGGCGCTGACGTTTTAACCTGATCTTCCACACTGCCGATCCCGGAAATATTCCCGATCGCAATGAGGATTTTTTCTTTCGCTTCCTGACTTAAACCGTCGCCCGTTACCGTCGCTTTACCGTCCGTCACCTGCACATTGACTTTATCGGCATCAGGAATGCCGGTTTTGTTTAAGTGTTCCTGCACCTTTTTCGCCAGATCATCTTTATCATGATTTCCGGTTACGGCATCCCAGAGCTTTTCGCCCGCATCTTTCACAAAATTGAAGAGACCCATATTTACCTCGGTTGTACACAATAGACACCCAGAGAGTGTAGCAGAGGGAAGCGGCTTAACAGGGAAACGGCATGACATATTGCTGGCGCAAACTGTAAGGCGAACAAGACATTCCTCATTTACACCCTTTACGCTGCCAGGAAGCTGATTTACGCTGCTAAATACACCGTATTGTCCACCAGGAGAAACCATGACAACCGGGACGATTTCCCCGCGCGAAGCACAGGCGCTGATAGCACAAGGGGCAACGCTGATTGATATCCGTGACGCCGATGAATACCTGCGCGAACATATTCCCGACGCGCAGCTGGCGCCGCTCTCCACGCTTGAGCACGGCGCTTTTCCGGCGGCGTTACGGGCTGAACGCATCATCTTTCACTGTCAGTCCGGCAGGCGTACCAGCGGCAATGCCGCAACGCTCCAGGCGGTCGCCGCCCCCGCAGAAGTCTGGCTGCTGGAGGGGGGAATCGAAGGCTGGAAAGCTGCGGGCCTGCCCGTGGCGGAAGATAAGTCTCAGCCGCTGCCGCTGATGCGTCAGGTGCAAATTGCCGCCGGAGGGCTGGTTCTACTGGGCGTTGCGCTGGGTTACACCGTCAGTAGCGGTTTCTTCCTGATCAGCGGCTTTGTTGGCGCCGGGTTAATGCTGGCGGGATTCACGGGTTTCTGCGGCATGGCGCGACTGCTCGAAAAGATGCCCTGGAACCGGCGAACGCATTAAGCGGTAGCGCCAGAATCGCCGCAGCCCCCGGCGGGCCGGGTGGTTTGTACTGACCAGGTTGATATCAGCCGGATAAGCACCGTCTCATCCGGCAAAATACCGCGAAATTAGATCAGAAAATCATCCAGAGATTTCCCCGCCGCCAGCGCCTGGGCAATCGGCTTAGGCGTACGCCCCTGACCAGTCCATGTTTTCGTCTCACCATCAAAATCGGTAAAACGATATTTTGCCGGGCGCGGCTGACGTTTTTTACCTGAACGCGGCGTTGCCGCCCCCATATTTAATAAGTCTTCTGGATTGATGCCGTCGGCTTTCATCATCTCCAGAAAGGTATTAATTTTCTCTTGCTGTGCAGCGCGCAGACGCTGTTGCTCTTCTTCTTCTTCGCGTCTTTCTTTAGTGACAACCCTGAATTTTTCGAGCATTTCTTCAAGAACGTCAATGGAGAATTCACGGGCCACTGCGCGCAGTGTACGGATATTATTTAAATTCTGTAACATCAAAGTCATAACAATAAAACCTTTTAACGCAGGGGAAAACAAGTATTACGCCAGAAAGTATATTCGATTATTGATTATATTTCCAGAGAGTGGGATATACAGCAATATCTGGCCTGCACACCGCCGCTTATATTTATTCGCCTTCGCCGTTATATATCAGCCAGAATAACGCACGCCTGCAAAATTAAAAAAGCGGCCCCTCCCCGGCGTACACAACAGCAGCCGTCGATGCCCTTTCGCTCCCGCCTCGCTTGCGCAAAATGCCGAAAAAAACAATAAAAGTTAAGCCATTGATTTGGAAAACATTAGTCACGGCGGACAACGAAAATCCCGAAACGAACAAAAAACAGACACTGACAGAGTATTTTATCGACAAAAAGACAATAAATAAAAATTTTACACTAGTTGATAGTTATTATGTAGAGATATACGCTATGCATTAGCGAAAGCACTACGCTAAATCACTACAACCACACGTTCAATGGCGATTTTTACCCTTTTACAAGGAGCATTAACATGTTCTCACCGCAGTCACGCTTGCGTCATGCAGTCGCAGACACGTTCGCGATGGTTGTTTATTGTTCTGTCGTGAACATGTTGATCGAGATATTCCTCTCTGGAATGACCTTTGAACAGTCGCTGTCTTCCCGTCTGGTCGCCATTCCGGTCAATATTCTGATCGCGTGGCCCTATGGAATGTATCGTGATGCGATTATGCGCGTCGCGCGTAAGGCGAGCCCGGCGAGTTGGGTGAAGAATCTGGCGGATGTACTGGCTTACGTCACCTTCCAGTCTCCAGTTTATGTCGCGATTTTGTTGACGGTCGGCGCAGACTGGCACCAGATTACAGCGGCAGTCAGTTCGAATATCGTGATATCCATGCTGATGGGCGCGGTTTACGGCTACTTCCTTGATTATTGCCGACGCCTGTTCAAAGTCAGCAGCTACCACCAGGCTAAAGCCTGAGCCCCGCTTTCTTCGCGACTGGCAAGGCCAGTCGCTTCGTTAGTTTGAATTTGGTTTTGCTTCACCAAACAGTCCATGCAAATAGCGCTCAAGCGCAATCCGTGAACTAAAGCCGTGCGGTATGCCGTAATGTTCGTGAATTTCTCCGCCTAAATAAAGCGGGAACTGATGATAATGATCGCAGGTTTTAATTTCCGAAGCGGGTTCAGCCAGTGAAGAACTGCGTTCTTTTAGCGTCGGATGAATCACTAATGCGGTACGCCCCATACGCGCTTCACGATTAACGTACACATAATTTTCGCCACGTCGATAACCGTATGCTTTCTGTGTTACCACATCTACGGTAAAACCCACTTTTTCAAGTACGCGCGCCACCTCATCGGGTCGTAAATACATATTTTATCCTCGTTATCCTTTACTGCGGGCTTACCTTACCCGATCCAGCATTAGCAACGCTTTCAGAAAAATCCATAAACTCGCGAATATACCGTGACGCGCCTCAGAAGATAAAAAATATGGACTACACTGAAGTTCACATCGAAATCAATGGAGGATCATATGTTTAACCGACCGAGCCGAAAAGACGCCGATGAAAATGTTCAGGATATTCAGAACGATGTCAGTCAATTAGCCGATACCCTTGAAGACGTGCTGAAATCATGGGGAAGTGATGCCAAAGATGAAGCGGAAACCGCGCGGCGCAAAGCGCAGGCATTGCTGAAAGAAACCCGTGCCCGTATGCATGGCCGCACGCGAGTAGAACAGGCGGCGCGTGATGCCGTAGGATGCGCGGATACCTTTGTGCGAGAAAAACCCTGGTGCAGCATGGGGGCAGCCGCCGCTGTCGGCATCGTTGTCGGGGCGCTGTTAAGTTTACGCCGTTAACGGGGAATCTTGCCGGATGCGACGCAGAGCGTCTTATCCGGCCGACGGCGTGTCGGTTATGGCTTCCCGAAGCTGACGTGCGACCTGTTTTGCCATTCCCGCTGAAGTGATGTTGGTAAACGACAGCAGCAGTCCTCCCCTTCCTTCTGACTGAAGCCGCCAGCGGCTCAATGCCTGCACCGCCAGTCCGGCCTGATTGGCTTTCGCCGTCAGCAACCGGTCATCAGCATCCACCGCAACCACCAGCTGAATGCCGCCTTCCTGCGGGACAACGGCGAATCCCTGCTCACGCAGCGCCTCTTCCATCCAAAGCCGTCGCCTGGCGTAATGCTGGCGCATCTTTTTCAAATGCCGCCAGAAATGACCATCGCGGATAAAATCCGCCAGCGTCTGCTGCCACAGTACCGGCACGCTACAGGCCATCAGCCCCGCCAGTTGACGAAAACGCGCCACCTGATTAAGCGGAACCACCAGCCATGCGGTACGCAGCGCCGGAAACAGCGACTTGCTGAACGTTCCGGCATAGATCACCCGCTGCGGCGCATCGAGGCTTTTCAGCGGCGGAAGCGGCTTGCCGTGGTAACGAAATTCACTGTCATAATCATCTTCGATAATCCATGCCTGCGCGCTCGCCGCCCATTCAAGTAACTGGCGGCGACGGGTTAAAGAGAGCGCCACGCCGAGCGGGCTTTGGTGGGCCGGCGTTAACAACACAAAACGCGCCTGTGGGTAATCGTGAATGCCTGCCGCCACATTCAGTCCATGATCATCGACCGGAACCGGCATCAGCCCGACATTTTCCTGGGCAATCACCGGGCGAATAAGGGGAAACCCGGGATCTTCAACCCACATGCCTTCTCCAGGTTTCGCCAGCGCGCGCAGGATAAGGGTCATTGAGGACGCATAGCCGGAAGTGATAAACACCTGTTCCGGCAGGCATTCAATACTGCGCGACACCCGCAGATAATCGACAATGGCTTCGCGCAAAACCGCTTCGCCGCAGACGTCGCCCAACGCGAGATCAAAACGGGTCTGCGTACGCAGGCGACGCCCCATCACCCGCGCCCAAATCTCACGCGGGAAAAGATCCAGCGCAGGCAATCCCATTTGAAATGGATCGGGCGTCTGGCTTTCTCCGGCGAAAACGGCAGGCGTAGCGACCGTTTTTTCTGGACGTACATGCCCGCTGACAAACGTACCGGCCTGCCCGCGCCGCTCCAGCCAGCCTTGCGCCACCAGCTCGCCGTACGCGTTTTCGACCGTCGAGCGTGAAACGCCTAACTCTTGCGACCATGTCCGGCTGGACGGCAAACGCGCCCCGGCCTTGAGTTCGCCATGCTCAATGGCGTTTTTTAACTGACGGGCGATTTGCTGGTAGCGTGGCACAGGTGAACGATCCTTTATGGTCTGCTTTTTTCATAAAAATATGGCTCTCTTTAGCAGTCCATTATAGTGCTACATTGCTGACGTCTAAACGAGGAGAAGTATGATGACGACATTACGTCAGCCCTATTATGAACTTAGCCCTGAAGTCTATAGTGCGCTGGGCCAGGCCAAAAAAGCGTTGGAAAACAGCGCGCTGGACACCACGCTGATGGAACTGATTTATCTGCGTATCTCACAGATCAACGGTTGCGCATTTTGTCTGGAGATGCACAGCAAAGCCCTGCGTAAATCCGGCGTGGCGCAAAGCAAACTGGATGCGCTGGCCGGGTGGCGGGTAAGCCATCACTTCAGCGAACAGGAGCGTGCGGCGCTGGCCTGGGCGGAATCCGTCACGGATATCGCAAGAACGCATGCCGAAGATGACGCGTATCTGCCGCTACTCGAAAGTTTCAGCGCCCGTGAAATCAGCGATCTGACCTTCGCTATCAGTCTGATGAACTGCTTCAACCGCCTGGCTGTTGGGATGCGGATGTAAACCCGCTATTGCCGGATGGCGGCGTAAACGCCTTATCCGGCCTACACCGTAGGCCCGATTAGCGTAAGCGCCATCGGGCGACGTTTAACCATACCCCCCCATTCCCGCTGAGCTAATCAGCAGAAGCAAATTAATCGATATTTCCCATATCTTGTGTGGTTGAAACTTTATTCATCTACATCTAGTATTCTCTCTATCAAGACACACACAACCCGACGCATATCATCGCGCCGTTCTCTCATTTTAAATGGAAATACGAATCATGCGCATTACTATTTACACTCGTAACGACTGTGTTCAGTGCCACGCCACCAAACGGGCGATGGAAAGCCGTGGATTTGACTTTGAGATGGTGAACGTCGATCTGGTTCCCGACGCGGCAGATACCCTGCGGGAAAAAGGTTTTCGCCAGCTGCCGGTGGTCATCGCGGGCGATACCAGTTGGTCAGGCTTCCGCCCGGATATGATCAACCGTCTGCATCCTGATGCGCGCGTGGCCAGCGCATGAGCCAACTCGTCTACTTTTCCAGCAGCTCCGAAAATACACACCGCTTTATGCAGCGTCTGGGGCTGCCCGCTATTCGCATTCCGCTTAATGAACGCGAGCGAATCAGGGTAGACGAACCTTACATTCTGGTCGTCCCCTCTTACGGCGGCGGCGGTACGGCAGGCGCGGTTCCACGACAGGTGATCCGCTTTTTAAATGATGAACATAACCGGGCGTTAATTCGCGGCGTGATCGCCTCCGGCAACCGTAACTTTGGCGAGGCTTACGGTCGCGCTGGCGAGGTCATTTCACAAAAATGCGGCGTCCCCTGGCTGTACCGCTTTGAACTGATGGGAACGCAAAGCGACATCGACAACGTCCGAAAAGGAGTGAGCGAATTTTGGCAACGACAACCGCAGAACGTGTGAAGCAAGAAACGATGGATTATCACGCGCTGAATGCCATGCTGAATCTGTACGATAAAGCAGGCCATATTCAGTTCGACAAGGATCGGCAGGCGGTAGAGGTGTTCTTTGCCACCCATGTCCGCCCCAATTCCGTCTCCTTTGCCAGCCAGGACGAGCGCCTGGAATATCTGCTTCGCGAAGGCTATTACGACGAAAGCGTTTTAACCCGCTACGATCGCGCTTTCGTGGTGAAGCTGTTTGCTCACGCCCACGCCAGCGGTTTTCGCTTCCAGACGTTCCTTGGCGCGTGGAAATATTACACCAGCTATACGCTGAAAACGTTCGACGGCAAACGCTACCTTGAAGACTTTGAAGACCGGGTGACAATGGTGGCGCTGACGCTGGCGCAGGGCAATGAAGCGCTGGCGATGCAGCTTACCGATGAAATCCTCTCCGGGCGCTTTCAGCCAGCCACGCCGACCTTCTTAAACTGCGGCAAACAACAGCGCGGCGAGCTGGTCTCCTGCTTCCTGTTACGCATTGAAGACAATATGGAGTCCATTGGCCGGGCGGTTAACTCGGCGCTACAGCTTTCCAAGCGCGGCGGCGGCGTGGCGTTTTTGCTCTCGAATCTTCGTGAAGCGGGCGCGCCGATCAAGCGTATTGAGAACCAGTCCTCGGGCGTGATCCCGGTAATGAAGATGCTGGAAGACGCCTTTTCTTACGCTAATCAGTTAGGGGCGCGTCAGGGGGCGGGCGCCGTGTATCTGCACGCGCACCACCCGGATATCCTGCGTTTTCTCGACACGAAACGCGAAAACGCCGATGAAAAGATCCGCATTAAAACGCTGTCGCTGGGCGTGGTGATCCCGGACGTAACGTTCCGTCTGGCGAAAGAAAACGCGCAGATGGCGCTGTTCTCGCCTTACGATGTCGAACGCATTTACGGCAAACCGTTCGGAGATATCGCCATTAGCGAACGGTACGATGAGCTGCTCGCCGACGAACGCGTACGCAAGCAGTACATCAACGCGCGCGAATTTTTCCAGCGGCTCGCGGAAATCCAGTTTGAGTCAGGCTATCCCTACATCATGTACGAGGATACGGTAAACCGCGCGAATCCGATTGCCGGTCGCATCAACATGAGCAACCTGTGCTCGGAGATTTTGCAGGTCAACAGCGCCTCCACCTATGATGAAAATCTGGATTACGCGCAGACCGGGCATGATATCTCCTGCAACCTCGGTTCGCTGAACATCGCCCATACGATGGACTCCCCGAATTTTGGCCGCACGGTGGAAACGGCGATTCGCGGCCTGACGGCGGTATCGGATATGAGCCATATCCGCAGCGTACCGTCAATTGAAGCCGGAAACGCCGCGTCACACGCGATTGGCCTGGGGCAGATGAACCTGCACGGTTATCTGGCGCGAGAAGGCATTGCCTACGGCAGCCCGGAGGCGCTGGATTTCACCAACCTCTATTTCTACACCGTGACCTGGCACGCGCTGAATACCTCAATGATGATGGCGCGTGAACGAGGTAAAACCTTCGCCGGATTCAAACAATCGCGCTATGCCAGCGGCGAGTATTTCGAACAATATTTGCAGGGCGACTGGCAGCCGAAAACCGACACGGTTCGTGCGCTCTTTGCCCGTAGCGGCATTACGCTTCCGGGCCGCGAAATGTGGGCACGGCTGCGGGATGAGGTGATGCGCTACGGCATCTATAACCAGAATTTACAGGCGGTGCCGCCGACCGGTTCCATTTCCTATATCAACCACGCGACGTCAAGCATTCACCCGATCGTGTCGAAGATAGAGATCCGCAAAGAAGGAAAAACCGGGCGCGTTTACTACCCGGCCCCGTTTATGACCAATGAGAACCTGGACATGTACCAGGACGCCTATGAAATCGGCCCGGAAAAAATCATTGATACCTATGCCGAAGCCACACGCCACGTTGATCAGGGACTGTCGCTGACGCTGTTTTTCCCGGATACCGCGACAACCCGCGATATCAACAAAGCCCAGATTTACGCGTGGCGAAAAGGGATCAAAACGCTGTATTACATCCGTCTGCGTCAGCTGGCGCTGGAAGGTACTGAAATAGAAGGCTGCGTATCATGCGCGCTATAAGGAGAGCAGGATGAAACTATCACGCGTGAGCGCCATCAACTGGAACAAGATTCAGGATGATAAAGACCTGGAAGTGTGGAACCGCCTGACCAGCAACTTCTGGCTGCCGGAAAAGGTGCCGCTTTCCAATGATATCCCCGCCTGGCAGACGCTGAGCGCCGCCGAGCAGCAGCTTACCATCCGCGTGTTTACCGGATTAACGCTGCTCGACACCATTCAGAATATCGCCGGGGCCCCCGCGTTGATGCAGGACGCGCTGACGCCGCATGAAGAGGCGGTGCTGTCAAACATCAGCTTTATGGAAGCGGTACATGCCCGCTCGTACAGCTCGATTTTCTCTACGCTTTGCCAGACGAAAGACGTAGACGCGGCCTATGCCTGGAGTGAGGAAAATGCGCCGCTGCAACGCAAGGCGCAGATTATCCTGCAACATTACACCGCCGACAATCCGCTGAAAAAGAAAATCGCCAGCGTATTCCTGGAATCTTTCCTGTTCTATTCCGGCTTCTGGCTGCCAATGTATTTTTCCAGCCGGGGCAAGCTGACCAACACCGCCGACCTGATTCGTCTGATTATTCGTGACGAAGCGGTACATGGTTATTACATCGGCTATAAATACCAAAAAGGGCTGGAGAAACTGTCGGAATCCGAACGCGACGAATTGAAACATTTCGCCCTTGATTTGCTGATGGAGCTGTATGACAACGAGTCTCGCTATACGGAAGAACTGTATGCCGAAACCGGTTGGGTGGCAGACGTTAACGCCTTTCTCTGTTACAACGCCAATAAAGCGTTGATGAACCTGGGCTACGAAGCGTTATTCCCCGCAGAAATGGCGGAGGTCAATCCTGCCATACTTGCTGCGCTGTCACCGAATGCGGATGAAAACCATGATTTCTTCTCCGGTTCAGGCTCCTCCTATGTGATGGGAAAAGCCATCGAAACCGAAGACGAAGACTGGAATTTTTGACGGCGATTATCGCGGTAAATATCGATCACACTTCCGCGATAATATTTTAACGGGATCACGTTTTTATCACACAATTATTTCTGTGTGATCTACACTCAATATCTGCCACATTATTCGCCTGAATTTCAGCAATTCAGGCGCGTTTTCGGTGGTCGTTACAAAAAATATCGCTCTCCCCCCACTCCCGCTCAGCCCTTATATCATGGGAAATCCCGGCAAATGGCCTCCGGCAATATTTGTGCCTGAGGAAAATTCAGGGTTGTCTCAGATTCTCAGTATGTTAGGGTAGAAAAAGGTGACTATTTCTATCAGGTATCGTATCGACATAATAAATAACAGGAATCTTTCTATTGCATGGCAATTAAATTAGAAGTTAAGAATCTCTATAAGATATTTGGTGAGCATCCGCAGCGAGCTTTCAAATATATTGAAAAAGGACTTTCGAAAGAGCAAATTCTGGATAAAACAGGGCTATCGCTTGGCGTTAAAGACGCCAGTCTGGCCATTGAAGAAGGCGAGATTTTTGTCATCATGGGATTATCCGGTTCGGGTAAATCCACAATGGTACGCCTTCTCAATCGCCTGATTGAACCCACCCGCGGGCAAGTGCTGATCGACGGCGTTGATATTGCAAAAATATCTGACGCCGAGCTTCGCGAGGTGCGCAGAAAGAAAATTGCGATGGTTTTCCAGTCATTTGCATTAATGCCGCACATGACCGTACTGGATAATACGGCATTCGGCATGGAATTAGCCGGCGTTGCCGCTGAAGAGCGCCGTGAAAAAGCGCTGGATGCCTTACGCCAGGTGGGGCTGGAGAATTATGCGCACGGCTACCCGGATGAACTCTCCGGCGGTATGCGCCAGCGTGTCGGTCTGGCCCGCGCATTAGCGATCAACCCTGACATTCTGTTAATGGATGAGGCCTTCTCGGCGCTCGATCCCTTAATTCGTACCGAGATGCAGGATGAGCTGGTAAAACTACAGGCAAAACATCAGCGTACCGTCGTTTTTATTTCCCACGATCTCGATGAAGCGATGCGTATTGGCGATCGTATTGCCATTATGCAAAACGGCGAAGTCGTTCAGGTGGGAACGCCAGATGAAATTCTGAATAACCCGGCGAATGATTATGTCCGCACCTTCTTCCGTGGGGTCGATATTAGCCAGGTGTTCAGCGCCAAAGATATTGCCCGCCGCAGCCCGGTGGGATTAATTCGTAAAACGCCAGGTTTTGGTCCGCGTTCCGCACTGAAATTATTGCAGGATGAAGACCGTGAATTTGGTTATGTGATTGAACGCGGTAATAAGTTTGTCGGCATTGTTTCCATCGACTCATTAAAAGCGGCATTAAGCCAGGCGCAAGGTATTGAAGCAGCGCTTATTGACGAGTCACTGGCGGTGGATGCGCAAACACCTCTTAGCGAGTTGCTCTCTCATGTTGGCCAGGCGCCTTGTGCGGTGCCGGTTGTCGACGAGGAACAACAGTATGTCGGCATTATTTCAAAACGCATGCTGCTACAGGCTTTAGATCGCGAGGGGGCAAACAATGGCTGAACAAACTAATCCGTGGGATACCGCGCCAGCGGCGGATAGCGCCGCGCAATCCGCCGACGCCTGGGGAACGCCTTCGGGCGCGCCTGCCGATGGCGGCGGCGCAGACTGGCTGACCAGCGCGCCTGCGCCTGCGCCAGAACATTTTAATATTATGGACCCGTTCCATAAGACGCTGATCCCGCTGGACAGCTGGGTCACTGAAGGGATCGACTGGGTCGTTACGCATTTCCGCCCCGTTTTCCAGGGCATCCGTGTACCGGTGGATTACATTCTCAATGGCTTCCAGCAGCTGTTGCTGGGTATGCCAGCTCCGGTGGCGATTATCATTTTCGCACTGATCGCCTGGCAGATCTCCGGCCTGGGGATGGGGGCCGCCACGCTGGTGTCCCTGATTGCCATCGGCGCGATTGGCGCCTGGTCACAGGCGATGATTACCCTGGCGCTGGTGCTGACCGCCCTGCTGTTCTGCGTGGTCATCGGTTTGCCACTGGGGATATGGCTGGCGCGCAGTCCGCGTGCGGCGAAAATTGTCCGCCCGCTGCTGGATGCGATGCAAACAACGCCTGCGTTCGTCTATCTGGTGCCGATCGTGATGCTGTTCGGTATCGGTAACGTGCCGGGGGTGGTAGTGACCATTATCTTTGCCCTGCCGCCGATTGTGCGTCTGACCATTCTGGGGATTAACCAGGTTCCGGCGGATTTGATCGAAGCCTCACGCTCATTTGGCGCCAGTCCGCGTCAGATGCTGTTTAAAGTACAGCTACCGCTGGCCATGCCCACCATTATGGCGGGTGTTAACCAGACGCTCATGCTTGCCCTCTCCATGGTAGTGATCGCCTCTATGATTGCCGTCGGCGGGCTTGGTCAGATGGTGCTGCGTGGCATTGGCCGCCTCGACATGGGGCTGGCGACCGTCGGCGGGGTCGGTATTGTGATCCTCGCTATCATTCTGGACCGCCTGACCCAGGCCGTTGGTCGCGACTCGCGCAGCCGTGGCAACCGCCGCTGGTATACCACCGGTCCCGTTGGGCTTATCACTCGCCCTTTCGTTAAGTAATTCACCCGTTGCCCGGTGGCGCATTGCTTACCGGGTCTACAATTCATTAGCTTACACAAAATCGTTCAAGTTGCATCGCGGCGGCAAACGAATGTATCCCCAGGAGCGTACACGCAGTACGTGACCGGGGTGCATGAGTGCAGCTAACAAAGAGGCAGCTTGGAAGATGAAGTGTAATAAGGAACAACGATGCGACATAACATTCTATTTGCCACAGCGTTTGCCACCCTTGTCTCTACCAGCGCATTCGCTGCCGACCTGCCGGGCAAAGGCGTTACCGTACAGCCGGTGCAGAGCACCATCACCGAAGAAACCTTCCAGACGCTGCTGGTCAGCCGCGCGCTGGAGAAACTGGGTTATACCGTCAATAAGCCAAGCGAAGTTGATTACAACGTCGGTTACACCTCCATTGCCTCTGGCGATGCAACTTTTACCGCCGTGAACTGGCAGCCGCTGCATGATGATATGTACGCCGCTGCGGGCGGAGACAAAAAGTTCTATCGCGAGGGGGTATTCGTGACGGGCGCCGCGCAGGGTTATCTGATCGACAAGAAAACCGCTGAGCAGTACAAGATCACTAACCTCGCCCAGTTGAAAGACCCGAAAATCGCCAAAATCTTTGATACCAACGGCGACGGCAAAGCTGACATGATGGGTTGTTCGCCAGGCTGGGGCTGTGAAGCGGTGATTAACCACCAGAACAAAGCGTTCGATCTGGAAAAAACCGTCGACGTCAGCCACGGTAACTATGCAGCGATGATGGCCGACACCATCACCCGCTTCAAAGAAGGCAAGCCGATTCTGTACTACACCTGGACGCCGTACTGGGTGAGCGACGTGATGAAGCCGGGTAAAGATGTTGTCTGGTTACAGGTGCCGTTCTCTTCCCTGCCGGGCGAGCAGAAAGACATTGATACTAAACTGCCGAACGGCGCGAACTATGGCTTCCCGGTGAACACCATGCACATTGTCGCCAACAAAGCCTGGGCAGAGAAAAACCCGGCGGCGGCGAAGCTGTTCGCCATCATGAAGGTGCCGCTGGCGGATATCAACGCGCAGAACGCGATGATGCATGAAGGCAAATCGTCCGAGGCCGATGTTCAGGGTCACGTTGACGGCTGGATCAAAGCCCACCAGCAGCAGTTTGACGGCTGGGTAAAAGAAGCGCTGGCCGCGCAGAAATAACCCACTCGTCGGCCTTAAAGCTGCGCGCCATCAGGCGCAGTAACCACACCAATGCCGGATGGTGGCGCAATGCGCCTTATCCGGCCTATACGCCCTCCCCCAACCGCACAATCCATCACTCAACAAACCACTCACATTCATAAACATCCGCTATGATTGATACCCCAGGAAATCATATCTGACTCAAAATAATGACTAAATCCACTCACGGGCTTAGCCCGGCGCTGATTGTTTTAATGTCCGTGGCAACCGGTCTGGCCGTCGCCAGTAACTATTACGCCCAGCCGTTGCTCGATACTATCGCAAACAATTTCTCGCTTTCCGCCAGCTCGGCGGGCTTTATCGTTACCGCCGCTCAGTTGGGCTATGCCGCCGGATTGCTCTTTCTGGTGCCGCTGGGCGATATGTTCGAGCGCCGGACGCTCATCGTCTCCATGACGCTGCTGGCCGCAGGCGGCATGCTGATTACCGCCAGCAGTCAGTCGCTCGGCATGATGATTCTCGGCACGGCGCTCACCGGGCTGTTCTCCGTCGTGGCGCAAATCCTGGTGCCGCTGGCGGCGACGCTCGCCACGCCGGATAAGCGCGGCAAAGTGGTCGGCACCATCATGAGCGGCCTGCTGCTGGGGATTTTACTGGCGCGTACCGTTGCCGGATTGCTGGCGAATCTTGGCGGCTGGCGCACCGTCTTCTGGGTCGCTTCTGTGCTGATGGCGCTGATGGCCATCGCGCTGTGGCGCGGTTTACCAAAGGTGAAATCAGAAACGCATCTTAACTATCCGCAGCTATTGGGTTCCGTGTTCAGCCTGTTTATCCACGACGGCCTCCTGCGCACCCGCGCGTTGTTAGGCTGCCTGACGTTCGCCAACTTCAGCATTCTCTGGACATCGATGGCCTTTTTACTGGCCGCGCCGCCGTTTAACTATTCCGAAGGGATGATTGGGCTGTTTGGTCTGGCGGGAGCCGCTGGCGCGCTGGGCGCACGTCCGGCGGGCGGTTTTGCCGATAAAGGGAAGTCCCATCTCACCACGACTTTCGGCCTGCTGTTGCTGTTGCTCTCCTGGCTGGCTATCTGGTACGGACACAGCTCCGTGCTGGCGCTGATTATTGGCATCCTGGTGCTGGATCTCACCGTGCAGGGCGTACACATCACCAATCAGACGGTGATTTACCGCGTCCACCCGGATGCGCGTAACCGGCTCACCGCCGGGTATATGACCAGCTACTTTATCGGCGGCGCCGCCGGTTCGTTGATTTCGGCATCGGCCTGGCAGCATGCCGGCTGGGCCGGCGTTTGTCTGGCCGGTACCACCGTCGCCGCGCTCAATCTGCTGGTCTGGTGGCGAGGTTTTCACCGACAAGAAGCCGCAAATTAAGCAGATGGCAAGCGTTTACCTTTGATTGAGCTCCCCAGGGTGTTAAGGCGCCCCCCACTCTGTTAAGGTTATATGATTCATTTATGCTGGTTATTTTAACATCGGTGACGAATCAGATAATCTTATGGAAAGCCCTGCACCCCAGTCTGAGCCCCGTCCGGCAACATTAACGGAAGGATTCAAAGACAGTTTACCGATAGTCATAAGTTATATTCCGGTGGCGTTTGCGTTTGGCCTTAACGCCACCCGTCTGGGCTTTACTCCCCTCGAAAGCGTTTTTTTCTCCTGCATTATTTACGCAGGCGCCAGCCAGTTCGTCATCACCACCATGCTCGCGGCGGGCAGCACATTATGGGTCGCCGCGCTGACCGTGATGGCGATGGACGTACGCCATGTGCTGTACGGCCCTTCCCTGCGTAGTCGCATCAGCCAACGGCTCAGTAAACCTAAAACCGCCCTGTGGGCATTTGGTCTCACCGATGAAGTGTTTGCTGCCGCCACGGCCAAACTGGTGCGGGATAACCGCCGCTGGAGTGAAAACTGGATGATCGGCATCGCGTTCTGCTCCTGGGCCTCCTGGGTGCTCGGCACGGTCATTGGCGCATTTTCCGGGAGCGGATTGCTGAAAGGCTTCCCCGCCGTTGAGGCGGCATTAGGTTTTATGCTGCCAGCTCTGTTTATGAGCTTTTTGCTCGCCTCTTTTCAACGCAAACAAACGCTGTGCGTCACGGCGGCGTTAATCGGCGCGCTGGCAGGCGTCACGCTGTTTTCCATTCCAGCGGCTATCCTGGCGGGTATCGCCAGCGGGTGTCTGACCGCCTTGATCCAGTCGTTCTGGCAAGGAGCGCCCGATGAGTTATGAGGTTTTGCTGCTGGGGCTGCTGGTCGGCTGCGCCAATTATTGTTTTCGTTATTTACCGCTTCGTCTGCGAATGGGAAACACCCGTCCCGCCAGGCGCGGCGCAACGGGCGTGTTGCTCGACACCATTGGCATCGCGTCCATCTGCGCCCTGCTGGTGGTGTCTACGGCTCCCGAAGTGATGCACGACGCCAGCCGGTTCATTCCGACGCTGGTCGGGTTTGCCGTCCTGGGCGTCAGTTTCTACAAGACGCGCAGCATCATCATCCCAACGCTACTGAGCGCTCTGGGCTATGGACTCGCCTGGAAGATAGGGGTCATTTTATAACCCAAAAGAATCATTTTAAATTAATAATACATTTACTTTATTTGTCACTGTCGTTACTATATCGGCTGAAATTAATGAGGTCATGCCCAAATGGATAGTTCGTTTACGCCCATTGAACAAATGCTAAAATTTCGCGCCAGCCGCCACGAAGAGTTTCCTTACCAGGAGATCCTTCTGACCCGCCTTTGCATGCATATGCAAGGCAAACTGCTGGAAAACCGCAATAAGATGCTGAAAGCTCAAGGGATTAACGAGACGTTGTTTATGGCGTTGATTACGCTGGAGTCTCAGGAAAACCACAGTATTCAGCCATCTGAACTGAGTTGCGCGCTGGGCTCGTCCCGTACCAACGCAACACGTATCGCAGATGAATTAGAGAAACGCGGCTGGATCGAACGTCGTGAAAGCGATAACGACCGTCGCTGCCTGCATCTGCAACTGACGGAGAAAGGTCACGCGTTTTTGCGCGAGGTGTTACCGCCTCAGCATCACTGCCTGCACCAGCTATGGTCCTCTCTCAGCACCGCCGAAAAAGATCAACTTGAGCACATCACTCGTAAGCTCCTGACGCGTCTCGATCAGATGGATCAGGATGGCGCCGTTCTTGAGGCGCTACGCTAACGCGTCGACACGCTCAATCATCCAGATTTATAAAAGAAAAAACTGACAGGCCAGCACGTCATACTGCTGGCCTTTCTGACAAAAACGTCGGCCCAGCCGATATGAAAAATAAGATCGTGGAGAACAACATGAGCGCAAATGCGGAGACTCAAACCCCGCAGCAACCGGTTAAGAAGAATGGCAAACGTAAAAGCGCGCTAATCCTTTTAACCTTGCTCTTTATCGCAATTGCCGTGGCATATGGGATTTATTGGTTTTTAGTACTGCGTCATATCGAAGAAACGGATGATGCGTACGTGGCAGGGAACCAGGTTCAAATCATGGCGCAGGTATCAGGCAGCGTGACGAAAGTCTGGGCTGATAACACTGACTTTGTAAAACAGGGCGACGTGCTGGTCACGCTCGACCAGACGGATGCCAGACAGGCATTCGAAAAAGCGAAAACGGCGCTGGCCTCCAGCGTTCGCCAGACGCACCAGTTGATGATCAATAGCAAGCAGCTCCAGGCCAGCATTGAAGTGCAGAAAACCGCACTGGCGCAGGCACAAAGCGACTTTAACCGTCGCGTGCCGCTGGGCAATGCGAACCTGATCGGTCGCGAAGAGCTGCAACACGCGCGTGATGCCGTCGCCAGCGCGCAGGCGCAGCTGGATGTGGCAATTCAACAATATAACGCAAACCAGGCGATGATCCTCGGCAGCAAGCTGGAAGATCAGCCTGCCGTGCAACAGGCGGCTACGGAAGTGCGCAACGCCTGGCTGGCGCTGGAGCGTACCAAAATCGTCAGCCCGATGACCGGCTACGTCTCCCGCCGCGCCGTACAGCCTGGCGCGCAGATTAGCCCGACCACGCCGCTGATGGCGGTCGTGCCTGCCACCAACCTGTGGGTGGACGCGAACTTCAAAGAGACGCAGCTCGCCCATATGCGTATCGGCCAACCGGCAACGGTCATCAGCGATATTTACGGCGATGACGTGAAATACACCGGTAAGGTTGTCGGCCTGGATATGGGGACAGGCAGCGCCTTCTCCCTGCTTCCGGCGCAAAACGCTACCGGCAACTGGATCAAGGTCGTGCAGCGCTTGCCTGTACGTATTGAACTGGATGCGCAGCAACTGGCGCAGCATCCGCTGCGTATCGGCTTATCAACCCTCGTCACCGTGGATACGTCGAACCGCGACGGACAGGTGCTGGCAAGCCAGGTTCGTAGTACCCCGGTTTCTGAGAGTAACGCACGAGAAATTAATCTCGCTCCGGTCAATAAGCTGATCGAAGAGATTGTGCAGGCCAACGCGGGATAATCCTGAGGTGCGTGTAATGCAACAGCAAAAACCGCTGGAAGGCGCGCAGCTGGTCATTATGACGATTGCGCTGTCGCTGGCGACATTCATGCAGGTGCTGGACTCCACCATTGCTAACGTGGCGATCCCCACCATCGCCGGGAACCTTGGCTCATCGTTGAGCCAGGGGACATGGGTTATCACCTCATTCGGGGTGGCGAACGCGATCTCCATCCCGATTACCGGCTGGCTGGCGAAACGCGTCGGGGAAGTGAAGCTGTTCATGTGGTCAACCGTCGCCTTTGCCATTGCGTCATGGGCGTGCGGGGTCTCCAACAGTCTGAACATGCTGATCTTCTTCCGCGTGGTTCAGGGTGTCGTCGCAGGGCCGTTAATCCCGCTCTCACAGAGCCTGTTGCTGAATAACTATCCTCCCGCAAAACGTTCTATCGCGCTGGCGCTATGGTCGATGACGGTGATTGTCGCGCCGATCTGCGGCCCGATACTGGGCGGCTACATCAGCGATAACTATCACTGGGGCTGGATTTTCTTCATCAACGTGCCGATTGGGGTTGCGGTCGTGCTGATGACGCTGCAAACCCTGCGCGGTCGCGAGACCCGCACCGAGCAGCGACGTATCGACGCTATCGGCCTGGCGCTGCTGGTGATTGGTATCGGCAGTCTACAGATCATGCTTGACCGCGGGAAAGAGCTGGACTGGTTCGCCTCGCAAGAGATTATCATCCTGACCGTGGTCGCCGTCATTGCCATCAGTTTCCTGATTGTCTGGGAGCTGACCGACGATAACCCAATCGTTGACCTCTCCTTGTTCAAGTCGCGTAACTTCACGATTGGCTGTTTGTGTATCAGTCTCGCCTATATGCTCTATTTCGGCGCGATTGTGTTGTTACCGCAGCTGTTGCAGGAGGTATACGGCTATACCGCGACGTGGGCCGGCCTGGCCTCAGCGCCGGTCGGGGTAATCCCGGTGATCCTGTCGCCGATTATCGGACGTTTCGCCCACAAGCTGGATATGCGCAGGCTGGTCACGTTCAGCTTTATCATGTATGCCGTCTGCTTTTACTGGCGTGCGTGGACGTTTGAACCGGGTATGGATTTCGGCGCATCGGCCTGGCCGCAGTTTATTCAGGGTTTCGCCGTAGCCTGCTTCTTTATGCCGCTCACCACCATCACGCTCTCAGGCTTGCCGCCTGAACGTCTGGCGGCGGCGTCGAGCCTGTCGAACTTTACGCGAACGCTGGCAGGGTCAATTGGTACATCAATCACCACCACCATGTGGACCAACCGTGAGGCGATGCACCATTCGCAATTGACCGAGTCGGTGAATCCGTACAACCCCAATGCCCAGGCGATGTACGATCAGCTACAGGGGCTGGGGATGACGCAGCAGCAGGCGTCAGGCTGGATCGCCCAGCAGATTACCAATCAGGGGCTGATTATTTCCGCCAATGAGATCTTCTGGATGTCGGCCGGGATCTTCCTCGTGCTGCTTGGGCTGGTCTGGTTCGCCAAACCACCTTTCGGCGCGGGCGGCGGCGGTGGAGGCGCGCATTAATAAAAAAGCCAGTTCATCATGAACTGGCTTTTTTTTTTGCCGGATGGCGGCTGCGCCTTATCCGGCCTACAGAACGCGCACATTGTAGACCCGGTAAGCATCGCGCCACCGGGCATAACGCCGGATGGCGGCTTCGCCTTATCCGGCCTACAGAACATACACGTTGTATGCCCGGTAAGCATCGCGCCACCGGGCATAATGCCGGATGGCGGCTGCGCCTTATCCGGCCTACAGAACGCGCACATTGTAGGCCCGGTAAGCATCGCGCCACCGGGCATTGCATTCGACTAGATATGCAGTTCCTGCAATTTATCTTTCGGCAGGGCCAGCTCTTCGTTGCTGTTGATGCGAACGTCGTGTTCCAGAATATGACGTGCAATATCCTGCGCTTCGCTCAGAGAGTGCATCTGATACGTACCGCACTGATAAACGTTCAGTTCCGGGATCTGATTCTGCTCCTTCACTTTCAGCACGTCAGCCATCGCGGCTTTCCAGGCGTCCGCCACACGTTGTTCGTCAGGCGTACCGATCAGGCTCATGTAGAAACCGGTACGGCAGCCCATCGGGGAGATATCGATAATCTCAACGCCGTTGCCGTTCAGATGATTACGCATAAAGCCAGCGAACAGGTGCTCCAGCGTATGGATACCCTTCTCAGGCATCACTTCTTTATTCGGGATGCAGAAACGCAGGTCAAACACGGTAATGGTATCGCCATGCGGGGTGTTCATCGTTTTCGCGACCCGGACTGCTGGTGCTTCCATCCGGGTATGATCGACTGTGAAGCTATCTAACAACGGCATTTAGCCACCTCCGATAATATTTTTTAAAATAAACTGAACTCTTCGTTCCGGGGCGAGTCTGAGTATGTGAAAGACGCGCATTTGTTATCATCATCCCTGTTTTCAGAGATGAAATTTTGGCCACTCACGAGTGGCCTTTTTCTTTTCTGTCAGGCGTGCTTTTCCAGCCACGCATCAAACGGTTCGGTATCCGCCGCTTCAACCTCAAGCTGACGACGCGTTGACGCCTCACGCTCAGCAATGAAGTCCTCTTCACGCAAAATCTCCAGCGGTTCTTCGCGCAGCAGATTGCGATAAGCCTCGCCCAGCGCTTTGCCGGTGCCGCCAATCCCGGTATCAATCATCGATCGCAGAATACGCGCTGAGAACGTCAGTTCCGGGTTGTCGAAACAGGCAACCAGTTCATCACATATCTTCTGATAATCCTCTCCCCCGTGGATGCTGTCCAGCGTTTGCGCCACACGTTTCAGGTCGCGGAACAGATCTTTACCCACTTTCGGCAGCGGGAACTGCGCGGTTTCACAGCCAATCCCTAACGTCAGCCCCGGTTTACGCCCTTCCAGAATCACCCGATTCCAGTTCGTGCGCGTACACAGCAGCTCGTCGCTGCTCATTTCCGGCGCATCGGCCAGTACGCACCAGACCATAAACAGATCCAGGAAACGCACCTGCTGCTCATCCACGCCAATAGGCGAGAACGGGTTAATATCCAGCGAACGCACTTCGATATATTCAATCCCGCCGCGCAGAAGCGCATCTGACGGCGTTTCTCCGCTACGCGTCACGCGTTTAGGGCGGATCGGCGCATACAGCTCGTTCTCAATCTGTAGCACGTTGCTGTTGATTTGCAGGCGTTTACCGTCCTTCTCCAGACCGATCTCCGCATACTCCGTGGACGGCGTTTTGATCGCGCGCTTCAATCCTGCCACATATTCATGCAGATCGTTAAACGTAATTCCAAGATTGCTTTGCGACTTATTGGTATAACCCAGGTCGCTCAAACGCAGCGACGTTGCATACGGCAGGTAGTACATACCGCAGTCCGTTTTTTCAAACGGCAGCGTGGTGGGTTTGCCCTGCAAGAATGAGGAACAAATAGCCGGAGAGGCGCCAAACAGATACGGAATGACCCACCCAAAACGGTAATAGTTACGGATCAGGCGGAAATAGCCTGCGGAAATTTTCTCTTTCGCATCTTCCCCGTCCACGACGCCACACTTCGCCTGCCAGAATGCCATCGGCAGCGAAAAATTGTAGTGTACGCCGGAGATGGTTTGCATCAACGCGCCGTAACGGTTTTTCAACCCTTCCCGATAAAGCGTTTTCAAACGACCAATATTTGACGTACCGTACTGCGCCAGCTCAATATCCTGCCCTTCAGCAATATAGCAAGGCATACTCAGCGGCCACATTCGCTCATCACCCAAATTTCTGGCCGTATAGCGATGCAGGTCGCGCATCAATGTGAGCATATGCTGAATATCGCCGTCTACCGGGGTAATAAACTCCAGCAGGGCTTCAGCAAAATCTGTCGTGACCCATTTGTGCGTCAGCGCCGAGCCTAACGCGTCAGGATGACCCGTGGTTGCCAGCGTGCCATCAGCGTTAACACGCAGCGTTTCGCGCTCCAGCCCGCGTTGAATCCCCTTTAGTGCCTGAGGATGCCTTTCCAGCCAGGTCAGAGCCTGTGATACGTCCGGGATCAAATTGACCTCCCGCCTGTCAAAATCGTTTTAATTAGCATAATTGTAATGGTGACGGTAAATGTCTATCCCACAATTAGTGCCACCACATAATGCCCTGAACCGTAGCGGCTGCGACGATAACGTAACGCAACGCTTTACCAAGGCATAAAAAAAAGAGCACTGGCCCCCACGAGATGCGCATCCATCCCGCTAACAGGCACAGCAAATCACCGATAACCGGCGCCCAGCTTAATAATAGTGTGACTGCACCGTAGCGCTTAAGCCAGCCAGTGGCTTTTTCCTGCCAGCGCGATGTTTTGCGCAACGGAAAAAAACGCCCAAGGATAACGTTAGTTAACCCTCCAAGGCTATTACCCATTGTTGCTGTTAAGACTAAGACCCAGGGATGACTTACCCCGGAGACTAACATGGCAACTAAAACAACTTCGGAATTACCGGGCAACAGCGTGGCGCTGAGAAAACTGCTGGCAAACAGTGACAGGAGCGACAGCCCGTCACTCACAATAGTCGAACGTCCACGGCATCCATTCCCGCCGCGCGTGCTGCCTGCAAGCCGAAATCCGCATCCTCAAACACGACGCATTGCGTCGGCACAACGCCCATACGCTTCGCACACAGCAGGAACGTGTCCGGCGCGGGTTTGTGGTGCAGAACATGATCCGCAGCGACAACTGCATCAAAATAACGACGCAGCCCCAGATGGGTCAATAGCGCTTCGGCAATTGCGCTTTCGCTGCCCGTTCCCACCGACAGAGGTCGACGGCCGTACCAGGCTTTAACCACCTCAACCAGCGGCAGAGGCTCTACGCTATCCAGCAACATGCTTTTCACTGCATCAGTTTTTTCTTGCGCCAGCGCATGAGGGTCAAGATCGGCGTGATTCAGTTCGATAATCGACTGCGCGATACGCCAGGTTGGAGAACCGTTAAGCGCCACCATCGCTTGCAGATCAAAGCGAAGACCATAGCGCCCTAATACCTCGTCCCACGCCTTACGGTGCGTCGGCTCGGTATCCAGGATGGTGCCATCCATATCAAAAATCAAACCCGCATAACGTTCGTACATCGTGTTCTCACAAACCAAATGACCAGATGTTACTTTATCGTAATTGACTGATTTTGTCGCTGACAGAGAAATGAGGATTGTTCAGGGTAGAGAGGTAATGGAGGTATTCAGGAGAAGATGGTGCATCCGGGAGGATTACTCGGCTGCGCCTCGCCCTACGGGCCGTTGCTGAAGCAACGTTATCCTCCCTGGTGC
>NZ_JAOWGI010000008.1:0-221 GCF_030333225.1 Citrobacter sp. CK202
TATAATGCGCCTCCATCGACACGGCGGATGTGAATCACTTCACACAAACAGCCGGTTGATTAAAGAGAAAAATCCTGAAATTCAGGGTTGACTCTGAAAGAGGAAAGCGTAATATACGCCACCTCGCGACAGAGCGCTAAGGCGCGTCGCAACTGCTCTTTAACAATTTATCAGACAATCTGTGTGGGCACTCAAAGTGACATGGATTCTTAATGTCTTCG
>NZ_JAOWGI010000009.1:0-299 GCF_030333225.1 Citrobacter sp. CK202
AAACTGGTGGGTCGTGCAGGATTCGAACCTGCGACCAATTGATTAAAAGTCAACTGCTCTACCAACTGAGCTAACGACCCATACGGGTGTTACCTGAAAGATTTTACTCGGCACCAATTTAAAATTGGTGGGTCGTGCAGGATGACTCGGCTTCGCCTCGCCCTTCGGGCCGTTGCTGATGCAACGTTATCCTTCACGCTTAACATCTGAGTGTGATGCTAAAACTGGTGGGTCGTGCAGGATTCGAACCTGCGACCAATTGATTAAAAGTCAACTGCTCTACCAACTGAGCTAACGAC
>NZ_JAOWGI010000010.1:0-205 GCF_030333225.1 Citrobacter sp. CK202
ATGGTGCATCCGGGAGGATTCGAACCTCCGACCGCTCGGTTCGTAGCCGAGTACTCTATCCAGCTGAGCTACGGATGCATTGGGAAACTTATTTACTGCCGATATTGATACCGCTACAAAAGCCATATCAAGTAAGAGATGGTGCATCCGGGAGGATTACTCGGCTGCGCCTCTCCCTACGGGCCGTTGCTGAAGCAACGTTATC
>NZ_JAOWGI010000011.1:0-203 GCF_030333225.1 Citrobacter sp. CK202
AACGAGACTCGAACTCGCGACCCCGACCTTGGCAAGGTCGTGCTCTACCAACTGAGCTATTCCCGCTTAATCTTCGTCTTTCAGACCGTTGCCTGAAATCCTGCGATTGGGTATCTGGTGTTGCTTTCAAATTTTGGAGCGGGAAACGAGACTCGAACTCGCGACCCCGACCTTGGCAAGGTCGTGCTCTACCAACTGAGCTA
>NZ_JAOWGI010000012.1:0-202 GCF_030333225.1 Citrobacter sp. CK202
GTGGTGCTGATACCCAGAGTCGAACTGGGGACCTCACCCTTACCAAGGGTGCGCTCTACCAACTGAGCCATATCAGCACGCTAAATTTGATGCCTGGCAGTTCCCTACTCTCGCATGGGGATACCCCACACTACCATCGGCGCTACGGCGTTTCACTTCTGAGTTCGGCATGGGGTCAGGTGGGACCACCGCGCTACGGCCG
>NZ_JAOWGI010000013.1:0-110060 GCF_030333225.1 Citrobacter sp. CK202
GATTCGAACCCCCGATACGTTGCCGTATACACACTTTCCAGGCGTGCTCCTTCAGCCACTCGGACACCTCACCATATTGTCGTTCCAGTGTTGCTGGAACGGGCGCTAATTTAGGGAAATACGCCCCCGGCGTCAATCACCTTTTCTAAAAAATCGTGCAATTACACAAACTTCAATCAACATGCAGTTTAAATAAGCGGAAACTGCTTTTTTTGCCAGCATCTCTAAATTTGTTATGCTGATGATCCCTATGAAAATGATGATAATAAGTGCGAGTAAATTCCGCACAACAACACTCAGGAGTCAACATGGAGATAATGTTCTATCACCCGACCTTCGATACGGCCTGGTGGCTTAACGCTTTGGCAAAGGCGATTCCCGGCGCGAATATTCGTGAATGGAAACCCGGTGATAACGAACCTGCGGATTATGCGCTCGTGTGGCATCCGCCGGTGGAGATGCTCGAAGGACGGAAGCTAAAAGCCGTATTTGCGCTTGGCGCAGGTGTGGATTCCATTCTGAGTAAGCTCAAAGCGCACCCGGAAATGCTGGATGCCTCTATCCCGTTGTTCCGCCTGGAAGATACCGGCATGGGCCTGCAAATGCAGGAGTATGCCGTGAGCCAGGTGCTGCATTGGTTCCGCCGTTTCGATGATTATCAGGCGCTGAAAAACCAGTCAACATGGCAGCCGCTGCCGGAATATGATCGCGATGAATTCACCGTCGGTATTATGGGGGCGGGGGTGCTGGGCGCCAAAGTCGCTGAAGCGCTCCAGGCATGGGGATTCCCGCTTCGCTGCTGGAGCCGTAGCCGTAAATCCTGGCCTGGCGTAGAGAGTTTTGCGGGAGCTGAGGAGTTAGGCGCATTCCTGAATCAAACAAGGGTGCTGATCAACCTGCTGCCAAATACGGCGGAGACGGTGGGCATTATTAATTCCGGCTTGCTCAATCAGTTACGGGATGGCGCTTACCTGCTTAACCTGGCGCGTGGCGTGCATGTTAATGAGGACGATCTGCTTGCCGCGTTGAATAGCGAAAAACTCAAAGGGGCGATGCTGGATGTTTTCAGTCGCGAGCCGCTGCCAAAAGAGAGTCCGCTCTGGCAACACCCTCGCGTGGCGATGACGCCGCACATTGCTGCCGTCACCCGCCCGGCGGAAGCCGTGGACTATATTTCGCGCACCATTACGCATCTGGAACGCGGCGAATCCGTGACGGGTCAGGTCGATCGCGTTCGCGGCTACTGATGACAACCCGGTTAGCGCCGGGTTTCGACTAATAAATGGCGACGATACCTGCTATCCTTGTCGGAAAACGACTACAGGAGTGAGTTATGTATCCCGTTGACTTGCATATGCATACCGTCGCCAGCACCCACGCATACAGTACCTTGCACGATTATATTGCCGAAGCGAAACGCAAAGGTATTAAGCTCTTTGCCATTACCGATCACGGCCCGGATATGGCCGATGCTCCGCATCACTGGCACTTTATCAACATGCGTATCTGGCCGCGTCTGGTTGACGGGGTGGGCATTCTTCGCGGTATTGAAGCCAACATCAAGAATATCGATGGCGAGATTGACTGCACGGGCCCGATGCTGAACTCGCTGGATGTGATTATCGCCGGTTTCCATGAACCGGTTTTCGCGCCGCACGATAAAGAGACCAATACCCAGGCGATGATTGCCGCGATGGCCAGCGGAAATGTGCATATTATCAGCCATCCGGGCAACCCAAAGTATCCTGTCGATATCACCGCGATTGCGCAGGCGGCGGCTAAATACCAGGTGGCGCTGGAAATCAATAACTCGTCATTCCTGCATTCGCGCAAAGGCAGTGAAGATAATTGCCGCGCGGTGGCCGCAGCCGTGCGTGACGCTGGCGGATGGGTGGCGTTAGGGTCGGATTCCCATACTGCGTTTACACTCGGTGAATTTGCCGAATGCCGGAAGATCCTGGATGAAGTGGATTTCCCGGAAGAACGTGTTTTAAACGTTTCGCCAGGACGCTTACTGAGATTTCTGGAATCGCGCGGTATGGCGCCGATCCCGGAGTTTGCTGAACTTTAATTGCTGATAACTGGAATATATCAATGAATGAGTTTTCTATCCTGTGTCGTGTGCTGGGATCGCTGTATTACCGCCAACCGCAGGACCCTCTGCTGGTTCCTCTGTTTACGCTGATCCGCGAGGGTAAATTGTCGGCAAGCTGGCCGCTGGAGCAGGATGAGCTTCTGGCGCGGTTGCAGAAAAGTTGCGACATGACCCAACTGGCGGCGGACTACAATGCGCTGTTTGTCGGCGACGAGTGCGCCGTGTCGCCTTATCGCAGCGCCTGGGTGGAAGGGGCGAAGGAGTCCGATGTTCGCGCGTTTCTTTCCGCTCGCGGTATGCCGTTGGCGGATACCCCTGCCGACCATATCGGTACGCTGCTGCTGGCCGCCTCCTGGCTGGAGGATCAGTCTGCTGAAGATGAGAGCGAAGCGCTGGAAACGCTGTTTATTGAATACCTGCTTCCCTGGTGCGGTACTTTCCTTGGCAAAGTGGAAGCCCATGCCGCGACGCCATTCTGGCGTACGATGGCGCCGTTGACGCGCGATGCGATCGGCGCAATGTGGGATGAGTTACAGGAAGGCGCTGAAGAGTAAATGTGATCATGGTCACCTTGTTGTGCAACGTGATTAATTGTCTTGCATAAAATGTGTGCGTGATCTCATTCGTATGCCGCTTTTCTGCTATGATGCGCGGCATGAATATACTTATCTCCATTGCAATCACAACGGGCATTCTCTCCGGTATCTGGGGATGGGTGGCCGTTTCCCTTGGCCTGCTCAGCTGGGCGGGTTTTCTGGGCTGTACGGCCTATTTCGCCTGTCCGCAGGGCGGCCTGAAAGGGTTATTGATTTCTGCATGTACGCTCCTGAGCGGCGTGGTGTGGGCGCTGGTGATTATTCACGGCAGCGCGCTGGCTCCGCATCTGGAGATCGTCAGTTACGTTATGACGGGAATCGTCGCGTTTTTGATGTGCGTTCAGGCGAAGCAGCTGTTGCTTTCTTTTGTGCCTGGCACCTTTATCGGCGCATGCGCGACGTTTGCAGGGCAGGGGGACTGGCGACTGGTTCTGCCTTCGCTGGCGCTGGGACTCGTGTTTGGCTATGCGATGAAAAATAGCGGGCTGTGGCTGGCGTCTCGTCGGGTAAGAGATTCTTCGCCGACGGCGGTCAGCAAATAAAAAAGCGTGAGGTTTCCCCCACGCTCATATGATGTCAATCCTGATGGCGCAAACTTATCCTGCCTGTTGTAGGCCCGATAAGTCTGCGCCATCGGGCATTCTACGGTTGGCGAAATATCAGGATTCCGGCGGTACGGACATGTGGCGGTATTTCACCAGAATGTCGTTCTGACGCTCCGCTTTGTTCTGCAAATCCCACAGGCCGCGATCGATCCCGTCGTTAATCAGGAAGATAACGCCCGTTTCAATCGCTGACATCAGACACAGCATCACCGGTTCATTAGAGGTGTAGCCGATTTCACCTTCCAGCAGTCGCTGGTAATCAATAAAGCGGAACACCCCGGCCTGCACTTCATAGGAAAGGATGGTCTTGCTGGTATTGACCGAAGAGAGGATCTCGCCGGTGCTGACGTTAACCACGCGCAGGTTTACCGCAATCTGGTCAAGCTGATACTGCGTATCCGCACCGATACCGAAGTACCGCGCGCCGACCCCGCCTGACTTCACGTTGCTTTCGTAACCGATAATCGACCCTTCCACCATGATATTCGCGGCGGTGAGGGACTGAAGCGGGATTCGGTTATTGATAGCCACCGTGCCGTTTTCCTGCGCTGCGCGAATAATTTTGCGTTCGTTCAGCAGGTTTTGCAGTCCCTGACGCTCTAGCGGGATAAACCAGCGGGAGTCTTTCAGCGCGGTTACCAGCATCGCGGTGGCGCTCTGCGGAACGGCAGTCGAGAAGTTACTCGCCGGATAAGGTTTAAACTGGCCCGTTTCATCCTGAATATTATAAACCGAGACAAAAATCTTACCCGTTGGCATCGGCAGGTGCGTCAAATCTTTATAGCTTTGCGCACGAGGCATTAATGTCGGTTTCGCGGCTTCTTTAGGCGGGGCGGTTAAGCATCCGCTCAGTAAACATACTGCAACCAAAATAAGTAAGCGCTGCATGATTATTGTCCTTTGGTAGCTGGGGCTTAGAAATCGGTTGACTGTGTTTGCAAACCTGACACTTCAATCGTCGAGGTTTTCCCGGTTTTCCTGTCCGTGACATTAAGTCGCAGTTGCCCATCCCGGTTGGCGATATCAATGATAAAATCATTGGTCACCATTCTGCCTGGTTTGCCGGTGTTAATATTCGTCAGCAATCCGCCAAGGATTTGCGATTGAATAGCCTGCGTAAAGTTATCCAGTGCAGACGGGGTTTCAATCCCGAAGTCGTCGTAATAACTTGGGTCCTTATAAGAGTTTTGTGCCTGAGCGCTATTTAATAAAAATGCGCCGTTATTTGGGTTTCCACCAAAATTAGGATTTCGGAACTGGAATGTCATATTTCCGGCCCAACTTAATGGTGAAATAAGCATGAGCATAACTACTGCATGTTTGACACGCATGGCAGCCTCCAGACTAAATCATATTTTAGAATTCATCGCGCGCTAAATCACTCGTGCTTAATAGCGTTTGATCTATTTGCCGACGATTTAATGCTTCTTCAGTTTGCGCCAGCGCGAAGTCAACGGTTCGCTCGAAGTCTCTTTTCGTTGGGAATAAAAAAGTCTGGAATATAACGTCCTGATTTACCGTTATCGTGATCCAACTTCCCCAACGCGCACTGGGTCTTTCATTGATGGTCAAATTGCCTGTGTACTCACTTTCCCATTTGTCGCTGAAGGCGCGATAAAAATTGTGGCCGACTGATGAGACGGTATGGTCAGTTAAGAGTCCGGGAACTTCCACTTCAACTTCCGCAGCGTGAAGATTCCCTGCGGCAAGCAGTAATTCTGCTGCCACAATCCAGGTCAGATAGCGTTTCATGGCTTTATCGCCTGAGGTTATCGTTTGCCCACGAGACCGCCTGAGTACGGTTTTTAACAGCTATCTTTTTGAAAAGATTATAAAGATGTGTTTTTACCGTATTCTCGCTGATAAAAAGCGAGCGGGCGATTTCAATGTTTGAGGCGCCGATTCGCAGTTTATTGAGGATCTCTTTTTCACGATGAGTGAGAAGCGCTGATTCCGTGCTGTTGTAACGGTAGTTCCCTGAATGAGTGATCAGGTAACTGGCCAGCTTTTGCGAAAAATAGCATTCGCCTCGCAGGATCCCCTGCAAGCCGTTAACGACACGTTCTTCATCCTCCGTTGCGTAAAACACGCCATTGATATGTGGCCAGTTTTCAATATCACGGAAGGGATAGTCGTCGGGAGTATTCAACAATAACGTCTTGATATTGTTGTTTTTCCGACTCAAATTGTCTTGCCAGTAATGGATAATTTTTTTATCCGCTTCCATCATATCCAGTAAAACAATGCAACTGGCGGATATATCATCCAGAGAACGTTGAATATTATGTAGTTTTCCGGTAACAGCCAGTGATTGCTTTAAATGCTGCAATAATGCAGTGGCCTGCAAAGATGGTTTTGTGATCAACAATAATGTATGACCATGAATACTATGGACTTCATTAAACATGATGAAACCCCACTTTTTTTAGTCGCACATCTGACAGCTGCCTCAGCTAAAATACGAGGCACCAGAAGTACTGACAGATGTTGCACTGCTGTGTGTAGAAATAAAACATCGACCCAAAAAGGGTAAAAATATTAAAACAGATGGACTACAACTGATTTCAATCTAGTCATTACAAACCTTAAAGCAAGTGTTAAACTTGTAACAAAATGTAAAATTATATATTTATATGTTAATGTGTGGATTTTTTAGAGATTAGATTTGATAGAAAAGTTGTACATGTTGCTGTTATTGCATAGATTTAAAAAATCATACAAATTATAATAACTGATTGATTTTAAATAATAATTTAAAATTATTTTTGAGTTTGTCTGACAAGTTAATTTTAAAACGTTCGACTCAGGGCCGCCTGGACATTTTTAGTGAGAAAAAAATGATGTTTGTCACGAGTTGTGACGGCGATGCAGTGTGATGCCCGGAGAAACTCATAATGATATGCAGAAAACGGTTTTTCCCTCTCACTGGCAGAAATGTTTAGCCCGCTACAGATAAGAAAATAAATTTTTCGTAAATAACAGTGGAGTCAACAGTGAATTAGCACTTTGGTGTGACGCTGAATATCAAAATACCACTCGCGGGTGAGTTATTTAAAATGTTTCCACGGACATACTCTTCATCGTAACGCGGCGTTAACAAAAAACGAATCGCGTTAACAGTCAAATTGAAATGCTTTTAAATTAACGTAATGTACGACCAGGTCCAGGGTGACAACATGAAAAACAAATTGTTATTTATGATGTTAACAATACTGGGTGCGCCTGGGATTGCAGCCGCGACAAGTTATGATCTGGCAAATGCGGAATATAATTTTGCGGTAAATGAATTAAGCAAGTCTTCATTTAATCAGGCAGCCATTATTGGTCAAAAGGGCACTTATAATAGTGCAAAAACACGCCAGGACGGCTCAAAACTTTTATCTGTTATTTCACAAGAAGGCGGAAATAATCGAGCGAAGATTGACCAGTCAGGAGCTTATAACCTTGCATATATTGATCAGGCGGGTTACGCCAATGATGCAAGTATATCGCAAGGCTCTTATGGTAATACTGCAATGATTATTCAGAAAGGTTCTGGTAATAAAGCAGATATTACGCAGTACGGTACGCAAAAAACAGCAGTTGTAGTGCAGAGACAGTCGCGCATGGCTATTCGCGTTACGCAACGTTAATACCATGACGACTTTTAAATCAATCCGATGGGGGTTTACCATGAAACTTTTAAAAGTGGCAGCATTCGCAGCAATCGTAGTTTCTGGCAGTGCTCTGGCAGGTGTTGTTCCGCAGTGGGGCGGTGGCGGCGGTCATAATAATGGCGGTAATAATTCCGGCCCTGAATCTACCCTGAGTATTTTCCAGTACGGTAGCGCAAACTCTGCTCTTGCTCTGCAAAGCGATGCTCGTAAATCAGATCTGTCCATCAAACAATATGGTCATGGTAACGGCGCAGACGTAGGCCAGGGCGCTGACAACAGCGGCATTGACCTGACCCAGAATGGGTACAGAAACAGCGCGACTATCGATCAGTGGAATGCCAAAAACTCTGATATCGTTGTGAGCCAGTTTGGTGGCCGCAACGGCGCGCTGGTTAACCAGACTGCGTCCGACTCCCAGGTATCGGTTACTCAGGTCGGCTTCGGCAACAACGCCACGGCTAACCAGTACTGATTCAGGTCGGGTACTCATAATAAACAGGGCGAAAGCCCTGTTTTTTTCGTGAGGATATAATGAATACGCTATTACTCCTTGCCGCGCTCTCCAGCCAGATTACATTTAATACCACGCAACAAGGTGAAATTTACACCATTGTCCCCCAGGTTACGCTCAGTAAACCCTGCGTGTGCGAAGTCCAAATTTTTGCCGTTCGTGATGGGAAAGGAGGGCAAAGCCGTACACAGCAGAAAACAACCCTTTCTTTGCCCGCTAATCAACCCATTGATTTAACGAAACTCAGTTTAAATATTTCCCCGGAGGACTCGGTAAAAATTATCGTTACCGTTTCCGACGGGCAGTCGTTGCATTTGTCGCAGCAATGGCCATCTCCTGAGAAATCATCTTAATCATTTGATTTATTTGGTGATTGTTTGTGGCAGGGGATGGATTACTGTTCTATGAATTATAGAGAGGCAACAACGTCGTTTCCGTTCACCGCGAGCGTCGCAGTGGAAGGAAAACTCCGATCCTTCAAGTATGATTGATCATTGAGGAGCTATTGTATGTTTGCGTTGTGTTCGAAAAATATCCTCGGAGCAGGCCTTGGCGTCTGCATTCTCTTTTCTTCCTCTGTTACAGCTCAACAAATCACTACCGGCGGCGTTATTCATTTTCGTGGTCAGATTGTCGAACCTCCCTGTGAGGTCAGTGCCCGGCAGCAAAATATTGACATGACATGCGTGAATAATGGCCAGATGAAAACTAACCGTTTTACCCTGCAACAGGTTACAACCGCCCCGCAAAGCCTTCGACAAATTGCATCCGTGAGAGTCAACTATCTCGATCCGCAACAACGTCTGGCGATTATGAGTATTGAATACCAATAAACGCATCACGTCAGAGATAAAATCGTTCGATTAAAAAACGCGATTTCATTGAAAGCCCTGCTGTACACTTAGGCTATAGGTTAAGGTAAGGGGGATCTATGAAATCGCGTATTCATGTACAACATGGCGACATAACCCAGCTCACGGTAGATGTGATTGTTAATGCCGCCAACGCTTCATTACTGGGGGGCGGTGGCGTCGACGGCGCGATTCATCGTGCAGCGGGTCCGGCGCTACTGGAAGCCTGCAAAAAAGTCAGGCAGCAGCAGGGCGAGTGCCCGGCAGGACACGCGGTCATCACTCTGGCAGGCAATCTGCCGGCGAAAGCGGTGATCCATACGGTGGGGCCCGTCTGGCGTGGCGGCGATCACAACGAATCCCAGCTCCTGGAAGATGCCTATTTCAACAGTTTGCAACTGGTGCTGGCCAATGGCTACCGGTCTGTCGCGTTTCCGGCGATCAGCACCGGCGCTTACGGCTACCCACGCCCCGCCGCAGCAGAGATCGCGGTCAATACGGTCGCGGATTTTCTTGCCCGCCACGCGCTACCTGAGCAGGTATACTTTGTCTGTTATGATGAAGAAACTGCCCGACTTTACGAGCGATTACTGACCCAACAAGGTGATGAGTGAGTTGACCCGACTTGAGCGCGCTGTTACCCCGCTGTGTGAACGTCATCCCGGCGAATGCGGCATTCTCGCCCTGGATGACAGCCTGGATGCCTTTGCCGCACGCTATCGATTAACGGAAATGGCTGAGCGCACCCTGGATGTGCAGTATTACATCTGGGAGGACGACATGTCCGGGCGCCTGCTGTTTTCGATATTATTGGCGGCGGCAAAGCGCGGCGTTCATGTTCGCCTGCTGCTGGATGATAACAACACGCCGGGGCTTGATGATACGCTGCAACTGCTGGATAGCCACCCCAATATCGAAGTGCGCCTGTTTAATCCTTTCTCTTTTCGTATGCTGCGTGCGCTGGGGTATTTAACCGACTTTGCCCGGCTTAATCGGCGTATGCATAATAAAAGCTATACGGCAGATGGCGCAGTCACCATTGTCGGCGGGCGGAATATTGGCGATGCCTATTTTGGCGCAGGTGAAGAGCCGCTGTTTTCCGATCTCGACGTGATGGCGATTGGCCCTGTCGTAAAAGACGTAGCGGATGATTTTGAACGTTACTGGCACTGCAAATCGGTGTCAACGCTGCAAAAAGTGTTGTCGCTGTCTGAGCAGGAAATCACCCGACGCATTGACTTACCGGATTCCTGGTACAACGACGACATTACGCGCCGCTATTTGCATAAGCTGAAAACCAGCCACTTTATGTCCCATCTTGATCGCGGCGCTTTACCGCTGATATGGGCGAAAACCCGTCTGCTCAGCGACGATCCTTTAAAAGGCGAGGGGAAAGCGCAGCGTCATTCGCTTCTGCCGCAACGCCTGTTCGATGTGATGGGGTCGCCAACGGAACGTATCGACATTATTTCCGCCTATTTTGTTCCCACCCGGGCGGGCGTCGCGCAACTGCTGCAACTGGTGAGAAAAGGGGTCAGGATCGCGATTCTTACCAATTCACTGGCGGCGAACGATGTGGCGGTCGTCCATGCGGGCTATGCGCGGTGGCGTAAAAAACTTCTGCGCTACGGCATTGAGCTCTATGAGCTTAAACCCACTAACGGGCATGCGGCTGAACTTCACGATCGTGGTTTAACCGGTAACTCAGGCTCCAGCCTGCATGCGAAGACCTTCAGCATTGACGGGAATAAGGTTTTTATCGGTTCGCTCAATTTCGATCCCCGATCGACGTTACTCAATACCGAAATGGGGTTTGTGATTGAAAGCGAAACGCTGGCAACGCTGATTCATAACCGTTTTATGCAGAGCCAGCGTGATGACGCCTGGCAACTGCGGCTGGATCGTTGGGGAAGAATTAACTGGGTTGATCGCCACCTGCGTGACGAGGTGGTACTGAAAAAAGAACCCGCCACAGGATTCTGGAAGCGGGTTCTGGTGCGACTGGCGTCTGTCTTGCCCGTCGAATGGCTGCTTTAACGCCCTTCAGCGGGCAGCTTAACTGGCGACAGCCTTGCTGTTATCACGTTTAACCGCAGGTTTGCCCGAAAATAAAAATTTCAGTACGGGAACCCGTAAATGCAGTTCATACAGGACCAGCGCAATACCGATAACAAAGACCAGCCCGCATAAAAAGCCCAGCAGATTCGACGTAATATGCGGCGTAATATACGCGCCGAAAAACAGCGTTAGTGGATGATGCACCAGATAGATGAAAAGCGATGCATTCACAAAATAGGTGACGCGAGCGGACTGGAAATTAAGTAAACGGTGGCCCAGCGAAAAGACCACGTTAACCATCCACAATCCCATCAGCATGGTAATGACGTATTCTGTTTCATACATCCAGGCATCGCCGCTGCCATAACGCTGGTTCAGCAGGTAGGCAACGAAGGCGAGCGCCGCAGCCAGCGTGCATCCGCGTGACGGTACGGTAAACAGCGCTTTCAGCGCCGGGTTGATGAATGCCAGCGCGCCCAGGATAAAGAAAGGGAGATAAAACAGCGTTTGCATGACGACGAAATTGAACATGCCATCGCTAAGAATAGAGGGATAAATGATAAAAATGGCGCGTCTCAGCGCGGCGTAACCGACGCCAAGGATAAAGAAGATAAGCGTCAATTTGGTCATCGAAACGGCGGCGAATAACGGCTTCGTTGTGCGTTCCGCGCTTTTTTTGATTTGGCTGAATGCCCACATGCTCAGGGTTGTTAATACAACAAGCACTAATAAAAACCACAGATGAGAAATTAATTCCCAGGCCAGCGTATTGTATTTCTCATACAAAGAAAGCGTGTGCCAGTTCTCAGTTTTCCCTTTGACAAATTGCAGCATGATAAATTGCGGCAAGGTGAGTAAAGGAATGGCCGTCAGCATAGGAATACCTACGCGTTCAACACGCACTTTCCACCAACGTTTTAATGGATAACGCAGGAATAACATGTACGAAAAATAACCGGAAATAACAAAAAAGACCTGCATGCGAAATGCGTGGACAAAATCGTTAAACAGGGTCAGCCACCATGAGGGCTCTGCGCTGTTGATATGCCAGGTATGGCTTGAATATATCAATGAGATATGAAAGGGGATCCCCAACAACATCAGCCAGGCGCGGATGGAGTCAAGAAAATATTCACGCTGTGGAGGTACTGGATTCATAGATAGATACATATTCTCAGACTTTTCGTCTTATCCCTGGGACGAATAATGTTTACATTCGGGGGCAACCCTACACGAAGTCCAACAACCTGTCTCCAGGATAAGCACGCAAAGTGAAAACAGGAGCAAAACCTGCTTAATCCATGAGCCAGCGCGCTGAACAAAGCCGGGATTCAGTTGTCGGATTGCCTGATTATCCATTAAAATGGATCGGATCGATATAAGCACACAAAGGGGGAAGTGCTTACTTATTATGAAACATAAACGACAAATGATGAAAATGCGTTGGTTGGGCGCGGCGGTAATGTTAACGCTGTACACATCGTCGAGTTGGGCGTTCACCATCGATGATGTTGCAAAACAAGCTCAATCCTTAGCCGGTAAAGGCTATGAGGCGCCGAAAAGTAACTTGCCCTCCGTTTTCCGCGACATGAAATATGCGGACTATCAGCAGATCCAGTTTAACCGTGATAAAGCGTACTGGAGCAATATCAAGACCCCATTCAAGCTCGAGTTCTACCACCAGGGTATGTACTTCGACACACCGGTCAGGATCAACGAAGTTACCGCGACGACGGTAAAAAGAATCAAATACAACCCGGACTATTTCAATTTTGGCGATGTTCAGCATGATAAAGACACCGTCAAAGACCTCGGTTTCGCCGGGTTCAAAGTGCTGTACCCGATCAACAGCAAAGACAAAAACGATGAAATCGTCAGCATGCTCGGTGCCAGCTATTTCCGCGTCATTGGCGCAGGCCAGGTCTATGGTCTTTCCGCGCGTGGTCTGGCGATTGATACCGCGCTGCCTTCCGGTGAGGAATTTCCCCGCTTTCGCGAGTTCTGGATTGAGCGTCCAAAACCGACTGACAAACGTTTGACCATCTATGCGTTGCTCGATTCCCCGCGTGCGACCGGGGCATACCGCTTCGTCATCATCCCTGGGCGTGACACCGTGGTGGACGTTCAGTCGAAAGTCTACCTGCGTGATAAAGTCGGTAAACTGGGCGTTGCGCCGTTAACCAGCATGTTCCTGTTTGGGCCGAACCAGCCGTCTCCGGCAACCAACTATCGCCCGGAATTGCACGACTCTAACGGGTTGTCTATCCATGCGGGCAACGGTGAATGGATCTGGCGCCCGCTGAATAACCCGAAACATCTTGCGGTGAGCAGCTATGCGATGGAAAACCCGCAAGGGTTCGGCTTGCTGCAACGCGGCCGCCAGTTCTCGCGCTTTGAAGATTTAGACGATCGCTATGACCTGCGCCCAAGCGCCTGGATCACGCCGAAAGGCGAGTGGGGCAAAGGGAAAATCGAACTGGTGGAAATTCCGACCAACGATGAAACTAACGATAACATCGTGGCCTACTGGACGCCGGATCAACTGCCTGAAGCAGGCAAAGAGATGAACTTCAAGTACACCATGACGTTTACCCGCGATGAAGAGAAACTTCATGCGCCGGAGAATGCCTGGGTTCAGCAGACGCGTCGCTCTACGGGCGATGTCAAACAGTCTAACCTGATTCGCCAGCCTGATGGCACCATCGCCTTCGTCGTGGATTTTGTCGGCACAGATATGAAAAAGCTGCCGCAGGATACCCCTGTCACGGCGCAAACCAGTATTGGCGATAACGGCGAAATCGTTGAGAACTCAGTGCGTTATAACCCGGTGACGAAAGGCTGGCGTTTGACGCTGCGCGTAAAAGTGAAAGACGCGAAGAAAACCACTGAAATGCGTGCTGCGTTGGTGAATGCCGATCAGCCGTTGAGTGAAACCTGGAGCTACCAGTTACCTGCCAATGAATAAGACAACTGAGTATATTGACGCAATGCCGCTTTCAGACATTGAGAAAGCGGCGCTGCCGAAAACGGACATCCGCGCCGTCCATGAGGCGCTGGATGTTGAGCATCGAGCTTACTCGCGAGAAGACGATTCACCGCAGGGATCTGTTAAAGCGCGCCTTGAGCAGGCCTGGCCGGATTCGCTGGCCGAAGGGCAACTGATTAAGGATGATGAGGGACGCGATCAGTTGCAGGCAATGCCGAAAGCGACGCGTTCTTCTATGTTCCCCGATCCCTGGCGCACCAACCCGCTGGGTCGTTTCTGGGACCGCTTGCGCGGCCGGGACGTGACGCCGCGTTATCTCTCCCGCCTGACGAAAGAAGAGCAGGAGAACGAGCAAAAATGGCGTACCGTCGGGACAATCCGCCGCTACATCCTGTTGCTGCTGACGCTGGCGCAGACGGTGGTTGCGACCTGGTATATGAAGACCATTCTTCCTTATCAGGGCTGGGCGCTCATTAATCCTGCCGACATGATCGGGCAGGATCTGTGGGTCTCCTTTATGCAACTGCTGCCGTATGTGCTGCAAACCGGCATCCTGATCCTGTTCGCCGTGCTGTTCTGCTGGGTGTCTGCGGGGTTCTGGACCGCGCTTATGGGCTTCCTGCAACTGCTGATTGGCCGCGATAAATACAGTATTTCGGCGTCAACGGTGGGAAATGAGCCGCTGAATCCAGAGCACCGTACCGCGTTGATTATGCCTATCTGCAACGAGGACGTTGACCGCGTGTTCGCGGGGCTACGCGCTACGTGGGAATCGGTTAAAGCCACCGGCAACGCAGCGCATTTCGACGTCTATATCCTGAGCGATAGCTACAACCCCGATATCTGCGTGGCGGAACAAAAAGCGTGGATGGAGCTGATTGCTGAAGTGCAGGGCGAAGGACAGATTTTCTATCGCCGTCGCCGCCGTCGTGTGAAGCGCAAAAGCGGCAATATCGATGACTTCTGCCGTCGCTGGGGCAACCAGTACAGCTACATGGTGGTGCTGGACGCTGACTCGGTGATGACCGGCGAGTGTCTGAGCGGCCTGGTGCGTCTGATGGAAGCGAACCCGAATGCCGGAATCATCCAGTCGTCGCCGAAAGCGTCCGGTATGGATACGCTGTATGCGCGTTGCCAGCAGTTTGCTACCCGCGTGTACGGCCCGCTGTTTACCGCCGGGCTGCACTTCTGGCAGCTAGGCGAGTCGCATTACTGGGGCCACAACGCGATTATTCGCGTGAAGCCATTCATCGAACACTGTGCGCTTGCGCCGCTGCCGGGCGAAGGATCGTTCGCGGGTTCCATCCTCTCGCATGACTTCGTGGAAGCGGCGTTAATGCGTCGTGCAGGGTGGGGCGTCTGGATTGCCTACGACCTGCCGGGTTCGTATGAAGAACTGCCGCCGAACCTGCTGGATGAACTTAAGCGTGACCGCCGCTGGTGTCATGGCAACCTGATGAACTTCCGCCTGTTCCTGGTGAAAGGGATGCACCCGGTTCACCGTGCGGTGTTCCTGACGGGGGTTATGTCTTACCTGTCGGCGCCGCTGTGGTTTATGTTCCTGGCGCTTTCCACCGCTTTGCAGGTAGTTCATGCGTTGACCGAACCGCAATACTTCCTGCAACCGCGCCAGCTGTTCCCGGTCTGGCCGCAGTGGCGCCCCGAACTGGCGATTGCGCTGTTTGCATCCACGATGGTGCTGCTGTTCCTGCCGAAGCTGCTGAGTATTATGCTCATCTGGTGTAAGGGCACAAAAGAGTATGGCGGATTTGTGCGCGTAACGCTGTCGCTGCTGCTGGAAGTGCTGTTCTCTGTGCTGCTGGCGCCGGTACGCATGTTGTTCCACACGGTGTTTGTGGTGAGCGCATTCCTCGGCTGGGAAGTGGTCTGGAATTCACCGCAGCGTGACGATGACTCTACCCCGTGGGGTGAAGCCTTCATGCGTCACGGTTCCCAGTTGCTGCTCGGCCTGGTATGGGCGGTTGGCATGGCCTGGCTGGATTTACGTTTCCTGTTCTGGCTGGCGCCGATTGTCTTCTCGCTGATCCTGTCGCCGTTTGTGTCCGTGGTTTCCAGCCGTTCAACGGTGGGCTTGCGCACCAAACGCTGGAAACTGTTCCTCATCCCGGAAGAGTATTCCCCGCCGCAGGTGCTCGTGGATACTGACAAATACCTGGCGATGAACCGCAATCGCACGCTGGATGACGGCTTTATGCACGCGGTGTTTAATCCGTCGTTTAACGCACTGGCTACGGCGATGGCTACGGCCCGTCACCGCGCCAGTAAGGTGCTGGAGATTGCGCGCGACCGCCATGTGGAGCAGGCGCTGAATGAAACGCCGGAAAAACTGAATCGCGACCGCCGTCTGGTGTTGTTGAGCGATCCAGTGACGATGGCGCGTTTACACTATCGAGTCTGGAATTCACCGGAAAGATATTCATCGTGGGTTAACTACTATCAGGGTATCAACCTGAACCCACTGGCGTTGCAGAAGAAGTAAGCCGTAGCGGTCTGATAAACGTGGCGTTTATCAGGCCGACAAATATGCGCTGACAATTATCTGAAAATACCGGCCTGCTGCCGGTATTTTTTTATACTGAACAAAACGACGAATGAGGTATCCGGTGCGAATAATCGTGGTTGGCGTAATGGCGCTACTTCTGAGCGGGTGCGGCAGCATCATTAGCAGGACGATCCCCGGACAAGGGCACGGCAATCAATACTATCCCGGCGTGCAGTGGGATGTCCGGGATTCCGCGTGGCGCTATGTCACGGTTCTCGATCTGCCGTTTTCACTGGTTTTTGATACGCTGCTGCTGCCGCTGGATATACACCACGGCCCTTATGAGTAGTTAACGCTCATCCCACTCATCCGCCGCAGTCTGGCCTTCTTCGGTATCCAGAGGCGGCTCGAGCTGAAATTCACCGTCATCCCACTCATGCAGAGTGTTCTCTTCCAGCCACTCCTGACGAATCTCTATCTCATCATAATCGCCGTCAAAGACGCTTTGCGCCGCTTCGCCACTCAGCATTGGCAGACATTCGCCTTCTTCGCCTTCATCGGCAAAAAACTCGGCTTGCCACATGATGTCGCCATCCTGTAGCACGTATTTCTGGATATTGAGTTGTTGAACATTGGCTTCATCTTGTTCGAGTTCCGGGTTGTCAGCCAGAAACTCTTCACGGGCTGCATCAATGGCTTCTTCCAGCGTGGCGTACATAGTCATCACTGTCTCCCTTTGATTTGATGAGGTATTCAGGGAAAGAATAGCTGATTCTCCGGTTTTGCAAGTATGAAAGCGCAAAAATCATTTTGCCGCGAGGGTCTCTCTGCGCCGCCGCAGGCTGTTCCACGAATAAATTGCGTTGAACAACACGACGCCAGCGGTGACGCAAAACACGGCGCGAAAACCGTAGCTGGCAGAAATAGCCGCCCCCATTAACGGGCCTGTGACGTTGCCAATATCGCGAAATGACTGGTTGTAACTGAAGATGCGCCCGGCGATCTGATTGCTGGCGTTATAGACCAGCAGAGTCTGTACGGCAGGGAGCAGGGCGCCGTCCGCCGCGCCAAGTAAAAAGCGCAGCACGCCAAGCTGCCAGGGCGTTTGTACGAATGACATCGGGATCAGCAGCAGGACAGAGATAATCAGGGCGGTAATCAGGATCTTTTCGGGGCCAATGCGATCGCCCAGTTTGCCGAGCCGGGGCGCGCTGAGCAACGCCGCCACGCCGGGCACCGAGGCGATCATTCCGCTGATAAATGCGATATTGCTGACGTTACCGGCTAGCTCTCGCACATATAACGTCAGAATAGGCGCGATCGATCCGGTTGCAACCTGAATGATCAGCGTGGTGACGAACAGACTCAAAACCAGCTTTGGGTTTTTTAGTGAGCCAACGACCTCCCGGACGTGCAACATCTCCTTTTTGCTGACAGGCTGAAAACGCTCGCGAATAAAAAAGAGCGTCAGTAAGAAACAGACCAACAGCACGCTGGCGGTGATGAAGAAGACAGGGCGTAATCCGTACTGGTCGGCAAGTAATCCGCCCGCCAGAGGGCCGAGCAACGCGCCGCTGACGCCGCCAGTAGAAAGCGTTCCTAACGCCCAGCCGCTCTTATTACGCGGCACCTGAGTGGCGATAAGCGCATTTGCGTTTGGCACAAATCCGCCGAGCAGACCTAACAATGCGCGCAGGATCAGAAACTGCCAGATGTTCTGCGCCAGCCCCATCAGCAGCATAACCATCGCCATGCCGAGGGCTGAGCGCAGCAGCATGATCTTTCGCCCTTTGCGATCGGCCAGCCCGCCCCAAAAAGGCGAGGCAATAGCGGAAAACAGGAAGGTGATACTGAAAACCAGCCCCGACCACATATTCAGCGCGCTGTGGCCCGTTACGCCGAGCTGCTCAACGTAGAGAGGTAAAAATGGCATCACCAGGCTAAACGCCGCGCCGGTCAAAAAACAGCCCAGCCAGGCTACGGTGAGATTGCGTTTCCAGTTTATGGGGACATCAGAGGGTGACATAGCGATCCGCAGTGTGATGCGCTGTTTGCGCTATCATCAGAATAAAAATAAGGCAATACTCTCTTATTATGCGCCTGCCTGCTGAGGGCGGCAATGTGAGTAGCTTTTAAAGCTAAAAGAGGCGATGAGAAGGTGCAACCGTCGCCCGGCTACACCTGATAAATCAGTAACGGGAGGGCATACCTTCAGGACGCGTTTTGAAACGGCGATGCAACCACATGTATTGCTCGGGCGCCATCATGATGCATTTCTCTACGATCGTGTTCATCCAGGCCGCGGTGGTTTCGGCGTCATCCAGCGGTGGTGAGCATTCCGGCGGCAGAAGAATCAGCTCATAGCCTTTGCCATCGGGTTTACGACGCGGAACAAACGGCACCAGACAGGCGTTGGACATCCGGGAGAGCATCCAGGTTCCTGACGTGGTGGCGGCCTGTTCCACGGCAAACAGCGGGACAAACACGCTGGCGCGCGGGCCATAGTCATGATCCGGCGCATACCAGACCACTTCACCTTTTTTCAGCGCTTTGATCATGCCTTTCAGGTCTTTGCGATCGAGCATCGACTTGTTGGAGCGCATACGTCCCCAGGTCTGTAGCCAGTCAAGCAACGGATTGTCATTCGGACGATAAACGCCAATGCCAGGCTGTTGCAAACCAAACTGGCGCGCGCCCAGCTCCAGCGTCAGAAAGTGCAGGCCAACCAGCAGAATTCCTCGCTCCCGGGCCTGAACGTCGCGGATATGCTCAACGCCGCTGACATCTGTCCAGCGTGAAATACGGCGGTCGGACCAGAACCAGGCCATGCCGGTTTCCATCACGCCCATCCCGACAGACTCGAAGTTCTTCACCACCATCTGGTGGCGTTCTTGCTCGCTCATCTGCGGAAAGCACAATTCAAGATTACGATAGGCGATGCGGGCGCGGCGCTTCATAAAACGCAACGCCAGACGTCCCATTGCACAACCCAGTTTGTAAATCACCGGGTAGGGCAATTGCACGACCAACCAAAGAGCACCAATACCCAGCCAGGTTAACCAATAACGTGGATGCAGTAGCGCAACGGAGAACTTAGGTAAATTCGTCATCTCTATCCTGTCTGTAAACGAGCAATTCCCTGTATTGTCGCATTTTTTCGTGTACAGCAAAAATTTGTGGTTGGAGAACGACGATAAAAGCGGCAATTGTTGTTAATTTCTTAGTATGAAGAATGAAATGTAGCGCAAAATGTGTGGATGTAAATTGGCGATGTTTGCTTTATGATGCCGCCCGATTTCATTTTTACTGATTGCAGGATACGTACACCATGCCAGTGTTACACAACCGCATTTCGAACGATGCGCTTAAAGCCCGGATGTTAGCTGAAACGGAGCCGCGCACGACCATCTCTTTTTATAAATATTTCACGATCGTCGATCCGCAGAGCACGCGCGACGCGTTGTACCAGATGTTTACCTCGCTGAATGTTTTTGGTCGCGTTTATCTGGCGCGTGAAGGCATTAACGCACAGATCAGCGTGCCGCAAAGTCAGGTCGCGGCGTTTCGTGAGCAGCTGTATGCGTTTGATCCCGCATTAAACGGCTTGCGTCTGAATATTGCGCTGGACGATGACGGTAAGTCCTTCTGGGTGCTGCGTATGAAAGTACGCGAGCGGATTGTGGCCGATGGTATCGACGATCCGAATTTTGATGCCAGCGACGTTGGCGAGTACCTGAAAGCGGCGGAAGTGAACGCCATGCTGGACGATCCTGATGCCGTGTTTATCGACATGCGTAACCACTACGAATATGAAGTGGGGCATTTCGAAAATGCGCTGGAAATTCCGGCTGACACGTTCCGCGAGCAGTTGCCGAAAGCTGTTGAAATGATGCAGGAGCATAGAGACAAGAAAATCATCATGTATTGTACGGGCGGTATTCGTTGTGAAAAAGCCAGCGCCTGGATGAAGCATAACGGTTTTAACAAAGTGTGGCACATTGAAGGCGGCATCATTGAGTACGCGCGTAAGGCGCGCGAGCAGGGACTGCCGGTGCGTTTCATCGGTAAGAATTTTGTGTTTGATGAGCGTATGGGAGAGCGGATCTCTGATGAGGTTATCGCGCATTGTCACCAGTGCGGCGCACCGTGCGACAGCCATACCAACTGTAAAAATGATGGCTGCCATCTGCTGTTTATTCAGTGCCCGGCTTGCGCCGAGAAGTTTAAAGGCTGCTGTAGCGAGCTGTGCTGTGAAGAGAGCAGTTTGCCGGAAGAGGAACAGCGCCGTCGCCGTGCTGGCCGTGAGAATGGCAATAAAATCTTCAATAAATCGCGTGGCCGCCTGAATACCCAACTGGGCATTCCCGACCCGGCGGAATAACGTAGCGCCATCCGGCATTACGCCCGGAGGCGCTCCGCTTACCGGGTCTACAATGTGCGTTGCTGTAGGCCGGATAAGGCGAAGCCGCCATCCGGCATTCGTTACTTCTGCTGTACGCCTTCCACCGAGATAATCAAATCGACTTCCTGCGATGCAGGGCCGAGGTCGGTGGTGATGTTGAAGTCTTTCAGCTTAATTTTACCTTCCGCTTCAAAGCCCGCGCGCTTCCCGCCCCACGGATCGTCACCCTGGCCGATCAGCTTCGCTTCCAGCGTGACTGGTTTGGTGACGCCGTTGAGCGTCAGGTCGCCGGTGATATCCAGCTCGTCGCCATCTTTTTTCACGCTGGTCGAGGTAAACGTCGCCTGCGGGAATTTCGCCACGTTCAGGAAATCAGCGCTACGCAGGTGCTTATCACGCTCCGCATGGTTGGTATCAACGCTGTTGGTGTTAATGGTGACGTTCACTTTATCCGCTGCCGGATTTTTTTCATCGAAGGTAAATGTTCCGTCGAAATCTTTGAACGTCCCGTACAGCCAGCTGTAACCCAGGTGCTGGATACGGAAGTTAACGAAGGCGTGTTGTCCCTCTTTATCAATTTTATAGTCTGCCGCGATTGCAGAACCAGTGGTGAATAACAGGGAAGCAAAAGTCAGTCCCAGCAGGCTTTTTTTCATTTTTCAACTCCATAGTCAGGCGACGATCTCCCCAGCATACGCTTCAGGGTGTCGTCTTTATCGATGAAATGGTGCTTCAGGGCCATTAGCCCATGCAGAACGGACAAAATCACAACGCTCCAGGCCAGCCACAGGTGCAGACTACCGGCAAGATCGGCCTGAGCGCCCGCGTCGGCCAGCGTGGCGGGCACGTCAAACCACCCAAACACGCTGATCGGTTTGCCGTCGGCGGTTGAGATCAGATAGCCGCTGATCACAATGGCGAAGAGCAGAAGATACAGCGCAAGGTGGCCCACCGCCGCACCCAGACGGGTCAGGCGTGAATAGCTTTTCAGCGCCTTTGGCGGTGGTGAGACGAAACGCCAGAAAACACGTATAACCAGCCCCATCATTAGCAGGATGCCGATACTTTTATGCAATTCCGGCGCCTGGTGATACCAGCCATCGTAATAGCTGAGCGTCACCATCCATAAACCCAGGGCAAACATGCCGTATACAACAATGGCGACCAGCCAGTGAAGCAATACAGAAATGGCGCCATAGCGCTGAGGAGTATTTTTGAATTGCATAAACACACCAATGGATATTTCAGGAGAGAATGAAAATGACCTGTTAGAGACATTAATGCAACTAATAAATAACAATCCTGGCGATATTTGTTTTTATTTCAATAAAATTGATTGAATTTGTCATTGTGCGTCAGAAGATTCGAGGTGATTAGCGGTTTTATCTATATGGGGCAGGAGGGCGGGAGGTTTCTTATTGGTCAAATTATTACAATGAAAGTTAGAGTAATCTCAGGTTTTGTCAATTTTTGTCAGCTGAAATAAATTAAAAGAACATGATATAAATAATGTCCATGATGGCCAGCAGCGACCATAAAATAACGTAGAGCATAAAATGCTCACGAATATTATTGATCAGATAGTGAAAAATACGACGCACAGCCTGACTCCTCAAAAAGAAACGGCCCCGTTTGCGAGGCCATTGGGTCATTATTGCGTAAAGCGCTTCAGTTTGAATGGCGTCAGGTCAAAAGCCGGCGATTTACCCTGCGCGAAATCGGCGGCAATCTCACCTAATACCGAGGCGAACTTAAAGCCGTGGCCGCTCAGACCGGTGACGATCAGCGTATTATCATGTCCCGGTAATGTATCGATAATAAAATCTTCATCCGGGGAATTATCATAGGTACAGGCGGCGCCGTTCAGGCAGCAGCCAATGCCGGGCAGGATAGTGCGCAAGAAGGGGAACGCTTCGGAACCATCGCTGGCGACGGCGGCAAACGGCTTGCGCTCTTCCGGTGAGTGAATCAACTGACCACCGTTGTGTTTTCCTATTTTTAATGCGTCGTTTTCGGCGGGAAAACCGTAATACTGATCGCCGTTCGGGAGTTCTCCAGTGAACGCCGGGAAGTTATTTTTCATGCTGTAGCGCCCGTCAGCCTGATACCAGGCAAAAACTTTACGAACGGGTTGGATGGGGAGTTCCGGCACCAGCGCCTGTACCCATGTACCGGCACTGATCAACACTTTCTTCGCGCGGTATTCGCCGTCAGCGGTTTCAACGGTAACGCCGTCGCTATCGTGATGAAGGGCGGTGACGGGGCAGTTAAAGAGCTGCGCACAGCCAGCCTCTTCGGCAAGGCGAACCCAGGTTTTGATCGCCAGTTCACTGCGCAGAAAACCGGAGTCCGTTTCGAACAGGCCAATGTAGTTGTCAGGGACGCGAATTTCAGGCCAGCGCGCCATGATGGCGGCGGCATCCAGTTGCTCAACGTTCAACTGCCATTGCTGTGCGCTATGCGCCACGTTCGCCAGAAATGGCGAGTCCGCCGGGCCGAGGTTTATGACGCCGGAGCGGACGAAGATGGGATCTTCATTATGCGTTGAAAGCTCTTCCCATAACGTTTGCGCACGCAGCACCAGAGGAACGTATTTCTCACCCTCGCCATAAGCGTGGCGGATTAACCGGGTATCGCCGTGATGGCTGCCCTGTTGATGTGGCGGCATATGGGCATCTGTCATCAGAACCTTCAGTCCGGCGCGAGTGGCATAATATCCGGCTGCGGCGCCGACGGAACCGCTGCCAATAATGATTAAGTCGTATTTCATCAGCTTCTCTCTGCTATCGCGATTATTGCAGGGTAAATAAGTGAATTGAGATATACAAGTTATACTCGTCATGCTTTCGGATTGCCGTCGCGGCGGCGCGTTTGTCGGCCGACTTTCTGTCAGTGGAATTATTGAGAGTATGAAACGATAAAGGCACCTTTTAAGGTGCCTTTGGGTGGAGGGGTCGCGTCACGTTAATGACGGCGATACTCATTTTCCTGGTAATCGCCAGATTCAATTTTGGCGATGCCTGCTTCTAATATCGAAATAAATTGTCTGGCAACATCGGTGGTTAACCAGAGCGTCTGACCAACTTCAGTCCCATCAGGGTCAGGGCGATTCGGGGTCTGGTAGTGCAAACGCAACATCAGCGCATCATAGCTGTCAACGGTGCTGATGTCCCATCCTACAAGCGGATGAGTCTGAATGACTTCATTATTCTTTTCCATTATGCCCCCTAATACGTGTTACAAGACAACGGTTTTCGAGGTTCAATGCGTGTTTTTTTCTGAAGCAACTTCAGTATATCAATAAATAAGGCTATTCACTGGAAATTTAAAGGGTGACAGAATAAATTTCTTCTTTTTAAGAATTATGTGCACAATAAAACAGCATGTCATTCATATTTTTTTGGCATGTTGTGCAGTTATTTTGAGTAATGGATTAAAAAGCGACCAGTTGCGCAAATAAAAAAGCCGGGGCGACCCGGCAAAAACGAACATTACTGCATATCATTTTTTATTCATTGACGAACCAGTCATCCGCGCTTTCCCAGGTTTCCTGTAGGATTTCGCTGATGCGTTCTTTATCCTCTTTTGTCGCGCCAATGACCGACAAATTGTTGGCTGCGGCATAACGGACGACAACATTGCCCGCGTTATCTGGAAAAGAGTGATGGATACGGCGGGAGAGTTCACCGGCCAGCGCGTCAATCGCGCCAGCAGGCAAAGGTGACGTTTTCGCTATAGTGACTTCAATACGCATAATGGCCCCCTGTTGAATATACTGTGTATTTATACAGTTAACCTTTCTGGCTTACAACAGTTGGCCACATTTTTTTTATTATTTTACTGACCAGCGTACGCGCTCGCCGCCCAGGAAGGGCACCAGTGAGTCATCGGCAAGCGTGATGCTTTCCGGGACGAGCTGCTCTTCGCGTACCAGTTCAACGTAGGTTTCATTGACCGGCAGGCCGTAGAACCGTGGCCCATTGAGTGAGCAGAACGCTTCAAAATGCGCGAGGGCGTTCATCTCTTCAAAGACCGTAGCGTAGCTGCCAAGCGCCGTCGGGGCATTAAAGCAGCCTGCGCAGCCGCAGCTGGTTTCTTTCCGATGACGGGCGTGCGGCGCGGAGTCGGTACCGAGGAAGGCGCGGCTAAATCCGCTGGCGACCAGTTCACGCAAGGCCTGCTGGTGGACGTTACGTTTGAGGATCGGCAGGCAATACAGATGCGGGCGAATTCCGCCGACCAGCATATGGTTGCGATTAAACAGCAGATGCTGTGGCGTGATGGTGGCGGCTAACAGCTCGTTGCCGTCGCGAACGTACTCTGCGGCATCTTTGGTGGTAATGTGCTCAAACACGACCTTCAACGCCGTCAGACGCTGGCGCAGCGGCTCCATCACCGTTTCAATAAACCGTGCTTCGCGGTCAAAAATATCGATATCAGCATGGGTAACTTCGCCGTGTACCAGCAACGGCATGCCGAGTTTTTCCATGCGCTCCAGTACCGGCATGATCGTATCGACAGAGGTGACGCCGTGGCTGGAGTTGGTGGTCGCGTTGGCCGGATAGAGTTTTGCTGCGGTAAAGACGCCTTCGCGGAATCCGCGCTCAAGCTCATCAGGATCAAGCGTATCCGTTAAGTAGCAGGTCATCAGTGGGGTAAAGTCATGCCCGGCAGGAACGGCATCAAGAATGCGCTGGCGGTATGCGATGGCCGCATCGACCGTCGTAACAGGCGGCGCCAGGTTCGGCATCACTATCGCGCGGCCATAAATTTCACTGGTGTAAGGCACGACAGTTTTTAACATGTCGCCATCGCGAAGGTGAACGTGCCAGTCGTCTGGGCGGCGGATCTTTAAAACCTGGGATGGTGCAGTCATTAATATGCTCCGGCTGGGGGATAGTCATTTTTGCCGGAAACCAAGGATAAGCGGAAACGTTTTCGTTTGCACGAAAAAAAAGGGCGCAAATGCGCCCTGGTGCGTTAGTCGGTGAACGGGATGATGATTTCGCCCGGTTTAACCTCTATGCCTTTGGCATATTTTTTCGCCAGCGCTTCGCCTTTGCTGCTGTCTTCACGCAAAACGTAGGCCGGTTGTTGATTAAAATAATTACGCAACGACTGATTCAGGTAAGGCATCAGCGTTTGCAGCACCGATTGCATTTTTTCCGGCGTTACGGTTGCATCCACCACTTCCATTTCTTGCAGATAAATCGCGCCTTTTTCTTTGTTAAAGACCGGTAGCGCTTTCAGCTTCAGTTTCATGGTGGCTTTCTGGCTGCCAAACAGGGAGCTCATATCCAGGTTCGCATCACCGGTTAGCGTGACTTTGTTGGGCTCTTCCCGGCCAATCTGGCTGCTGAGATTCGTCAGTACAATATGCGCATCCGCGATGCCCGGTAAGCCAATGTCTTTGGAAAAATTATTCCGTTTTTCAAGCGCCTGATTAATTTCTTGCTCGCTTACCGTGTACTGCGTGAGTTGGTTGCAGCCAACCAACAGGCCGCTAACCAACAATGCAGCGGCAAAGACAATCTTTTTCATGGGGTTCCTCAACATGATGCCCGTGTCGTAATCCTGACACAAAGCAGCATGTGGCACCAGCACGCCGCGCACCAGCAGAAAAAACTGAAAGGGTGGCGGCATGGCGCCTCCACCCACAAGCATTAGAGGGCCATAGACGATAACAGGTTGATTTGCGTCTGTTTTGCCATGTTATCACGGTAATCAGCGACCCGGGTTGGCCAGTTTATGCCTGCGACCAGCGTCAGGTTACGTAATAACGGGAACAAATGAATATCGTCTTCAGACAGTTCACCGTTCACGGCATTGGGCTGCACAATCAATTTATCCAGCGCGCGCAGATCGTCGCTGATGTTTTTGATGAGCCCGCTGGAATGCGCCAGATTTTCGCCAAAGTCGCCAATCATGGCCTCTTTTTTCTCGGTGAAGTACTTCCGCGCCGATGGCGTGGAAAACTCATCAAATGCCGATTTTGCGAAACGCGGAAGGAGCAGGCGATTGGCGTAACCGTTAACTTTGCGTAGCCACTCATCAATCGCGGGGTTCTGTTTTCCGATCAGCAAGGGTTTGCCGTCAAGGTTGTCCACATAATGGACGATATCCATACTTTCGGGCAGATAACGGCTGTCGTCCTTTTGCAAAATGGGCGCCATTTTTTTGCCGATCATGCGGGTGGGCGTTGCGTCGTCGTCGTTTGCCAGGACGTTTAGCTCAACGGGAATATTTTTCAGGCCGAAAATCATGCGGGCTTTGATGCAGAAAGGGCAGTGATCGTAAATATAAAGCTTCACGTTTCTCCTCCATTTAACTGTCGGTTCTCTTTCAGTATGGAGGAGATGAAAGCAGGTATCAAATCAGGCGCCTGGCTCCAGCATGCCGCGTGGCGTCCGTTTGTGGCTGAATTGCCAACCGAGCGCAAGAAAGGTCATGATTCCGATTACCCCAAGCATCATCCAGGGCAGTTCAGGCTGTTGCAGCGCTTTCCCCATATCGAACAACCATCCTCCGCCGATATACCCTATCGCGCCGCCAATGGCTAAACCCAGTCGACTGAAGCCCATATAGCTGCCACGCGCCCGCGCATCGGCCAGCGAGGCGCTGAGCGTTTCACGCGCCGGTTCCGCAATGACCGAACCGATATAGAACGTGCAAATGAGCGTGAAGAGCTGCTGTAAATTACCGACCAGCCCGACAGGCAACATACTGAGCGACATCAGCAGCAGTCCGGCCATCAGTCGGTGCTCGAGGCGAAAACGTTTCTCGCTCCAGCGGGCGATTGGGTAGAGCAGCGTCAGCGAGAGGCAGGCTTCGATCGCATACATCCACTTGACGGCGGCCGGTGATCCCGCGATGTCATTGACCATGATGGGCAGCATCAGCATTACCTGTACGGCCAGCATGTAGTATCCCGCCAGGGTCAGCACGTAAGTCACGAACCGCTTGTCCGCCATGACGCGCCCCATGCCCTCGCGTACCGGGATTTTCACCGTTGACAGTTTCCACGCCGGAAGCAGCCAGGCGTTAAACGCGGCGCACAAAACGAACAGTACCGCCCCCGTCGCGCATACCAGACGAAAGTCATACTGCAACAACCAGCTACCCAATAGCGCGCCAGTCACGGCGCCCGCGCTGTCCTGCATCATCAACAGCGAAAAGAAACGACCGCGTTGTTCAGGGCGAATCAGCTTGACGACCAGCGCAGAGCGCGGCGGATCGAAAAGGGTGCCGCCAAGCCCGGAAAGAAAGCAGGAAAACCAGAGCAGCCAGGGCTCATGGGCGATCCCCATCGTCGCGAATCCGGCTGCGCGCATAAGCATCCCGGTAACAATCATTGGCTTCGCGCCAAAACGGTCGGCAATCGCGCCGCCAAAAATGCCCAGCCCTTGCTGGATGAACTGGCGCAGTCCGAGCGCAATGCCGACCATCAATGCCGCCCAGCCCATCTGGTCGACAAAGCGAATGGAGATCAGTGGAAACACCACGAAAAAGCCTAATACGACCAGCATATTATCGATGAGCAGGAAATATTTACCCAGGTTCCTGGCCTGCGAGACACGCGACATTTCCCCTCCCGGGAAAGACACTCGTCATCCTTCACGTCGCAGGCGCGTCGGCGGCGTTCGCGCTCCCCGGCCACGTATTTCTGTGCGCTTTCAGGGAGTGATTCGCTTGCCGCCGGCCTGCAACTCGAATTCTGTTGAGTTTAAAAGGTGAGCACCTTCTATTCTGCGGTGTCGGCGCGTTTTTTCCCACCTTTGCCGGGACAATATTTTTTTATCAAAAGTCCATCTTGATAGAGAGTTTTCATCAAAATGTGTGAATAAGCCAAAAAATGACGATTTGCACTTTTCACAGAGCATACAGGCGCAGGTATAGTAACGTTATCAGGGTGTGAAGACGTTACGGGAAGGAGTAAGTATAGAATGTTTGGCTATCGCAGTAACGTGCCAAAAGTACGCTTAACAACCGACCGTCTGGTTGTGCGTTTAGTACATGAGCGTGATGCCTGGCGTCTGGCCGATTATTACGCGGAAAATCGTCATTTTTTAAAACCCTGGGAACCCGTTCGTGATGAAAGCCACTGCTATCCTTCGGGCTGGCAGGCGCGTCTGAGCATGATCGCCGAGTTTCATAAACAGGGTTCAGCGTTCTATTTCGCGCTGCTCGACCCGGAAGAGAAAGAGATCATCGGCGTGGCCAATTTTTCTAACGTGGTGCGTGGCTCATTCCACGCCTGTTATCTGGGATACTCCATCGCACAAAAGTGGCAGGGGCAGGGGCTGATGTATGAGGCCTTAACCTCGGCGATTCGCTATATGCAGCGTACGCAACATATTCACCGTATTATGGCGAACTATATGCCGCATAATAAGCGCAGCGGCGACTTGCTGGCGCGACTCGGCTTTGAAAAAGAAGGGTATGCGAAAGATTACCTGTTGATTGACGGACAGTGGCGCGACCATGTGCTGACGGCGTTGACGACGACTGAATGGACCCCCGGTCGCTAAGGAGAGGACGATGAAATACGAACTAACCGCCACTGAAGCGCGAGTGATTGGCTGCCTGCTGGAAAAACAGGTGACAACACCGGAGCAGTACCCGCTCTCGGTTAACGGCGTGGTTACCGCCTGCAATCAAAAAACCAACCGTGAACCGGTAATGAACTTATCGGAACATGAGGTGCAGGAACAGCTTGATAACTTAGTGAAACGCCATTTTCTGCGAACGGTGAGCGGCTTCGGCAATCGCGTCACCAAATATGAACAGCGCTTCTGCAACTCCGAGTTTGGCAATCTTAAACTGAGTCCGGCGGAGGTGGCGCTGATCGCCACGCTGCTGTTGCGCGGCGCCCAGACGCCAGGTGAACTGCGCAGCCGTGCATCCCGCATGTATGAATTCAGCGATATGGCAGAAGTGGAATCGACGCTGGAACAGCTTGCCGCCCGTGACGACGGCCCTTACGTAGTGCGCCTGGCGCGCGAACCGGGTAAGCGTGAAAGCCGGTATATGCACCTGTTTTGCGGCGAAGTCGATGAGCCGGTGAGTTCAGATGACGCGCCGCAGGCGGCGTCGGGCGATCTGCATGCGCGCGTTGAGGCGCTGGAAGGCGAAGTCGCGGAACTGAAACAGCGCCTCGATTCGCTCCTGGCGCACCTGGGAGACTAACGTGAAAAAATTACGTATCGGTGTTGTTGGGTTAGGGGGGATCGCCCAAAAAGCCTGGTTGCCCGTACTGGGCGCATCCGGCGACTGGACGCTACAGGGGGCCTGGTCTCCTTCGCGGGATAAGGCGCTGCGCATTTGTGAAAGCTGGCGGATGCCGTACGTTGAGTCGTTGCCAGCGCTGGCGTCAACCTGCGACGCCATTTTCGTCCACTCCAGCACGGCGACGCATTATGAGGTGGTAAGCGAACTGCTCAATGCCGGGGTTCATGTCTGCGTCGATAAACCGCTGGCGGAAAATCTGCGCGATGCGGAACGGTTGGTGGCGTTGGCCGCGCGCAAAAATTTGACGCTAATGGTCGGGTTTAACCGACGCTTCGCTCCGCTCTACCGTGATCTGAAAGCGCAACTGGGCGCCGCCGCTTCTGTCCGTATGGATAAACACCGGACGGACAGCGTCGGGCCGCATGATTTGCGTTTCACGCTGCTGGATGACTACCTGCACGTTGTGGACACCGCGCTGTGGCTGACGGACGGCAAGGCGCAACTGAACAGCGGCACGTTGCAGACCAACGATCTTGGCGAGATGCTGTATGCTGAGCACCATTTTTCGGCGGATCAGTTGCAAATCACCACCAGTATGCACCGTCGCGCCGGGAGTCAGCGTGAATGTGTGCAGGCGGTGACGGACGGCGGCCTGTTTGATGTGACGGACATGCGCGAATGGCGCGAGGAACGCGGTCAGGGCGTGGTGCATAAACCCATTCCGGGCTGGCAGACAACCCAGGAACAACGGGGATTTGCCGGATGCGCCCGTCATTTTATTGAATGCGTGCAAAATCAGACGGTTCCTGAAACGGCGGGCGAACAGGCGATTCTGGCGCAGCGCGTCGTAGAGAAACTCTGGCGCGAGGCAATGAGCGAATAACGCCCTGTAACATCTGGCTGTAGTAATTCATCATAATCCAGGTACTATATGCCAACTCAAAATAACACCTCTTTCTGACAGAGAATGATGGCAAACCGTGGATCGTTCTGTCGGCCTGATAAGACGTTTTTACGTGGTTATCAGGCACAGCGATATTACCGGATGGCGGCGTAAACGCTTTTATCCGGCCTGCGGTCGGCCATGCAAGGGTTTTGCTCCAGGGTCTGGAATACAACACTGATGAATTTATTAAAATCGCTGGCTGCCGTCAGCTCGATGACCATGTTTTCGCGCGTGCTTGGTTTTGCGCGTGACGCGATTGTCGCCAGAATTTTTGGCGCAGGGATGGCGACCGACGCCTTTTTCGTGGCATTCAAGTTACCGAATCTGTTGCGGCGCATTTTTGCCGAAGGGGCATTTTCCCAGGCGTTTGTGCCGATCCTTGCAGAATACAAGAGCAAGCAGGGCGAAGAGGCGACCCGGGTTTTTGTCGCCTATGTCTCCGGCCTGCTGACCCTGGCGTTAGCCGTGGTGACGGTGGCCGGTATGCTCGCCGCGCCGTGGGTGATTATGGTAACCGCGCCGGGTTTTGCTGATACCGCTGATAAATTCGCCCTGACCACCAAACTGCTGCAAATCACCTTTCCGTATATTCTGCTGATTTCGCTGGCCTCGCTGGTGGGCGCGATCCTCAACACCTGGAACCGTTTCTCGATTCCTGCGTTTGCGCCCACATTTCTGAACATCAGTATGATCGGCTTTGCGCTGTTTGCCGCGCCGTATTTTAATCCTCCCGTACTGGCGCTGGCCTGGGCGGTGACGGTGGGCGGCGTGCTGCAACTGGTTTACCAGCTTCCTCATCTGAAGAAAATTGGGATGCTGGTATTGCCGCGCATCAATTTCCGTGACGCAGGCGCGATGCGCGTTGTGAAGCAAATGGGCCCGGCGATCCTCGGCGTTTCGGTAAGCCAGATATCTCTGATCATCAACACCATTTTCGCCTCGTTTCTGGCTTCCGGTTCGGTCTCCTGGATGTATTATGCTGACCGACTGATGGAGTTTCCGTCAGGGGTTCTGGGCGTGGCGCTGGGCACCATTTTGCTGCCTTCGCTGTCTAAAAGTTTTGCCAGCGGCAATCATGATGAGTATTGCCGTCTGATGGACTGGGGGCTGCGTCTGTGTTTTCTGCTGGCGTTGCCGAGCGCCGTCGCGCTGGGCATTCTGGCCAAACCGCTGACGGTATCGCTGTTCCAGTACGGCAAATTCACCGCCTTTGATGCGTCGATGACCCAGCGCGCGCTGGTGGCCTATTCCGTTGGTCTGATTGGTTTAATCGTAGTGAAAGTTTTGGCTCCGGGATTTTACTCGCGCCAGGATATCAAAACGCCGGTCAGAATCGCCATTGTGACGCTGATCATGACTCAGTTGATGAACCTGGCGTTTATCGGGCCGTTGAAGCATGCCGGTCTGTCGCTGTCTATTGGTCTGGCGGCGTGTCTGAATGCGTCGCTGCTATACTGGCAACTGCGCAAACAGAAAATCTTTACTCCGCAGCCGGGCTGGACGTGGTTCCTGACTCGCCTGGTGATTTCCGTGCTGGTGATGTCCGCCGCGCTGGTTGGCATGTTGCATATTATGCCTGAGTGGTCAGAAGGGACAATGCTGTGGCGTCTGGCCCGACTGATGGCGGTTGTGGTTGTGGGGATTGCCGCCTATTTCGCTGCGCTGGCGGTGTTGGGCTTTAAAGTGAAGGAATTTACTCGCCGGACGGCATAGAGCCTCTATCCGGCAAATCGCCCGGTGGCGCTGCCGCTTACCGGGCATACGAGTTGTTCTGTGATCGTGTAGGCCGGATAAGGCGTAGCCGCCATCCGGCAATCAGATAGAGATTTTTTTCCCACCACGGTGGGGAGAGGCGGTTTGACCGTTCGCGCCATACAGCGTCGGTTCCTGATGCGGTTTCAGCATGTCGAGCGCCTGATGATTCCGTTCAATCTGCCCTTCCAGCAGCCAACCATTATGTTGGTTGAGATCGCGTAAATGCTGCGTTTTTTCCGTAATCGCCTGCCAGCGTCTGGCGACATCATCATTAACGTTACGCTGCGCATCTTGTTCAAGACGGCGCTGCTGCTCCAGATAATCCAGCGTCGCCAGTAAAGAGCTTTTTTCTTCTGTAATACGCTGTAACTGGCTACCGTTAATGTGACCTACGGAGAGCTGCTGCTGCTCGGCATCCATCACCTTTTTCAGGTCATTGAGGACAGCCGTCATATGATCCAGAATTTCTGACAGACGAGTCATACGCTTATTTACTCTGTAAGTAGCTCTGCGCCTCGCGGATCAGCGAGTCTGCAATTTTACCGGTGTCCATCTTCAACTCACCGTTACGAATCGCCGTTTTCAGGGCTTCCACGCGCTCCATATTGATATCGCCGGTGCCGGGTTGCATCAGTTTCGCCTGAGCATCGCTTAACTTCACACTGGTACTGGTCGTGGTTGACGCTTTTTCCTGACGCGCTTTTTGTACCGGCGCATCGCTGGTTTCGCGCGGTTGGACAGTGCTAACGGGCTTCAAAGGTGAGGTACGGTCAATGCTCATTTATTTATCCTCATCGAGGGGTTACGCTGTAGCAGCCAGCTATCATCATTGGTTGATTATTTATCGGCAGCCACTACAAAATCTTTAACTCATTATAGATTAATAAGAATATTCCCATCAGGATCGACGGTTCCACTCACGACCTGGCCTGACAACATGCGTACGCGCGCGTTTTGCGCGACGGCGGCATTGTTCAATGCCTGGCCTTCCGCATTGACGCTAAATCCGTCGCCGCTCGCCACCACCAGAACGCGCTGACCGGCTTTTATCCGCCATGCCTGGCGCAACATACTGAGCTGTATTGGCTGCCCGGGAACGAGGTCGCGCAAGCTGACAGCGTCCTGAATCTGGTTGATGTCCAGGACGGTTCGCGGGGGAAGCTGATCCAGCCGTCCGCGTTTTAGCGTGATGTTAGCCGGGCCAAGCGCACCGCCACGGGCGACGGGGGCCGCGGCAACAACGTAATTCCCCGTTGCCTGTACATTTACCTGTAGGTAGCGCTTTTCGTTCGCGCAGCGCGCCAGTACGTTCACATGCCCCCATAACTTCGCACTTCCGGTTACGCTCAGCGCGGGCTGTTCGCAATTCGGCAACAGATTGGGCGACGTGCGGATCGTGACGACGACGTCATCGCTGAACCCTGCCAGACGCTGAGAAAACCAGTCCGTTAACTGGACATTCAGATCCTGGGCCATCGTCAGGGGGCTGAACAGCAGCGCCAGCAGCGCTATTCCACGTTTTAACGTTTGCATCGTCACTTCCCGCCAGTTTAAGCAATGACAGGATTCTACCTGCGTACCACAAGCATCAACGCAACAAATAGCGACGCATTTTGCGTTTATTCCGGCGATAACGCGCGCGTGATGGGATTTAAGCTGTCGGCTGAATTTTGTCATTTGCGGAGGAGATATGCTCGATAAGCTCGATGCCGCCTTACGTTTTCAACAGGAAGCGCTGAATCTGCGCGCTCAACGCCAGGAGGTGTTGGCCGCCAATATCGCTAACGCCGACACCCCTGGGTATCAGGCGCGTGATATGGATTTCGCCAGCGAACTCAAAAAAGTCATGGTGCGTGGCCGGGAAGAAACCGGCGGAATCGCGTTGAAGCTCACCTCTGCACAACACATTCCGGCCCAGACCGTCGCGTCTCCTTCGGTGGATCTGCTCTACCGTATTCCTGACCAGCCGTCCCTTGATGGCAATACCGTCGATATGGACCGCGAGCGTACGCAGTTTGCGGATAACAGTCTGAAATACCAGACGGGCCTCACCGTGTTGGGTGGACAAATCAAAGGCATGATGAATGTGCTACAGGGAGGAAACTAATTCGTGGCGCTGTTAAACATTTTTGATATTGCCGGGTCGGCGCTCACCGCGCAGTCCAAACGTCTTAACGTGGCGGCCAGTAACCTGGCGAACGCCGATAGCGTCACCGGGCCGGACGGTCAACCGTATCGCGCTAAACAGGTGGTCTTTCAGGTAGACGCGGCACCAGGGGCGGCAACCGGTGGGGTAAAAGTGGCGGACGTCATTGAAAGTCAGGCGCCGGACAAACTGGTGTATGAGCCTGGCAACCCGCTGGCGGACGCCAATGGGTACGTAAAAATGCCTAATGTGGACGTGGTCGGTGAAATGGTCAACACCATGTCAGCCTCGCGCAGCTATCAGGCAAACGTCGAAGTTCTTAATACCGTGAAAAGCATGATGCTTAAAACGCTGACATTAGGCCAGTAAAGGAGGCGCGTATGTCTATTGCCGTAAATATGAATGACTCGACCAACTCGGGAGTCGCATCCACCAGCAGTGGCAGTTCGCTGACGGGAAGCAGCGCGAGTGATTTACAAAGCAGCTTCCTGACATTGCTGGTCGCGCAGTTGAAGAATCAGGACCCGACCAACCCACTGCAAAACAACGAGCTGACCACGCAACTGGCGCAGATCAGCACCGTTAGCGGAATTGAAAAACTGAACACCACGCTGGGCGCGATTTCCGGGCAGATCGACAACAGCCAGTCGCTACAGGCCAGCACCCTGATTGGTCATGGCGTCATGATCCCCGGCACCACCATTCTGGCCGGTACGGGCACCGAAGAGGGCGCGACCATCACCACGACGCCGTTTGGCGTGGAGTTGCAGCAGGCAGCGGATAAAGTCACCGCCACCATTACCGACAAAGACGGCAAGGTGGTGCGCACGATCAATATCGGCGAGCTGAAGGCTGGCGTTCATACCTTTACCTGGGACGGTACGTTGGAGGATGGCACAAGCGCGCCAAACGGTTCCTATAACGTCGCGATCGCCGCCAGCAACGGCAGTACGCAGCTTGTGGCGCAACCGCTTCAGTTTGCGCTGGTTCAGGGGGTTATCCGCAACAGTAGCGGTAATACCCTGGATTTAGGGACCTACGGAACCACCACACTCGACGAAGTACGGCAGATCATTTAAGCCTTTACACTTATCAGGAGTAAGTCATGGCCTTTTCTCAAGCGGTCAGCGGTCTGAACGCAGCAGCGACCAACCTCGATGTTATTGGTAATAACATCGCCAACTCCGCCACCTACGGGTTTAAATCCGGTACGGCGTCTTTTGCTGATATGTTCGCGGGCTCCAAAGTGGGCCTGGGCGTTAAAGTCGCCGGGATTACCCAGGACTTTACCGACGGCACTACCACCAACACCGGGCGTGGCCTGGATGTCGCGATTAGCCAGAACGGTTTCTTCCGTCTGGTAGACAGCAACGGCTCCGTTTTCTACAGCCGTAACGGTCAGTTCAAACTGGATGAGAACCGCAATCTGGTTAACATGCAGGGGCTGCAACTGACCGGCTATCCGGCAACCGGAACGCCGCCGACGATCCAGCAGGGTGCCAACCCAGGCCCGATCACCATCCCGAACACCCTGATGGCCGCACAGGCGACCACCACGGCGTCTATGCAGATCAACCTTAACTCAACGGATGAACTGCCGTCTAAGTCACCGTTTGATCCGAGCGATGCGGATTCCTACAACAAAAAGGGCACCATAACGGTCTTTGATAGCCAGGGTAATGCCCATGACATGAACGTTTATTATGTCAAAACTGCTGCCAATAAATGGGATGTATACACCCAAGACTCCAGCGTTGCAGGAGCAGCGGTTACGAAAGCGGCGGTAATGAATTTTAGCAGCAACGGTACGCTGACTTCCGTTAATAACTATATTGATGATTCGAGTAATCCAGGCACGTTAATTGAAGGCCCTGCGAACGCACAGCCACAAATTAACATCACTACGGAAGCGATTAACGGCGCGGTACCGGCTACTTTCTCCCTGAGCTTCCTGAATTCTATGCAGCAGAACACCGGTGCGAACAATATCGTCGCGACCAACCAGAACGGCTATAAGCCGGGCGATCTGGTGAGCTATCAGATCAACGATGACGGCACCGTAGTGGGTAACTATTCCAACGAACAAACGCAGGTTCTGGGGCAGATCGTGCTGGCTAACTTCGCCAACAATGAAGGTCTGGCTTCTCAGGGCGATAACGTCTGGGCGGCGACGCAGGCTTCAGGCGTTGCGCTGCTTGGTACGGCGGGTACGGGTAACTTCGGTAAGTTGACCAACGGCGCGCTGGAATCCTCAAACGTGGATTTGAGTAAAGAGCTGGTGAATATGATCGTCGCGCAGCGTAACTATCAGTCAAACGCGCAGACCATCAAAACCCAGGATCAGATCCTCAACACCCTGGTTAACCTGCGCTAAGCGCCTGACGGGATGGCTTAATGGATCACGCAATATATACCGCCATGGGCGCGGCCAGTCAGACGCTTAATCAACAAGCGGTGACGGCCAGCAACCTGGCGAACGCCTCCACGCCTGGTTTTCGTGCGCAACTTAATGCGTTGCGCGCTGTGCCGGTGGAAGGTCTCTCTTTACCGACGCGTACGCTGGTGGCTGCGTCCACGCCGGGAGCCGATATGACGCCCGGGCAGATGGATTACACCTCGCGCCCGCTGGATGTGGCGCTGCAACAGGATGGCTGGCTGGTTGTTCAGACCGCTGATGGTAACGAGGGATACACCCGTAACGGCAGCATTCAGGTGGACCCAACCGGACAACTGACAATTCAGGGGCATCCGGTTATCGGTGAAGCCGGGCCGATTGCCGTTCCTGAAGGTTCAGAAATTACCATCGCGGCAGACGGGACTATCTCTGCGCTTAACCCTGGCGATCCGGCCAATACCGTCGCACCGGTAGGACGTCTGAAGCTGGTGAAAGCGCTTGGCAGCGAAGTGCAACGCGGCGATGACGGTATGTTCCGTTTAAGCGCGGCGACACAGGCTGCGCGTGGCCCGGTGTTGCAGGCTGACCCGTCCATTCGCGTGATGTCTGGCGTACTGGAGGGCAGTAACGTGAATGCGGTGTCCGCCATGAGCGATATGATCGCTAACGCCCGCCGTTTTGAAATGCAGATGAAGGTTATCAGCAGCGTGGATGACAATGCCGGGCGCGCTAACCAACTGCTGTCGATGAGTTAATACAGGACATTTTATGATCAGTTCATTATGGATCGCCAAAACCGGCCTGGACGCGCAGCAAACCAACATGGATGTGATTGCCAACAACCTGGCAAACGTCAGCACCAATGGTTTTAAGCGTCAACGCGCGGTGTTTGAAGACCTGCTGTACCAGACGATTCGTCAGCCTGGCGCGCAGTCGTCAGAACAGACGACCTTACCTTCTGGTCTGCAAATCGGTACGGGCGTTCGCCCGGTCGCCACCGAGCGTCTGCATAGTCAGGGCAACCTGTCTCAGACCAACAACAGTAAAGATGTCGCCATCAAAGGGCAGGGCTTCTTCCAGGTGATGCTGCCGGATGGCACTTCTGCTTATACCCGTGACGGTTCTTTCCAGGTGGATCAGAACGGCCAACTGGTCACGGCGGGCGGCTTCCAGGTACAGCCAGCGATCACCATTCCGGCGAACTCGCTGAGCATCACCGTGGGTCGCGATGGCGTAGTAAGCGTAACTCAGCAGGGGCAGGCCGCGCCGGTACAGGTGGGGCAGCTTAACCTGACCACGTTCATGAACGATACGGGTCTGGAAAGCATTGGTGAAAACCTGTACACCGAAACGCAATCCTCGGGTGCGCCGAATGAGAGTACGCCAGGGCTTAACGGTGCGGGTTTGCTGTATCAGGGCTATGTCGAAACCTCTAACGTAAACGTGGCGGAAGAACTGGTGAATATGATCCAGGTTCAGCGCGCTTACGAAATTAACAGCAAAGCGGTATCGACTACCGATCAGATGCTGCAAAAACTGACGCAACTCTAAGTGTCGTCCGGTGAGGGAAACCTCACCGGCACACTGATTTTGAAGATGAAGGCAATGCAAAAATACGCTGCGCACCATTACCCGATTATGGCCCTGCTGGTGGTTTCACTGACAGGATGTGCCTGGATACCTTCCACACCGCTCGTGCAGGGCGCGACCACTGCACAGCCCATACCGGGCCCGACTCCGGTGGCGAATGGTTCCATTTTTCAGTCTGCGCAGCCGATCAACTATGGCTATCAGCCGCTGTTTGAAGACCGACGTCCACGCAATATCGGCGATACGCTGACGATTGTATTGCAGGAAAACGTCAGCGCCAGTAAGAGCTCCTCCGCCAATGCCAGCCGTGACGGTAAAACCAACTTCGGCTTTGATACGGTTCCTCGTTATTTGCAGGGATTGTTCGGCAACGCGCGTGCAGATATGGAAGCCTCTGGCGGGAACTCCTTCAACGGTAAAGGCGGCGCGAACGCCAGCAATACCTTTAGCGGCACGCTGACCGTGACCGTCGATCAGGTACTGGCAAATGGCAATTTACACGTCGTGGGTGAAAAACAGATCGCCATTAATCAGGGCACTGAGTTCATCCGCTTCTCCGGGGTCGTGAACCCACGCACCATCAGCGGCAGCAACTCCGTTCCGTCAACACAGGTTGCGGATGCGCGCATTGAATATGTCGGCAACGGCTATATCAACGAGGCGCAAAATATGGGTTGGCTGCAACGTTTCTTCCTTAACTTGTCGCCGATGTAAGCGAGGTCTCCAGTGTTTAAATCTCTTGTTGGAATTGTACTGATACTGGCAACCACCCTGGCGCATGCCGATCGTATTCGGGATCTGACCAGCGTGCAGGGGGTGCGGGAAAACTCGCTGATTGGTTACGGGCTGGTGGTCGGCCTGGACGGGACGGGCGACCAGACGACCCAGACGCCCTTTACCACCCAGACGCTGAATAACATGCTGTCTCAGTTGGGGATCACCGTCCCGACGGGCACCAATATGCAGTTGAAAAACGTTGCGGCGGTAATGGTCACTGCGCAATTTCCGGCATTCGGTCGCCAGGGGCAAACGATCGACGTGGTGGTGTCCTCAATGGGGAACGCGAAAAGTCTGCGCGGCGGTACATTGCTGATGACGCCGCTGAAAGGGGTCGATAGCCAGGTGTATGCCCTGGCGCAGGGAAATATTTTAGTCGGCGGCGCAGGGGCGTCTGCGGGCGGCAGCAGCGTACAGGTTAACCAGCTCAATGGCGGGCGTATCACCAATGGCGCAATTATTGAACGCGAGCTGCCCAGCCAGTTTGGCGGCGGAAATACCCTCAATCTGCAACTGAACAACGAAGACTTCGCAATGGCGCAGCAGATCACTGACACCATCAACCGCGCCCGTGGCTATGGCAGTGCGACCGCGCTGGATGCGCGCACGATTCAGGTTCGCGTACCCAGCGGCAACAGCTCGCAGGTCCGTTTCCTCGCGGATATCCAGAATCTGGAGGTGAACGTCACACCACAGGACGCGAAGGTGGTGATTAACTCCCGTACCGGTTCCGTGGTGATGAACCGTGAAGTGACGCTGGACAGCTGCGCCGTCGCGCAAGGCAATTTGTCCGTAACGGTGAATCGCCAGGCGAACGTCAGCCAGCCGGACACGCCGTTTGGCGGGGGGCAGACGGTCGTCACGCCACAAACGCAGATTGATTTACGTCAGAGCGGCGGTTCGCTGCAAAGCGTCCGTTCCAGCGCCAACCTGAACAACGTCGTCCGCGCGCTGAATGCGCTGGGCGCCACGCCGATGGATCTGATGTCCATCCTGCAATCCATGCAGAGCGCGGGTTGTCTGCGCGCCAAACTGGAAATTATCTGATGATTGGTGACAGCAAACTGTTGGCCAGCGCGGCCTGGGATGCGCAATCGCTCAATGAGCTGAAAGCCAAAGCGGGGCAAGATCCGGCGGCGAATATCCGCCCGGTCGCTCGTCAGGTTGAAGGGATGTTTGTGCAGATGATGCTGAAAAGCATGCGTGAAGCGCTGCCGAAAGACGGCATATTCAGCAGCGATCAAACGCGACTGTACACCAGCATGTATGACCAGCAGATTGCGCAGCAGATGACCGCCGGTAAAGGGTTGGGACTGGCGGAGATGATGGTCAGGCAGATGACCGAGGGGCAGACGCAGCCTGCGGAAGAAGCGCCGCAGGTACCAATGAAGTTCCCTCTGGAAACGGTGACCAGCTATCAAAATCAGGCGCTGACACAGTTGGTGCGTAAGGCGATGCCAAAAGCGCCGGAAAATAATGATGAGCCGCTGTCCGGCGACAGCAAAGACTTCCTGGCCCAGCTTTCGCTTCCGGCACGCCTGGCAAGTGAACAAAGCGGCGTGCCGCATCATCTGATTCTGGCGCAGGCGGCGCTGGAGTCGGGATGGGGTCAGCGACAGATCCGCCGTGAAAATGGCGAGCCGAGCTTTAACCTGTTTGGCATTAAGGCCTCGTCAAACTGGAAGGGGCCGGTAACAGAGATTACTACCACCGAATATGAGAACGGCGAAGCGAAGAAGGTAAAAGCGAAATTCCGTGTTTATAGCTCCTATCTGGAGGCGCTATCGGATTATGTGGGGCTGCTGACCCGTAACCCGCGCTATGCCGCGGTGACCGCCGCATCTACCGCTGAACAGGGCGCACAGGCGTTACAAAACGCCGGTTATGCGACCGATCCTGACTATGCGCGTAAATTAACCAGCATGATTCAACAGCTGAAATCCATGAGCGACAAGGTGAGTAAAACGTACAGCGCGAATCTCGACAATCTCTTTTAAATAGCTCAAGTCCAGAAACCTGCTGCCGATAATAACCAGTATTGAAGGATTACAAGGAACCTCCATGTCCAGCTTAATTAACAACGCCATGAGCGGACTTAGCGCAGCCCAGGCTGCGTTAAATACTGCCAGTAATAACATCTCCAGCTATAACGTTGCCGGATACACCCGACAGACGACGATTATGGCGCAAGCCAACAGTACGCTGGGAGCGGGCGGTTGGGTCGGTAATGGCGTCTACGTTTCTGGCGTACAGCGTGAGTATGATTCTTTTATTACCAATCAGTTACGCGCGGCGCAGAATCAGAGCAGCGGTTTGACTACGCGTTATGAGCAAATGTCGAAAATTGATAACCTGCTCTCCAGTACCACCAGCTCGATTTCGACCTCTCTGCAAGGTTTCTTCACCAGCCTGCAAACGCTGGTCAGCAACGCGGAAGACCCGGCAGCGCGTCAGGCGCTTATCGGTAAAGCCGACGGCCTGGTAAACCAGTTTAAAACGACCGATCAGTACCTGCGCGATCAGGATAAGCAGGTCAATATCGCCATTGGCTCCAGCGTTGAGCAGATCAACAATTACGCGAAGCAAATCGCCAGCCTGAACGATCAGATTTCCCGTCTGACCGGGGTGGGCGCGGGCGCTTCACCGAACGATCTTCTCGACCAGCGCGACCAACTGGTGAGTGAGCTGAACCAGATTGTCGGTGTGGAAGTTAGCGTCCAGGACGGCGGCACCTATAACCTGACGATGGCGAATGGCTATACCCTGGTGCAGGGCAGCAGCGCCCGTCAACTGGCAGCGGTGCCGTCCAGCGCCGATCCGTCACGCACCACGGTCGCCTATGTTGATGCGACTGCCGGAAACGTTGAAATCCCGGAAAAATTGCTCAATAGCGGCTCGCTTGGCGGGTTGCTGACGTTCCGCTCTCAGGATCTGGATCAGACTCGCAATACCCTCAACCAGCTGGCGCTGGCCTTTGCCGAAGCGTTTAATGCCCAGCATAAACAGGGATATGATGCCAATGGCGATCAGGGCGAGGACTTCTTTTCCATCGGTAAACCGTCCGTATTGAGTAATGCGAAAAATACGGGTAGCGGAACCTTGTCTGCGGAAGTCACCGACAGTTCCGCGGTACAGGCTACCAATTATAAGCTGGTATTTGATGGTCAGGACTGGCAGGTCACGCGCTTGTCAGACAACACCAGCTTTAAGGCGGTTGAAACCAACGGGAAACTGACGTTTGACGGGCTGGAAGTGACGGTCGGGGCAGGGGCAAATGCGAATGACAGCTTTACCCTGAAACCGGTCAGCGATGCCATTGTGAACATGAACGTGCTGGTGACCGATGAATCCAAAATTGCGATGGCTTCCGATCCCGATGCGGGTGGGAGCGATAACCGTAACGGTCAGGCGCTGCTGGATTTACAAACCCAGAAAACGGTAGGCAATAAGTCCTTTAATGATGCTTATGCGACGATGGTCAGCGATGTGGGGAACAAAACCGCCACGTTGAAAACCAGCAGCACGGCGCAGGGCAATGTCGTGACGCAGTTGTACAACCAGCAGCAATCGATTTCCGGCGTTAACCTTGATGAAGAATACGGCAACCTGCAACGCTATCAGCAGTACTACCTGGCGAACGCCCAGGTGCTGCAAACCGCGAATACGCTGTTTGATGCGCTGTTGGGCATTCGCTAAGGGAGAGGAGGATAAATGCGTATCAGTACCCAGATGATGTACCAGCAGAATATGCGTGGTATCACCAATTCCCAGGCTGAATGGATGAAGTACGGTGAGCAGATGTCCACCGGTAAGCGCGTGATTAATCCGTCTGACGATCCTATTGCCGCTTCTCAGGCTATCGTACTCGCTCAGGCCCAGGCTCAGAACAGTCAGTATGCGCTGGCACGTACCTTTGCCACTCAGAAAGTGTCGCTGGAAGAAAACGTGCTAAGTCAGGTGACAGCTGCAATTCAAACTGCGCAGGAAAAAATCGTTTACGCCGCTAACGGCACCTTAAGCGATGATGACCGCGCCTCGCTGGCGAGCGATCTACAGGGGGTTCGCGATCAGTTAATGAATCTGGCCAACAGCACCGACGGCAACGGTCGTTACATTTTCGCAGGCTATAAAACTGAAAAAGCGCCGTTTGATCAGGCAAATGGCGACTATAGCGGTGGCACTGAAAACATCACCCAGCAGGTTGATGCTTCGCGTACGATGGTGATTGGTCATACGGGCGATCAGATTTTTAATCGTATTACCAGTAATGCCGTACCGGAACCCGACAACAGCGCTTCAGAAACCAGCCTGTTTGCGATGCTGGATACAGCCATTGCAGCGCTGAAAACGCCGGTTGCTGACGATGATGTGAAGAAGGCGGAAGCTGCTGCGGCGATTGATAAAACAAACCGTGGCCTGAAAAACTCCCTTAATAACGTCCTGACCGTTCGTGCGGAACTGGGAACGCAATTGAGTGAGCTGGATTCCCTGGATTCATTGGGAAGCGAGCGCGCGCTGGGTCAGGCACAGCAGATGAGTAATCTGGTCGATGTGGACTGGAACGCGGCTATCTCGTCGTATGTAATGCAACAGGCTGCGTTACAGGCGTCCTATAAAGCGTTTAGCGATATGCAAGGAATGTCTCTGTTTCAGTTGAACAGATAGCACATGTTTTGAAACATATCATGAAACTGGGTATGTTTTGTCTGCCCGCTCCCTTCACCCCGGAGCGGGCATTTTTTTGCCCGGAAAACAGATAACGGGCACCGATTGCAGGTACAAAAAAGCCGACCCGCAGGTCGGCTTATCTTTAACATTGCGTTCAGCTTATTCTACAGGCTGCGGGCGCGTGGCTGGTGCGGCGGCCTGATGCGTTGCGCTATGACCACCTGCCGCACCTTTACCTTCAAAGATGAAGGCAGGGCGCTGCCAGTCGCTGTGATGTGGCGCTTCCGGGACATATTCCGGCGCAGGCGCGCGGGTCATCGGCGCACTGGCGTGGCTGACGGGTTTCTCCCCGGTGGTTACCGCGCTTTCTGACACGGTTTCAGCAACTGCAACGGCGACAGGCGCAGCGACAATCTCTTCCGGTTCAGCGGCAACCACGACAGGTTCAACCGTTTCTTTAACGATCTCTTCAACGATCTCTTCCGGTTCGGCGATGACAACGTCAGCGGATTCTTCAGCCGTCGTGGTTTCCTGAACGTCAGCGACAGGTTCCGCTTGTGCAGCGACTTCCTGCGCAACAGGGACGTCAGCCTCTGCAATCACCTGAGGTTGTTCTTCAACCGGGGTGGCAATTACTTCAGGATGCGTTGTTTCCACAGTAGCGGGCTGAGGTTCAGCGACAACGGTTTCAGTTTGAACCGGTGCGTCTACAACCTGTTCGGCTGCGGCAGCGATGACCTGCGGCTCTACTGCAACCGGCTGAGCTTGTACGGCCTCTTCTTCGCGCTGTGCTTCAACCTGCGTATCCTGAGAACGGGCGACAGGGTAGCGAATCCACACTTTGCCAGACGCCATTTCCGGTGAAGCGCAAGCGACGGTTAACGGCATTGGCGATTGAAGCGGGTAACGCTCATCGCGGTAGCGACGACGACGCTGGCCGCTGACGCGCAGGTGGCGAGGAGAACGACGGGAGCGACGCGGCATTCCTGCGTTATCACGCGCTTCGCCGTTTTCTTCCTGCTCTGCTGGCGCAACGTCTGCGATCGCTGGCAGGTCGACTTTCGCCAGTTCAGTACGCTGAGCAGGCGCGCTTTGCGTAGCAGGCTGGGTGGCGACAGCGTCTTCGACGACTGGCGTTGCGACAGCTTCTGCTTCAGAGGTTGCGGAGTCTGTGTAACGAACTTTCTGGCTCAGCTGACGCTGTTTACGGCGAGGCTGCGCCTGACGAACGCGTTCTTCCTGTTCCGTCTCCTGAGCCGGTTGCTCATCCAGATTCAGCGCCTTGACTTCTTGCTGTGCCTGACGTTTTTCATCGTTGCGACGACGGTTGCGTTCACGACGCGGCGTCTGCTGCTCGTCACCGGACTTCGCCTTATCGGCAACGTCGTTAGACTGCTGGCGGTTGTCACGCGCTTCTGCGTTCTGCTGCTGCGCCTGACGACGGTTACGACGGTTGTCATCACGGTTTTCACCGCCTTCAGCGCGGTTGTCGCGATTATCACGGTTGTCACGGCGATCGTTACGGTCGCGGCGATTATTCTGGCGAGACTTACGACGATCCTGTTGACGCTCCGGTTTTTCCTCTGCTTTCGGTGCAGGTTGTTCAACCGGCTTAGCGACTTCGCTGCCGCTGAACATGTTTTTCAGCGCGCCGAAGAAGCGGGTAAGCAGACCTGGTTGTGCAGGCGCAGTGGCAACGGCTTTCGGTGCTGCCGTCGCTGCTTTCACCGCAGGTTCTGCTGGCGTCGGCGCAGGCGGCACTTCCGGCATCGCGAAGGTCGCCAGTGCTGGCTGCTCAGGGCGTTTACGCTCGGCGTACTCTTCTTCAGAAGGCAACGCCATCGCTTCTTCATGCAGTTTCGGCAGCATGTAGCTCAGAGTTGGCGTTTCTTCCCCTTTACGTACGCGCAGAACGGAGTAGTGCGGCGTTTCCATCTGATCGTTTGGTACGATCACGCAGCGCACGCCATCCTGACGAGTCTCAATAGCATTAACCGCGGTGCGCTTTTCGTTAAGCAGGTAAGAGGCGATCGGAACCGGAACAATGGCGTGAACTTCCTGGGTATTCTCTTTCAGCGCTTCTTCTTCAATCAGACGCAAAATAGACAGGGAGAGCGATTCGTTGTCGCGGACGGTGCCGGTGCCGCTACAGCGTGGGCAGACGTGATGGCTGGACTCGCCCAGAGACGGGCTGAGACGCTGGCGGGACATCTCCAGCAGGCCAAAACGAGAAATATGGCTAATCTGGATACGCGCACGATCCTGACGTACCGCTTCGCGCAGACGGTTTTCCACCGCACGCTGGTGGCGTACTGGCGTCATGTCGATGAAGTCGATAACGATCAGGCCGCCGAGGTCGCGCAAGCGCAACTGGCGAGCAATTTCATCGGCCGCTTCCAGGTTTGTGTTAAACGCGGTTTCTTCGATATCGCCGCCGCGTGTGGCACGCGCGGAGTTAATATCAATCGCGGTTAACGCTTCGGTTGTGTCGATAACGATAGAGCCGCCGGAAGGCAGACGCACTTCACGCTGGAAGGCGGATTCAATTTGCGACTCAATCTGGTAGTGGCTGAACAGCGGAATCTCGCCGGTGTAAAGCTTAATCTTGCTGCTGAAATCCGGGCGACCCAACGCCGCGATGTGCTGGCGCGCCAGCTCAAGCACTTTCGGATTATCGATAAGAATTTCGCCGATATCCTGACGTAAGTAGTCACGGAATGCGCGGACGATAACGTTGCTTTCCTGATGGATCAGGAATGGAGCAGGGCGGCTTTCAGCGGCTTTCTGAATCGCTTCCCAGTGTTTCAGGCGGAAGCTCAGGTCCCACTGCAACGCTTCGGCGGATTTGCCGACGCCTGCGGTACGCACGATAAGCCCCATGCCGTCAGGCAGTTCGAGGCTTGCCAGCGCTTCTTTTAATTCGGTGCGATCGTCGCCTTCAATGCGACGGGAGATGCCGCCCGCGCGCGGGTTGTTCGGCATTAAAACCAGATAGCTCCCTGCCAGACTGATAAACGTCGTCAGCGCAGCGCCTTTGTTGCCGCGTTCTTCTTTATCAATCTGAACAATCACTTCCTGACCTTCGCGCAACACATCTTTAATGTTTGGACGGCCGTGGGCGTTGTAGTTGGCGGGGAAATATTCGCGGGCAATTTCTTTTAACGGGAGGAAACCGTGACGTTCAGCGCCGTAATCAACAAAAGCCGCTTCCAGACTCGGTTCGATACGGGTAATTTTGCCTTTATAGATGTTCGCTTTTTTCTGCTCGTGTCCTGGACTCTCAATGTCCAGGTCGTACAGGCGCTGCCCATCTACAAGGGCAACACGCAACTCTTCCTGCTGAGTTGCGTTGATTAACATTCTTTTCATCGTAACTTACTCATTATTCTTACATTGACGACTAAGCTGCGGGCATAGTAATGCCTTTCCGGGTGTGAACCGATGGCCTCGTGTCTATTCGCGTCGCCAACCTCACGGTTATCGTCTGCTCAAAGAGGCGCAGAGTGTCGGTTGCCTGTATTTCATACGGAAATACAGCGCAATTATCAGGGGAACAGCCTGGGAGTTACTCTCCAGAGAAGATTCCATTATGTTCATCGTCTTTCACGCCGCAGATGCGTTGGCTTTATCTGCTCACCCGGGCATAAGCTCCTGGGGATTCCCAGATTTGCCGCCTTTCTGCAACGCGTAGTACATAGAACATATACCGGTAAGGACTGCAACCCGCAGCCCGCTAACTGCCTGAAAAATCAATACGTCTTACGCCATTGCTGCGTTGATGATCTGTCTGGCAAAATGGGTCATTCCGTAAAATTTCTTGTTTTAACAAGGTTCGACACGGAAACGGTTACATTATTCCACTGCTAACCTTGTTATAGCAAGATGACTTTTACCATTTATCACCCGGTTACTCACAGTTTTTTCACTTCCTCATGGCGATTGGTTTAATAACCAGCAAATTGGTCATGTTGAACGTGAGTAACAGGATATAGAAGTAAATATAAGCATAGAAAAATGAGTGGCGCTAATCCTTATGGCTATTTAGAATCGGCCCCCATGAAAACTGAGACTCCATCCGTAAAAATAGTTGCCATTACTGCCGACGAAGCGGGGCAACGCATCGATAACTTTTTGCGCACGCAACTCAAAGGCGTACCGAAAAGCATGATTTACCGCATTTTGCGTAAAGGCGAAGTGCGGGTGAACAAAAAACGCATCAAACCGGAATATAAGCTCGAAGCCGGGGATGAAGTGCGTATTCCGCCGGTACGCGTCGCCGAACGCGAAGAAGAGGCCGTTTCGCCGCATCTGCAAAAAGTGGCGGCGCTGGCCGATGTCATTTTGTATGAAGATGACCATATCCTGGTGCTGAACAAACCTTCCGGCACGGCGGTGCATGGCGGAAGCGGGTTGAGCTTCGGCGTTATCGAGGGGCTGCGCGCGTTGCGGCCAGAAGCGCGTTTCCTGGAACTGGTGCATCGTCTTGACCGCGATACCTCTGGCGTACTGCTGGTTGCGAAAAAACGCTCAGCGCTGCGTTCTTTGCATGAGCAACTGCGTGAGAAGGGGATGCAGAAAGATTATCTGGCGCTGGTTCGCGGCCAGTGGCAGTCGCATGTTAAATCGGTACAGGCGCCTTTATTAAAGAATATTCTGCAAAGCGGCGAACGTATTGTACGTGTGAGTCAGGAAGGAAAACCCTCCGAAACGCGCTTTAAAGTTGAAGAGCGCTATGCGTTTGCGACGCTGGTGCGCTGTAGCCCGGTGACGGGACGTACGCATCAGATTCGTGTGCATACGCTGCATGCGGGCCATCCGATCGCGTTTGACGATCGTTACGGCGATCGCGAATTTGATAAGCAGCTTGCGGGAACGGGGCTGTCACGGCTTTTTCTGCACGCGGCTGCGCTGAAGTTTACTCATCCGGGGACTGGCGAGGTGATGCGTATCGAAGCGCCGATGGATAACCAACTCAAGCATTGCCTTCAGGTGTTACGTAACAAAGCCTGATGCGCGTTGCGATATTATCGCGCTAAACCTGTAGGCCGGATAAGACGTTTACGTCATCATCCGGCATCTTTACGCCTGATGGCGCTGTGCTTATCAGGCCTACGGGCATTGCTCCGCTGTGGGCCTGATAAGATGTTTTAGCGTCGCCATCAGACGCATCCACTATGCCATCAGCGGGTTCATCTCTTCCCGGCGCAGCATCTGGCACAGCGCAATTAGCGGTAGCCCAATAAGCGTATTGGGATCTCGCCCCTCCAGGCGCTCGAAAAGGGCAATGCCAAGACCTTCGCTTTTAAAACTTCCGGCACAATGCAATGGACGCTCTTTGCGGACATAGTCCTCTATTTCTGTTTCGCTTAAATGGCGGAAATGCACATCAAACGGTTCGACTTCCGTTTGTAAATGTCCGGTTGCAGAATTATAAAGCGCCAGTCCGGTATAAAACGTCACAATATTACCGCTGGCTTTGGTTAATTGCTGGCGCGCTTTTTCTTCGGTTAACGGTTTGCCGGTAATTTCGCCATCCAGAACGCAAATTTGATCGGAGCCAATAATCAGATGATCGGGGAAACGGTGGGCGAGCGATTGCGCTTTCGCCTGTGCGAGGCGAGAGACCAAATGGCGCGGCGCTTCGCCAGACATAGGCGTTTCGTCAACCTCGGGAGCCGCGCACTCGAAAGGGATCGCCAGTTTTTCGAGCAGCGCGCGACGCCAGGGAGAGGTAGAAGCAAGGATGAGACGGGGCATATTTTTTTCCCTCAGATATAGCGTATTAATGAGAGCCATCTTAAACTATGCTCTTCGTCCTTCAAGCATGACATACAGTCACGGTTTGAGCGAAAATAAGTCTGTAACCCGCAATGTGTGCGAATTATTGGCAAAAGGCAACCGCAGGCTGCCTTTTTCTTTGACTCTATGACGTTACAAAGTTAATATGCGCGCCCTATGCAAAAGGTAAAATTACCCCTGACTCTTGATCCGGTTCGTACGGCTCAAAAACGCCTCGATTATGAAGGTATCTATACTTCTGATCTGGTAGAGCGCGTCGCCGATTCTGTAGTCAGTGTGGACAGTGATGTGGAATGCTCCATGTCGTTCGCTATCGATAACCAACGTCTCGCCGTTATTACGGGTGATGCGAAGGTGACGGTATCGCTCGAATGCCAGCGTTGCGGGAAGCCGTTTACCCATCAGGTTCACACAACGTATTGTTTTAGTCCGGTTCGTTCTGACGAACAGGCTGAAGCACTCCCGGAAGCGTATGAGCCGATTGAGGTTAACGAATTCGGTGAAATCGATCTGCTTGCAATGGTTGAAGATGAAATCATCCTCTCCTTGCCGGTAGTTCCGGTGCATGATTCTGAACACTGTGAAGTGTCCGAGGCGGACATGGTCTTTGGTGAACTGCCTGATGAAGCGCAAAAACCAAACCCATTTGCCGTATTAGCCAGCTTAAAGCGTAAGTAATTGAGGAGTAAGGTCCATGGCCGTACAACAGAATAAACCAACCCGTTCCAAACGTGGCATGCGTCGTTCTCATGACGCTCTGACCGCAGTCACCAGCCTGTCTGTAGACAAAACTTCTGGTGAAAAACACCTGCGTCACCACATCACTGCCGACGGTTACTACCGCGGCCGTAAGGTCATCGCTAAGTAATCACGCGCAAGCGTGATGAAGCTTAGTGAGGATTTCCCCGCGTAAGCGGGGAAACACCAAACCGGGCAGCGACGATACCTTGACACGTCTAACCCTGGCGTTAGATGTCATGGGGGGAGATTTCGGCCCTTCCGTGACAGTGCCTGCAGCACTGCAGGCACTGAATTCTAATTCGCAACTCACACTTCTTTTAGTCGGGGATCCCGATACCATCACGCCATTACTTGCCAAAGCTGACTTTGAACAACGTTCGCGTCTGCAGATTATCCCTGCACAGTCAGTTATTGCCAGTGATGCCCGGCCTTCGCAGGCTATCCGCGCCAGTCGCGGCAGCTCAATGCGTGTGGCCCTGGAGCTCGTGAAAGAAGGTCGAGCCGAAGCCTGTGTGAGCGCCGGTAATACGGGCGCGCTCATGGGACTTGCGAAATTATTGCTCAAACCCCTTGAGGGCATTGAGCGTCCTGCGTTGATGACGGTTTTACCGCATCAGCAGAAAGGAAAAACGGTGGTGCTGGATTTAGGCGCCAACGTCGATTGTGACAGTACCATGTTGGTGCAGTTTGCCGTGATGGGGTCCGTGATGGCGGAAGAGGTGATTGGGATAACCAATCCCCGCGTGGCGTTGCTCAATATTGGTGAAGAAGAAACCAAAGGTCTCGACAGTATTCGTGATGCCTCTGCGTTGCTCAAAACAGTCCCTTCCATCAATTACATTGGTTATCTTGAAGCCAATGAATTATTGACGGGAAAAACTGATGTGCTGGTATGTGATGGATTTACAGGTAATGTCACATTAAAGACAATGGAAGGGGTTGTCAGGATGTTCCTTTCACTGCTGAAATCTCAGGGTGAGAGTAAAAAACGGTCGTGGTGGCTGCTGTTATTAAAACGTTGGTTACAAAAAAGCCTGACGAGGCGATTCAGTCACCTCAACCCCGACCAGTATAATGGCGCCTGTCTGTTAGGATTGCGTGGCACGGTGATTAAAAGTCATGGTGCGGCCAATCAGCGAGCATTTGCCGTCGCGATTGAACAGGCAGTGCAGGCGGTGCAGCGACAAGTTCCTCAGCGAATTGCCGCTCGCCTGGAATCTGTATACCCAGCCGGATTCGAACTGTTGGAAGGTGGCAAAAACGGACACTCACGGGTGCACAATTAACGGTGTAACCTGAGCGCAACCAACATACCAGCAGTTTGCACGCGGTGGTATATAACCGAAAAGTGACTGAGCGTACATGTATACAAAGATTATTGGTACTGGCAGCTATCTGCCTGAACAAGTGCGTACTAACGCCGATTTGGAAAAGATGGTAGAGACGTCTGACGAGTGGATTGTCACGCGTACAGGCATCCGTGAACGCCATATTGCAGCGCCAAACGAAACAGTCGCGACGATGGGCTATACAGCCGCAAACCGCGCGCTTGAAATGGCGGGCATCAATAAAGACCAGATTGGCTTGATTGTGGTGGCGACCACGTCAGCAACACATGCTTTCCCAAGCGCAGCATGCCAGATTCAGAGTATGCTGGGCATTAAAGGCTGCCCGGCGTTTGACGTTGCAGCGGCCTGCGCCGGTTTTACCTACGCGTTAAGCGTTGCCGATCAGTATGTAAAATCAGGCGCCGTTAAATATGCGCTGGTCATCGGTTCCGATGTCCTGGCGCGCACCTGCGATCCCACCGATCGCGGGACGATCATTATCTTTGGTGACGGCGCGGGCGCAGCGGTTCTGAGCGCATCCGAAGAACCAGGCATTATTTCGACGCATCTTCATGCAGACGGCAGCTACGGTGAGTTGCTGACGCTGCCAAACGCCGATCGCGTCAATCCAGAAAATCCGATTTATCTGACGATGGCGGGCAACGAGGTGTTTAAAGTGGCGGTAACTGAACTGGCACACATCGTTGACGAGACGCTGGCGGCGAATAATCTGGATCGTTCCGCTCTGGACTGGCTGGTTCCGCACCAGGCTAACCTGCGCATCATCAGCGCGACAGCGAAAAAGCTGGGTATGTCGATGGATAATGTGGTGGTTACGCTGGACAGACACGGCAACACCTCTGCGGCCTCTGTGCCGTGCGCGCTGGACGAAGCCGTGCGCGACGGGCGGATTAAAGCCGGGCAGTTGGTATTGCTTGAGGCCTTCGGGGGTGGATTCACCTGGGGCTCCGCGCTGGTTCGTTTCTAGTATAAGGATTTAAACATGACGCAATTTGCTTTTGTGTTCCCGGGGCAGGGTTCCCAGACGGTTGGGATGTTGTCTGAAATGGCAGCCAGCTACCCGATCGTAGAAGAAACCTTTGCTGAAGCTTCTGCGGCGCTGGGTTATGATCTGTGGGCGCTGACGCAGCAAGGGCCTGCGGAAGAACTGAATAAGACCTGGCAGACTCAGCCAGCATTGCTGGCCGCTTCCGTTGCGCTGTATCGCGTATGGCAGCAGCAGGGCGGTAAAGCGCCTGCGCTGATGGCGGGACACAGCCTGGGGGAATACTCCGCGCTGGTATGTGCTGGCGTCATCGATTTCGCCGACGCGGTTCGTCTGGTTGAACTGCGCGGCAAGTTCATGCAGGAAGCTGTGCCGGAAGGCACCGGCGCAATGGCGGCGATCATCGGTCTGGATGATGCGTCCATCGCCAAAGCGTGTGAAGAGGCGGCTGAAGGCCAGGTGGTTTCTCCAGTGAACTTTAACTCTCCGGGCCAGGTGGTTATCGCCGGGCATAAAGACGCAGTTGAACGTGCGGGCGCAGCCTGTAAAGCCGCTGGCGCAAAACGTGCGCTGCCGCTGCCGGTAAGCGTGCCGTCACACTGTGCGCTGATGAAACCTGCGGCGGATAAGCTGGCGGTTGAATTAGCGAAAATCACCTTCAATGCCCCGACCGTACCGGTTGTGAATAACGTTGACGTGAAGTGTGAAACCGACGCTAACGCTATCCGTGATGCGCTGGTACGCCAGCTGTACAACCCGGTGCAGTGGACGAAGAGTGTAGAATTTATCGCAGCACAAGGTGTTGAACACCTTTATGAAGTGGGTCCAGGTAAAGTCCTCACTGGTCTGACTAAACGTATTGTTGACACCCTGACGGCCTCGGCGCTAAACGAACCGGCGGCACTGTCAGCGGCGCTTGAGCAATAAAAGAGGAAAACCATGAGTTTTGAAGGAAAAGTCGCGCTGGTTACCGGTGCAAGCCGTGGCATTGGCCGCGCAATTGCTGAGACGCTCGTTGCCCGTGGCGCGAAAGTCATCGGTACTGCTACCAGCGAAAATGGCGCTCAGGCCATTAGCGAATACTTAGGTGCGAACGGTAAAGGTCTGATGTTGAATGTGACCGATCCGGCATCTATTGAATCTGTTCTGGAAAATATTCGCGCAGAATTTGGTGAAGTTGATATCCTGGTCAATAATGCCGGTATCACTCGCGATAATCTGCTGATGCGAATGAAAGATGATGAGTGGAACGATATTCTCGAAACCAATCTGTCATCTGTTTTCCGTCTGTCAAAAGCGGTAATGCGCGCTATGATGAAAAAACGTCATGGACGTATTATCACTATCGGTTCTGTGGTTGGTACCATGGGAAATGCGGGTCAGGCCAACTACGCTGCGGCGAAAGCGGGTCTGATTGGCTTCAGTAAATCACTGGCGCGTGAAGTTGCGTCGCGTGGGATTACTGTCAATGTTGTGGCTCCGGGCTTTATTGAAACGGACATGACGCGTGCGCTGTCTGATGATCAGCGTGCGGGTATTCTGGCGCAGGTTCCTGCGGGTCGCCTCGGCGGCGCTCAGGAAATCGCCAGTGCGGTTGCATTTTTAGCCTCTGACGAAGCAAGTTACATCACTGGTGAGACTCTGCACGTCAACGGCGGAATGTATATGGTTTAACCACGAAAAATATTTGCGTTATTGTAGGTCTTGGCCTCAAAATAACGTAAAATCGTGGTAAGAACTGCCGGGATTTAGTTGCAAATTTTTCAACATTTTATACACTACGAAAACCATCGCGAAAGCGAGTTTTGATAGGAAATTTAAGAGTATGAGCACTATCGAAGAACGCGTTAAGAAAATTATCGGCGAGCAGCTGGGCGTTAAGCAGGAAGAAGTTACCAACAATGCTTCTTTCGTTGAAGACCTGGGCGCAGATTCTCTTGACACCGTTGAGCTGGTAATGGCTCTGGAAGAAGAGTTTGATACTGAGATTCCGGACGAAGAAGCTGAGAAAATCACCACCGTTCAGGCTGCCATTGATTATATCAACGGTCACCAGGCGTAAGTGAACATCTCCAGGCGGTCATTCGACCGCCTGAGTTTTATCTTTTTGTCCCACTAGAATCATTTTCCCTCCCTGGAGGACAAACGTGTCTAAGCGTCGTGTAGTTGTGACCGGACTGGGCATGTTGTCTCCTGTCGGCAATACCGTAGAGTCTACCTGGAAAGCTCTCCTTGCCGGTCAGAGTGGCATCAGCCTGATCGACCATTTCGATACTAGCGCCTATGCAACGAAATTTGCTGGCTTAGTAAAGGATTTTAACTGTGACGACATCATCTCGCGCAAAGAACAGCGCAAGATGGATGCCTTCATTCAATATGGAATTGTCGCTGGCGTTCAGGCCATGCAGGATTCTGGCCTTGAAGTAACGGAAGAGAACGCAGCCCGTATTGGCGCCGCTATCGGCTCTGGTATCGGCGGTCTCGGACTGATCGAAGAAAACCACAGTTCCCTGGTGAACGGTGGGCCGCGTAAGATCAGCCCGTTCTTTGTTCCGTCGACGATTGTTAACATGGTGGCAGGTCACCTGACCATCATGTACGGCCTGCGTGGGCCAAGCATCTCTATCGCTACCGCCTGCACCTCAGGCGTACATAACATCGGTCATGCCGCGCGTATCATTGCATACGGCGATGCGGACGCGATGGTAGCGGGTGGTGCGGAAAAAGCCAGTACGCCGCTGGGTGTCGGTGGCTTTGGCGCAGCGCGTGCGCTGTCTACACGTAATGATAACCCGCAAGCGGCCAGCCGCCCGTGGGATAAAGAGCGTGACGGTTTTGTTCTCGGCGATGGCGCGGGCATGGTGGTACTGGAAGAGTACGAACATGCAAAAGCGCGCGGCGCGAAAATTTATGCCGAAATCGTTGGCTTCGGGATGAGCAGCGATGCTTATCACATGACGTCACCGCCGGAAAACGGCGCGGGCGCCGCGCTGGCGATGGTCAATGCGCTGCGTGATGCTGCCATTGAGCCGGGTCAGATTGGTTACGTCAACGCCCACGGTACGTCTACGCCGGCAGGCGATAAAGCGGAAACTCAGGCGGTAAAATCTGTCTTTGGCGATGCGGCAAGCCGTGTGCTGGTCAGCTCGACGAAATCCATGACGGGCCACTTGCTGGGTGCTGCGGGCGCGGTAGAGTCCATTTTCTCTATCCTGGCGCTGCGCGACCAGGCTGTTCCGCCAACCATCAACCTGGATAACCCGGATGAAGGTTGCGACCTGGACTTTGTGCCTCACGAAGCTCGTCAGGTTAACGGAATGGAGTATACGCTGTGTAACTCCTTCGGCTTTGGCGGTACTAACGGCTCGTTGATCTTCAAAAAGGTCTAAGTCGTTCCACCAGAGAGTAAAAAGGTCCGCTTGTCGGGCCTTTTTTATTCAGCTTTCTTCCCTTGTCCTGTGTTAACCATCCTGCCACACTAATCGACCACGAATAAGGAGCCACTATGTTCTTAATTAATGGCCGTGAACAGGATTCTCTTGCCGCAAGCGATCGCGCGACGCAGTTTGGCGATGGCTGTTTCACTACTGCGCGAATCCGTGACGGTAGAATTTGCCTCCTGACCGCACACCTTCGCCGTTTGCAGGATGCCTGCGAAAAACTGCTGCTTCCCTTCAGTCAATGGACGGAACTGCAACACGAAATGACGGCGATGGCAGCAGGCCAGAACAGTGGCGTACTGAAAGTTATTCTGAGTCGTGGCAGCGGCGGCAGGGGCTACAGCCCGTCAAACTGTCGTGCGGCCACGCGAATTTTATCCGTTTCTCCTTATCCCACTCATTATGAACGCTGGCGTACGGAAGGTATTACGCTGGCGCTAAGCCCCGTACGGCTGGGGCGTAACCCTATGATTGCGGGTATAAAACACCTTAACCGGCTGGAACAGGTACTGATTCGGTCTCATCTTGAGCAGACAAACGCCGATGAAGCGCTGGTTCTTGACAGCGAGGGATGGGTTACGGAATGCTGTGCGGCTAATTTGTTCTGGCGTAAAGAGAATGTGGTGTACACGCCGCGCCTGGATCAGGCGGGGGTAAACGGCATTATGCGACAATTTTGTTTACAGTCGCTGGCACAATCGCCTTTCCAGGTTGTCGAAGTGTATGCCAGGGAGGACGCGCTTATGCAGGCCGATGAGATGGTTATCTGCAATGCGTTGATGCCCGTGATTCCCGTGCGCGCCTGTGGCGATAAACTGATGTTTGCACGTTCATTGTTCGATTTTTTAGCCCCACTTTGTGAGCACCCGAATTAGTCATGAAAAGAATGTTACGCTTTTTCCTTCTGCTGGTCGTTGTGTTGGGCATTGCCGCTGGCGCAGGAATGTGGAAAGTGCGCCAACTGGCCGACAGCCCCTTGTTAATAAAAGAAGAGACGATCTTTACCCTGAAGGCCGGAACCGGGCGTCTGGCATTAGGCGATCAACTCTACGCCGACAAGATTATCAATCGGCCGCGCGTGTTTCAGTGGTTGTTGCGCGTTGAACCTGAATTATCAAACTTTAAAGCGGGCACCTATCGTTTAACGCCTGATATGACCGTACGGGAGATGCTGAAACTGCTGGAAAGCGGTAAAGAAGCACAGTTCCCGCTACGTCTGGTCGAAGGGATGCGCCTGAGCGATTACCTGAATCAGTTGCGGAATGCGCCTTATATTCAGCATACGCTTAGCGATGACCGTTACGAAACCGTCGCGCGGGCGCTGAAGCTGGAGAACCCGGAGTGGCTTGAAGGTTGGTTCTGGCCGGACACCTGGATGTATACCGCCAACACCACCGACGTCGCGCTTCTGAAGCGTGCGCATCAAAAGATGGTTAAAGCGGTAGATGACGTCTGGGAAGGGCGCGCGGAAGGGTTGCCTTATAAAGATAAGAATCAACTGGTGACGATGGCGTCTATTATCGAGAAAGAGACGGCCGTCGCCAGCGAACGCGATCAGGTGGCATCAGTCTTTATTAACCGTCTGCGTATTGGTATGCGTTTGCAGACCGATCCGACCGTGATTTACGGCATGGGGGCGAGTTATAATGGTAAGCTGTCGCGCGCGGCGCTGGAAACGCCGACGGCGTATAACACCTATACCATCACCGGGTTGCCGCCAGGTCCTATCGCCATGCCTGGCGAAGCCTCTTTGAAAGCCGCCGCGCATCCGGCGAAAACGCCGTACCTCTATTTTGTGGCTGACGGAAAGGGCGGTCACACGTTTAACACCAATCTTGCCAGCCATAACCGGTCAGTGCAGGACTACCTGAAAGTGCTTAAGGAAAAAAATGGGCAGTAACTATATCGTCATCGAAGGCCTGGAAGGCGCCGGAAAAACCACCGCGCGTAACGTGGTGGTGGAGACACTTGAGCAACTGGGTATTCACGACATGATTTTTACGCGTGAGCCGGGCGGCACCCAGCTTGCAGAGAAATTAAGAAGTCTGGTGCTGGACATCAAATCGGTGGGTGATGAAACAATCACGGATAAAGCTGAAGTGCTGATGTTTTATGCCGCGCGAGTGCAACTGGTGGAAACCGTTATCAAGCCTGCGCTGGCGAAAGGAACGTGGGTCATTGGCGATCGCCATGACCTGTCCACTCAGGCCTACCAGGGTGGCGGCCGTGGGATCGACCAGACGATGCTGGCGACGCTGCGTGATGCGGTATTGGGCGACTTCCGTCCTGACCTGACCCTGTATCTGGATGTGACGCCGGAGGTTGGCTTAAAACGCGCGCGCGCGCGCGGCGAACTTGACCGCATTGAGCAGGAGTCTCTGGATTTCTTCAATCGCACGCGTGCCCGCTACCTTGAGCTGGCCGCCAGCGATGCCAGCATCCGCACCATTGATGCGACTCAGCCGCTGGAGTCTGTGATGAACGATATTCGCACAACCGTAACGGCCTGGATCAAGGAGCAGGGTGCATGAAATGGTATCCGTGGTTACGGCCAGACTTTGAAAAACTGGTAGCAAGCTATCAGGCGGGTCGGGGCCACCATGCGTTACTGATTCAGGCGTTGCCCGGAATGGGGGATGATGCGCTGATTTATGCCCTCAGTCGTTATTTGCTGTGCCAGCAACCGGAAGGGCATAAAAGCTGCGGGCGCTGTCGTGGCTGCCAGTTAATGCAGGCGGGTACGCATCCTGACTATTATTCGCTGTTGCCGGAAAAGGGGAAAAGCACCCTTGGCGTGGACGCGGTACGCGATGTGGGCGAGAAGCTGTACGAACATTCTCGACTTGGCGGCGCGAAAGTCGTATTGATCCCGGATGCGGCCCTGCTGACTGATGCCGCGGCGAATGCCTTATTAAAGACGCTCGAAGAGCCGCCGGAGCAAACCTGGTTCTTCCTTGCCAGCCGTGAACCGGCACGCCTGCTGGCGACTTTACGCAGCCGCTGCCGTCTGCATCATCTTGCGCCGCCATCCGAACAATACGCTGTTTCCTGGCTTTCTCGTGAAGTGACAATGTCACAAGAGACGTTGCTGGCGGCGCTGCGCCTGAGCGCAGGGGCTCCCGGCGCCGCTCTGGCGTTGTTGCAGGCCGACAGCTGGGCGCATCGTAACGCGCTTTGCGAAGCGCTGGCGAATACGCTGCAATCCGGCGACTGGTATATCCTTCTGTCGGTGTTGAATCACGAACAGGCCGCCGTACGTTTACACTGGCTGGCAACGCTGCTTATGGATGCCCTTAAATACCGGTATGGCGCTTCCAGCCTGACAAATCAGGATGCCGGAACGCTGGTGGCGTCGATAGCTGAACGGTTATCCGTCGCACGTATCCAGGCCATACTCAGCGATGTCTGCCATTGTCGCGAACAGCTGATTAACGTGACCGGATTAAACCGCGAACTGGTATTAACCGATCTTATTCTCCGCATAGAGCATTACCTGCAACCAGGCGCCATGTTGCCTGTTTCCCATCTTTGAGAGAGACATTATGTTTTTAGTCGACTCACACTGCCATCTTGATGGCCTGGATTATCAATCTCTGCATAAGGACGTGGATGACGTGCTGGCAAAAGCCGCCGCGCGCGATGTGAAGTTCTGCCTGGCGGTGGCGACAACCCTGCCCGGATACCGGAGTATGCGCGAACTAGTTGGCGAGCGGGATAACGTTGTGTTTTCCTGCGGCGTACACCCGTTAAACCAGGATGAAACATACGATGTGGAAGACCTGCGTCGCTTTGCCGCTGAAGAAGGCGTGGTGGCCATGGGGGAGACCGGGCTGGATTATTTTTATACGCCGGAAACAAAAGTTCGCCAGCAAGAATCCTTCATTAACCATATTCAGATTGGCCGTGAATTAAATAAACCCGTGATTGTGCATACCCGTGACGCACGCGCCGATACGCTGGCGATTTTGCGCGAAGAAAAAGTGACGGATTGCGGTGGCGTACTACACTGTTTTACAGAGGACAGGGAGACGGCGGGTAAATTATTGGATCTTGGGTTTTATATCTCTTTTTCCGGGATCGTGACCTTCCGCAACGCCGAGCAGTTACGTGATGCCGCCCGCTATGTTCCTCTGGATCGTCTGCTGGTTGAGACGGACTCTCCTTATCTTGCTCCGGTGCCACATCGTGGTAAAGAGAACCAGCCTGCAATGGTTCGCGATGTTGCAGAGTATATGGCCGTATTGAAGGGTGTTGCCGTTGAAGAACTGGCGCAGGCAACCACTGAAAACTTTGCCCGCCTGTTCCACATCGACGCTTCTCGCCTGCAATCAACCCGTTAACTGAGTTTTTTTAAAGCTCGTAATTAATATTCAAAGCGAGTAAAGTTCACCGCCACAAAATGGGCGGTGAATGAGCGAATTGTAACATTCAGACACTCATTTTGTCAGAATGTGATGGTTTTATGGCTGTCTGGAGCTGAAACGTGATAGCCGTCAAACAAAACCGAGCTTATTTATTTTACTCTGTGTAATAAATAAAGGGCGCTTAGATGCCCTGTCCACGGCGAGGTTCTCCCCCCTCGCCAATGCGTGAAAACGTAGAATACACAAAATCATTCAGGCTGCATCAAGGCGGCAAGTGAGTGAATTGCAGGAGCTTACTTGAGTAAGTGACTGGGATGAACGAGCGCAGCCAACGCTGAGGCGGTTTGAAGGATGAAGTGTATAAGCACAAATACTCAGGAGCACTCCTAATTATGTTTAAGAATGCATTTGCTAACCTGCAAAAGGTCGGTAAATCGCTGATGCTACCGGTATCCGTACTGCCTATCGCAGGTATCCTGCTGGGCGTCGGTTCCGCTAACTTCAGCTGGCTGCCAGCCGTTGTGTCGCACGTTATGGCAGAAGCCGGCGGTTCTGTTTTTGCAAATATGCCGCTGATTTTCGCCATTGGTGTCGCACTGGGCTTCACCAACAACGACGGCGTTTCGGCTCTGGCCTCGGTTGTCGCTTACGGCATCATGGTCAAAACCATGGCCGTGGTTGCGCCGCTGGTTCTGCATTTACCTGCTGAAGAAATCGCAGCAAAACACCTGGCGGATACCGGTGTTCTCGGGGGGATTATCTCCGGTGCGATTGCAGCGTACATGTTCAACCGCTTCTACCGTATCAAATTGCCTGAGTATCTGGGCTTCTTTGCGGGTAAACGCTTTGTGCCGATCATTTCTGGTCTGGCTGCCATCTTCACCGGCGTGATCCTGTCCTTCATTTGGCCGCCGATCGGGACGGCTATCCAGACGTTCTCTCAGTGGGCTGCTTACCAGAACCCGGTTGTGGCGTTTGGTATCTATGGCTTCATTGAGCGCTGCCTGGTGCCGTTTGGTCTGCACCATATCTGGAACGTTCCTTTCCAGATGCAGATTGGTGAATACACCAACGCAGCAGGTCAGGTGTTCCACGGCGACATTCCTCGTTATATGGCGGGCGACCCGACTGCGGGCAAACTGTCCGGCGGCTTCCTGTTCAAAATGTACGGTCTGCCTGCTGCGGCTATCGCGATCTGGCACTCTGCTAAACCGGAAAACCGCGCGAAAGTGGGCGGTATCATGATCTCCGCAGCGTTGACCTCGTTCCTGACCGGTATCACCGAGCCGATCGAGTTCTCCTTCATGTTCGTTGCGCCGATCCTGTACGTTATCCACGCGATTCTGGCAGGTCTGGCATTCCCGATCTGTATCCTGCTGGGTATGCGTGACGGTACATCGTTCTCGCACGGTCTGATTGACTTCATCGTTCTGTCTGGCAACAGCAGCAAACTGTGGCTGTTCCCGATTGTTGGTGCAGGTTATGCGATTATTTACTACACCGTCTTCCGTGTGCTGATTAAAGCGCTGGATCTGAAAACGCCGGGTCGTGAAGATGCGAGCGAAGACAGCAAAGTGGGCGCAACCAGTGAAATGGCTCCGGCCCTGATCGCCGCGTTTGGTGGTAAAGAGAACATCACTAACCTCGACGCATGTATCACCCGTCTGCGCGTTAGCGTCGCTGACGTTGCTAAAGTGGATCAGGCTGGCCTGAAGACGCTTGGCGCAGCTGGTGTCGTCGTCGCAGGTTCCGGCGTTCAGGCTATTTTCGGTACGAAATCCGATAACCTGAAAACGGAAATGGATGAATACATCCGCAATAGCTAAGCAGTAAGACGTTGGGGAGAACTAAGGCAGCCAAATGGCTGCCTTTTTTACGCTGTGTTGCCGGATGGCGCGTGGCTTATCCGGCCTACGGTTATAGCACAGTTGTAGGCCTGATAAGGCGTTAGCCGCCATCAGGCTTGCGAGAACGTAAAAAAGGGAGCCAGATGGCTCCCTTTTCGTCAGTAACGTTATCAGAACTGATAGCTTGCAGTAATGCTGACGTTACGTGGTTCGCCGTAGACAATAGAACCATCGATATTGGTGTCGTAGGTTTTGTCTAACAGGTTGTTGATGTTGCCCTGTACGGCGAAGTTTTTGGTTACCTGGTAGCGAGTGAACAGATCCACTAACGCATAGCTGCCTTGTTCCGCGCGCCATGTGCCGTATGGTGTGACCGTGTCGCTGCCGTGAACACGGTTCTGCCAGTTAACGCCACCGCCGACGGTCAACTCAGGCATGACTGGCAGACGGTAGCTGGTAAACAGCTTCACGGTTGTACGTGGCAAGTTCGGATTCACCGCATTTCCCTCGTTATCTTCCGCGATAAAGCGCGTTGCGCCGAAAGTCATCTGCCAGTTGTCGGTGATAGCGCCGTTAATTTCGAATTCAACGCCTTTGCTGACGGTTCCATCTACCGCTTTATACGCGGTGTCGCCGTTACTACCTGAAATCGGTCTACCGGTCGACTGGCCGACGTTATCCTGCTCAATACGGAAGACCGACAATGTGGTGGTCAGGCGGCTGTTCATCCAGTCAGATTTCAAGCCCACTTCATAGTTGTTACCCGTAATAGGGGCGAGATATTTACCCGAGCTATCACGATAGTTTTGTGGCTGGAAGATGGAAGTATAGCTGGCGTAGGCAGACCAGTTATCATCAATGTCATACACCAATCCGGCATATGGCGTGGTATGGTTTTTCTCCATCCGGTAGGTCAGCGTGTCGATACTCCAGTTGGTGTAGCGAGCGCCGATGATCAGATGCAGCGGATCGGCCAGCGAAATGCGGGTCGCTGCATAGAGCGATTTCATGTGCGTGGTATCATCCTGGGCAACGGTTTGTTGACCCCAGTTTGTTTCCGGGAAGTTACCGTCGTAGTTGTAGAAATTGCCCAGTTCATCCGGGAATACGTTCGCCCAGGTATTCATATAGCGGTTATTCTGTTTGCTGTAGCTTCCGCCGACCATCAGGTTATGCTGACGGCCAAACAGGTCGTAGCCCCCATCGGTGAAAAGATCGACAGCATCGACTTTACGTTTGCCGCTGTTCCAGCCCGTACCGCCAATGTAACCGTACTCTGGCCCATAGTTGGCGTAAGGGCCAACCAGCATACCGGTGTCTTTATTGACATAGGCATCCAGGTACATCATTTTACTGTCGAATTTGATTTCAGAATGCGTGGCGTTGAGCGTTGCCTGCCAGGTATCCGCAAAACGCTGCTTCAGCGTGACAAAGACTTTATTAAACTCTTTATCGTTGTAAGCCCAGTCTGGAGCGGTACTGCGCGAGCGGTCATATTTGTTGGTGCTGCCATCCGTATTCCAGCGAGGTAAACCGCCCCAGGTCGGGCTGTTAACGTCGATGCGTTGATATTCATACCCGGCGGAAAGGCTGGTTGTGCTCCCCAGATCGGCATCGATAATGCCGGAGAAGAATGTTTTCTCGCTGTTATAACGATCCAGCCATGAGTCATTGTTCTGATAACCCGCAACAATCCGCGCACGTACGTTACCGTCTTCTGTCAGCGGGCTTTGTAAATCGGTTACGTAACGCTGTTTGTTCCAGCTTCCATATTCCGCAGACACATTACCTTTGAATTCACGGCTGGTGGCATGTTTGCGGATCATATTGATAGACGCGGAAGGGTTGCCGGTTCCGGTCATTAATCCATTTGCGCCGCGTACGACTTCCACACGTTCAAACAGGGCCGTGTCAGAAAGGGCATCGCCAAGATTCCAGCGTGATTCAAAATAGGTGGGGATGCCATCGACCATGTAGTTGTCGATGAGGAAACCGCGTGAGTAGTAGAGGTTGCGGTCGGAGTCTGACTGGCTTCTGCTGATACCCAGCGTGCTGTCCATCACATCGCCAAGGGTTTGTAATTGCTGATCAGCCATGCGTTGCTGGCTGATGATACTGACAGACTGAGGAATATCGCGCTGCGCCATCTGCATTTTAGTGCCAGCGGTTGTCGTTTTAACGTTGTAGTCCTGTTCTTCATCGCTGGACGTGTCGGCTTGTGATGCGCTATCAACAATGATTGTTTCTTCTGTTGTGGTAGCGGCGAAGCTGGTGGAAGGCATCAATGCCATAGCGATGCAGGCTGCCAGCAGTGTGGGAACTGCGGCAGGCTGACGCTGCTCATCCTGGGTGTGTGTTGTGAAAGACATCGAAAAACCCCTAATAATGATGAACGTTAAGTTCAAACCATGAAATGGCATGGCGAACCCTTTTAATTTTCTAACCATCAAATGCGCATGAAAATGCAAATGCGAAATATACGCACTTGCATTAATGCTGTAAACAGATGTTACGGGTGAAAATGAAATCTTGTTTCAGTGCTATGAGGTGCAAAGAGAAGAGGGAAATGAGTATAAGCGCAGCAACTGACAGATTTTTTGCTTAATAAATCGTGGGTTAAAGTTGAAAGAGCGTGAGTAACTCGCTCATACTCTATACTCGCAGTGTGGCTCGGCGTAGCATGGCGCAACGTTATGGCTAATTTTGAAAAAAGGAAAAATGTCGTGGCAGAAGAAACTATATTCAGCAAAATTATCCGTCGTGAAATCCCCTCGGATATCGTTTACCAGGATGAACTGGTTACCGCATTTCGCGATATTTCGCCGCAGGCGCCCACGCACATTCTGATCATCCCGAATACCCTGATCCCAACGGTTAATGATGTCACGGCGGAGCACGAACAGGCGCTGGGCCGTATGATCACCGTCGCGGCAAAAATTGCCGGGCAGGAAGGCATTGCCGAAGACGGCTACCGCCTGATCATGAATACTAACCGTCATGGCGGGCAGGAGGTTTATCACATTCATATGCACCTGCTGGGCGGGCGTGCGCTGGGGCCGATGCTGGCGCATAAAGGCCTCTGACAATGACCAGAGGATGCCTTGCGATATCACTGGCCTTACTGTTGCTTGTGGGTTGTCGTTCACACCCTGAAATTCCGGTCAGTGATGAACAGACACTGGTGATGGAGTCAACGCTGCTGGCGGCCGGTATCACGGCGGAAGCGCCTGCGTTGACGACGTCCGATATTCAGCCTTCTGCATCCTCACGCCTCTATAACGAAAGGCAAGAACCCGTTACCGTGCATTATCGGTTTTACTGGTATGACGCCAGAGGGCTGGAAATGCATCCTCTGGAAGCGCCACGCAGTGTGACTATTCCGGCGCGTTCGTCGGTCACGCTGTATGGCAGCGCCAATTATCTGGGGGCGCATAAGGTTAGACTTTATCTTTATTTGTAAGGGGTGAATTTTGATGATGAAAATGAATCGCTACGCACTGGTGGCCGCGCTGGCGATATTCCTCTCCGGTTGTGTGGGGCAACGTGAACCCGCACCGGTTGATGAAGTCAAACCGGCGCCGGAACAGCCAGCTGAGCCGCAGCAGCCTGTGCCGGTCGTGCCATCGGTGCCGACGATCCCGCAACAGCCGGGCCCGATTGAACACGAAGACCAGACCGCACAGCCTGCGCCGCGCGTGCGCCATTATGACTGGAACAGCGCGATGCAGCCGATGGTCGGAAAAATGCTCCAGGCTGATGGCGTAACGGCGGGTAACGTACTGCTGGTCGATAGCGTAAATAACCGCACCAACGGTTCGCTCAACGCGGGCGAGGCCACAGAGACTTTACGTAATGCGCTGGCGAATAACGGTAAATTTACGCTGGTTTCCGCGCAGCAACTGGCGATGGCGAAGCAGCAACTGGGTTTATCACCGCAGGACAGCCTCGGTACGCGCAGTAAAGCGATTGGCATCGCCCGTAACGTAGGGGCGCAATATGTGCTCTATTCCAGCGCGGCGGGTAACGTCAATGCGCCATCGCTGCAAATGCAGTTAATGCTGGTACAAACTGGCGAGATAATCTGGTCAGGTAAAGGTGCAGTCCAGCAACAATAATCTACTGACGCGCGACGACGTTTTGTCGCGCTACTTCCCGCAATATCATCCCGTCGCCGCCTGCCACAACGGATTAAGCGGCGGGAGTTGCATCATTGAACATGACGCCCGCCGTCTGGTGCTCCGTTGCCATCATGATCCCTTTGCGCCTGAATCTGATTTTTTGCGTCAGTATCACGCGTTGTCACGTTTACCGGAAACCCTTGCCCCCAGACCGCGTTTTTATATTCCCGGCTGGATGGCGGTGGACTATTTGCAGGGAGAGGTAAAATCTGGATTACCGGATACCGACGAACTGGCGGGCTTACTGTATCATCTGCATCAACAACCGCGTTTTGGCTGGCGTATTTCGCTGTTACCGCTGCTTATGCGCTACTGGCAGGGGAGCGATCCGGCACGCAGGACGCCGTACTGGCTACGGATGCTAAAACGGCTGCGAGCGGCGCGGGAACCTCGTCCGCTGCGTCTGGCGCCTTTGCATATGGATGTCCACGGCGATAACCTGGTACAGACGGCATCGGGGCTACGGTTGATTGACTGGGAATACGCCGGGGACGGCGATATCGCTCTGGAGCTGGCCGCTGTATGGGTAGAGGATGAGCGGCAGCATCAACGGCTGGTGAGATCCTATGCCGCCGTTGCGTATATCTGTCCGCAAACGCTATGGCGACAGGTCAGGTTATGGCGCCCCTGGGTAATGATGCTGAAAGCCGGATGGTTTGAATACCGCTGGCAGCAAACCGGCGAACAACAATTTATCAAGCTGGCCGACGACGCCTGGCGGCAGCTGAAAAAGAAAGGATAAGGAGAGCAGTGTGGGTCCAGTAATGTTGGATGTCGAAGGGTTTGAGCTGGACGCAGAAGAGCGCGAGATTCTGGCCCATCCGCTGGTGGGGGGGCTGATCCTCTTTACGCGTAATTATCATGACCCGGAGCAACTGCGCGAATTAGTCCGCCAGATTCGGGCGGCTTCGCGCAACCATCTGGTGGTGGCGGTTGACCAGGAAGGCGGACGCGTACAGCGTTTTCGTGAAGGTTTTACCCGCCTGCCAGCCGCACAATCTTTTGCTGCGCTGCACGGGCTGGAAGAAGGGGGCAAACTGGCGCAGGATGCCGGGTGGCTAATGGCCAGCGAGATGATCGCGATGGACATTGATATCAGTTTCGCGCCGGTGCTGGATGTCGGGCATATCAGCGCAGCAATTGGCGAGCGTTCTTACCATGCCGATCCGCTTAAAGCTCTGGCAATGGCGACGCGTTTTATTGACGGGATGCATGCTGCCGGAATGAAAACCACCGGTAAGCACTTCCCCGGACACGGGGCAGTCACTGCCGATTCGCATAAAGAAACGCCAACCGATCCGCGTCCTGAGGCGGAAATTCGCGCCAGGGATATGTCGGTGTTCCGTTCGCTAATCACCGGGAACAAACTTGATGCGATTATGCCGGCGCACGTCATATACAGCGATGTCGATCCGCGTCCGGCGAGTGGTTCACCACACTGGCTGAAAACGGTGCTGCGTGAGGAACTTGGTTTTGATGGCGTGATTTTCTCCGATGATCTGTCGATGGAAGGAGCGGCGATTATGGGGAGCTACGCGGAGCGCGGGCAGGCGTCGCTGGATGCGGGTTGCGATATGATCCTGGTCTGTAATAATCGTAAAGGAGCGGTCAGCGTGTTAGATAATCTGTCGCCGATCAATGCAGAACGTGTTACGCGTTTGTATCATAAAGGTTCATTTTCGCGTCAGGAGTTGATGGACTCCGCACGCTGGAAAACGGTCAGCGCCCAGCTTAACCAGTTGCATGAACGCTGGCAGGAAGAAAAAGCAGGTCATTAACCCGAGTTTTGTGTGAGGATGCGATGATTATCTATTTACACGGTTTTGACTCCAACAGTCCGGGTAACCACGAGAAAGTGTTGCAGCTACAGTTTATTGATTCGGATGTCAGACTGATCAGCTATAGCACACGGCATCCCAAACATGACATGCAGCATCTGCTGAAAGAAGTAGACAAAATGTTGCAACTGAATGTGGACGATCGGCCATTAATTTGTGGCGTAGGACTGGGTGGGTATTGGGCGGAGCGGATTGGCTTCCTGTGCGACATACGCCAGGTGGTATTCAACCCTAATCTGTTCCCCTATGAGAACATGGAAGGCAAAATCGACCGCCCGGAAGAGTATGCCGATATCGCAACGAAATGCGTCACCAATTTCCGCGAAAAAAACCGCGATCGCTGCCTGGTGATCCTGTCCCGGCATGATGAAGCGCTGGACAGCCATCGTTCGGCAAAAGAGCTGCATCATTTCTATGAAATTGTCTGGGACGAAGAGCAGACCCATAAATTTAAGAATATCTCTCCTCATTTACAGCGGATAAAAGCGTTTAAAACGTTAGGTTAAGCTGTTGTAACCCGATCACCCCCCTCAGAAACCAGCCTTCGGGCTGGTTTTTTTATGAGCATTCAGGCAGGGTTGTCTATCTTTTCAGCGAGAAAACTTGATGTACATCAATTTTGGTATGACCAATGCACCGTTCGTGTTATTCTCACTAGCGAAGTCACTTTGCATTACCGTAACTTGTTGTTAATTAAAGGCTATATTTATAACTTTTACTTAACAATTGGTTAATAAATTTAAGGGGGTCACGTTGACTACACCATTGAAAAAGATCGTGATTGTCGGCGGCGGTGCTGGCGGGCTTGAAATGGCGACTCAGTTGGGTAAAAAACTGGGTCGTAAGAAAAAGGCAAAAATCACGCTGGTGGACAGAAACCACAGCCATCTGTGGAAGCCGTTGCTGCATGAAGTGGCGACCGGTTCACTGGACGAAGGCGTGGACGCTCTGAGCTACCTGGCGCATGCGCGTAATCATGGTTTCCAGTTCCAGTTGGGTTCGGTTATGGATATCGATCGTGAAGCGAAAACGATCACCATTGCGGAACTGCGTGACGAGAAAGGGGAACTGCTGGTTCCTGAGCGTAAAATCGCGTACGACACCCTGGTGATGGCGCTGGGCAGCACCTCTAACGACTTCAACACCCCTGGCGTTAAAGAACACTGTATTTTCCTGGACAACCCGCATCAGGCGCGTCGCTTCCATCAGGAAATGCTGAACCTGTTCCTGAAATACTCTTCCAGCATGGGTGTTAGCGGTAAGGTCAACATTGCGATTGTCGGTGGCGGCGCAACGGGCGTGGAGCTTTCTGCGGAACTGCATAACGCTGTGAAACAGCTGCACAGCTACGGCTACAAAGGCCTGACTAACGAAGCGCTGAACGTGACGCTGGTTGAAGCCGGTGAGCGCATTCTGCCTGCGCTGCCGCCGCGTATTTCCGCTGCGGCGCATAGCGAACTGACCAAACTGGGCGTACGCGTACTGACTCAGACGATGGTGACCAGCGCAGACGAAGGCGGCCTGCACACGAAAGATGGCGAACACATCAAAGCTGACCTGATGGTGTGGGCGGCAGGGATTAAAGCGCCTGATTTCCTGAAAGATATTGGCGGGCTGGAAACTAACCGCATCAACCAGTTAGTGGTTGAACCGACGCTGCAAACCACCCGTGACCCGGATGTTTATGCCATCGGCGACTGTGCTTCCTGCGCACGTCCTGAAGGGGGCTTTGTGCCGCCGCGCGCTCAGGCCGCGCATCAGATGGCAAGCTGCGCACTGAATAATATTCTGGCGCAGATGAAAGGCAAACCGATGAAAGACTACGTTTATAAAGATCACGGTTCGCTGGTATCGCTCTCTAATTTCTCGACTGTCGGCAGCCTGATGGGGAACCTGATGCGCGGTTCAATGATGGTGGAAGGGCGTATTGCGCGTTTTGTTTACATTTCGCTTTACCGTATGCACCAGATTGCGCTGCACGGTTACTTTAAAACCGGGTTAATGATGTTAGTAGGCAGCATTAACCGTGTGATTCGCCCGCGTCTGAAATTGCATTAATCCTTACCGTATCGCCTGATGGCGCTTCGCTTATCAGGCCTACAGCTCGCACTGCATGTAGGCCGGATAAGGCCATCGGCCGCCATCCGGCAATTTAATCGCGCCATCTGCTTCAGAGTTCTCTGAATCGTGTCTGTTTGCCGCATAACCCCGCACTTTTCATCCTCTTTCTGATTTGCTTAACCCCTCTGCTGGTTGCAAAATTGTTACTAATAGCAAAAAAGGAGGAATTCCCGTGAATAAATCAATGTTGGCGGGTATAGGGATTGGCGTAGCTGCTGCGCTGGGTGTGGCGGCGGTGGCCAGTCTGAACGTTTTTGACCGTAGCCCGAAATATGCGCAAGTCGTATCAGCCACACCCATAAAAGAAACCGTCAAAACACCGCGTCAGGAATGCCGCAACGTGACGGTCACGCACCGCAAACCTGTTCAGGACGAAAATCGCATTGCCGGTTCGGTGCTTGGCGCGGTTGCTGGCGGCGTGATTGGTCATCAGTTCGGCGGTGGCCGTGGTAAAGATGTGGCGACCGTCGTCGGGGCGCTGGGCGGAGGGTACGCCGGTAACCAAATCCAGGGATCAATGCAGGAAAATGACACCTACACCTCTACGCAGCAGCGTTGTAAAACGGTGTATGACAAGTCAGAGAAAATGCTGGGCTATGACGTCACTTACAAGATTGGCGATCAGCAGGGGAAAATCCGCATGGATAAAGATCCCGGAACGCAAATCCCGCTGGATAATAACGGCCAATTGATTCTGAATAACGACGCGTAAAAAAAGCTGTACTCTGCACGTTAGCCCCTCATTCGCTCAGGCTGAGGGGCTTTTTTTTATCAGACGGTCAGGCGCTAAGCCTTCAGCATCTCCGGCCACAGCCGTAGGGTGGTGCGGGTTATCTGCATCAGTTTGTCAAACGTCGCGCCTTCACGCGCGCTGATCGACATTCCTTGTAAAATACAGTTCAGATATTCCGCCAGCGTTTGTGGATTGCAGTGCGCCGGAATTTCCCCGCGCTCCTGCCGCTGGCGCAAAAACTGGGTCAGCGTCTGCTCCTGCATCGCGTGGCGGGATTTCACCGTATGGGCGATTTCACGGGAGGAGGCGGCCAGTGTGGCGGACGTGTTGATCATAAAGCACCCGGCAGGGGTGTCTTTACTGGTGAAGCATGTCGCGACGGCGGTGAAATAGTCTTCCAGAGCGGACTCAACGCTTTTTTCTTCACAAAAGAGCTGGGCCTCATGTTTTGCCGCAAAACGGCTGATATAGCGGTCCAGCACTGCGCGGAACAACCCTTCCTTGTTCGTAAATTCTGCGTACAGCGTGGGCGCTTTTGCGCCGGTCGCTTCCACGAGGTCGGCGAGCGATGTTGCTTCATAGCCGTGCTGCCAGAAGAGTGTCATGGCCTTATCAAGCGCGGCTTCCCTGTCGAACACTTTTGGTCGGCCACGGCTTTTTTTTACGCAACCTGTCGAGTCAGTTGTCATGATGCCGTTGTACCTTGTTGGGTTTGTTGAACAACCATTATAAAAATAATCCCGCTCAGTCTCCAGCGCATTCAGAAGAAAAATAATTCACCTGTATTGATATGAAAAATAAGTCCTTTTTAATTTATATAATGATCGTTATAAAAAAATGTTGACGTGTGACCTGGATCACATCTATGATTTACCTATCGATCGTTAAGTAAATATTTCGACACCGTTCATCTGCTAAAGGTCACTATCATGAAAAACGTAAAAACCCTCATTGCTGCCGCTGTACTGAGTTCACTCTCTTTCGCAAGTTTCGCTGCTGTTGAAGTTCAGGCGACGCCTGTAGATCAACAGAAAGTAGGCACCATTTCCGCAACCGCCGGGACTAACCTGGGATCTCTGGAAGATCAACTGGCGCAAAAAGCGGATGAAATGGGCGCGAAATCTTTCCGCATTACTTCGGTAACCGGTCCTAACACCCTCCACGGGACTGCGGTTATCTACAAATAAGCATTAACCCTCATTAATGCCACTGCTACTGCCACAAAAAAGCCCCGCTGTCTGAGCGGGGCTTTTTTATTATCCGACGTTACATCGACTGCTGCGTTATCCCGGGATGGCGGGTGACATCGACCGGCATTCCTGAACGCACTTCCATAACATGCTCCATAACGGCGGCATCGGTCTGTGCGGCATCTTTGAAAGCCTGCATTTGACCGTTCAATACGATCGGCAATATCTGCGGATCGTCATCAATATTCTTCGATAACGGCTGGTGGACTTCTACCAGGCGCATGCCGCCAGGTTCAACGGACGCTTTGATCGGCGTATTAATAATGTTGACCTTCGTACCCGGCGTGACCTGACGGAACAGCGTCTCAATATCACCGTCACGCAGGCGAATACAACCGGAACTGACGCGCATCCCGATACCGAAATCAGCATTCGTGCCGTGCAGCAAATAGACGCCGCCATAAGCCGCTAAGCGGATCGCATGATGGCCCATTGGGTTATCCGGCCCGGCGGGAACCACGGCAGGGAGGTCTATTCCCTGAGCCTTGTAACGGGCGCGGATATTCGCCGTAGGTGTCCAGGTTGGGTTCGCGCGCTTATCCGAGACGGTAGTGACCATCGTTGGCGTCAGCGTATCGCCACCCAGTTGACCGATACCGATCGGATACACGGTCACCGAATTTTTTCCGGGAGGATAGTAATACAGACGCAATTCGGCGAGGTTAATCACAATACCTTCGCGTGGCGCGTCCGGCAGTAAGGTTTGCAGAGGGATGGTCAGAACGCTGCCCGCGCGGGGAACGTAAGGATCAACGCCCGGGTTTGCCTGTAGCAACGCTAAAAAACCGACATTGTATTTTTTAGCAATCGCCTCCAGCGAGCCGCCGTTGTTTTCGACAACGTGAAATGTATTCTCGCCCACCAGTTTGCTGCCGGGAGGAGGAAGCGGCCAGGTGTTCGCCTGCGCCGGTATCGCCAGCGCTACGGACGCGGCGAGCGTAAAAAACGCCAGCCAGCGGGAAAGTCGCATGTTATTCATTATCATCACAAATCAAATGGTTATTGTAATAAATTGAGTCAATGATCATTATGGCGGGTTGTCATGTCTTGAAGTGCAAGAGAAGTGCAAAGTGTTGTAAATGTGGGCGAAAACGCGGGGATGGCAGAGGGCATTACGCCCGGTGGCGCTGCGCTTACCGGGCCTACAGGGTATGCTTCTCGTAGGCCGGATAAGGCGATGTGCCCGGTGGCGCTGCGCTTATCGGGCCTACAGGGTATGCTTCCCGTAGGCCGGATAAGGCGATGTGCCCGGTGGCGCTGCGCTTACCGGGCCTACAGGATATGCTTTCCGTAGGCCGGATAAGGCGCTTGCGCCGCCATCCGGCGTCGTAGGGCGTTACGCCGCCGCGTTTTCTTCCAGTTGCGCCATAAACTGGCGCACCCAGTCCATACGCGTTTTACGCTCCGCCAGATCCTGAATAAACTTCAGGCGTGTCGGGCCGTCGAGGCGGAAGTGCTGCGGTTGTTTTTGCAACAGACCAATCAGCCAGGTTGGGTTTACGTGATTTTTCTCGGCAAACTCGATCGTACCGCCTTTCTCGTTGCCTTCCAGTTTTCGAATGCCCAGCTTCTGTGCCTGTTGGCGCAGACGCGCGATATCCAGCAGATTGCGCGCCGGGTCAGGCAGCAGGCCGAAACGGTCGATCAGCTCTACCTTGAGCTCCTCCAGCTCGTTTTCGTTTTTCGCACTGGCAATGCGTTTATAGAACGACAGACGCGTATTCACATCCGGGATAAAATCATCCGGCAGCAGCGACGGCATACGCAGTTCGACTTCCGTCTGCTGGCTGGTGAGGTCTTCCAGCGACGGCTCACGTCCGGCTTTCAGCGCATCCACGGCGTTCTCCAGCAGCTCCATATACAGCGAGAAGCCGATGGTCTCCATCTGCCCGCTCTGATCTTCGCCAAGCAGCTCGCCAGCGCCGCGAATTTCGAGGTCGTGAGTCGCCAGCGCAAAACCGGCACCCAAATCTTCCAGCGAGGCAATGGCTTCCAGACGTTTTTGCGCGTCGGTCGTCATCGCTTTTGGATGCGGCGTCAGCAGCCAGGCATACGCCTGATGGTGCGAACGTCCAACGCGACCACGTAGCTGGTGGAGCTGCGCCAGGCCAAAATGGTCGGCGCGCTCAATGATGATCGTGTTCGCGGTTGGAATATCAATACCGGTTTCGATAATGGTGGTACACACCAGAACGTTAAAGCGCTGGTGGTGGAAGTCGTTCATAACACGCTCAAGTTCGCGCTCGCGCATCTGCCCGTGACCAATCGCGATGCGGGCTTCCGGCACCAGTTCCGCCAGTCGGTCCGCGGCTTTCTGGATATTCTCCACGTCGTTATACAGATAATACACCTGGCCGCCGCGCAGAACTTCACGCAGGATAGCCTCGCGCACCACCAGGTTGTCATATTCACGGACGAAGGTTTTTACCGCCAGACGACGGGCGGGCGGTGTGGCAATAATCGACAGATCGCGCATACCGCTCATCGCCATGTTGAGCGTACGAGGGATTGGCGTTGCCGTCAGCGTCAGAATATCGACGTCGGCGCGCATTGCCTTGATGCGCTCTTTATGCCGTACGCCGAAACGGTGCTCTTCATCGACAATCAGCAAGCCCAAATCTTTTAATTTCACATCGCTTTGCAGCAGCTTATGAGTGCCGATCAGAATGTCGATTTTCCCCTCAGCGACCTGCTCAAGGATCTGCGCTTGCTCTTTGGCGCTACGGAAACGGGAGAGCATTTCGATGCGCACCGGCCAGTTGGCGAAGCGGTCGCGGAAGTTATCGAAATGCTGTTGCGCCAGCAGGGTGGTAGGCACCAGCACCGCGACCTGTTTGTGGTTTTCCACCGCCAGGAACGCGGCGCGCATCGCCACTTCGGTTTTCCCGAAGCCGACGTCGCCGCACACCAGACGATCCATTGCCAACGGTTGGCACATGTCGCTCAGGACGGCGTTAATGGCCTGCGCCTGGTCTGGCGTGGTCTCGAACGGGAAGCTGTCGCAGAACAGTTGATACTGCTCGCGATCGTGCTTAAAGGCGAAACCTTCTTTCGCCGCGCGCTGGGCGTAAATATCCAGTAGCTCTGCCGCCACGTCGCGCACTTTCTCCGCGGCTTTCTGTCGGGCGCGAGACCAGGCGTCGCCGCCCAGTTTATGCAGCGGCGCGTTCTCTTCGGCGCCTCCGGCATAGCGGCTGATGAGATGCAAAGATGACACCGGTACGTACAGTCTGGCGTCGTTGGCGTAGGTGAGCATCAGGTACTCGCCCTTGATGCCGCCGGCTTCCAGCGTCGTCATCCCCGCATAACGCCCCACACCATGCTCAAGGTGTACCACCGGCTGGCCAGGATGCAGTTCCGCCAGGTTGCGGATCAGCGTGTCGGGGTTAATCGTGCGACGTGAGTCCTGACGGCGACGCGCAACGCGTTCACCCAGCAAATCGCTCTCGCAAATAAGCGCCAGATTACGCTGCGTATCGATAAAGCCATGCTCCGCAGCGCCAATCATCAGGTAACGTCCGGCGTCGAGCGCCTCATTCAGGTGCAAAATTCGTTTGGGTGAAATTTTAATACGGGCGAGCAGTTCCCCGAGCGCTTCTCGGCGGCCTTCGCTTTCTACGGAGAAAATGACCGGCCCGTTGAAGGATTCAAGAAATCTACGCAGCGCGTCCAGCGGCGCTTTTTGCTGCGCCTGTACCGCCAGATCCGGCAGTTTCTGAAAACCCAGATTGGTATTCGCCGCCTTACCTGGCAGATGTTCGGTTTTTAACTGTACGCGGGGCCAGCGTTTGAGTTCGGAGAACAGCTCATCGACCCGCAGCCACAGGGATTCCGGCGGCAAAAGCGGGCGCATAGGATCGACGCCACGGTTTTCAAAACGCGCCAGGGTATCGGCCTGGAAGCGCTCAGCGCTGTTTTCCAGCGCGCCGGTATTCACCAGCAGCGTGTTCGCCGGGAAGTAGCTGAACAGAGGCGGCAGCGGCTCGTTGAAGAACAGCGGCTGCCAGTATTCGATCCCGGCAGGCAGCGTGCCTTTACTGACCTGCTGGTAAATATGCTCGGCGTCGCGTTTAACTTCAAATGTGTCACGCCACTGGCTGCGGAACAGCTCGATGGCCGTTTTATCGGTCGGAAATTCATGCGCGGGCAGCAAATTGATGGCGTCGACTTCTTCCAGCGTACGCTGGGTATCGGCATCAAACAGGCGCAAGCTGTCGATTTCATCATCAAAAAAATCAAGACGATAGGGCTGTTCGCTGCCCATCGGAAACAGATCCAGCAGCGCGCCGCGAGTGGCGTATTCACCATGTTCCATGACCTGATCAACATGACGATAGCCCGCGCTATCCAGCTGTGCGCGCAGGGCGTCGCGCGACAAACGCTGACCCTTTTTCATCACCAGGGCGTGGCCGTGCAAATAACTGTGCGGGCAAACGCGCTGCATCAGCGTATTTACCGGAACAATCAATACGCCGCGCTGCATTGACGGCAACTGGTAAAGCGTGGACAGGCGTGAAGAGATGATTTCCTGGTGTGGGGAAAAGCTGTCGTAAGGGAGCGTTTCCCAGTCCGCCAGATTCATCACCAGTTGGTCGGTGAACTGGCGAACTTCGTCATGCAGGCGCAGGGCGTTTTGCATGTCAGGTGCAATAAGTACGATTGGGCCAGCATGGCGCTCGGCAATCTCCGCCACCAGCGTGGCGCAGGCGGCGCCGGTAAGCTCGCCCAACTGGCGCTGATCGCCGGGTTTGGTTGGCAGAGTATAACGTTGTTGTTCAGGCATAGTGGTTGCAGGATCTCTATTGGGTATACACCACACTATGGGGGCATATCACTGATAAGCAATGCTCTTTATTATCCGTGATCGTTTCTCTTTAGCAAATTGATTCGCCCCCGGAAGGGGGCGAAAAGATTAACGCGAATAGCTGGTAACGGCAGGGAGTGAAGGCGGAGAGAAGAAGAGATCGGCAAACAGGCGTTGCGAAATTTTTCGGACGGTAAGGCCCGTCAGCGTGCAAATCAGCAGACTGGCAAAGGGGTAAACCAACAGCAGAGCAAACTCAAGCTGCGGCGACCATGCCGCGCCGTTGATTTTCGGAATCAACGTTAAGCTGAACGCTTCGACCAGGATACGGTGGGTTGTATAGATAGCAATAGTGTTTGAGCCGATGACATTCAGCAGGCTGGAAGAACGCATGCCGAAGCGCTGCTCATACTGATAAAAAAGTTTCATGATCAGCACAATCGACACCAGTGAGAGCAGCAGGGATACATTAGCCAGCCAGGCGATGACGGCGAGCAGCGCAATGCCCGCAAACGCGATAGCATAACGACGCAGTGGGACATGCTTAATCCACTCCATCAGCGTGGCGCCAAACCAGGCGCCGAGGCTGTAGTAAGGCAGGTTGCGGATCACGCTGTTCATTCCCCACCACGGCGTCGGCACGAAGTTTATCGTCACGCTCAGCAGTACAAACAGTACGAACAGTGGTTTTGCCCATTGGCTGAAGACTTTACACAGCACAAAATAGACAACCAGCGCATACAGATACCAGAGGCTGGTGCTGGCCGTCAGCATTCCGTGAATAAACTCGCCGACGGACCCGGCATAAGCGGCGTTGGAGGCATTGTTGATGTCGCGTTCGGGCGCCAGCCAGTGGTTGAGCCAGCTAAGCGCCAGCCATTGCGCCACTCCCCAGAGCGCCAGTACCCAGACAATGCTCCAGATCCGTTTATCAATACAGGTTCCCCAGGGCACGCTGTCAATATAGCGGCGGATCAGATACCCGGAAATAAAGAAAAACACCGGCATACGAAACGGCGCCAGATAGAGGTTAAAGTAGATCCAGCATTTCGTCAGGATCTCCGATAACGGATACTGGAAAGCGGTCAGGTGGGGATAGAACGTAATCACAGAGTGATAAATGACCACCAGGCAGATGCATAACCCTTTGATTTGGTTGATCCACAATTCTTTTTGTTTCATCAGGACGGCGTACTCGTGTTATTCAACATAGCCTGTGATCCTGCGGGCGGGGATCGGTGTTGTAATGCGTAACATTCTGTATTTTATTTTTTTAAGATAAAGATCAGGGTCAAGGGTGAGTATCAAGGCAGGTATCTTCAGGAAGTTGATTTCTTGATACTTTTCAGAATTACGCTGACGAACACTTACGGTTCAGTCATTTACCCATTCCGCTTTCGCTTATATACTCGGGGCTTTGCTAACAGCAACCAGACGGATTTCATGTACCAACCTGTCGCTCTATTTATTGGCCTGCGTTATATGCGTGGGCGTGCAGCAGATCGTTTCGGTCGTTTCGTCTCCTGGCTTTCCACCATTGGCATTACTCTCGGGGTGATGGCGCTGGTCACGGTATTGTCGGTGATGAATGGTTTTGAACGTGAACTGCAAAACAACATCCTTGGCCTGATGCCGCAGGCAATTCTCTCGTCTGAGCAGGGCTCCCTTAATCCACAGCAGATACCCGAAAAAGCGGTTACGTTGAATGGCGTCAACCGTATCGCGCCGCTTACCACGGGAGATGTCGTGCTGCAAAGCGCGCGTAGCGTCGCCGTGGGCGTGATGCTGGGTATCGACCCGGCGCAAAAAGATCCCTTAACGCCGTATCTGGTCAATGTGAAGCAAACCTCTCTTGAAGCGGGCAAGTATAATGTCATCCTCGGCGAGCAGCTTGCCGGGCAGTTGGGCGTCAATCGCGGCGATCAAATTCGCGTGATGGTGCCTTCCGCCAGCCAGTTCACGCCAATGGGACGCCTGCCGAGCCAGCGCCTGTTTACGGTGATTGGCACCTTCGCGGCGAACAGCGAAGTGGATGGCTACCAGATGTTGACCAATATTCAGGACGCGTCGCGCCTGATGCGCTACCCGGCGGGCAATATCACCGGCTGGCGCTTGTGGCTCAATGAGCCGCTGAAGGTGGATACCCTCAGCCAGCAGACGCTGCCGGAGGGGACGAAATGGCAGGACTGGCGTGAGCGAAAAGGTGAACTGTTCCAGGCCGTGCGCATGGAAAAAAACATGATGGGTTTGCTGTTAAGCCTGATCGTCGCCGTGGCGGCGTTTAATATTATTACTTCGTTAGGTTTGATGGTGATGGAGAAGCAGGGCGAAGTGGCTATTTTACAAACCCAGGGGCTGACGCCGCGCCAGATCATGATGGTGTTTATGGTTCAGGGCGCCAGCGCCGGGATTATCGGCGCGCTGCTGGGGGCAGTGCTGGGCGCATTGCTGGCCAGCCAACTGAATAACCTGATGCCGATCATTGGCGCGTTCCTGGATGGCGCTGCGCTGCCGGTGGCGATTGAACCGCTACAGGTTGTTGTTATTGCGCTGGTGGCGATGGCCATCGCGTTATTGTCCACGCTGTATCCTTCCTGGCGCGCTGCCGCCACCCAACCCGCTGAGGCTTTACGTTATGAATAAGATCCTGTTGCAATGCGACAACCTGTGCAAACGCTATCAGGAAGGCTCCGTGCAAACCGACGTGCTGCACGATGTCAGCTTCAGCATTGGCGAAGGCGAAATGATGGCGATTGTCGGCAGCTCCGGCTCCGGGAAAAGTACGCTCCTGCACCTGCTGGGCGGCCTGGATACGCCGACGTCGGGCGATGTCATTTTTAGCGGCCAGCCGATGAGCAAACTCTCGTCGGCGGCGAAAGCGGAACTGCGCAACCAGAAGCTTGGCTTTATTTATCAGTTCCATCACCTGCTGCCGGATTTCACCGCACTGGAAAACGTCGCCATGCCGCTGCTGATCGGCAAGAAAAAACCGGCTGAAATTACCGAGCGGGCGCGTGAAATGTTGCAGGCGGTGGGGCTGGATCACCGTGCTAACCATCGTCCATCCGAACTTTCCGGCGGCGAGCGTCAGCGTGTCGCCATCGCCCGAGCGCTGGTCAACAATCCGCGCCTGGTGCTGGCGGATGAACCGACCGGCAACCTGGATGCGCGCAATGCCGACAGTATTTTCCAGCTTCTGGGTGAACTCAATCGCGCTCAGGGAACGGCGTTTCTGGTGGTGACTCACGATTTGCAACTGGCGAAGCGAATGAGCCGTCAGCTTGAAATGCGCGACGGTCTGCTGACGGCAGAACTGAGCCTGATGGGAGCTGAGTAATGGCTTCGCCTTTATCGTTATTGATCGGCTTGCGCTTTAGTCGTGGTCGTCGACGCGGCGGTATGGTGTCGCTGATTTCCGTTATCTCGACTATCGGCATCGCGCTGGGCGTGGCGGTACTGATTGTCGGTTTAAGCGCGATGAACGGTTTCGAGCGCGAGCTGAACAACCGTATTCTGGCCGTGGTGCCGCATGGTGAAATTGAAGCGGTGAATCAGCCGTGGACTCACTGGCGCGAAGCGCTGGAAAAAGTGCAGCACGTACAGGGGATTGCAGCGGCAGCGCCCTATATCAACTTTACCGGGCTGGTGGAGAGCGGGGCGAATCTGCGCGCAATCCAGGTGAAGGGCGTGGATCCTAAACAGGAACAGCGCTTGAGCGCGCTGCCGTCGTTTGTGCAAAACCATGCCTGGGATAACTTCAGGGCGGGCGAGCAGCAGATCATCATTGGCAAGGGCGTTGCCGATGCGCTGAAAGTGAGGCAGGGCGACTGGGTGTCGATCATGATCCCCAATGCCAGCGCCGATCATAAATTGCAGCAGCCTAAGCGAGTACGTCTGCATGTGACGGGGATTCTGCAACTGAGCGGTCAGCTCGATCACAGCTTTGCCATGATCCCTATGGAAGACGCGCAGCAGTACCTGGATATGGGGGCCAGCGTGTCCGGCATCGCGATTAAGGTCAACGATGTCTTTAACGCCAATAAATTGGTACGGGACGCTGGCGAAGTGACCGACAGTTACGTTTACATTAAGAGCTGGATCGGTACTTACGGCTATATGTACCATGATATTCAGATGATCCGCGCCATCATGTATCTGGCGATGGTGCTGGTGATCGGCGTGGCCTGCTTCAACATCGTTTCGACGCTGGTGATGGCGGTAAAAGATAAGAGCGGCGATATCGCGGTATTAAGAACCTTAGGGGCGAAAGATGGCCTAATCCGCGCCATTTTCGTCTGGTATGGGCTGCTGGCGGGTCTGCTCGGCAGTCTGTGCGGTGTGGCGATTGGCGTGGTCGTCTCATTGCAACTGACCCCTATTATCGAAGGCATCGAAAAGCTGATAGGGCATCAGTTCCTTTCTGGAGACATCTATTTTATCGACTTCCTGCCATCCGAATTACACTGGCTGGACGTTATTTACGTACTGGTTACGGCATTGTTGCTGAGCTTGTTGGCGAGCTGGTATCCGGCGCGGCGCGCCAGCAATATTGACCCTGCGAGAGTGTTAAGCGGCCAGTAGTCGCAGTACATAAGAACAAGGAGCGGTGCGTGATGCATTACGGGTTTGACATTGGCGGGACAAAAATTGCCTTAGGCGTGTTTGATAACGAGCGACGTTTGCGCTGGGAAAAACGCGTACCGACGCCACGCGAAGGCTATGAGGCTTTTTTAACGGCGGTCTGCGATCTGGTGGCGGAAGCCGACCAGCGGTTTGACGTAAAAGGTTCCGTGGGCATTGGTATTCCCGGGATGCCGGAAACGGAAGACGGAACGCTGTATGCCGCCAATGTTCCTGCCGCCAGCGGTAAACCGCTCCGCGCCGATCTCAGCGCCCGGCTGGATCGTGATGTTCGCCTGGATAACGACGCGAACTGCTTTGCACTGTCGGAAGCCTGGGATGATGAGTTCACGCAGTATCCGCTGGTCATGGGGCTTATCCTCGGGACGGGCGTAGGCGGCGGACTGGTGCTCAACGGTAAGCCGATCACCGGTCGCAGCTATATTACCGGCGAGTTTGGTCATATGCGTTTGCCTGTCGATGCGCTCACCCTGATGGGGTTCGATTTTCCTCTGCGTCGCTGCGGCTGCGGTCAACTGGGCTGCATCGAAAATTATCTTTCCGGCCGCGGGTTTGCGTGGCTGTATCAGCATTACTATCATCAACCTCTACAGGCGCCGGAGATTATTGCTTTGTGGGAGCAAGGTGATGAACGCGCGCGTGCGCATGTTGAACGTTACCAGGATTTACTGGCGGTCTGCCTGGGGAATATCCTCACGATCGTCGATCCCGATCTGGTGGTGATTGGGGGAGGATTATCAAACTTCACTGCTATAACAACGCAACTGGCAGACAGGTTGCCACGTCATCTCCTTCCTGTTGCTCGTGTACCGCGTATTGAACGGGCGCGACACGGTGATGCGGGCGGGATGCGCGGCGCTGCCTTCTTACATCTTACCGATTAATCAAAAGAGGTTGTTATGCAGTCGCGTCGGGCTCATCGATTAAGCCGTTTTCGTAAAAACAAACGCCATTTGCGTGAACGCCTGCGTCAGCGAATCTTTTTCAGAGACAGAGTGGTGCCGGAAATGATGGAAAAACCAAGAGTATTAGTTCTTACTGGAGCGGGAATCTCTGCCGAATCCGGCATTCGTACATTTCGCGCCGCTGATGGTCTCTGGGAAGAGCATCGGGTTGAGGATGTGGCGACCCCGGAAGGGTTTGCCCGCGATCCAGAACTGGTTCAGTCATTTTACAACGCCCGCCGTCAGCAGTTGCAGCGGCCTGAGATTCAGCCCAACCCGGCGCATGTCGCGCTGGCAAAACTGGAAGAGGCGCTGGGCGATCGTTTCCTGCTGGTGACGCAAAATATCGATAATCTGCATGAACGCGCGGGCAACAAGAATATCATTCACATGCACGGCGAGCTGTTGAAAGTGCGCTGCTCCCAGAGCGGGCAAATTCTGGACTGGACGGGCGATGTGACTTCAGACGATAAGTGCCACTGCTGCCAGTTCCCGGCTTCGCTTCGCCCGCACGTCGTGTGGTTTGGTGAAATGCCGCTTGGCATGGATGAGATCTATATGGCGCTGGCGATGGCGGATGTGTTTATCGCTATCGGAACATCCGGGCATGTTTATCCGGCTGCCGGGTTTGTGCATGAGGCCCGCCTGCATGGCGCGCATACGGTCGAGCTAAATCTTGAACCAAGCCAGGTCGGCAGCGAGTTTGAAGAGAAATATTATGGCCCGGCAAGCCAGGTTGTACCGGCGTTTATTGAGAAATTATTGAAAGGACTGTGATTTTTTTGCCGGATGGCGGCGAATGCCTTATCCGGCCTACGGTTTGCATTTATCCAGGCCCGATAAGCGCAGCGCCATCGGGCATTCTTTACAACGCTGAATTAGCGTCCCGCTTTCAGCTTCTGATAATACTCTTCATAGATAGCACTGGCGGAACCCACGTCGTTCTGCCATTCCCCTTTATTGATGGTGTCGGCATCAGGGTAGAGTGATTTATCATTTGCCACTTCAGGGCTTAACAGCTTACGTGCGGCCAGGTTCGGTGTCGGATAACCGATGGTTTCCGCCACTTCTTTCGCCACATCCGGGCGCAACAGGAAGTTGATCAGCTTCAGCGCGCCTTCTTTGTTTTTGGCATTCGCCGGAATAGAAAGGCTGTCCATCCAGAAAATACCGCCTTCTTTCGGCCAGATAACCTCAAGCGGCGTCCCTGCCTGACGTGCAACGTACGCAGAACCGTTCCACACCATCCCCAGGTTGACTTCGCCTTCCATATACGGGTTAGCCGGGTTGTCGGAATTGAACGCCGCCACGTTTGGCATCAGTTTTTTCAGTTCGTTATACGCCGCTTCAATCTCTTTAGGATCGGTGGTGTTGCCGGAGTAACCCAGCTTACGCAGCGCCATCTGGAACACTTCACGCGCATCGTCAGTCAGCAGCAGGCCGCCTTTATACTCAGGCTTCCACAGGTCAGCCCAACTGGTGACGGTTTTCGGGTCAATTTCGTCGCTGTTAACGCCAATTGCCGTTGCGCCCCAGATATACGGGATGGAGTAGTCGTTATTCGGGTCAAACGGTTTGTTGAGCATTTCAGGATCGAGGTTGTGGAAGTTGGTTAACTTCGTTTTGTCGATCTTCTGGATCATGCCCTCTTTACGCATTTTATCGACGTAATAGGTGGAAGGCACCACCAGGTCGTAGGCGCCGTCTTTATACGTTTTCAGCTTGGCATACATGGTTTCATTCGATTCGTAGGTCGAATAGATAACCTTAATGCCCGTCTCTTTAGTGAACTGTTCCAGTAGTCCTGGTGGAACATACTCGGTCCAGTTGTAGAAATAGAGCGTGTTGTTGTCATCAGCGTGAGCGGCGCTCATGCCCAGTGCCAGAGCACCCGCCGCGAGCAGGTGGCGTGACCATTTTTTCATTTAACGTCCCCTGAATAGTGGGCCTCAACGGCCCTTGGTTTTATCACGAGCAATAAGCTGGCTGGCGATGACCATAACCAGCGACAGAACCAACAAAATCGTTGCCAGCGCGTTAACTTCCGGCGAAACGCCGACTTTTACCATTGAGTAAATTTTCAATGGCAGAATCTCATAGCCAGGCCCGGTGACGAATGACGAAACCACCACGTCATCCATCGACAGGGTGAAACTGAGCAACCAGCCAGCCGCGACCGCAGGCATTGCCAGCGGCAGAATGATCTTACGCAAAATCGTGACTTCACTGGCTCCAAGGTCTTTTGCCGCTTCCAGCATCCGCACGTCAAACCCTTTCAGGCGCGAGTAAACGGTAACGACCACGAAGGGCAGGCAAAAGGTGATATGCGAAAACAGCAACGACCAGAAGCCCAACTGGATGCCGAGCAGCATAAACAGCACCAGCAGTGAAATCGCCATTACAATATCCGGCGACATCATGACGACGAACAGCATGCCGCTGACAAACGGTTTACCGCGAAAACGATAGCGATACAGCGCCACTGCCGTTAGCGAGCCGATGATCGTGGCAAAGGTGGCCGAGAACACCGCCATCGTCAGCGAGTGCTGTGCCGCCTGCAACAGGCTGTCGTTATTCATCAGCAGGCTGTACCAGTTGGTGGTAAAGCCCTGCCAGTTGATGCCAAAGCGCGAACTGTTAAAGGAGTTCACAATCAAGATGATGATTGGAATATACAGGTACGCGTAGATAGCGGTCATAAAACCGCCACGAAGCAGTCGACCGATCATTCGAGTTCCACCTTCTTATTCAGCAGCCGCGATGCGCGCCAGTAAACCAGCAGCATCAGGCCCATCACAATCGTCAGCGTAATGCTGGTGGCTGCGCCAAACGGCCAGTCGCGAATGTTCAGGAACTGAACCTTAATAACGTTACCAATCAGCAGGTTCTTTGCTCCACCCATCAGGTCAGAGACATAGAACAGCCCCATCGCCGGCAGCATCACCAGCAGACACCCGGCGATGATCCCCGGCATGGTCAGTGGAATAATAATGCGAATAAAGGTCTGCAATTTACCGGCGCCCAGATCGCGGGCGGCCTCCAGCAGCGGCTTATCCAGTTTTTCAATGCTGGAGTAGAGCGGCATCACCATAAACGGCAGCAGGATATAGACCAGACCGATAATGACCGCGCCCGGCGTGAACATGATGCGGATCGGGGTGTCAATCACACCCAGCCACAGCAGGAACTCGTTGAGATAGCCTTTGGTGCTGAGAAAAATTTTCAGGCCGTAAATACGGATCAGCGAGTTGGTCCAGAACGGCACGATCAGCAAAAACAGCAGCAGCGGACGCACTTTTTCCGGCAGTTTCGCCAGAAACCAGGCAAAGGGATAGCCGAGCACCAGGCAGGCGAAGGTGGCGATGAGCGCCATATTGAGGGAATGCAGCAATACCTCAAAATAGAGCGGATCGAGCAAACGAGCGTAGTTATCCAGCGTAAAGACCATTTTGACGAAGTTCGCGTCATCACGGGTCAAAAAGCTGGTACCAATAATCATCAGGTTGGGCAGAAAGACAAACAACACAAGCCAACCAACGACAGTGACAATCACTACATTCTGGAATTTACTTGTGTTCTTCATCAGCCAGTACGACCTCCCAGCTTTCTACCCAGTTAATGGCCATTTTTTGGTCGAGAGAGTGGTCGAAGTCAGGATCGTCTTCATTGAAGAATTCGCTGACCATCACCATTTTGCCATTTTCCAGTTCGACGACGGACTCCAGCGTCATACCTTTGTAGTTGCGCTCGCGCACGTAGCCAATGAGACCTTCAATGTGGTTATCATCGTTAATTTCATCAACGCGCAGATCTTCCGGGCGTAACAGTACGTTCAGTTTCTGACCAGGAACGACGGCAAAGTTAACATAAATATTGCACTCGCGTCCTTCTACATTGGCGCGTACGCGTTGTTCGTCGAGACGTTCAATTACCGTGGCGTTAAACATGTTGATTTCGCCAATGAATCCGGCGACGAACAGGTTTTTCGGCTCCTCATAGATTTCTCGCGGCGTGCCGTCCTGCTCAATAATGCCGTCGCGCATCACCACGATACGGTCAGACATGGTCAGCGCTTCTTCCTGATCGTGCGTAACGAACACAAAAGTGATGCCCAGCTTACGCTGCAACGCTTTCAGTTCGTTCTGCATCTGCTTTCGCAGCTTGTAATCCAGCGCGGAGAGGGATTCATCCAGCAGCAATAAACGCGGTTTATTGACGACGGCGCGGGCGATGGCCACACGCTGCTGCTGCCCGCCGGAAAGCTGATGCGGCTTTCGCTGCGCAAACTCTTCCAGTTGCACCATGCGCAGAGCGTCGGTGACGCGAGGGGTAATCTCGGCGGCGGGGGTTTTCTGCATGCGTAAACCGAAAGCCACATTTTCAAATACGGTCATGTGGGGGAATAACGCATAGCTTTGAAAGACGGTGTTCACATAGCGGTGTTCCGCTGGAACGTCGGTGATGTCCTGGTTATCCAACATGATATGACCGGCATCAACATTTTCCAGACCGGCAATCAGGCGCAGAACGGTTGTTTTACCGCAGCCAGAGGGGCCAAGCAGCGTGAGGAATTCGCCGTTATTGATGGTCAGATTCAGATTAGAAATGACCTCTTTTCCGTCGAAGCTTTTGCGAATTCCCGCCAGTTGTACCAGCGGTGAAAGCGAACGCGGTTGTTTATTCAATTTTTTACTCTGTCCCATGTAGACGCAACGGATGGCTGACCGATGCGGGGTTTGTGGTTAACCACCTTGGTGACTCTTAATGAGGGCGGTCATTCTACGGCAAACCGCTAAAATCGCCAATCCTTGTTGCGAATTACTGGCTTAGCTTTATAGTCAGAAAAAGTGTCTACGCGAAATATTCTCGTTTGCAGGGATAAAAGTGACCTGACGCAATATTTGTCTTTTCTTGCTTATTAATAATGTTGTCACGAAAAGTGAGGGTGACTGCATGGATAAACTACTTGAGCGTTTTTTACACTACGTGTCGCTGGATACCCAATCAAAGGCGGGCGTACGGCAAGTGCCCAGCACTGAGGGCCAGTGGAAATTATTACATTTGCTCAAACAACAGCTCGAAGAAATGGGGCTGGTGAACGTCACGTTAAGTGACAAAGGGACCGTCATGGCGACGCTGCCAGCCAACGTTGCTGGCGATATTCCCGCGATTGGTTTTATCTCTCATGTTGATACCTCACCTGATTTCAGCGGTAAAAATGTGAATCCGCAGATTGTGGAAAACTACCGTGGTGGCGATATTGCGCTAGGGATCGGCGATGAGGTGCTGTCGCCGGTGATGTTCCCGGTTCTGCATCAACTGCTGGGGCAGACGCTGATCACCACTGACGGGAAAACGCTGCTGGGCGCTGACGACAAAGCGGGCGTGGCGGAAATCATGACCGCGCTGGCGGTACTGAAACAGAAAGACATTCCGCACGGTGATATTCGCGTGGCCTTTACGCCGGATGAAGAGGTCGGTAAAGGGGCGAAACATTTTGACGTTGAGGCTTTCGGCGCGCAGTGGGCTTATACCGTTGATGGCGGCGGCGTAGGGGAACTGGAGTTTGAAAACTTCAATGCGGCCTCCGTGAATATCAAAATCGTGGGCAATAACGTACACCCCGGTACGGCGAAGGGCGTGATGGTGAATGCGCTGTCGCTGGCGGCGCGTATTCATGCCGAGGTTCCGGCGGATGAGAGCCCGGAGACGACCGAAGGCTATGAAGGCTTCTACCATCTGGCGAGTATGAAAGGCACCGTTGATCGTGCGGATATGCACTACATCATTCGCGATTTCGACCGCAAACAGTTTGAAGCCCGCAAGCGCAAAATGATGGAGATCGCTAAAAAGGTCGGGAAGGGGCTGCACCCGGACTGCTACATCGAGCTGGTGATCGAAGACAGCTATTACAATATGCGCGAGAAAGTGGTCGAACACCCACATATTCTCGATATTGCACAGCAGGCAATGCGTGACTGCGATATTGTGCCGGATATGAAGCCGATCCGTGGCGGCACTGACGGCGCCCAGCTTTCGTTTATGGGTTTACCGTGCCCGAACCTCTTTACCGGCGGCTATAACTATCATGGCAAGCATGAGTTTGTGACGCTGGAAGGGATGGAGAAAGCGGTGCAGGTGATTGTGCGTATTGCGGAGCTAACTGCGAAGCAGCAGTAATGGTGTCGTGGTGTGATGGCGCCGGATGGCGCTTCGATTATCAGGCCTACCGTGTGTAGGCCTGATAAAACGCGCTAGCGTTGCCATCAGGCTCAATCGCAATAACTTATTACCCTTCGAAGAACCAGTACCCGCTGTTGACCAGTGCGGCCAGCATTGCGAGGAACGACGGGTCTTCCAGCGCATCGCCAAAATTCTCGGCGGTCAGCACGATGTGACTGGAGAGCGCCTCCAGCGCCGGGCGGTGCGGAGAATCAATCTTCTCACCGTTGGCGTAGACCTCATCGCCAATGCGCAGGACGCGTAATCCGCCCAGACGCACCAGCACATCGCCTTGTTTCAGCGCATCATAGATCTCATCCGGCTGATACGGAGGTTCCGGCGGCGCGATGTCCAGTTCGTGACGAGACTGGGAGATAAATTCGCCAAACCACTGTTTAAAGTGTTCAGGCTGATTGATCAGGTCGAGCATCATTTCACGCAGCTTGTCCATCTCCTGCGGCAGAACGTCGGCAGGATGCTCGCGCGGCGGGATATCCGGGTCGCTGTAATAGGTGCTGCCCAGTTCGCGTTGCAGAACGTAGTCGGCAAAACCGCTGATCAGTTCACGCGTATTCGGCGCGCGGAAACCAACCGAGTAGTTCATCGCGTTTTCCAGCGCGTAGCCTTCGTGCGGGAAACCGGGTGGGATATACAGAATATCGCCGGGCTCCAGCTCTTCATCAATGATGGCTTCAAAAGGATCGACCTGGAGTAGATCCGGGTGAGGGCAATGCTGCTTCAGTTGCAGCTTCTCGCCTACGCGCCAACGGCGGCGACCGGTTCCCTGAATGATAAAGACATCGTACTGATCCAGATGCGGACCCACGCCGCCGCCGGGGACGGAAAAGGAGATCATCAGATCGTCAATACGCCAGTCTGGCAACGCGCGGAAAGGGCGCATCAGCGCGGCGGTAGGTTCATGCCAGTGGTTTACGGCCTGAACCAGCAGAGACCAGTTGTTCTCGCCGAGATGGTCGTAACTCTCGAACGGGCCGTGGCTGACCTGCCATTTACCATCCTGATGGCTGACCAGACGGCTATCGACTTCGCTTTCCATCGCCAGTCCCGCCAGTTCGTCAGGGGAGAGCGGATCAATGAAGTTGTTGAACCCACGTTTTAACACCACCGGGCGTTTTTGCCAGTGGCGTTCAAGAAATTCGGGCCAGTTAAGTGTTAATTGATATTCCATGTTGATTATCCGCAGGCTGGTATCTGACACCGATTATAACGGATGCTTAACGACATGCGGTGAAGAACATACATAAATATTACACGCCAGCGTCATTCATCGCGCTGAATCGGGTGCTGGCGACCAAAAATCACCTCCATCCGCGCTCCGCCGAGCAAACTGTCACCGGCGACGATCTTCCCTTCATATTGCTCAGTGATCTCACGGGCGACCGCCAGCCCCACGCCTTGCCCTGGTCGCAGGGTGTCAATGCGCTGACCGCGATCGAAAACCACATCACGCTTGCTTTGCGGAATGCCTGGGCCGTCGTCTTCTACCAGAATATGCAGATGCTCATCGGTCTGCCGGGCTGAAATTTCAACAAACTCCAGGCAGTATTTACAGGCGTTATCCAGCACGTTGCCCATCACTTCAACAAAGTCATTCTGCTCGCCGACGAAGCTGATTTCCGGCGAAATATCGAGGCTAATGTTGACCCCTTTACGCTGATACACCTTATTGAGCGCGCAGGTGAGATTGTCCAGTAACGGCGCTACGGGGTGCAGCTCACGGCTGAGTAACACGCCGCTTCCGCGCATGCTGGCTCGATGCAGGTAATAACCGATCTGCTGGGAGATACGGCTGATCTGTTCCAGCATGACCGGTTCGGCGTCGCTGACGCTCATTTTTTCGCTGCGCATTGAACGCAGGGTGCTCTGCAATACCGCCAGCGGCGTTTTCAGACTATGGGTGAGGTCGGTTAACGTGGTGCGGTATTTATCATAACGTTCACGTTCGCTCTTTAGCAGCCGGTTGAGGTTGCGCACCAGGCTGGTCAGTTCCCGCGTGGTTTCCGGGTTGAGCATTTCACGGTGGTGTTCTTCCAGCTCGCGCACTTCACGCGCCAGCGCTTCGATAGGGCGTAAACTCCACCATGCGGCGACCCAGAGCAACGGGATGACTAACAGCAGGTTTGCCGCCAGAACATAAATAAACCAGCTCCATACCATATACGAGCGTTTCAGCTCGATGGGGATAGTATCGACAACCACTATCGTCAGTTGCGGCATCCGCGCGGTAGCCGGATAGACATTCACCGCCACGGAGTGGGTCATTTCCGCATCGTCGTCATCTTCCCGCACCTCTTTGAGCTGCTGTTGGGCGGAATGATCTTCACTCAGCAATGTGCTGGTGGCATCGACATCGGCTTCAATTTCATGAAAACCGTTGGCTTTCAGCCATTCCGGCTGGATACGTTTCTCCAGCCAGGGAACGTTGCGCTGCGCCCATAACAACTTGCCGTTCTCATCATAGATCAGTGTCATCGTGGGGCTTTGCATATCGAGATTTTCCGGGATCTCGATATTGATTTTATTGTTTTGCCATGACGCGAGGGTGTAGAAAAGGTTGCTCTCACCGCGTAACAGGCGAAAGGTTGTCTTATCAAAACTGACGCTATAGCCAACCAGCGCGACCATGCCGTAGGCCAGAGAGAGCACCAGCACAACGCCTGCCGTCGCCAGCAGAAAGCGCAGGCGCAGCGATAAAGGAAAAAGATGACGCAGTAATTTATTCATTAGCGCAGTTCGAACAGGTATCCCTGACCACGGACGGTGGTAATTACATCATCAGGATATCGCGCCTGAATTTTTTTGCGTAAGCGCCCCATTAATACATCAATGGTATGGCTTTCACGCAGTTCCGCATCCGGGTAGAGCTGTAGCATCAACGAATCTTTACTGACGACTTTGCCATTATTGCGGATCAGCGTTTCCATAATGGTGTATTCAAACGCCGTCAGTTTTATCACTTCATCATTTACGGACAATTCACGGCGGGAGAGATCCACCTGAAAAGGCGGAATAGAGATAACCTGCGAGGCCAGGCCGCTGTTGCGGCGCATTAACGCCTGCATACGCGCGACCACTTCTTCAATATGAAACGGTTTTGTCACGTAGTCGTCGGCGCCGGCGCTCAGCACTTCCACTTTATCCTGCCAGCCTTCACGGGCGGTTAATACCAGAACAGGAAGGGAAACGTCATTGCTGCGCCAGCGGCGGATCAGCGAAAGCCCGTCTTCATCCGGGAGGCCTAAATCGACGATGGCGATGTCCGGCAGATGCTCGTTAAGATAATAATCGGCTTCCTTTGCATCTTCTGCGTCATCAACCTGGTGCCCCAAATCCTGTAATTGAACCTTCAGGTGGTGGCGTAATAAGGCATTATCTTCGACAACCAGTACGCGCATCATCTTTTCTCCCTAAATTAACGGTATTAGTAGTTTAACGCTGATTGTGTGGATTGAAACCAGCGCTATGAAATTAAATGACTTTTTTCATACTCCCTCGCCCGTGGGGGCGTCCTGGGGGCAGTGCTGTCGGCATCTGATTGTTCAGCATGTTGACCTGTTCCTGGTTCATATCACCAATCCACTTGGAGTAAACCTCGTATACCATCCGCGCATCTTCATGCCCCATCTGACTGGCTATGAATGACGGGTTCGCTCCGGCCATCAGCGTCCAGCAGGCATATGTGTGACGCGACTGATATGGATTGCGCTCACGTATACCTGAAAGTTTAGTCCCACGCCTCCAGCCATACGAAATCGAGTCCTTGGAAAAGTAACCGCCTTTCGTTGACGAGTATGTTGTCGGTGAAAAAACGAAGCGAAGATATTGCTGCTCAGTTTTTCCGATCTCACGATGATGAAACTGAATTTCCTGTTTTGGACTGTTACCGGTGATTTCGTATTGCTCCAGCAGAGCATCATGAGCAGGTTTCAGCAACGTTATCGTCCTTATCCCGGCATCTGTTTTAGGGGGTACAAATACTCGCTTGTTCGTCAAATTTCTGGATACGTGGATTTCACCTTTTACCAAATCAATATCTTCCCATGCCAGTGCGCATATCTCGCCCGGCCTCATCCCTGTATGTACCGCAATAATGATGATTAATGCCTGGCTACGGGGAAGGGCGGCTATCAGTGCCTGGTACTCATGAAGTAAAAGTGGGTCGGGATCATTTTTAGATAACTTGAGTCTCGACACTCCTTCATAAGGAGCATGCAATATAAACTGGCTTCGGTTTGCAAGCTTCAGCATTTCTGATAAAACAGCCATCTGTTTATTGACTGTTGAGGGCGCGCGCCCATTTTTGATGCGGTTTGGCATTGAAGGGTTGAAAACTTCCCCGGTCAGGAGTTCTTTGCGGTAATTCAGAATATCTGCGTGCTGAATATCAACCAGGCGTGTGTTCTCACCCACTACTCGTTTCAGGGTGTTAACGACTGATGTGATGGATAGCAAAGTGGCTTCAGATACCTCCAGTGACTTTGTATCTGTAAAAAAATCACTCAGTTCTTTGAATGTGGAGATCCGTTTTGTGGACGAAAATTTCTTAAGAGCTTTTGATTCCGGGAAACGATCTGCGTAGTCGAACTTACCGAGTTGTATCTCACTCACAATTGCCGCGCGCAGATTGCCCGCTTTTTTAATGTTGCTACTGTTGACAACCCAACCCTGGAGAACTTCGCGGCAACGAATGCCGCGATAGATAAATGTGATCCTGATTTTTCCGTTATGCAGTTCAACACCAGTCGGGTATTTCATTAAGCATCCTGAACTAACTGATTAATCTTCGGGTAGTTGTACCAAAGCAGACCTTTAGAGTTGTCAGTCTGTCCAAGCGCAGTAAGGCGCTTGAAGTGAACACCTTCAACCCATAGTTTCTGGCGATAATTTTTAATCTGTCCTTCAGTAAGCCCTGTTCTTTCGGTAAGTCTGGACTCAACAACCCACTCTTCGTTAAAAATTACCTGTGACATGGTTCACCTCAGGTAACCGGCGCCAGTATAGATGCGCCGGTGTTGTGACATTGATAATTCGTTATCAGGCAATCTGCCCTGGCAGTGCGCGCAGTCGGCGCATACCTGTCATTGCGGTGGCTACATAGCTCTTGTGTCGGTTAACAACTTCTACCGTCACCTTCACGCCATCGACCGCCACGGTATAAGTGGTCTTTGTTTTCTGTCGGCCAAACTCCCCGTAAAGCTCAACATGTTTTGCCAGTGCTGCATCGCACGCCCGGCGCGCCAGCGGAGATTGCGTGCTGCGGTTAATTAGTCGCATATTCACCTCACTTAATCAGGCCAAGCGTGTAATTAAGTTCATGGAGGCATTCTTTGTCGTACTCAAAGAAGTAGTCCCATTGCTCTTGATTGCGGTGCTCACGAACCATCGCCCAGCGCCAGCCATCGCCATCTAAAACGCGGCGAACCTTGCGTTTAACAACGGTATCAACATCGTAAATTACACCGTAATTAGCCCCGAACCCGTTACGCAAAACGTCAAGTTCAACAGTGATAACCCGGTATAATTTCGGAAGCTTTTTCAGTTCTTCAATACGCATGGTCACCCCCGTCGATCCGTCTGAATTCGATTACCCACACCCAGGGGTTAGCATCCCAATTTTCTTGCCCATAGATTGACTGCCAGAGGTAGGCGAAGACATCAGTTGCGTCTGGTTGTGGATTAACACAGCCGCATGGCTCAGGTTCCCCGCAATTCAGACAGCCACCGTCAATAATGCCTTCTGCTCGCGCATCCTCTTCGCTGATAGCGTTCAACCGCTCAACCCGCACGTCTGTAATTTCCAGAAGAATACGACTAGCCCAGCGCGGCATGTGAATTGATGGACGCCATCTTCCTTCTTCTGGCCAGTCTGTAGGGGGCGTAGCCCGGTAAGCCATATCGTGGCTATCCTGGTCGATGTTGTAGCGCGCCCACGTCTCACGCACCCAGATGCGATCGCCGACGGCGCCGAACGGACAATGGATTGCGATATCTTCAATTTTCGGCAACAACAGTCCGTTAAGAGGTCTGCTTAACCACTTACCGGATAAACTTCCGCTTAATGTTGCCTCTGGCTGCGGCTTGATGATTCGCCGCGTCTGCGTCTTCCGGCCGTCGAGAATGGCGCGCACCATCTCACCATTAAAAATCATTCCGCGCTCAGTCATTCCAGGCCTCCAGCTCGTTCTGAATCTCTTCGTCGATATCGTCATTGGTCGCATCTTCATTCAGGAAGTCGCGCGCTTCTTTGAGATATTTTCCCCGGCGCAAGCGATACCAGAGAGAGAGAGAGAACTCATAGCTCCAGCAGTTCGGCGCGCCGTCATAGTCAAATTTGGCGTTGTTCTCAGCCATGCTCTCAACCATGTTGTAAGCAGTGTTGAGCGCCGCTTCGCGGATATACCCGCGCAGATCACGCTTGCGCCAGTACGGGTTTACTTTCGAATCGCAGAGTGGTTTAAATTCGACTTCCCAGCGGCGAATGCAGCGTGCATTTAATGATTTGCTCATGTCATTACCGGGAGGGCGAACCCTCCCGCCTCCCTTAGCCCACGTATTCCGGTTTCATGTCGTCCAGGGTGATGCGGAACTGGTCATACAGTTCGTCGCCTAAGTGCCGTTTCGCTGTGTGAAGAGTGCCTTCAGCTTTAGCAAACAGTTCCGCCGCTTCTGGTTCTCCGGGATTCGACAGGGAGTTGATAGCGGCCTCAACTTTATTTTTGGCGTCAACAAGGTAGTAGCGCTTCACCGCTTTATTTTTCAGCTCAGTGAACAGCGCAGTTCCCAGCAACGCTTTCTGCGACTCAATATCAGCGCGGATAGCTTTGGCCTGGTCAACAGAGCTTGCTGTGTCAATGCGGTCGCGTAGGTCGTCGGCAACGGCATCAACGTTAGTTGCTGATTCCTGCGCGGTAGCGAGGATGCCTGTTTCGCTGGTGATCTCTTCAACAGTCATTCGCGGGGTTGGATTTATTTCGCGCTCAACGCGTTCCTCCAACTCATCAGGGGTGTAGACCCCCAAAATCGCCCATGGTGTGTAGGCACGAGCCCAGTATTTCACTTGCAAGTAGCCAATTTGCTGCTTTGGGTTACTTTTCCACAGGGGCGAGTTTTTGATTGTTACTTCCGAAACGCAGAGCCATTCATTCCATGTAATGTCTTTTTCTCCGCTAATAATTGCGCCAACACGGCACTCCATCAGATCCTTTTCGCCACGATATTCATAATGGAATCGCCCCCGTATTGCGCCGGTGGCAGTCAGTACCGCGCTAACTAACTGAGCTTCATATCCTAGAGTGCCATTTATAACGTGTGTTTTCTGACCGACTACGTAGGGGTCCATACCCCATCGCGCGGCTTGCATGACAATGGCGAGGCAGTCTGATGGCTTACCCTGAAGATGTTTGGGCACAGTAGAAATACCCTGGGACATAACATCAGCAATCTTCATCATGCGATCCATGACATCGCCATTCAGCAGTAACGAGCCATTATTCATTGTGCTGGGTGCCTGCTGATCAATTACCGCTATGTTTCTATTTTCCATGACTGTTCCCCCTTATGCCTGTACGCGCAGCGCTTCAAGGCGGCGCACATCAAAATCGTTGAGTTCTTCGGCGTAATCTTCGGTAATCGGCGCTGGCCATTCGCCAGTGTCGAATCCGTTCGCGATGGCGCGCATTGCTTTGCGGTATTCCAGCATGCCGAGTTCAAGCAGTTCTTCGGATGCCTCGATGATGGCGATCCAGTGGTAGTTCTCGTCTTTGTTGACGAATATCCAGAAAAACTGGTCCAGCGCTGCGGTTTCGCAGTACATGGCAGCGCTCAGGTGATAATCGCGATCGATGATTTCCCGGTGCAACTTCGCGCGCAGACCTTCCTGCTTGATATTCCACATGCTGATAGTCTTCAGGTCAGCGCCGATGCGCAGGCCGCCCATGTCAATTTCAAGGTCAGGGCGCACGCGGATTTCCAGCCCGGTTTCCTCATCAATACCGAAATAGCTCACCTCTACGGCGCGGTTCGGATGCGTCAGCAGCTTCCCGGCGGTCGGGTGATTCAGCAGCGCTTTCTGGATGGCCTGCGCGGTGCTCAACTGCTGGCGGGTAACCAGAATTTTATCGCCGGGGTTTTCGCGCCATGCGTCAAGCAGCTCGTCGGCAAACACTGTTTCAGGTTTGACGGATTTCACTGCCTGAATCAGATCCGCTTTGGTGCCGGATACTTTCAACGGCTGTGGCTTCTGTGCTTCCTGTGCAACGAGATCAGGATTGATGATCGCCAGTTGCTCAAGCAGCGCGTCACGGCTTCCGCTGGTTTTAATCGGCGCGGGCAGGGTGGCGTTGTATTCTTTGATGCAGGCCTTCATTGCCGCTGCTGTATGCTTAGTCCCGTTTTCGATGCGCTGGAACTCTTCAGGCAATAGCTCATATGACGCATACGCTTCGTCGACGGATGCCCCAAGCGGTAATGGCGCGGGCAGGGTGGCGTTGTACTCTTCCAGCAACGCTTTGATATCGTCTGCGGTGAGTAATGCCGGCAGGCTGGCGTTGTGTTCGTCGATAACCGCGCGGATCGTCGCTGTCGTCGTGAGCGCGCCTTCCGAGATTTCCGGTTCGATGCTGAACTCTTTTTCCAGTTGTTCAGGCTGTAACGCCAGCGCGTGCACCAGGTTCCCCATATCCAGAACTTTGGTGCGTTCTTTCTGGATGGTTTTGGATACGTGGCGCGCTTCGAAATACATCAGACTTACACGTGCATCTTTGACCATTGTCGAACTGATGCCATTCGCCGCGTGATATACCTCGTTCGGTACGCCTTCATAACGCCCCGGCTCGAAGTATTCCGGCCACACTGACGCTGGCTCTGGTTCTTCCTGTTGCATTTCCGGCACGTTTTGTTGCGTTTCTGGCTCAGAATGGCTTGCAGAATCGTTGTTCTGGCTCACTTCCGGCTGATGGTGGTCTACATCGGCTTGCTCGCCGGTATCTGCCTCTTCACCATTCCCCAAATCACTTTCGCTTGCGAGCAGCGCATCACCAGTCTGTTCTTCATTACCGTCAGTTTCTTGAACCTGCACATCGGCGGCGTCCTCATTTTCCGTTTTTTCTCCCTCATTTGAGGCGGCGTTGTAGTCTTCATGAACCCACTTCGGATCGTTAGGGTCACTGATACCTTCAACGTAATCACCGCGCGCAGCTGCGAGTTGTCGGTTTACTTCTTCAACGGATGGTTCATCCTGTCTTACTGGCGTTGGCATAGGCATGGACGAACGTCCGCAGGCAATATCAACGACAAGCGGATCGGGATTGGCGTGGTCAGTTTCTGTCAGCACCTTATTCAGGTACTCGCGGTGGCGAAACGGGGATTTGTATAGTTCATCTGGTGTGGTTTTTACTGTTGCAACGATGCATGCGCGGGAATAGTCCAGACCACCAGGCATTGACACGAACAGTTCGCGCGTTGCCAGCCACTCAGGGTCGTCAACTGCGTTCATGATTGAGTTAGCCTTTAGTTCGATCTGCAATGGCAGAGAATAAATATCAAATTCGTACTGACGCGCCAGCAGGCCTAAGGCTATTTCAAATTCAAGACCGAGAGTGGTCTGGGGCATCTTGCGATCGGATGCAATTCCGCCGCCAGCGTTCGCGCCGCTTTCAGTACGCTGAATAGCTGATACACGATTACCTTTGCACCACTCTTTAACGAGCAACCCGCGATCAATATGAGGGGTATCGAACCATGTTTTCAGAAACTGGATAACGCTTGCCAGCTCAGGGATTTTGCCATCAGCAGGAAACACGTTCTTAACGGCATTTACCGCTTTATGGATATCGTGTTCAATGGCCTTTTTGAATGGTTCAACATTCTCAGCCGCAAGTAAAATGTTCTGGACATATGAGTTATCAGTGTCCATTTCCAGAGCGAGAATTGCTTTTTTCTGCTCTGCATCGACATGATAGAGATACTCGCCATCGCCAATATGTTGGGCCAGTATGCGATGACGGAAGGGCATCGTTGCCACAACGGTTAACTGAGGGTGTTCAGGTAGATCGCCATTGTCTTCAGTTGACGCCTGATCGTGCTGGATAATTTCGCCAGTTTCGGTATCAACACCATCAACGATACGCTGACGGGCGACGGCAACGGCCTCAGAAGAGGGCAGCGTAACACCGGGGATCTGTACCCAGGTCATGTTGTCTTTGCCGAGCTGGTAGAAATCGCAGAACGTTAAGCTGAGTTCGCCTTCCGGCGGCAGTTCGTTAACGACAGGGAAATTAGTGGCGACAGCTTTAAAATAATCTTTCAGCTTTGCGCCGGATTTAATCAGGAGATAATCCAGTGTGGCATTTGCCGATTCAAAATCATCACTGCACCAGAGAACCGCATCTTTTTGTCCTGATGATTTTTTTGCTTTGCGGACTAAAAATACAGGATTAGTTCCACTCATTGTTTTATCCTCACTTCGTGTAGAATGGAGGCGCCTTAATGGCACCTCGGTTTTACCAAGTAGAATGTCCGGTTCGCTTTGGTCGGTTAGACCGGACAGGGCAAGCCCACCTCGTGTGGGCTTTTGCTTAATGAACGGTGCTGAAAACTTTTTCTGAGTAATCGAGTTTGTAGCTGCGGTAGTTGCCAAACCCGGCGTTATCGCCATCACTTACTTTCACGGACAACATTGAAATTGCCTCTACAGCACAAAGAGGACAGTCGAACTTGCCGAATACATAGCCACCGTCAAGAATGACCGTGACCGCGCCCGTTTCGGCTGAATGAATAACGCCTGATACTTTCTTCTCGCAGTTGAATACAGCCAATTCTTTATTCACTGCTTTCAGGTTCATTTCGATTTTTACGATTTCCATAAAACTTCTCCGGTTATTAAATTCAGGGTGTAAAAAGCCGCGCCAAATTAATGGCGAGTTTTTTATTTCATATTTCAGAACTGCTGGTTAACTTTCGTGCGCCATCTGATCGTATTCAGCGCATTGCTTTGAGCAGTATTCTTTTTCTTTGTTGGCAAGCCGGTTGCCATTGCGATAGAAAAGGATGCTCTTTACTTCTTTGCCTTCTTCAACGGGTTTGCGGCAGTAACCGCATTCTTTCTGCATTACCCCTCCTCAGATGCTTGCTGGTAGCTCTCCGTTGCGAATGATTCCCTCAACAGGCCAGCACTCACCATTAACCTTTTGCTCGACAGCTGCGGCCTGGCATTCCTGCTGGTTGTCATATACACCGAGAATCACATCCTGAAAGTCACCGTTGGTCATTGCGACCGTTAATACCAGTGCGAACAAAGAGTTCATTTGCTGGTTTCCTTTTTGGTGATACAACCTTTCATGACACACCAAAAAAATCGAAATGGCGCTGTAAAAGCATTCCCTCGAACGGCCTGGATGCGTGCTGGCTGACGTGCGAAATCAATCATTTTCATCCTCTGCGATGACTGTTTTTAATTTCATTCCAGTACTGAAAAGTGCACGGAATGTTTGCATCCAGGACTGCCTGCGTGGCCGCAATGATGTTCGCATGCCAGGTTACGCAGACCGTTGCTCGCATCTGCATATAACGCAGTGACGGATCTGCCTTACTCATCAACATCCCAGCGCGTGCTGCATCCTGAGAATTGTCAAAGCTAAAAATAACCTCACTCATGATTTATCCCTCTGCTTGCCGTTGTCGCCCGGCTGGCGGAACGTTTGATACCTGCTGCGCGTTAACTCATCCACCTCATCACCATCTTCATACGCCTGGTGCGGCTACATTCGTGGGCGTCCTGCCTGGGTGGTCGTGTTGCTGTGAATTTATATTAAGCCTTAGACTTAACTAGTGTCAAGCTCAGGACTGAATTCATAGTTAAGTTTTAGGCTTATTTTTTTGACGAATGTATGGGAGTAGAGGATGCTTATGCTCACAAAAACGCCAAAGAGGATGGGTATATGTCAAACGATGATGAGTTTTTCGCGGAGATGCATCCGCAGATAGCGCAGGTGATCGGTATGGCTGTGATGCAGATTCTGGTTGAAGGGCGTGAGATCACAAAGGCAGAAATAATCGAGACGATTCAGGTTCTGTGGCAGGAGGAGCAGGTTGATCTTGCTGTTGAGTTAGCGCTGGATGTACTAATGCTGCCAAAAGAATAGGGCAAAAAAAAAGCCCGGAACGTGTCGTAATCCGGGCTGTAAGTCGGATATATGGTGCTGTTATTTCTTGTTCATGCACCATAACAGAGCTCGTCTGACCGGAGTGTGTTGTCGCGCATGTTTCAGGGAAAAGACCCCTGCAAAATTCACCAGGCCAGCATAACCAGTGAAATCGCGGCGACCATAACAACAGTTACCAAGCATACTATCAGATACTCTCTCATTATTTTCCAACTGATTATTTGCATCATATATCAACAAGGATAGCCTGATTAAGTAGATGTAGCGTGCATGGCTACGAAACAGGCAAGGGTGCAAAGAGGGATGCTGCGGAGTTCGTGAGGAAAGGGCAATAAAAACCCGGCGTGGTGTCCGGGTCGAAGAGTTATTTTAGAACAAGTCCATTAAGAGCATCCAGAATTTTTGAAACGTAATTCCCAAAAATATAAGCACAGAAAGCAAAAATGATGCTCACTACAGCAGCCGATGCTTTTATGGTTGTTTTGGCGGAGCCAATGCCTGTCTCTATTGCCGCTAACCTTGAATCGATTGACTTTATGTCAGATTTTACTTCAGCGATATCGCGCTTAATGTATTCAACATCTGACTCAAGCTTTGCAACTCTTGCCTGCATGTCACCACCCCCACCAGAACCATCACCGTCTTTGAAGTTAGTATGGGGGGTTACAGCTCTATTTTCAACTGGCGCTTTCGCGGGGTTAAAACTATAAACTTGCCCCATTTACGGCATCTCCGGTGTGATGAATTACATGAAAATAACAGCTATGGCTGTCGATTATTTCGCTTGTCTTATTACCATGTTCATCATTTTTGAAGTTTGTAATTTTGGCTTCATAAAGCCCCTCTTTACTGAGGTCTACATCGCTGACAAACATAGATGAAATGTAACAAACGTGATCGCTTTCAATGAAGTTGATTGATGATGTTTCAAAATAACCATCATCATCATGCATAATGATTACTGTATGATTATTAAATAGAATATCTATTTCAGTGCGTACAAGATGATTTACAGGGACAGAAAAGCCTATAGTGATAATCACTGTCTGCAACTCATTTGTAGGAGAGGGGGATAGCATCGGCATGGGCTGATACCACTTAAGCCCCTTTATTCCATCTTTCTGTAATGTGGGATAAGCAAACAGAATTTTATTCACTTGATTGCTTCCTTAACACTTAAAATGTGCCACTAGAGCATGATTTTCAAAAAACGGCTATTCTCCGTCACCCTTAATCCGCCGCCCCATGTACTTGGCGTACAGCTCGTCGAGTTCCTTAAGGCGCAGAGACACGATCCGCAACATGTTCTGCTGCTCTTCTTCCGGCAACTGGCGATAGAGCTCGAGTAGGCGCTGTTCGTCAGGCTTAAGACCGTCCTTCTCTCCAACATCCTCACCAAGTAGCCAGGGAACTGATACGCCAGCAGCATCTGCAACCGCTAATGCAGAACTTTTGCTAATAACACCTTTTTTGAACCAGCCGTTTACGGATTGCGGGGTAATCCCCGCAACCCTTGCCATATCAGATTTTGTCATCCCTCGTTGCGTCAGTTCTGTCAAACGCTCGATGAGAATCGGGTTAAGTATTTTTTTCTCAGCCATATCAGAAGAATAAGCCTTTTGCTTATAAATTAAAATTCGCTCAGGACTTGATCTTTTGTTAAGTCTGAGGCTTAATTTATTTGTGAATCTAGTGGAGATACTCATGAACGGATTAGAAAAGGCCATTCAGAAAGCTGGCACTGCCAGCAACTTAGCCGCAAAGCTAGGCATTAAACCGATGTCGGTTAGTCGCTGGAAAACACGATACAAGGGCGTCGTGCCAGCCGATCGTGTTTTACCAATTTTCAACGCAACTGGTGTTACCCCCCATGAATTGCGCCCTGATCTGTATCCGAACCCCACGGACGGATTACCAGCGCAGGATGCGAGGGCGTAACCGTGCATTCAATTTCATTTCAACAAAATACCGGGTTTCCTCCAGCCACGATGATAAATCGCAATCAGCCTGATCCGGCGGATAAGCATGACCAGATTCGGGCTGCCGTTCGTGCGTGGTCGGCATCGCTGGACAACCAGGACGTAGTCGCCGGGATCATCGTTGAGGAATGGGAACGGCAGGGCGGCGCCGGGCTGGATTTTCCTGACGACCTGAGCCGTAAGCGGCAGAAGCTTTTCCGCTGGCTGGACAGCGATACCGGATATGCGCGCGAAAACATCCGTCAGCTGACTCCGGCGATCCTGGCTGTTTTGCCGCTTGAGTTTCGTGGTCGCCTTATCGGACAGGATTGTTTCATGACGCGTTATGCAGCGATGGAGAAGGAAATCAGCGAGGCGAAACAGGCCGTAATGCTGAATGCGCCAAAGCATCAACTGGTGAAAGAGGTCAGGGAAGGGATTGAGCATCTGCTGAATATGTTGCCGGGTGATGCTGTCGTTCAGGTTCTGAGTGGTATCGCGGCCATAGCGCCGGGTGTCATGTGAGGTTGCCAGATGAATCATTTGGAGTTCATAGAAAAGCATGTCCGGGAAGAGTTGATCCGCCAGGGCTTCACCGTAGCGGTGGCTCAGGGAGGGGCATTTCAGGCCGTCGATATGTACAAGCGAATGAGCCAGGCAAGCAGAAAGGGGAGGATTTTTGATGATGTTTTACGCCACGCGAAATTGTGGGCAGAAAAGCAAACATTACCGGCTGATCGGTTTGATTCAAAACGGGCTAAACGGGGCAAGCAACAGGGCTTGTTCTGAAAGGGTGAAGACCGCTGTGCTCCAACACAGACGGCCTTCGGGTGCAATTCGTTGCGTACTCATTGCGAGATCATTATGACAAAGAGTTTTTCAAAACACCAGGCAAGGGAGGCATAGCTATGTCGAATGTCGCCTACGCCGATTTTGCGGCGGTACGCGCCGCCAGGAGCAACCGGATGGAAAACCAGAAGACCGGATTCATCCCGTTGTACCGGAGTGTACTCAAGCAGCCATGGTCAGAAGATGTTTACCTGCGTACGTTGTGGGATAACCTGCTTTTGGGCGCTGCCAGCCAGCCATACACAGCGAGCTTTAAAGGTCGCCAATGGCCGCTACAAACCGGACAACTGGTGACCACGGCGGCCGATCTGGGCCTGAAACTACGTGACAGAAAAGGCAACCCAACAAGCCGTGATGCTGTTGAGAGAATGCTGACGTTTTTTGTGCGTGAAGGGATGATTTCCATTGAGGGAGAACGGCAAAGAGGGCGTGTGATCACGATCTCAAATTATGTCGAATATGCTCAAAAAATGGACAATTTGCCCGCACAAACTTCCGCACATACCAGCGCACATATGCCCGCACATGGCGAAGCCAGTAACGGCGCGGATTTGGCGGTAGGTAGCGCACATGAAAGCGCACATACATCCGCACAAACAAGCGCACATCATGAACAATATATATTAAATACTAACGTATTTAATGTACGTCAGAGAATTTCCAAAATTGTTCCTGATGCAGCAGTCCAGACTCCGAAAGGTGACAAGTGGGGGACATCTGACGATCTCCGCTGCGCAGAGTGGATGCTGGCGCTGCGTGACATCACCAAACCATCCCTGAAAAAACCGAATATGGCTGGCTGGGCGAATGACATACGCCTGATGCGCCAGCTGGACGGACGCACCCACAAAGAGATTTGTGAGTTGTTCAGATGGGCCTGCAAAGACTCGTTCTGGTACAAAAATATTCTCTCCCCCGCAAAGCTCCGCGCCAAGTGGGACACGTTAACCCTTCACCGTGAAGACACTACCCGCAAGCCACGCGCAGATGTCAGCGCAAGCAAATCCGAAACCGGCCCGCACTGGAACAGTGCTGAAGCATGGGAGAAATTTTTATGACCCCGGATCTTTATCGTGCAATTCAGAATCGCGACAGCGAAGTGCTATCGCGCATGGCTGGAGATTCTTACGACGGCCGTAAGGTTGTTAACAGTGACGCTGAAAAGCTGGTGGATATGCTTTTTGAAAATCTCATGCAGGTATTTCCGGCATCCACTCAGACGAACCTACGTACTGGCGATGATATTCGCGTTGCAAAGCAGCAATGGATCGCCGCCTTTGCTGAGTCAGGCATCACCTCCCGTGAGCAACTTTCCGCCGGAATGCAGAAAGCCCGATCCAGTCAGTCACCGTTCTGGCCGTCGCCCGGGCAGTTTATTTCGTGGTGCCGTGAAGGGAGTGGCGCGCTGGGAGTCAGTGTGGACGACATCATGAGCGAATACTGGCGCTGGCGGAAACTTGTTTTTCGCTATCCGACGAGTGAGCAATTCCCCTGGAGGGATAAAAACCCGCTGTATTACCACGTCTGCCTGGAGTTGCGCCGTCGTGGAACGGAGGGGCAACTCAGCGAAAAGGAACTTATCCGGGCTGCTGGCGACATCCTGCATGACTGGGAAAAACGCACTCTTGCTGGAAAGCCCATACCACCCGTTCGTCGCGCTATAGCCGCACCTTTGCAGGATCGTGGGCCAACACCAGCCGAGTTGTTAATGGCGAAATACAAGCAGCGTAAAGACGCCGGGCTGATTTAACGGGAGGAGAATGACGATGGCAAGCAAATCACTGTGGGCAATTGTTGATTTCCTTCGGGAAAACCAGACCATCACGCCGAGACAGGTTCAGAACCTGCTGGGATGCGACGGCAAGAAATCTCACAACCTGCTGCTTCACCTGACGCGCAAAGCGGTAGTTATCCGTACAGGCGAGCCGCATCACCCGGTTTATTCGCTGTTGCCCGGCGGAGAACTGAATATCAAGCGCTTCAAATCGACCGTGAGAAAAAACATGGTCACATCCGTTTGCCGCAACAGCGCGGCGATGAAGAGAGTTCTGGCATTTTACGGGAGAGCGTCAGCATGAAATCAACGGTAGAAACAAAAATCATTGAGTTAGTGAAGTCAGGGCATGATCTGGCGAAAGAACTGCATTGTGCTGAGTCTGCCGCGCTGATTAGCGATCTGGCATCTCAACTGGAAGTGCAGTTTGCCCGTAGCAATGCGCTGGCTGCAAAGCTGAGCATGATTAACGGCCTCATGGATGCTGCTGAACAGGCCAATAAACTTGCGCAGGAAGCAACGGAAAAACTGGTACAGGAGCGTGACGCGCTGGCTGCGGAGAATGCGGGGCTGATTAGTAGTTCTGAATGTTTACTCCATGAAGCGAGCGAAGTGTACCGGGCTTATAACAAAACACAACTGCCGGATGGCGACCTTGTTGACGAACAATGCTTGCAAGAAGTGTATGACGCCATCAACGCGACTCCGACAACCGACGCTTTCCTGGCTGAAGTGCGGGCGCATGACCTTAACGCCTTCATTCAGCATCACAGGGCAGAACTGGATGCGCATATTAAAAACGGTGGTGAGCAGTTAGACGAAAAATCAGTACGCATCAGAGACATCATCGTCTCAGCTCGCTTGTTCATGGAGAAACTTCGCAAAGGCGGTGCAGCATGAGCATTCTGGACGTTCTAAATACCGGACTCGCCTTAATGGGATGGCTATTCATCATGTTCAAAACAGGCCAGTGGTTTATCTCTATTGCGCTAAAGCAGTGGGATAAACGCAGAAAGCAATCTCGTCGTCAAAAAGCAGTAAACGAATTTTACGATGCGTTTGACCTTTCCAGCATCGAGCCCGGAACGACAGTTCGCCTGGCTACTAAAGGCGATCTGACAATCATGATGTTTCGCCAGGAGACCGCCCAATGAGCAACATCGACAAACAGGCGCTGCGTGATATCGCAGAGAAAACAAAAATCGCTGGCGAAGCTCCGGTTATGCCGTTCGAGCAACGAATCAATGCGCTGAATGATTTCATGAAGCATTTTACCCCGGCAACTGCGCTGGCGCTGCTGGATGAGCTGGAAGCGCTCCAGTCTTTCCGTACCGCATTCAATGAGTGGCACGATAAAACAGAATGGGTGCAGGGTGATAAGCGATTTGACGTCATTAAGCCGTGGGGTAAGCACCGCGCCGACGTTCTGAAGCTCTATATCGATCACCTGGAATCAAAGCTGGAAGCCAAAGAAGAACAGCGAGCTAACTGGTTTCAGATGGCGCAGAAGTTAGGCGAGGATTTGGACGCCGCAGAGAAGCGCATAGCAGAACTGGAGGCGCGTGCATTCAACCCCGCAATTCTGGATGTGATAGCAGAGCGCCAGCGGCAACAATCGGTTGAAGGGTGGACGCCAGAGCATGACGATTTACATGATAGCGGGGAATTAGCTGGCGCAGCGGCATGTTATGCGCATTACACGAACGCTCGCGGGTGGGTATTTCCGACAAACCCTGGCGATTATCAGTCAGCAGACGAGCCAAATAACTGGCCGTGGGACCCGGCATGGTGGAAACCAACTAACCCGCGCCGTGACCTGGTGAAAGCTGGCGCGTTAATTCTGGCAGAAATTGAACGCATTGACCGCGCCGCTGGCATCAACATGGAGGCTGAGTGATGGCTAATTCATTACTGGAAACCTGCAACAACTGGCAGATTCGGCGCGCTGAGTTACTGGCTCACAACCCTGACATAGCAATGACAATCGATCAACTGGACTCTCTGATTGAGCGCACTGTGCGCTCTGCAATTGAGATAGCGCACCGCGTGGATTGGGACTTTCGTGAAGCTGAGCGGCTGGCGAAAGAAGTTGCCGCCGCTGGCATCGGTAAGGGGGAGTGAGTTATGTGGGTATTAATTATCTGGATGCTTGGCGGCTACAACTGGAATAGCCCCTCAATCGCCGCTCAGGAATTTAACTCAGAATCAGCGTGTCGCGCAGCCTTTGCTGAAGTTAAAAAGATAAACGACGGTGAAATACCTCTTCGTGGCGCATGTACGCCAAAGGACTAACCCATGACCACTATTACCAGAGAACAGGCGCAAAAAATTATTGATGCAGCCGACGAGGTGATTACCGCGCTGGCCGGAACAAATGAGGATGTACACCCTGAAAGCGACAACATGCTCCGTCTGTGGGATGACCTGAATGACCGTTACGCACCACCAGAAGTTGTACGAGAGCTGGCGCGTATCGCGCTGGCATCGCTTACCGCTGAGCCTGTGGCATATGCAGACCCGCAGTCATTCGACAATTTCAAGAGCATGGGCGGGAAAAACGCTGCGTGCACTAAAGAGTGGATGTGGCGAGATTCCGGTGAGGATCTGATTCCTGTCTACACCGCCCCGCCAGCGCCGGCAGTACCAACATTCGACGAATGGCTGGAAATTCGCGGTAACAAGCCGCTTGGATGGGTCAAAGATGCCATGCGTGAATCGTATGACGCCTGCCGCGCCGCAATGCTTAACGGAGGTAAATCGTGAAAACTATCCAGTTATCAGAGCGTGAACTTTCCATGATTTTCAGCATGCTGACGCCGCCGTACTGCGCTGAAGATATTCGCTCTGACGAGTTCAACGAATTGCGTAATAAAGTCTTTTACGCTCTGCGTGATGCAAGGAACGATGAACTTGTAAGTAATCGTGATGAGTTGCCTGAAGAAAAAGGCGCATCTCTCCAACTGCGTAATTTAATCCGGCGGCGCCATGCTGAATGGTCTGATGCCACGTTCGGAAATGTTGGTCCTGTTGGTCCACTTAAGCACCTGTCGAAAGAGGCGCTGGAAGCCGCAGCAGAACCTGACGACCTCAGCGAGTGGGCTGATATGCAGTTCCTGTTATGGGACGCCCAGCGGCGCGCTGGTATCTGCGATGGTGAAATCACAGCAGCAATGGAAGAAAAGCTGAAAGTGAATATGGCGCGCCAGTGGCCAGAACCGAAAGACGGAGAACCACGGCTGCACATCAAAGCGGATCAACAGCAGGAGCACAAGTGACGGACTGGCCTACTGCGTTCATGATTGTTGGTGTGGCGTTTGCTATGGCCGCAATGGTTATATGGGGGTGAGGTGATTACTTATCTTTTTTTCGGTTTCCTTATTGTTTGCACTCTGTTTTGCATGGTGATGTTATGGCGGGTTGCCAAGGTGGCAGAGTGGCGACTCAAGGCCCTCGAGATGAGTGCTGATGATTATCAGGCGCTACCTGAATTTCATAAGATGCTGTGGATGATTTGGATATGGAGGCTAGAACGCTTCCCGAGATGTAATAAGCGGGCATGGTCGGAGGTGAAGTGATGGATCAACTTTCGCAATACACCACTAACAGGATTATTGAACTGGAAAATCTGCTGCTGGTGGATGTTGAGGAAACGGTCTGGCCAGCGGAAGTGAAAATGGTTTTTTCTCAGGTTGAGAACGCCGGGGATCTCCCGGCGCACCATAGTTTTCATGGCTGACCTTCGAAGTTCCATCTTGCGGAACCCATATTAAAGTAAACTCTCCGATCGGTAAACGCCGGGAATGTCGCTCTTTCAGAAGCTTTTTGCAATGCAGCGCAATAATCTTTGTCACCACCTTTCACGATAAAATTTTGCAGGGTGCCATCGACTTTGAAATCCAAATGAGCGTTACATCTTTTACCATTCCAGGCATGGGGCTCTGTAAGTGCTGCGTCCAAAGCTTTTTTTATTCTGGATGAATACCATCCATATATATCCTTATCTGACACTTTACCCGAACTCTTATATTCGCATGATTCCATTGCGTTTTTTTTCTGACAGCCTGTAGGTGCAAGAGGGGAGCAACCTGCAATGGTTAATGTCACCACAATCAACATTAAAAATTTTATCATACATGTTTCCCGTCATGCTGAAATTCAATTTATTGAATTGTATAGTTATTTTCAGAGATTTAAAATATGATAGTTACATTACTTCTTCAGTAATGAAGTGACAGACTTCATTACTAATGTTTCAACTGCACGAAATCTACCA
>NZ_JAOWGI010000014.1:0-4363 GCF_030333225.1 Citrobacter sp. CK202
CCCATGCGAGAGTAGGGAACTGCCAGGCATTAATTAAGTGAAGAGGCCATCCTGAGGGATGGCCTTTTTGCGTTCATGCGCCCGGGCGCAGCCGGATGGCGGCTGCGCCTTATCCCACCTACATAACCACAAGCCATACTGTTGCATATGCGGTAAACTAGACGCGATTTTGCATCAGGAAAGCGTCTATGAATCACTCCCTCAAACCCTGGAATACCTTCGGTATCGATCAACGCGCTAACAAGATTGTCTGTGCCGAAAATGAACAACAACTATTGGATGCCTGGCAATCGGCTAAAGCATCAAATTATCCGGTACTGATACTGGGCGAAGGGAGTAACGTTCTGTTTCTTGATACCTTTCATGGAACGGTGATTATCAACCGTATCAAAGGTATTGAGGTGACAGAGCAACCCGAGGCATGGCACCTGCACGTAGGGGCGGGGGAAAACTGGCATAACCTGGTCCGATACACTCTCCAGCAAGGTATGCCGGGGCTGGAGAATCTGGCGCTTATTCCGGGGTGCGTCGGTTCTTCTCCTATCCAGAACATTGGCGCCTATGGTGTAGAACTACAGCGGGTCTGTGACTATGTGGATTGTGTCGAGCTGGCAACCGGAAAGTCTCTACGGGTGAGCGCCACAGAGTGCCGCTTTGGTTATCGTGATAGTATCTTCAAGCATGAATATCAGGATCGTTACGCCATTGTGGCTGTCGGCCTGCGTTTACCAAAACAGTGGCAGCCCGTACTGACTTATGGCGACCTGGTTCGCCTTGAACCTGAAACGGTCACGCCGCAGCAGGTGTTTGATGCCGTATGCCATATGCGCACCACGAAACTGCCCGATCCAAAAGTAAATGGTAATGCAGGTAGCTTCTTTAAAAATCCTGTTGTTGCAGCAGAGATTGCGCACACATTACTGGCGCAATTTCCCGGTGCGCCACATTACCCGCAGGCCGATGGTTCAGTGAAGCTGGCTGCCGGTTGGTTGATCGATCAGTGCCAGCTAAAAGGCGTCAGTATCGGGGGCGCTGCGGTACATCGTCAGCAGGCCCTGGTGCTGATTAACGCACATAATGCGACAAGCGAGGATGTGGTGAAACTCGCGCATCATGTGCGTCAGAACGTGGGTGAGAAATTTAATGTCTGGCTGGAACCGGAGGTTCGGTTTATCGGGCAGACTGGTGAAGTGAATGCTGTGGAGATCATTGCATGAAGGATAATACCGTTCCCCTGACGCTGATCTCTTTGCTGGCCGATGGTGAGTTTCATTCGGGTGAACAGCTGGGTGAAACGCTGGGAATGAGCCGCGCAGCCATCAACAAGCATGTCCAGACGCTGCGTGACTGGGGTGTTGATGTGTTTACCGTACCCGGCAAAGGATATAGCCTGCCAGAACCTATCCAATTATTAGATGCTTCTGTCATCCATGCACAACTGGACAGCGGGAATGTCACGGTACTTCCGGTTATCGATTCGACGAACCAGTATCTGCTGGATCGCATCGGCCAGTTGACGTCGGGTGATGCCTGTGTAGCGGAATACCAGCAGGCTGGGCGTGGTCGTCGTGGGCGGAAATGGTTCTCTCCATTTGGTGCGAACCTGTATCTTTCTATGTACTGGCGTCTGGAGCAGGGGCCGGCAGCCGCGATCGGGCTGAGTCTGGTGATCGGCATTGTGATGGCTGAGGTTCTGCGCGATCTGGGTGCAGAGAAGGTTCGGGTTAAGTGGCCTAATGACCTCTATTTACTCGATCGCAAGCTGGCAGGCATTCTGGTTGAGCTTACGGGTAAAACGGGCGACGCTGCACAAATCGTTATCGGCGCAGGTATCAATATGGCCATGCGCCGTGTGGAAGAAGGCGTCGTGAATCAGGGATGGATCAATCTCCAGGAAGCGGGCATTACGCTTGATCGCAACATGCTGGCGGCGACGTTAATCAAAGAGTTGCGTGCGGCGCTGGAACTCTTTGAGCAGGAAGGTCTGGCACCTTACCTGTCTCGCTGGGAAAAGCTGGATAATTTTATTAACCGACCGGTTAAACTGATTATTGGTGATAAAGAAATATTTGGTATTTCCCGTGGGATAGATGCGCAAGGCGCGTTGTTGCTTGAACAGGATGGCGTAATTAAGCCGTGGATGGGCGGAGAAATATCTTTACGCAGCGTAGAATAATAAAAAGGGAGCTAACGCTCCCTTTTTATATTATTTTCTCAACCTGACTTGTTCGACCGCATGATTGGCGCTTTTGGTCATAATCAGACTGGCCCGCTCACGAGTGGGCAAAATATTTTGCTTTAAGTTCAACCAGTTGATTTCTTTCCATAATGATGCGGCGGTATTGATCGCTTCATCTTTCGATAATTTTGCGTAATTATGGAAATAAGAATCTGGGTCGGTGAACGCCCCTTCACGGAATTTCAGGAAGCGATTGATGTACCACGTCTGGAGTAAATCTTCAGGCGCATCAACATAAATAGAAAAATCAACGAAGTCAGAAACAAATACATGATGTGGATCGTGAGGATAATCCATTCCACTCTGTAGTACATTTAAGCCTTCAAGAATTAATATATCGGGCTGTGCGACGGTTTTATCTCCGTCTGGAATCACATCATAAATCAGGTGTGAATAGACTGGTGCGGTAACATTTGGCACCCCTGATTTGAGATCGGATACGAATTTCACCAGACGGTGCATATCGTAAGACTCAGGGAAGCCTTTCTTCTTCATCAGCCCGCGATCTTTCAGCACCTGGTTAGGGTGTAGAAAACCGTCAGTGGTGATCAATTCGACGCGACGATGTTCCGGCCAGCGGCTCAGCAGCGCTTGCAGTACGCGCGCGGTGGTGCTTTTGCCCACGGCAACGCTACCGGCGATGCTGATGATATAAGGAATACGCTGGCCGTTAGTGCCTAAAAATTGCTCCAGAACAGCCTGACGGCGCAGGTTTGAACTGATATAGAAATTTAGCAAACGCGACAGGGGCAAATAAATCTCGGCAACTTCTTCCAGTGATAAATCTTCATTAATGCCTTTGAGTCGTGCGATTTCGCCCTCGGTCAGGGTCATCGGCACGGAATCACGAAGCGCAGCCCACTGGTTGCGATCAAATTGTAGGTAAGGCGTCATTAACGTTTGCTCTTTACTCATAAGCATGTTTCTGGCTGTCATTGCTACATCAGGTCAGCGATAAAAAAACGAATCATCCCCGGCATGCAATGGCACGACACATTTCAGTTAATTTGGACAATGGGCAGGAGGGTAACACCAGATGGGAGGGAATAATAAGAAAAAATCTCTCCTGATAAGTTATCCCTGAAACGCAATGTGACGGATATACCATATGTAAAAGAAGAATTTTTCTCTTTCAAACGCAGATATGATGATGCTCTCCGTTAAGCCGTTAGCATCCTGGTGTCGAAAAATCGCACTGACCTGACTAAAAATAGGCCATTTAGCAGTCTTGTCGTGCAAAATGTGAGCGATAGAACATTTTATGCAATTTTTTAGTTGCATGAGGTCGCAGGTCTCCATAGAATGCGCGCTACTTGATGCCGACTTAGCTCAGTAGGTAGAGCAACTGACTTGTAATCAGTAGGTCACCAGTTCGATTCCGGTAGTCGGCACCATCAAGTCCGGTGGGGTTCCCGAGCGGCCAAAGGGAGCAGACTGTAAATCTGCCGTCACAGACTTCGAAGGTTCGAATCCTTCCCCCACCACCACTTTCTGGCAGCGCATTTGCTGTCTGAACTGGTTGAAAAAATTAACCGGTTCGAATAAGAAAAGAGACATGTCTCTTTTTTTGTTACAGAAAGAACTGGGTAGCCGAGTTCCAGGATGCGGGCATCGTATAATGGCTATTACCTCAGCCTTCCAAGCTGATGATGCGGGTTCGATTCCCGCTGCCCGCTCCAGACGTGCTGATATGGCTCAGTTGGTAGAGCGCACCCTTGGTAAGGGTGAGGTCCCCAGTTCGACTCTGGGTATCAGCACCACTTCACTTCTCCTTCCCGTTTCTCTCTGTATAAACTTAAATATTCAACAATTCAGGCATATCGCCTGGTTGATGTGGTGATATCACCGATTTATCCGTGTCTTAGAGGGACAATCGATGTCTAAAGAAAAGTTTGAACGTACAAAACCGCACGTCAACGTCGGTACTATCGGCCACGTTGACCATGGTAAAACAACGCTGACCGCTGCAATCACTACCGTACTGGCTAAAACCTACGGCGGTGCTGCTCGCGCATTCGACCAGATCGATAACGCGCCGGAAGAGAAAGCTCGTGGTATCACCATCAACACTTCTCACGTTGAATACGACACCCCGACTCGCCACTACGCGCACGTAGACTGCCC
>NZ_JAOWGI010000015.1:0-214241 GCF_030333225.1 Citrobacter sp. CK202
CCCATGCGAGAGTAGGGAACTGCCAGGCATTAATTAAGTGAAGAGGCCATCCTGAGGGATGGCCTTTTTGCGTTCATGCGTCCGGGTGCAGCCGGATGACGGCTGCGCCTTATCGGGCCTACGTATGAACCAGATTCAATAACGGATACGGTCTGCCAAGATCGTCTACCTCTGAACGTCCTGTCACTTTAAATCCCATCTTTTTGTAGAACCCAACCGCTTGTTCATTCTGTTCGTTAACGTTGGTTGTTAACTCGGGAGCCAGCGTAATCGCATGATCAACCAGAAATTTCCCTACGCCGCAGCCACGAACGTCGGGATCGACAAACAGGGCATCCATGTGCTGCCCGGTCAGCAGCATAAACGCGATGGGCTCATCCTGCTCTGTCACTGCCACCCATAACGGCGCTTCTGGTAAAAAAGAACGCACCAGCTCTTCCAGCTCGCTCCGATAGGATGCAGACAGAAAATGGTGCGTAGCATCGACAGAACGACACCAGATAGCAATCAGTTTTTCCCCTTCATCTTGCCGCGATCGGCGAATGCTAATAACCATATTATCTCCTTTTCTTTGTGCTTATATTCTATCGTAAACACCGCCGTGAAACTTTCTCACCTTCAACATGCAGGCTCGACATTAGAAGAATTTCTGGGTATCTTCAGCTATCTGGATGTCTAAACGTTTAAACGTATGTAGTGAGGTTATCAGGTTATGCCAATTCGCGTGCTGGACGAGCTACCCGCCGTCAATTTCTTACGTGAGGAAAACGTCTTTGTTATGACGACATCCCGCGCTTCTGGCCAGGAAATTCGTCCGCTGAAGGTGCTTATCCTCAACCTGATGCCGAAGAAGATCGAAACGGAAAACCAGTTCCTGCGCCTGTTGTCAAACTCACCGCTTCAGGTCGATGTTCAGCTCTTGCGGATTGATGCCCGTGAATCGCGTAATACACCGGCAGAGCATCTGAACAACTTCTACTGTAACTTCGAGGATATCTGCGATCAGAATTTCGATGGGCTGATTGTCACCGGCGCACCTCTGGGCCTGGTGGAGTTTAATGATGTTGCGTATTGGCCGCAGATTAAGCAGGTGCTGGAGTGGGCAAAAGATCACGTCACCTCAACGCTGTTTGTCTGTTGGGCGGTACAGGCCGCGCTTAATATTCTCTATGGCATTCCGAAGCAAACCCGCACAGATAAACTTTCCGGCGTCTACGAACATCACATCCTTCATCCTCATGCTTTACTGACTCGTGGTTTTGATGATTCATTCCTTGCTCCGCACTCACGCTATGCCGACTTCTCGGCGGCGCTGATTCGGGACTATACCGACCTTGAGATCCTCGCGGAAACCGAAGATGGAGATGCCTACCTGTTTGCCAGCAAAGATAAACGTATCGCGTTTGTAACCGGTCACCCGGAGTACGATGCCCATACGCTGGCCAGTGAATATTTCCGGGATGTTGAAGCAGGTTTAAGTCCGAATGTCCCGTACAACTATTTCCCGAAAAACGATCCGCAAAACAAACCTCGCGCGACCTGGCGCAGCCACGGTAATTTGCTGTTTACCAACTGGCTCAACTATTACGTCTACCAGATCACGCCATATGATCTGCGTCACATGAATCCAACACTGGATTAATCTTCTGTAGCGCACGATCCTAAAGCGTTTCAGCATGTTGAAACAGGCACCTTCGGGTGCCTTTTTTATTTCTGAAATGCCGCTCATCTTGTAATTAAACTTTATTTTTATTGTTATCAATAAGTTAATTGATAATTAAATTAAAAATGGAAATTGTTTTTGATTTTGGAATTTAATTGAGTAGTCTTAGTTGTGCTGAACGAAAACCACACAACGATCCTTTGTTCGCATTGGGGATGTATTCGGATCAATGACGAGGAGCTGCATAATGAATCAACAGGCAACGACAACCGATGAACTGACCTTTACCAGGCCTTATGGTGAGCAGGAGAAGCAAATTCTGACCGCTGAAGCGGTAGAGTTTCTGACCGAACTGGTGACGCGTTTTACGCCAAAGCGTAACAAACTCCTCGCTGCTCGTATTCAGCAACAGCAGGATATTGATGACGGTAAGTTGCCTGATTTTATTTCGGAAACCGCTTCCATTCGTGAGAGTGACTGGAAAATTCGCGGTATTCCTGACGATTTACAGGATCGTCGCGTGGAAATCACCGGCCCGGTAGAACGTAAAATGGTGATTAACGCGCTGAATGCTAACGTGAAAGTGTTCATGGCCGACTTTGAGGATTCACTGGCGCCGGAGTGGAGCAAAGTGATTGATGGTCAGATCAACCTGCGTGATGCGGTGAACGGCACCATCAGCTACACCAACGAAGCCGGGAAAATCTATCAACTCAAGCCAGACCCGGCGTTACTGATTTGTCGCGTACGCGGTTTACACCTGCCGGAAAAACATGTGACCTGGCGTGGTGAAGCCATTCCTGGCAGCCTGTTTGATTTCGCTCTCTACTTTTTCCACAACTATAAAGCGTTGCTGGCAAAAGGCAGCGGCCCGTATTTCTACCTGCCGAAAACTCAGGCCTGGCAGGAGGCCGCCTGGTGGAGCGAAGTCTTCAGCTATGCCGAAGACCGTTTTAATCTGCCGCGCGGCACCATCAAAGCCACCTTGCTGATTGAAACGCTGCCTGCCGTCTTCCAGATGGATGAGATCCTGCACGCGCTGCGTGACCATATTGTTGGTCTTAACTGCGGCCGCTGGGATTACATTTTCAGCTATATCAAAACACTGAAAAATCACCCGGATCGCGTCCTGCCGGACCGTCAGGTGGTGACGATGGATAAACCGTTCCTCAGCGCCTATTCACGGCTGTTGATCAAAACCTGCCACAAGCGCGGCGCATTTGCGATGGGCGGCATGGCGGCGTTTATCCCGAGCAAAGACGCCGAGCGCAACAATCAAGTGCTCAACAAAGTGAAAGCGGACAAAGCGCTGGAAGCCAATAACGGTCATGACGGCACCTGGATCGCGCACCCGGGGCTGGCGGACACCGCGATGACGGTCTTTAACGAGGCGCTGGGCGAAAACCAGAACCAGCTGTTTGTTACCCGTGATGAAGATGCGCCCATTACTGCCGAACAGCTGCTGGCGCCCTGTGAGGGCGATCGTACCGAAGAGGGGATGCGCGCCAATATTCGCGTGGCGGTGCAGTACATCGAAGCATGGATTTCCGGTAATGGCTGCGTACCGATTTATGGCCTGATGGAAGATGCGGCAACGGCTGAAATCTCCCGTACCTCTATCTGGCAATGGATTCATCACGAGAAAACCCTGAGCAACGGCAAACCCGTCACGAAAGCGCTATTCCGCCAGATGCTGGCCGAAGAGATGCTGGTGATCCAGGACGAGCTGGGAGGGCACCGCTTCAGCAGCGGGCGCTTTGATGAAGCCGCGCGCCTGATGGAGCAGATCACTACCTCTGATGAACTGATCGATTTCTTGACCCTGCCAGGCTACCGCCTGCTGGCTTAACTCACCACATAACAATATGGAGCATCTGCACATGAAAACCCGTACCCAACAAATCGAAGAGTTACAGAAAGAATGGACGCAACCGCGCTGGGAAGGCATCCGTCGCCCGTATAGCGCGGAGGAAGTGGTGAAATTACGCGGCTCGGTCAACCCGGAATGTACGCTGGCGCAGCTTGGCGCAGCCAAAATGTGGCGTCTGCTGCATGGCGACGCGAAAAAAGGCTACATCAACAGCCTCGGCGCACTGACCGGCGGCCAGGCGCTGCAACAGGCGAAAGCGGGCATTGAGGCGGTCTATCTGTCCGGCTGGCAGGTGGCGGCGGACGCTAACCTGGCCTCCAGCATGTACCCGGATCAATCGCTGTACCCGGCAAACTCTGTTCCGGCGGTCGTGGATCGGATCAACAACACTTTCCGTCGTGCGGATCAGATCCAGTGGGCGTCCGGCATTGAGCCTGGCGATCCGCGCTTTGTCGATTACTTCCTGCCGATCGTTGCCGATGCGGAGGCCGGTTTTGGCGGCGTACTGAACGCGTTTGAACTGATGAAATCGATGATCGAAGCCGGTGCAGCGGCTGTTCACTTCGAAGATCAGCTTGCGTCGGTGAAGAAGTGCGGTCATATGGGCGGCAAAGTTCTGGTGCCGACGCAGGAAGCCATTCAGAAGCTGGTGGCTGCGCGTCTGGCGGCTGACGTGATGGGCGTACCGACGTTGCTGATTGCCCGTACCGACGCGGATGCGGCAGATCTGATAACCTCCGACTGCGACGCGTACGACAGTGAATTTATTACCGGCGAACGCACCAGCGAAGGCTTCTTCCGCACACGTGCCGGTATTGAGCAGGCGATCAGCCGTGGGCTGGCGTATGCGCCTTACGCAGACCTGGTGTGGTGCGAAACCTCCACGCCGGACCTTGAACTGGCGAAGCGCTTTGCCGATGCCATCCATGCGAAATACCCGGGTAAACTGCTGGCCTACAACTGCTCGCCGTCGTTCAACTGGCAGAAGAACCTGGACGATAAAACCATCGCCAGCTTCCAGCAGCAGCTGTCGGACATGGGCTACAAGTACCAGTTCATCACCCTGGCGGGCATCCACAGCATGTGGTTCAACATGTTCGACCTGGCACATTCCTATGCGCAGGGTGAAGGCATGCGCCACTACGTTGAGAAGGTTCAGCAGCCAGAATTTGCGGCGGCCAAAGACGGTTACACCTTCGTCTCCCATCAGCAGGAAGTGGGGACAGGCTACTTCGACAAAGTGACCACCATTATTCAGGGCGGCACCTCCTCAGTGACGGCATTAACGGGTTCCACTGAAGAATCGCAGTTCTGATCCATGCCGGATGGCGCTTACGCTTATCCGGCCTACCCCGAACCGTAGGCCGGATAAGGCGCTTGCACCGCCATCCGGCAACCGATGAGGACAAACCATGTCGCGTGGCCTGGAATTACTGATTGCTCAAACCATCCTGCAAGGCTTTGACGCGCAGTATGGTCGATTTCTGGAAGTGACTTCCGGCGCGCAGCAGCGCTTTGAACAGGCCGACTGGCATGCCGTGCAGCAGGCGATGAAAAACCGTATCCACCTCTACGATCATCACGTTGGTCTGGTGGTGGAACAGTTGCGCTGCATTACTGACGGCAAAAGCACCGATGCGGCCTTTTTACTGCGTGTCAAAGAGCATTACACCCGGCTGTTGCCGGATTACCCGCGCTTCGAGATTGCGGAGAGCTTTTTTAACTCCGTCTACTGTCGGTTATTTGACCACCGCTCGCTCACTCCCGAGCGGCTTTTTATCTTTAGCTCCCAGCCTGAACGCCGGTTTCGCACGATCCCGCGCCCGCTGGCGAAAGATTTCTTCCCCGATCACGGCTGGGAACCGCTGTTGACGCGTATTCTCAGCGATCTACCGCTGCGTTTGCCCTGGCAAAACAAAAGCCGTGATATTCATTACATCATTGCTCACCTGACGGAAACGTTCGGAGCGGAGGCTTTGCACCGCAGCCATTTGCAGGTGGCGAATGAGCTGTTTTATCGCAATAAAGCCGCCTGGCTGGTGGGGAAGTTGCTGACCCCAGCCGGCACGTTGCCGTTTTTGCTGCCGATTCATCGCACCGATGAAGGCGAACTGTTTGTCGATACCTGCCTGACCACCACGGCTGAGGCCAGTATCGTGTTTGGTTTTGCCCGTTCCTACTTCATGGTGTACGCGCCGTTGCCTGCCGCGCTGGTTGAGTGGTTGCGTGAGATCCTGCCAGGTAAAACCACCGCTGAGCTGTACATGGCGATTGGCTGTCAGAAGCATGCGAAAACCGAGAGCTATCGCGAGTATTTACTGTATCTGGCGAACAGCGATGAGCAGTTTATTGAAGCGCCCGGTATTCGCGGCATGGTGATGCTGGTGTTTACGCTGCCGGGCTTTGACCGGGTGTTTAAGATCATCAAGGATAGGTTTGCCCCACAAAAAGAGATGTCGGCCGCCCATGTGCGCGCCTGCTATCAACTCGTTAAAGAACACGATCGCGTCGGGCGGATGGCCGATACGCAGGAGTTCGAGAACTTTGTGCTGGAGAAGCGGCGAATCGCGCCAGCGCTGATGACGCTGTTGCGCCAGGAGGCGCCGGAGAAAATCATCGACCTTGGCGATCAGATAGTGATTCGCCATCTCTACATTGAGCGTCGTATGGTGCCGCTGAATATCTGGCTGGAGCAGGTGGAGGGCCAGCAACTGCGTGACGCGATTGAAGAGTACGGCAATGCGATTCGCCAGCTTGCCGCCGCCAACATCTTCCCCGGCGACATGCTGTTTAAAAACTTTGGCGTCACCCGCCACGGGCGCGTGGTGTTCTACGATTACGATGAAATTTGCTACATGACGGAAGTGAATTTCCGCGACATTCCGCAAGCGCGCTACCCGGAAGATGAGCTGGCCAGCGAGCCCTGGTACAGCGTTTCGCCAGGGGATGTTTTCCCGGAAGAGTTTCGCCACTGGCTGTGCGCTGACCCAAGAATTGGGCCGTTATTTGAGGAGATGCACGCCGACCTGTTCCGCGCCGACTACTGGCGGGCGTTACAGACGCGTATCCGCGAAGGACATGTGGAAGATGTTTACGCCTATCGGCGCAAACAGCGGTTTTGCTTCAGATTTGGGCTTGACGCCCGGTGGCGCTGCGCTTACCGGGCCTACACGTGACTGTAGGCTGGATAAGGCGCTTGCGCCGCCATCCGGCAAGCCTTGCTTATCTAAACCCGCCGTATGCCAGCGTGACTTCTTTCGCTGCTTTAATCACCATCGCGCCAAACTCGGTGACGCGATCGTCAGTGATGCGGGAAATCGGCCCGGAAATTGAGATCGCAGCAAACGGCTCGCGGTGCTCGTCGTAAATGCACGACGCAACGCAACGCAGGCCAAGCGCGTGCTCTTCATCATCAAAGGAATAACCGCGCTTGCGCGTCTGGGCGAGGTCGTCTTTCAGATGTACCGGCGACACCAGCGTGGCGTGGGTATAGGCATGCAGCCCTTTACGGTGCAGCAGGCCAGTCACCTGCTCTTCGCTGAGTTGTGCCAGAAACGCTTTCCCGGCGCCGGAAGCGTGCATTGGCAGTTTGCCGCCGATGGGCGCAGACATGCGCATCAGCTGTGTGCACTGTACCTGGTCGATAATAATCGCCTGGTGATCGCTCTGATCCAGCACCGCCAGATTGACCGTCTCACCGGAGTCTTCCATCAGTTTGCGCAGGATAGGGTGGACAATCGCCAGCAGGTTACGGCTCTGCAAAAAACTGCTGCCGACGATAAACGCATGGGCGCCCACGGCCCAGTGGCCCAGATCTCCCACCTGCCGCACAAAGCCCTGCTGCTGCATGGTGGTTAACAAACGGTGAGTCGTGGAGTTCGGCAGACCCGCCTGCTGCGCCAGTTCGGTCAGCGCGACGCTGCCGTTGGATTCGGCAATCCACTCCAGCAGCTTCAGGCCACGGGTCAGCGACTGAACCTGCCCGGTTGCGGGCGCAGTGGCAGCGGCGGGTTTTCTACCGCGTTTCGCGGGGACAGGGGCAACCATGGCGGACTCCTTTTCTGTATCGTGGAAATCATTTTCGTTTTATTAAAATATAATGCAAGAATTCCTGCACTGATCGGAGGAGTGAAGCTGAACATGTCTCATGTTGCCCGTTGTTCTCTTTTCCGCCTGTCGTGTTTATGCCAGTATGGTTTGTTGGCCTTTTTTCGGTCCAGGTTGAGTGTTGTCGGGAGCAAGTCGTGAGCAGCAAAGTTGAACAACTGCGTGCGCAGTTAGATGAACGTATTCTGGTTCTGGATGGTGGCATGGGGACAATGATCCAGAGCTATCGCCTGAGTGAAGAGGATTTTCGCGGCGAGCGTTTTGCTGACTGGCCCTGCGATTTGAAAGGCAACAACGACCTGCTGGTACTCAGCAAGCCGGAGGTGATTACCGCGATTCATCACGCTTACTTTGAGGCGGGTGCGGATATCATCGAAACCAACACGTTTAACTCCACGACGATTGCGATGGCGGATTACCAGATGGAATCCCTGTCGGCGGAAATCAACTTTACCGCTGCGAAACTGGCCCGCGCCTGCGCCGATGAATGGACGGCGCGCACGCCGGAAAAACCGCGCTACGTTGCGGGCGTGCTTGGCCCAACCAACCGCACCGCATCCATCTCGCCGGACGTGAACGACCCGGCGTTTCGTAATATCTCCTTCGATCAGCTGGTCGCGGCCTATCGCGAATCCACCAAAGCGCTGGTGGAAGGCGGGTCAGACCTGATTCTGATTGAAACCGTCTTCGACACGCTGAATGCGAAAGCTGCCGTTTTTGCGGTGAAAGAAGAATTTGAAGCGCTGGGCGTCGAGCTGCCGATTATGATCTCCGGCACGATTACCGATGCGTCCGGGCGCACGCTCTCCGGCCAGACTACCGAAGCGTTTTATAACTCGCTGCGCCATGCCGAAGCGCTCACCTTCGGTCTTAACTGCGCGCTGGGGCCGGATGAACTGCGCCAGTATGTGCAGGAACTGGCGCGCATTGCTGAATGCTATGTCACCGCGCACCCGAATGCCGGTCTGCCTAACGCCTTCGGCGAATACGATCTTGATGCTGATACGATGGCGAAGCAGATCCGCGAGTGGGCGGAGTCGGGCTTTCTCAACATTGTCGGCGGCTGCTGTGGGACGACGCCGGAACACATTGCCGCGATGAGCCGCGCGGTTGATGGTTTAGCGCCGCGTAAACTGCCCGATATTCCGGTTGCCTGTCGCCTCTCTGGCCTTGAGCCGTTGAATATTGGCGATGACAGCCTGTTTGTAAACGTGGGGGAGCGTACTAACGTCACTGGTTCCGCTAAATTTAAGCGGCTGATCAAAGAAGATAAATACAGCGAAGCGCTGGATGTCGCCCGCCAGCAGGTGGAGAGCGGCGCGCAGATTATCGATATCAACATGGATGAGGGGATGCTCGATGCCGAAGTCGCGATGGTGCGCTTCCTCAACCTGATTGCCGGTGAGCCGGATATCGCCCGCGTACCGATCATGATCGACTCCTCAAAATGGGAGGTCATCGAAAAAGGGCTGAAATGCATTCAGGGTAAAGGCATCGTTAACTCCATTTCGATGAAAGAGGGCGTGGAAACCTTTATCCACCATGCGAAGCTGCTGCGTCGCTATGGTGCGGCGGTGGTGGTGATGGCCTTTGATGAACAAGGGCAGGCCGATACCCGCGCGCGTAAGATCGAGATTTGCCGCCGGGCGTACAACATTCTCACCAAAGAGGTGGGCTTCCCGCCGGAAGACATTATCTTTGACCCGAACATTTTTGCCGTAGCGACCGGTATCGACGAGCACAACAACTATGCGCAGGACTTTATCGGCGCCTGTGAAGATATCAAACGCGAACTGCCGCACGCGCTGATCTCCGGCGGCGTCTCTAACGTCTCCTTCTCGTTTCGCGGCAACGACCCGGTGCGCGAAGCGATTCATGCGGTGTTCCTCTACTACGCCATCCGTAACGGCATGGACATGGGGATCGTCAACGCCGGGCAACTGGCGATTTATGACGACCTGCCCGCCGAGCTGCGCGACGCGGTGGAAGATGTGATCCTCAATCGCCGCGACGATAGCACCGAGCGTCTGCTGGCGCTGGCGGAAAAATACCGTGGCAGCAAAGCCGATGATTCAGCCAATGCGCAACAGGCGGAATGGCGCAGTTGGGAAGTGAAAAAACGCCTTGAGTATTCGCTGGTAAAAGGCATTACCGAGTTTATCGAACAGGATACCGAAGAAGCCCGTCAGCAGGCGACGCGTCCGATCGAGGTTATCGAAGGGCCGCTGATGGACGGTATGAACGTGGTGGGCGACCTGTTCGGCGAAGGCAAAATGTTCCTGCCGCAGGTGGTGAAATCGGCCCGCGTCATGAAGCAGGCGGTGGCGTATCTGGAACCGTTTATTGAAGCCAGCAAAGAGCAGGGCTCCAGCAACGGTAAAATGGTTATCGCCACCGTGAAGGGCGATGTGCATGACATTGGCAAAAACATTGTTGGCGTTGTTTTACAGTGCAACAACTATGAAATCATCGATCTTGGCGTCATGGTGCCGGCAGAAAAAATCCTCAAAACCGCGAAGGAAGTGAATGCGGATTTGATTGGTCTCTCCGGCCTGATTACCCCGTCGCTGGATGAAATGGTCAACGTGGCAAAGGAGATGGAACGTCAGGGCTTCACCATTCCGCTACTGATTGGCGGCGCGACCACGTCCAAAGCGCACACGGCGGTGAAGATTGAGCAGAACTACAGCGGCCCGACGGTCTATGTCCAGAACGCCTCGCGTACCGTGGGCGTCGTGGCGGCGTTGCTGTCTGAAACCCAGCACGATGAGTTTGTCGCCCGTACCCGTAAAGAGTATGAAACCGTGCGCATCCAGCATGCGCGTAAGAAACCGCGCACGCCGCCGGTGACGCTGGCCGCCGCGCGTGATAATGACCTGGCATTTGACTGGGAAAGCTATACACCGCCTGTCGCTCATCGTCTGGGCGTGCAGGACGTTGAGGCCAGTATCGAAACGCTGCGCAACTACATCGACTGGACGCCGTTCTTTATGACCTGGTCGCTGGCCGGGAAATATCCGCGCATTCTCGAAGACGAGGTGGTGGGCGAAGAGGCGAAACGCCTGTTTAAAGACGCCAACGACATGCTGGATAAACTGAGTGCCGAGAAGACGCTCAACCCGCGTGGCGTGGTGGGGCTGTTCCCGGCAAACCGTGTGGGTGATGATATCGAAATTTATCGCGATGAGACGCGTACCCATGTGCTGGCGGTCAGCCATCATCTGCGTCAGCAAACGGAGAAGGTGGGTTTCGCCAACTATTGCCTGTCTGACTTTGTTGCGCCGAAACAGTGCGGCAAAGAGGATTACATCGGCGCCTTCGCCGTCACGGGCGGTCTGGAAGAGGATGCGCTGGCAGAGGCATTCGAGGCGCAGCATGATGATTACAACAAGATTATGGTCAAAGCGATCGCCGACCGTCTGGCGGAAGCCTTTGCGGAATACCTGCATGAGCGGGTGCGTAAAGTCTACTGGGGCTATGCGGCGAATGAGAACCTCAGCAACGAGGAGCTGATCCGCGAAAACTATCAGGGGATTCGTCCGGCGCCAGGCTATCCGGCCTGCCCGGAGCACACTGAGAAGGGTACCATCTGGCAACTGCTGGACGTGGAAAAACACACCGGCATGAAGCTGACCGAATCCTACGCCATGTGGCCGGGCGCTTCCGTTTCCGGTTGGTACTTCAGCCATCCTGACAGCAAGTACTACACCGTCGCGCAAATACAGCGCGATCAGGTGGAGGATTATGCGCAGCGTAAAGGGATGACGGTCGCGGAGGTGGAGCGCTGGTTGGCTTCCAACCTGGGCTATGATGCCGACTAGTTCATAAAACTGTCATTTTTCCTTACAACAAACAGGGTGCTCATCGGGCGCCCTGTCTCTTTATTGTTTTGAAACCCTTATACTGGAAGAAGGTTCACGGGGCTGCTTGCCGGATGGCGGCGTAAACGCCTATCCGGCCTATAAATATCCCCGTAAGCCGGATAAGCGCAGCGCCATCCGGTAAAAAGGCTGAACATCATAATAATGATAAGGAGTACCTGATTCTGTGTTAACTCTGCTACACCTGCTTTCTGCTGTTGCCCTGCTGGTGTGGGGCACCCATATTGTGCGTACCGGCGTGATGCGCGTTTTCGGCGCCCGTCTGCGTACCGTTCTCAGCCGCAGTGTTGAAAAGAAACCGCTCGCCTTCTGCGCGGGTATCGGCGTTACTGCGCTGGTGCAAAGCAGTAACGCCACGACTATGCTGGTGACGTCATTTGTCGCCCAGGATCTGGTCGCCCTGACGCCTGCACTGGTGATTGTGTTGGGGGCCGACGTGGGGACCGCGCTGATGGCGCGTATCCTTACCTTTGATTTGTCATGGTTATCGCCGCTGCTGATTTTCATCGGCGTTATCTTCTTTTTGGGGCGTAAGCAGTCACGCGCCGGACAACTGGGGCGAGTGGGGATCGGTCTTGGCCTGATACTGCTGGCGCTGGAGCTGATTGTGCAGGCGGTGACGCCGATTACTCAGGCGAATGGCGTACAGGTCATCTTCGCCTCGCTGACCGGCGACATCATGCTGGATGCGCTGATTGGCGCCATGTTTGCCATCATCAGCTATTCCAGCCTGGCAGCCGTCCTGCTGACGGCCACGCTGACGGCGGCGGGCATCATATCGTTCCCGGTCGCGTTGTGCCTGGTCATCGGCGCCAACCTCGGTTCCGGTCTGCTGGCGATGCTCAACAACAGCGCAGCCAATGCCGCCGCTCGCCGCGTGGCGCTGGGCAGTCTGCTGTTTAAGCTGGTGGGCAGCCTGATTATCCTGCCGTTTGTCCATGTGCTGGCCGATACGATGGATGCGTTACCGCTGCCAAAATCCGAACTGGTTATCTACTTCCACGTTTTTTACAACCTGGCGCGGTGTCTGGTGATGATTCCGTTCGCCGAACCGATGGCGCGTTTCTGTAAACGTATTATCCGCGATGAACCGGAGCTGGATGCCCATCTGAAGCCTAAGCATCTGGATGTCAGCGCGCTGGACACGCCAACGCTCGCGCTGGCCAATGCCGCCCGGGAAGCGCTGCGCATTGGTGATGCGATGGAGCAGATGATGGAAGGTCTGAAAAAGGTGATGCACGGCGAGCCGCGCGAAGAGAAAGAGCTACGCAAGCTGGCGGATGATATCAACGTGCTTTACACCGCCATCAAACTCTATCTGGCGCGGATGCCGAAAGAGGAACTGGCGGAGGAAGAGTCGCGGCGCTGGGCGGAAATCATCGAGATGTCCCTGAACCTGGAGCAGGCCTCGGATATCGTCGAACGGATGGGCAGCGAGATTGCCGACAAGTCGCTGGCGGCGCGGCGGGCGTTTTCCATTGAAGGGCTGAAAGAGCTGGATGCGCTGTATGATCAGTTACTCAGCAACCTGCAACTGGCGATGTCGGTGTTTTTCTCCGGCGACGTCACCAGCGCCCGACGTTTGCGTCGCAGCAAACATCGTTTCCGTATTCTCAATCGTCGTTATTCACATGCGCATGTGGATCGCCTGCATCAGCAGAACGTACAGAGCATCGAAACCAGCTCATTGCATCTGGGACTGCTGGGCGATATGCAACGCCTGAATTCGCTGTTTTGTTCGGTGGCTTATAGCGTGCTGGAGCAGCCGGATGAAGACGACGAGCGGGATGACTATTGATTGCTGATTGCTGATTGCTGATTGCTGATTGCCGGATGGCGGTGTGAAACGCCTTATCCGGCCTACGTTATAAGCACTATCCTGTAGGCCTGATAAGCGTAGCGCCATCAGGCATTTTACATTCTACATAGCGACGATCAGAAGCGATGACCGGCTTCAAGAGGAACCGCTTCTTCACCCGCGTTGAACACATACGTCGTGTTCGGGCCGCCGAGCGTCGCCAGCCCCTTGCTCACCTGAATCCAGTTGCCTTCCGGCAGGCCAATCACCGTTAACTCTGGCGCGACCACCAGCAGCTCGCGAATACGCTGTTCGCGGGTTTCGCCTTTGTGACCTTCCGGCAACGCGTTAGTGAAGTGCGGGTTAATCTGCAACGGGAACAGACCCAGCGCATCAAATCCTTGTGGGTCAACGATCGGCATATCGTTGGTGGTGCGAATAGTCGGACAGGCAAGGTTCGCGCCCGCGCTCCAGCCGATATACAACGCGCCACGTTTAACGGCAGCCACGATGGGCGCCAGCAGCCCACGTTCACGGCTCTCTTTTAGCAACTGGAAAGTGTTCCCTCCGCCGACAATCACCACTTCCGCATCGGCAATCGCTGCGACCGGGTCGGCAACGCTATGAATACCGGTCACTGAAACGCCGAGCGGCGCAAGGACTGCGGCGGTTTTCGCTGTGTAATCGTCCCAGGTTTGCGTGACGCCAGCAAACGGGAGAAACACCGCTGAACGGCGGCCATGCAGTTGTTCCGCCACCAGCGGCAGCGCGTGTTCCAGCCAGGCTTTTCCCGGCAGGGTGGAGTTACTCAATAACAGCAGTTCCATGACATCTCCAGTAATCAAAAAGTAAAAACATCCGTGATGCTACCACCGCTCATCTTACCGCTTGCTGATGTGGCTCACGATGTGGTTATCGATATTCTGGAACGCGTCTCGCAGGGGGATTTCGTGATGTCATCGACTTTATGAGCAGCGGTGAGCCGCACTCCTGTCATTCGACGCTTTTTCCCTGACCGCAAGGTGCGGTATATTTCGCTTTTACAGGAGAATTTATGCTGCCCGACTCATCTGTCCGATTAAATAAATACATCAGTGAAAGCGGAATTTGCTCGCGTCGCGAGGCGGATCGCTACATTGAACAAGGGAATGTCTTCATTAATGGCAAACGCGCCACCATTGGCGATCAGGTGATGCCTGGCGACGTGGTGAAGGTGAATGGTCGGTTGATTGAGCCGCGCGAAGCGGAAGATCTGGTCTTTATCGCGCTGAACAAACCGGTAGGGATTGTCAGTACCACGGAAGACAGCGAACGCGATAACATCGTGGACTTCGTGAACCATAGCAAACGTATTTTCCCGATTGGCCGCCTGGATAAAGACTCCCAGGGGCTTATCTTTCTTACCAATCACGGCGATCTGGTCAACAAAATCCTCCGTGCCGGTAACGATCACGAGAAAGAGTATCTGGTCACGGTTGATAAGCCGGTAACGGATGACTTTATTCGCGGTATGGGCGCTGGCGTCCCGATTCTCGGCACCGTGACCAAAAGGTGTAAGGTGAAGAAGGAAGCGCCGTTTGTTTTCCGCATTACCCTGATTCAGGGGCTGAACCGCCAGATCCGCCGCATGTGCGAGCACTTTGGCTATGAAGTGACGAAACTCGAACGCACGCGCATTATGAACGTGAGTTTATCCGGTCTGCCGCCCGGCGAGTGGCGGGATCTGACGGATGACGAACTCATCGCTCTGTTTAAGCTGATCGAAAACTCTTCATCAGAAGCCAAACCGACGTCGAAGGCGAAAGCGAAGCCGAAAACGGCGGGCATTAAGCGTCCGGTGGTGAAAATCGAAAAAACCAATGAGAAAGCGCGCCCGGCGTCAAACGGAAAACGCTTTACCTCGCCGGGGCGGAAGAAGAAAGGGCGTTAACGTCTGCCGCGCGTCGGCGTATTGGCCGACCAGGAAAACGACGCCTCAGTATCTGGTTTATAAGCCTGCTTTTTCTTCAACTGGCGGGCTTTTTTGGCCTCTGCTTCGCGCAGCGCCATTAACTTATCAATGTACTCCTTTTTCACGCTGTTGGTTTCCGCATTCGTGAGCGGGCGGCCATGTGCAATGCGCGCGCGGTCGAGCAGCGTTTTCAGTTCACGCTGCTCGCGCTCGGTCATCTCTTTTTGGGTGATGCGTGGGAGTGCCATAAATGTACCCTCGGTCAGTCAGATAACCCAGTGTACGGCAAAGTGCAGAGGCTGTGTAGGCCGGATAAGGCGTTAGCCACCATCCGGCGACGTGCACGGATTGCGCCTGATGGCGCTACGCTTATCAGGTCTACACCTTCACCCTATCACACGGCTTCTCGGCAATCGGCTTGCCTGACCAGTAACCGGCCAGCAGTGAGCCGGAGAGGTTATGCCAGACCGAGAACAGCGCGCCGGGGAGCGCGGCCAGCGGAGAGAAGTAAATTTTACCGAGCGCCGCCGCAAGGCCGGAGTTCTGCATTCCAACTTCAATCGCCAGCGTGCGGCAGGTGGACTCATCAAAGCCAAACAGGCGACCGCCCCAGTAACCGCCGAGCAGACCAATGGTGTTGTGCAGGATCACCGCCACAATCACCACAAAACCAACGGATGCGATATGCGAGGCGGAACCGGCCACCACTGCGCTGATGATCGCCAGAATGCACACCATTGAGAACGCAGGCAGATAAGGCTCCACGGTTTTTACCACGCGAGGAAACAGGTGGTGAATGACCAGCCCAAGCGCGATTGGAACCACGACGATCTGTAAAATGCTGAGCAGCATCCCCATCACATCCACCTGAATATGCGCATCCACATACAGGCGCGTCAGCAGCGGTGTCGCGACCACGCCAACCAGCGTGGAAACCGATGAGATAGTAACCGAAAGCGCCACATCCCCTTTCGCCAGATAGATCATGACGTTAGATGCCGTTCCGCTGGCGACGCTGCCCACCAGTACCATCCCGGCAGAGAGGTCCGGCGGCATGTTAAACAGTATCGCCAGTAGCCAGGCGGCGAGCGGCATCACCAGATAATGCAGGAAAATACCGGCAGCGACAGGCGCCGGGCGGGAAAGCACGCGTTTAAAGTCGTCGAGCTTAAGGTGTACGCCCATGCCGAACATAATCAGCATCAGTAGCGTAGTCACCCACGAGCCAATGGGGGTGAAGGTCGATGGCGTGTAATACGCAATAACAGAGAGCAGCAGCGCCCATAACGGGAACAGCCGGGTGATAACGGATAACATAATAAATTCCTTGCAGTATTGTCGTGTTGTTTAGTTATAAAAAAGCCGGGTTCGAGCCCGGCTATAGGTATTATTTATCGCGTGAGGAAATTTTATTCAAACAAATTATGATGAAGCTTCTGCACGACCTGCTCCGCTTCGGTGCCAGGCACCAGGAAACAGAGGTTATGGCTGGATGCGCCATAGCAAATCATGCGGATATTGAACGGCTCCAGTACGCCGAACACTTCTTTACCGACGCCGCAGGCTTTAGACAGATCGTTGCCAATCAGCGCAACCAGCGCGAGATTTTCTTCCACTTCTACCCGGCATAGCGCGGAAAGCTCCATCAGCAAAGACTGCGTCAGCAGCGTGTCGCCCGTTGAAGTGGAACCGGTGGTATCCAGCGTCAGCGCCACGCTCACTTCCGAGGTGGTGATTAAATCTACGGAGATATTGTGCCGCGCCAGAATGCCGAACACTTCCGCCAGGAAACCACGCGAATGCAGCATATTCAGGCTGTGCAGCGTTAACAGCGTCTGTTTGCGGCGTAGCGCCAGCGCACGGAAGAGCGGTGGGTTTTGGGTTTTATTGCATACCAGCGTCCCGCCCGCTTTTGGATCCTTACTGGAGCCGACGAAAACCGGGATATCGCTGCGTACGGCGGGCAGCAGCGTTGCAGGGTGCAGCACCTTCGCGCCAAAGGTCGCCATTTCCGCCGCTTCTTCAAAGGCGATTTCATCGATACGCTGCGCGGCAGGCACCACGCGCGGGTCGGTGGTGTAGATACCCGGCACATCCGTCCAGATATCGACGCGCGCCGCGTGCAGCGCTTCGGCAAGCAGCGCCGCCGTGTAGTCGCTGCCGCCGCGTCCCAGCGTCGTTGTGCGGCCTTTGCTTTCGCTGCCGATAAATCCCTGGGTGATGACCAGACCCTCTGCCAGGCGTGGGGCAAGCTGTAGCGTGGCCAGCTCCGACAGCGCTGCGATATCCGGTTCCGCGCGGCCAAAACGATCGCTGGTGCGCATCACCTTACGCACGTCAAACCACTGCGCCTGAATATTGCGCTCGCGCAGGATCTCCACAAACAGCAGGGTGGACATCAGCTCGCCGTGACTCACCAGCTCGTCGGTCAGGGCCATTGACGTCGCCAGTGAAGCCGCTTCGGCAAGCGTGGTAATGTTTTCCAGCAGACGCTCGATCTCTTCGCGGATAACGTTCGGGTAACGCAGACGCTCCAGAATATCGAACTGAATTTTACGGATGGCGTCGAGTTTTTCGAAGCGCTCTGGCGGTTCCAGCCCTTCTGCCAGCGCTACCAGCAGATTGGTGATGCCCGCAGAGGCGGAAAGCACCACTAAGCGTGCGTTAGCATCGGAAAGCACCACGTCGGCGCTACGGTTCATGGCGTCAAAATCGGCGACGCTGGTTCCGCCAAATTTGGCGACGACGAGCGGGGAAACAGCAGTTGTCATATCAACCTCGTGTCAGGGAATGAAAAAAGCGACCATGGCACAAGGGCAGAACAGAAACCGGTGCAGGCGCAAATACCGTATTTATAAATAAAATGTGTGGCTGGGACTGTCAACGCCGGGATTATGCGGATTTTTTATGCTGTCCTGGCCTTCAGTAACAGTGCTTATAACGACTATACCCGTCATACTTCAAGTTGCAGATGTGTTGGCTGCACTCAGAAACCCCAGTCACATAGTTATCTATGCTCCTGGGGATTTCTTCCCTTGCCGCCTTCCTGCAACTCGAATTATTTAGGGTATATACTTTTCGCTGCTTTTTATCCGCGTTTGATTCGCGTTCGGCCTAACGGCACTAAAACAATCACACTTTTCTGTGACTGGCGTTACAATCGATCTCAGTCACAATTCTCAAATCAGAAGAGTATTGCTAATGAAAAACATCAATCCGACGCAGACTTCTGCCTGGCAGGCACTACAAAAACACTACGACGACATGAAGGACGTTACTATCGCGGATCTTTTCGCGAAAGATAGCGACCGTTTTACCCGATTTTCCGCGACGTTTGACGATTTGATGCTGGTGGATTTCTCTAAAAACCGCATCACCGAAGAGACGCTGGCGAAATTGCAGGATCTGGCGAAAGAGACCGATCTGGCCGGTGCGATTAAGTCCATGTTCTCTGGCGAAAAAATCAACCGTACCGAAGACCGTGCCGTGTTGCACGTTGCGCTGCGTAACCGTAGCAATACCCCGATTATCGTTGACGGCAAAGATGTGATGCCGGAAGTGAATGCGGTGCTGGAGAAGATGAAAGCCTTCTCTGAAGCGATTATTTCAGGTCAATGGAAAGGTTACACCGGTAAAGCGATCACTGACGTGGTCAACATCGGTATCGGTGGTTCCGACCTGGGGCCGTTCATGGTGACTGAAGCGCTGCGCCCGTACAAAAACCATCTGAATATGCACTTTGTGTCTAACGTCGATGGCACCCACATCGCCGAAGTGCTGAAGAAAGTAAACCCGGAAACCACCCTGTTCCTGGTGGCGTCTAAAACCTTCACAACGCAGGAAACCATGACCAACGCCCACAGCGCGCGCGACTGGTTCCTGAGCACCGCGAATGATGAAAAACACGTCGCGAAACACTTTGCGGCGCTTTCCACCAATGCGAAAGCGGTGGGTGAGTTTGGGATCGACACCGCCAACATGTTCGAGTTCTGGGACTGGGTCGGCGGTCGTTACTCTCTGTGGTCGGCGATTGGCCTGTCTATCATCCTGTCTGTCGGCTTTGACAACTTCGTTGAACTGCTGTCCGGCGCGCATGCGATGGATAAACACTTCTCCACAACACCGGCTGAGAAAAACCTGCCGGTGCTGCTGGCGCTGATCGGTATCTGGTACAACAACTTCTTTGGCGCAGAAACCGAAGCGATTCTGCCGTACGACCAGTATATGCACCGTTTTGCGGCCTACTTCCAGCAGGGCAATATGGAGTCCAACGGCAAGTATGTTGACCGTAACGGCAATGCCGTAGACTACCAGACTGGCCCAATCATCTGGGGTGAGCCGGGCACCAACGGGCAGCACGCGTTCTACCAGCTGATTCACCAGGGGACGAAGATGGTGCCTTGCGACTTTATCGCCCCGGCGATAACCCATAACCCGTTGTCCGATCACCATCAGAAACTGCTGTCTAACTTCTTCGCTCAGACCGAAGCGCTGGCGTTCGGCAAATCCCGCGAGGTGGTTGAGCAGGAATATCGCGATCAGGGGAAAGATCCGTCTCAGCTTGAGCATGTGGTGCCGTTCAAAGTGTTCGAAGGCAACCGCCCGACGAACTCCATCCTGCTGCGTGAAATCACGCCGTTTAGCCTGGGGGCGTTGATTGCGCTGTATGAGCACAAAATCTTCACTCAGGGCGCGATCCTGAACATCTTCACCTTCGACCAGTGGGGCGTTGAGCTGGGCAAACAGCTGGCTAACCGTATCCTGCCGGAACTGGGTGATGATAAAGCGATTTCCAGCCATGACAGTTCAACTAACGGTCTGATTAACCGTTATAAAGCATGGCGTGCCTGATGGCGTAACGCCCGGTGGCGCCAGGCTTACCGGGCCTACAAACGGCGCGTCCTGTAGGCCGGATAAGGCGTTCCGCCGCCATCCGGCAGAAAAGTGATATATCTGTAAAAAAAGCCGATATTATTATCGGCTTTTTTTATAAGATAATTCCGGTTGTCTGTGCTATTCCGCAAAAATTTATATTGAGCTTAATCCTAAAATAATGAATAACCCGTAAGTTACTCGGTGTTATTTTCAGAGTATACGGATAATGAATGTTGAATGATTTTATTTTAACGTGATGTTTTTAAAAGGCATTTAATTAGAATATAAATACCATTCCAGCCAAAAGTTTAATTATCCTAAAACCGCCTCGCTATTTAGACCTGTCGCAATCCACATGCTTTAGTTGTGTATACTCGATCCCGCCTGAAACGTTTTTCGGGTAAATCTCCATTCATTCAATGAAGGGATATTGTGATGAAAAAAGCTCTGTATGGCATTTTTGCCATATCTGCGCTTGCGGCGACTTCTGTCTGGGCCGCCCCCGTTCAGGTGGGTGAAGCAGCAGGGTCGGCGGCGACGTCGGTATCAGCGGGAAGTTCCTCCGCGACCAGCGTCAGCACCGTAAGCTCGGCGGTGGGCGTCGCTCTGGCGGCGACCGGCGGTGGCGATGGTTCTAATACCGGAACCACTACCACCACAACCACCAGTACCCAGTAACACCGGTACGTTTAATCATAACCACACTTCGGTGTGGTTATTTTAGCTTGCCTGAGCCTGTGGGACTTCCTGGCCGGGGCCACCCGGCAATAATGCGGAGAAGAGTCGTGAAGCGACCTGGAATTATCATCATTTGCCTGCTGTTACAGGCTTGCTCAGCCACCACTAAAGGTCTGGGTAATTCGCTGTGGGACAGTCTGTTCGGTACGCCGGGCGTACAACTGACGGACGATGACATTCAAAACATGCCTTATGCCAGCCAGTACATGCAGCTCAATGGCGGGCCGCAGCTGTTTGTGGTGCTCGCTTTCGCAGAGAACGGGCAGCAGAAATGGGTGACGCAGGATCAGGCCACCATCGTGACCCAGCATGGCCGCCTGATTAAAACCCTGCTCGGCGGCGACAATCTGATCGGTGTGAATAATCTGGCGGCTGACCCATTGGCCAGACCGGCACAAATCGTAGATGGCGCAACGTGGACGCGCACGATGGGCTGGACGGAACATAAACAGGTGCGTTATGCCACCGCCCGCTCGGTCTTCAAATGGGATGGCGCTGACAGCATTAAGGTCGGTAGCGATGTAACCGCCGTTCGCGTACTGGATGAAGAGGTTACAACCGACCAGACGCGCTGGCATAACCGCTACTGGATCGACAGCGAAGGGCAAATCCGCCAGTCGGAACAGTATCTGGGGGCGAACTACTTCCCGGTGAAAACCACGCTCATTAAGGCGGCAAAACAATGATGAAACAGACCATTGCAGCGCTGGCCCTGAGTTTGTGCGCTTCCTCATCTTTTGCCGCAGGCACCGTGAAGGTGTTTGCCGCTGGCAGCACTGAACCGAAGACGCTCACCGGCGCGGAACATCTGATCGATCTGGTCGGGCAGCCGAGACTGGCGAACAGCTGGTGGCCTGGCGCGGTTATCAGCGAAGAGCGGGCTACCGCCACGGCGCAGCGCCAGCAGCAGGAATTATTGGGCCGCCTGGCTGCGTTTGGCGCAGAGAAAAGCGGCGATGACGCCGCCGCAATCAATACGCTGCGCCAGCAGGTGCAGATGTTAAAAGTGACCGGCAGACAGCTCGTTAACCTTGACCCGGATACCGTACGCGTCAGCGAACGGGGCAATCCGCCGTTGCAGGGCCATTACACGCTGTGGGTCGGCGGGCAGCCGACAGATATCACGCTGTTTGGATTGGTTAGCCAGCCGGGTAAACGCCCCTTCAGCCCGGGGCGGGACGTGGCCAGCTACCTTGATGAGCAAAGCCTGCTCAGCGGGGCGGATCGCAGCTATGCGTGGGTTGTCTATCCCGACGGACGCACGCAGAAAGCGCCGGTCGCTTACTGGAACAAGCGTCACGTTGAGCCGATGCCAGGCAGCATCATTTTTGTCGGCCTTACGGATTCTCTATGGAGCAACACGCCGGATGCGCTTAACGCCGACATTCTTCGTACTCTGACGCAGCGGATACCCGAATAATGAAAAAAACACATCTGCTCAGCTTACTGGCGCTGGGCATCAGCGCAGCCTGCCATGCCGAAACATATCCGGCCCCCATTGGGCCGTCACAATCTGACTTCGGCGGCGTGGGGCTGTTGCAAACGCCAACGGCGCGAATGGCGCGGGAAGGGGAGATGAGCCTGAACTATCGTGATAACGATCAGTATCGCTACTACTCCGCGTCGATACAGTTGTTCCCGTGGCTGGAAACCACGCTGCGCTATACCGACGTGCGTACCAGACAATACAGCAGCGTGGAGTCGTTTTCCGGCAACCAGACCTACAAAGACAAAGCCTTCGACCTGAAACTGCGGTTATGGGAAGAGAGCTACTGGATGCCGCAGGTGGCGGTCGGCGCAAGAGATATCGGCGGGACGGGGCTGTTCGATGCGGAATACATTGTGGCGAACAAAGCCTGGGGGCCGTTTGATTTCTCGCTCGGTCTTGGCTGGGGTTATCTGGGCACCAGCGGCAACGTGAGCAATCCGTTTTGCTCATACAGCGATAAATTCTGTCACCGCGATAACAGTTATAAACAGGCCGGTTCCGTCAACGGCAGCGATATGTTCCACGGGCCAGCGTCGCTGTTTGGCGGGGTGGAGTATCAAACGCCCTGGCAGCCGCTGCGCCTGAAACTGGAGTATGAAGGCAACAATTATCAGCAGGATTTCGCGGGTAAGCTGGAGCAGAAGAGCAAGTTTAACGTCGGCGCCATTTACCGCGTCACCGATTGGGCCGACGTTAACCTCAGCTATGAACGCGGCAACACCTTCATGTTTGGCGTGACGCTGCGGACAAACTTCAACGATTTGCGCCCATCGTATAACGATAACGCGCGACCGAAATATCAGCCTGAACCGCAGGACGCCATCCTGCAACACTCGGTCGTCGCTAACCAGTTGACGCTGCTGAAATACAACGCCGGACTGGCGGACCCTAAAATTCAGGTGAAAGGCGATACGCTGTACGTCACCGGCGAGCAGGTGAAATACCGTGACTCGCGGGAAGGGATCGAACGCGCGAATCGGATCGTCATGAACGATCTGCCAGAAGGGGTTCGCACGATCCGCGTGACGGAAAACCGTCTCAATATGCCGCAGGTCACTACGGAAACCGATGTCGCCAGCCTGAAACGCCATCTGGAAGGCGAGCCATTAGGACACGAGACCCCACTGGCGCAAAAACGTGTGGAGCCGATCGTGCCGGAAACAACCGAGCAGGGTTGGTATATCGATAAATCGCGCTTTGATTTCCATATCGATCCGGTGTTGAACCAGTCTGTCGGCGGCCCGGAAAATTTCTATATGTACCAGCTTGGCGTGATGGGGACGGCGGATCTGTGGGTAACGGATCATCTGCTTACCACCGGCAGTTTGTTTGCCAATATCGCCAACAATTACGACAAATTTAACTACACCAATCCACCGAACGATTCGCATCTTCCGCGTGTGCGTACTCATGTGCGCGAATATGTGCAGAACGATATCTATGTGAATAACCTGCAAGCCAACTACTTCCAGTACCTCGGCAACGGTTTCTACGGCCAGGTTTACGGCGGTTATCTGGAGACCATGTACGGCGGCGCAGGGGCGGAAGTGCTGTATCGCCCGGTCGACAGCAACTGGGCGTTTGGTCTTGACGCTAACTACGTGAAACAGCGTGACTGGCGTAGCGCGCAGGATATGATGAAATTCACCGATTACAGCGTGAAAACCGGCCACTTGACCGCCTACTGGACGCCGTCGTTCGCGCAGGATGTGCTGGTGAAAGCGAGCGTCGGTCAATATCTGGCTGGCGACAAGGGCGGTACGCTGGAAATCGCGAAACGCTTTGACAGCGGCGTGGTGGTTGGCGGCTATGCCACGATCACCGATGTGTCGCCGGACGAGTACGGGGAAGGGGATTTCACCAAAGGCGTGTACGTGTCGGTACCGTTGGATCTCTTCTCGTCCAGCCCAACCCGCAGCCGCGCAGCGATTGGCTGGACGCCGCTGACGCGTGACGGCGGTCAGCAGCTTGGTCGGAAGTTTGGTCTGTACGATATGACCAGCGACCGCAACGTGAATTTCCGCTGATCGAGCCGTTGCCAGCCGGATGGCGCTACGCTTATCCGGCCTACAAACCGCATTCATTGTAGGCCGGATAAGGCGTTTACGCCGCCATCCGGCAATTTACAGGCGACGCAATAATTTTGCCGGGTTTCCGGCATATACGCCTTTCTCGGTGATCGATTTAGTGACCACGCTTCCCGCGCCGATCACTGTGCCGTCGCAAATGCTGACGGCCAGGATGGTCGCGCCGCTGCCGATGGAAACATTGCTGCCGATCTCAATTCGCCCCCAGTTCTGCCTGTTCGGGTCAGGTTTTCCTTCACGAAACATGTCGTTAGCGAACATTACGCCGTGGCCGATAAAGCAATCGCGTCCAATCGTGACATATTCGCAAACAAACGTATGGGACTGAATTTTTGTGTTTGCGCCAATCTGTGTATTGCCCTGTATTTCGACAAAAGGTCCGATGAAAACATTGTCGCCAAGCTGGCAGTCGTACAGGTTTGCGGGCTCATAAATCACCACATTTTCACCGCAGGTGACGTTGCGGACGGTAGCGTGTTTTAACTGCATTTTCCCTTCTCTTTGAAACATGCCGTGACAGAGATCATTCTCCGCTGACCTTTGCTGCACAAAACATAAACAAAAAATATAGATCTCCGTCACATTTTTGCGTTATACAGGAACCTTGCTACTGAGAAAGAGGGTGCTGCTATGACGTCACTATCTCGTCCACGCGTGGAGTTTATCTCCACGATCCTACAGACCGTGCTGAATCTTGGGCTGTTAAGTCTGGGCCTGATCCTGGTCGTTTTCCTCGGTAAAGAGACCTTACATCTGGCGGATGTGCTGTTCGCGCCGGAGCAAACCAGCAAATACGAGCTGGTGGAAGGGTTGGTGGTCTACTTTCTCTACTTTGAGTTTATTGCGTTGATTGTGAAGTACTTCCAGTCAGGTTTTCATTTCCCGCTGCGCTACTTTGTCTATATCGGGATCACCGCGATTGTGCGCCTGATCATCGTCGATCATAAATCGCCGATGGATGTGCTGATCTACTCTGCGGCGATCCTGTTATTGGTGATCACCCTGTGGTTATGTAATTCGAAACGGTTAAAACGGGAATAAAAAAAGGCGCTCCGAGGAGCGCCGAAGAACAGTCACAAGTTGGGATAATATAAGTTGAGGGTTGCAGTGGCATTGCCCGTTTCCGGGCAGGTACATCAATGAAACTTAGCCTTTCACACCGCCTGCCGTCAGGCCGTTGACCAGCCAACGCTGGGCCAGCAGGAACACCAGCGTGATCGGGATGGCGGACAACACGGCTGCGGCGGCAAAATCGCCCCACAGATAGTTTTGCGGGTTGAGGTACTGCTGCATACCTACCGCCAGGGTATAGCTGTTTACATCACGCAGTAACAGCGAGGCGACAGGAACTTCAGTGATGGCGGCAATGAACGACAGAATAAAGACCACCGCCAGAATCGGCACCGAGAGCGGCAGCAGCACCAGGCGGAAAGCCTGCCACGGCGTCGCGCCATCCAGCGCCGCCGCTTCTTCCAGCGAACCGTCGATGGTTTCGAAATAGCCTTTAATCGTCCAGACGTGCAGCGCAATCCCGCCCAGGTAAGCGAAAATCACCCCGCCGTGGGTATTCAGACCGATAAACGGAATGTACTGGCCGAGACGGTCGAACAACGCGTACAACGCCACCAGTGACAGTACCGCCGGGAACATCTGGAAAATCAGCATCCCTTTGAGCAACGTCGCTTTGCCGGGAAAGCGCATACGGGCAAACGCGTAAGCGCAGGTCGTAGAGAGCGCCACGATGCCAATGGCGGTGATCGCCGCGACTTTGATCGAGTTCCACAGCCATAACAGAACCGGGAAGGGGGGCGGCGTGACACGGCCATCAGCGTGTTCCACGCTGAAGCCCAATGCCAGCCGCCAGTGCTCCCAGGAGATGCGTTCCGGGATCAGGCTCCCGGTTGCGAAGTTGCCTTCACGCAGCGAAATGGCGATGACCATCAGCAGCGGGAACATGATTGCCGCGATAAAAATCAGCAGCCCTAAGTGCGTGATGAAGAGACGCAGCTTTTGAGATTTGGGTTGAACCATTGCCATTGTTGTTATCTCCCTTAATCAAACTTCATACGCGTGGCTTTCAGGTTCACGATGGCCAGCGCGCCAACCAGCAGGAAGATCAGCGTGGCGATCGCGGCCGCCAGACCGAAGTCCTGGCCCCCGCCGCCTTCAAAGGCGATGCGGTAGGTGTAGCTCACGAGCAGGTCGGTATAACCGGCTGGCGTAGTGGTGCCGAGGCGGTCCGGGCCGCCGTTAGTCAGAAGCTGAATCAGTACGAAGTTGTTAAAGTTAAAGGCAAAGCTGGCGATCATCAGCGGCGTCAGCGGCTTAATCAGCAGCGGGAATGTAATCTTAAAGAAGTTCTGGAACGGCCCCGCGCCGTCCATTGCCGAGGCTTCGTACAGATCGTCTGGAATCGCTTTCAGCAGGCCCATGCAGAGGATCATCATGTACGGATAGCCCAGCCAGGTGTTGACGATAATGACCATCGTGCGGGCGGTGTTCGGGTCGCTGAACCAGGCCGGTTTGAGGCCAAACAGCGCGCTCAGCATCATGTTGATCTCACCAAAGCTCTGGTTGAATAAACCTTTGAAGATCAGAATCGAGATGAACGACGGCACCGCATACGGCAGAATCAGCAGCACGCGGTAAATCGCTTTACCTTTCAGCGCTTCCCACTGTACGAGGCAGGCCAGCACCATCCCAACCGCCACGGTCAGCAGCACGGTGAGAACTGAGAACACCACGGTCCAGACGAAGATCGCGAAGAACGGTTTCTGGATGCCCTCGTCAGTAAAGACGCGGGAGAAATTGTCCCAGCCGATGGTCACGGTGTAGCCTGGGCTCAGTTTTTCGTCGCCCCAGTTGCCGTCCGCGTTGATGGCCTGATAGTAGCCAATATCGTTGTTTGGCCGATACGTCACGCCGCTCTGGTTATTTGTCAGCGTGCCGTCGCTGGCGAGGGTATAGAGCGGCTGGGTGCCGGAAAACTGGCGCAGCGAGCTCATGATGACCTTGCTTTCATCGGGTAAAACGGCGGTAAGCTGGTTCAGCGCCTGACGATTTTGGGTGATGATGCGCAGGTTGGCGCGTTCACCGGTCGGCAGTGCGTCAGTCTCTTTCAGTTGCAATTTTTGTTCGCCGCCGAATTTAAAGGCGTCGGAGAGATAATTCTTGCCGGTTTCGCCGTCAGTGAGGGCCAGTTGCCACTCGTCACCCGCCGGATACAGGCCAAAGTTATAGGTTTTGCCCGCCTGATAAGAACGATCCATCAGCACCTGCTGGGCGCGTTCAAAGGTGAGCTGGTTGGTGCTGCTGTAGTTGGTAAAGGCGATGGCGATAGTGCAGACCAGCGGGAACAGGACAAACAGCCCCATGCCGGCCATACCCGGATAAACATAGCGCCAGGCATAGGTTTTACGATTCGCGAAAATATACAGGCCAGCAGAGCTTAAAATCAGCGTCATGATGGCAAACAGGTACTCCCCTTGTGCGTACATTAAAACTACAAGGTAACCCACCAGCAGGCCCAGCAGACCAATCGCTGACCACTTCAGCGCGTCGCTTTGCCACCAATGTTTCTTTTTAATGACATCCATGGGGATCTTCCTCTACAACTTTGAAATCCTGTAGGTCAGCGTGCCTGATGGCGCTGCGCTTATCCTGCCTACCTGTTCTGTAGGCCGGAGAAGGCATTGATGCCGCCATCCGGCACACGACCTGAACATTACTTGGTGATACGGCCCTGCGCGTCTTTCAGCGCGGCGTCGACAGTCTGACGACCGCTGGCAGCGTTGATAACTGCCGTACGAACCGCATACCAGAAGGCTGACATCTGCGGAATGTTCGGCATAATTTCGCCTTTCTGGGCGTTATCCATCGTGGCGGCGATACGCGGATCTTTCGCTAACTGATCCTGGAAGGATTTCAGCGCAACCGCGCCCAGCGGTTTGTCCTTGTTCACGACGTCCAGACCCTGATCGGTCAGCAGGTAGTTTTCGAGGAACTCTTTCGCCAGCTCTTTGTTCGGGCTGGCGGCGTTAATGCCCGCGCTCAGCACGCCAACGAACGGTTTAGACGGTTTGCCTTTGAATGTCGGCAGCAGTGTCACGCCGTAATTGATTTTGCTCTTGTCGATGTTTGACCACGCCCACGGACCGTTGATGGTCATCGCCGTTTCGCCTTTGTTAAAGGCGGCTTCCGCGATGGAGTAATCGGTATCGGCGTTCATGTGTTTGTTTTTGATCATATCGACCAGGAAGCCCAGACCGGCTTTCGCCCCTGCGCTGTCTACGCCGACATCTTTCACGTCATACTTACCGTTCTCAAACTTGAACGCGTAACCGCCATCGGCGGCAATCAGCGGCCAGGTGAAGTACGGTTCTTGCAGGTTGAACATCAGCGCGCTCTTACCTTTCGCTTTCAGCTCTTTATCCAGCGCCGGGATCTCTTCCCAGGTTTTCGGCGGGTTCGGAACGAGGTCTTTGTTGTAAATCAGGGACAGCGCTTCAACGGCGATCGGGTAGGCGATCAGCTTGCCGTTGTAACGCACCGCATCCCAGGTGAACGGATAGAGCTTGTCCTGGAACGCCTGGTCCGGGGTGATCTCAGCCAGCAGGCCAGACTGTGCGTAGCCGCCAAAACGGTCATGCGCCCAGAAGATGATGTCCGGGCCGTCACCGGTGGCCGCAACCTGAGGGAATTTCTCTTCCAGCTTGTCCGGGTGCTCAACGGTGACTTTAATGCCGGTGTCTTGTTCGAATTTTTTGCCCACTTCAGCGAGGCCGTTGTAGCCTTTGTCGCCGTTAATCCAGATAACCAGCTTACCTTCTTCAATCTTGGCGAGAGCCGAGGCGGAAAACATCATCGTCGTCAGTGCGGACAATGCGAGGATGCGTGCGCCAGTTTTGATTTTCATATCTCCCATCCTTTTTGGTGATGTGCTCGTGGATACACAGAGGTGGCTTAACGGTATCTAGTTTCTTTATACGACAACCTCTTTCCATCCTCCTTACCCCTACGCCCCACCCCTTCTTTATGTGATCTGTGTTGCATAAATGTGAGTAATGCGTGTTGGCGCACATAAAAACACCGCGATTTTTGCAGGTGACATCACGAAATTCCTCGGCGGGGCGCGGCCCGGGTCTCAGACGCTGCTCCCTCATCCTCCCGCCTCCTCCCCCATAAAAAAGCCGGGGGGTGGAGGATTTACGCAATCAAGGGATAACGCATAGTCAGGCCATCATGAATGTTGCTGTCGATGACAGGTTGTAACGAAGGGAGAAGGGCATGGCGAGCGTACAGCTACGAAATGTAACGAAAGCCTGGGGTGACGTGGTGGTATCGAAAGATATCAATCTCGACATTCACGAAGGGGAATTCGTGGTGTTTGTCGGACCGTCAGGCTGCGGGAAATCGACCTTGCTGCGTATGATCGCCGGACTTGAAACCATCACCAGCGGAGATCTGTTCATTGGGGAAGCCCGTATGAACGACATCCCGCCCGCCGAACGCGGCGTGGGGATGGTTTTCCAGTCCTATGCGCTCTATCCCCACCTGTCCGTGGCAGAAAACATGTCTTTTGGTTTGAAGCTGGCGGGGGCCAAAAAAGAGGTGATGAATCAGCGTGTGAATCAGGTGGCGGAAGTGCTGCAACTGGCGCACCTGCTGGAGCGCAAGCCGAAAGCGCTCTCCGGCGGCCAGCGCCAGCGCGTGGCGATAGGCCGCACGCTGGTGGCGGAACCGCGTGTGTTCCTGCTTGATGAGCCGCTGTCTAACCTTGATGCCGCCCTGCGCGTGCAGATGCGTATCGAAATTTCCCGCCTGCATAAGCGTCTGGGCCGCACGATGATTTACGTCACCCACGATCAGGTCGAAGCGATGACGCTGGCCGACAAAATCGTGGTGCTGGATGCCGGCCGCGTGGCGCAGGTCGGTAAGCCGCTGGAGCTGTACCACTATCCGGCGGATCGCTTCGTCGCGGGCTTTATCGGTTCCCCGAAAATGAACTTCCTGCCGGTGAAAGTCACCGCGACCGCTATCGAGCAGGTGCAGGTTGAGCTGCCGAACCGCCAGAACGTCTGGCTGCCGGTAGAAAGCAATGGCGTTCAGGTCGGGGCAAATATGTCTTTAGGTATTCGTCCAGAGCATCTGCTGCCCAGCGACATCGCCGATGTCACCCTGGAAGGCGAGGTTCAGGTCGTCGAACAACTTGGTCACGAAACACAAATTCATATCCAGATCCCCGCCATTCGTCAAAACCTGGTTTACCGCCAGAACGACGTGGTGTTGGTAGAAGAGGGTGCCACATTCGCTATCGGTCTGCCGCCAGAGCGTTGCCATCTGTTCCGTGAAGATGGTTCCGCATGCCGTCGGCTGCATAAGGAGCCGGGCGTTTAAGGTCCCCATTAAAAAAACAAAACGCAAAACCATTCGAGGATGCATCAAGGCGGCAAGTGAAAAAACACCGCCAACAAAGAGGCAGTCCGAAGGGGGACGCGTTTAAAGAAAAGCAATGATCTCAGGAGATAGAATAATGATTACTCTGCGCAAACTTCCTCTGGCGGTTGCCGTCGCAGCAGGCGTTATGTCTGCTCAGGCAATGGCAGTGGATTTCCATGGTTATGCTCGTTCCGGTATCGGCTGGACGGGTAGTGGCGGCGAACAACAATGTTTCCAGGCAACTGGCGCTCAAAGTAAATACCGTCTTGGTAACGAATGTGAAACCTATGCGGAATTGAAACTGGGTCAGGAAGTGTGGAAAGAAGGCGACAAGAGCTTCTATTTCGACACTAACGTGGCCTACTCCGTAGCGCAACAGAATGACTGGGAAGCAACCGATCCGGCGTTCCGTGAAGCCAACGTGCAGGGTAAAAACCTGATTGACTGGCTGCCAGGCTCCACCATCTGGGCGGGTAAGCGCTTCTATCAGCGTCATGACGTTCACATGATCGACTTCTACTACTGGGATATTTCTGGTCCTGGTGCGGGTATCGAAAACATCGACCTGGGCTTCGGTAAACTGTCTCTGGCAGCGACCCGCTCTCAGGAAGCCGGTGGTTCCTACACCTTCAGCAGCCAGGATATTTACAACTCTTCTAAAGACACCGCCAACGACGTCTTCGACGTGCGTTTAGCCGGTCTGGAAACGAACCCGGACGGCGTGCTGGAACTGGGTGTCGACTATGGTCGCGCAAACACCACTGACGATTATCGTCTGGCTGACGGCGCATCTAAAGACGGCTGGATGTTCACTGCTGAACATACCCAGAGCATGCTGAAGGGCTACAACAAGTTTGTGGTTCAGTACGCCACTGACGCGATGACCACGCAGGGTAAAGGTATTCCTCAGGGTTCTTACGGCTCGACTTTTGATATCGGCGAAGGCGACGATCAGCTCCATTATGTCGATCGTTACGTCAATAACAACGGTAAGCTGTGGCGTATTCTGGACCACGGGGCGATCTCTCTGGGCGACCGTTGGGACCTGATGTACGTCGGTATGTTCCAGAAACAGGACCTGGATAACGATCTGGGTACTGACTGGTGGACCGTGGGCGTTCGTCCGATGTTCAAATGGACGCCGATCATGAGCACCCTGCTGGAAGTCGGTTACGACAACGTCAAATCTCAGCAGACTGGCGATCGCAACAACCAGTACAAAATCACCCTGGCGCAACAATGGCAGGCTGGCGACAGCATCTGGTCCCGCCCGGCCATCCGTCTCTTCGCAACCTACGCGAAGTGGGATGAGAAATGGGGCTATATCAAAGATGGCGATAACACATTGCGTTATGCCGCATCGAATAACTCCGGCTTCAACACAACCAGCCGTGGCGACAACGATGAGTGGTCCTTCGGCGCCCAGATGGAAATCTGGTGGTAATACGTGACATAACGAGGGGGGCGCAAGTCCCCCGGTAACGAGATGCAGGCCGGATAAGGCGTAGCCGCTATCCGGCATTATCTGCACCGTTTCTCGCGGTTTAGCGCGCTATTGCCTGGCCACCGCTGAACCCGTGCTATCTGAGGTGATAACAATGAAAATGAAGAAAAGTCTCGTCGCCCTTTGTTTATCGGCGGGGTTGCTGGCAAGCGCACCAGGCATCAGCCTGGCGGATGTAAACTATGTTCCGCAAAACACCAGCGCAGCGCCTGCGATTCCGACCGCCGCACTACAACAACTCACCTGGACGCCTGTCGACCAGTCCAGTACGCAGTCCACACAGCTTTCTACCGGTGGTCAGCGGCTTGACGTCGCCGGTATTACAGGCCCGGTTGCCGCGTATAGCGTACCGGCGAACATCGGTGAGCTCACGCTGACATTGAGCAGCGAAGTTAACAAACAAACCAGCGTATTTGCACCGAACGTGCTGATTCTCGACCAGAACCTGACGCCTTCAGCGTATTTCCCCAGCAGCTACTTTACCTACCAGGCCCCCGGCGTGATGAGCGCGGATCGTCTGGAAGGGGTGATGCGTCTGACGCCCGCGCTGGGCCAGCAGAAGCTGTACGTTCTGGTGTTTACCACCAATAACGATCTCCAGCAGACCACCACGCTGCTTGACCCGGCAAAAGCGTATGCGAAAGGCGTGGGTAATGCCGTCCCGGATATTCCCGATCCGATCGCGCGCCACACGACTGATGGCCTGCTGAAACTGAAAGTGAAAACCAACAGCAGCTCCAGCGTACTGGTTGGCCCGCTGTTTGGTTCTTCCGGTCCGGGACCTGTCACCGTCGGCAACACTGCGGCACCGGCGACCGCCTATACCGTACCAGCCGTTGCCGCGCCAGCGCCTGCCCCGGCGAAGAAAAGCGAGCCAATGCTGAACGACACGGAAAGCTACTTCAACAATGCGATTAAGGACGCGGTAGCGAAAGGTGATGTTGATAAAGCTCTGAAACTGCTTGATGAAGCCGAACGCCTGGGATCGACATCTGCCCGTTCCACGTTTATCAGCAGTGTAAAAGGCAAGGGGTAATCGTCTCCCCACATTGCTGATTTTGCAACAACTGGTGCGTCTCCTGGCGCACCTTTTTTTTAGCATTCCATGCGAGTTGTTACACTTCTGTTGCGCAACCGATCACTTAATTATGTTTACGCCTCCCGTAATCTCTTTTCTGCGATACAATGCCTTTACGTTATGAAACGGAGAGTACGGCATGTCACACCCTGCGTTAACGCAACTGCGTGCGCTGCGCTATTTTAAAGAGATTCCTGCGCTGGATTCCCGGTTGCTCGACTGGTTACTTCTGGAAGATTCCATGACCAAACGTTTTGAGCAAGAAGGGAAACGGGTAAGCGTGACATTGCTTCGGGAAGCGTTTGTTGGTCCACATGAAGTGGCTGAAGAGGTGGCGCTGCTACCGGTCGAATCCCGCTACTGGTTACGTGAAATTTTGTTATGTGCAGACGGCGAACCCTGGCTTGCCGGGCGTACCGTCGTGCCTGAATCAACGTTGTGCGGCCCTGAGTTGGCCTTACAAAATCTGGGAAAAACGCCGTTAGGGCGCTACCTGTTTACATCATCAACGTTGACCCGAGATTTTATTGAGATTGGTCGTGATGCCGCACTGTGGGGGCGTCGTTCCCGCCTGCGTCTGAGCGGTAAGCCGCTGATGCTTACCGAGCTGTTTTTGCCCGCATCACCGTTGTATTAAGAGGAAAACAAAATGGAGTGGAGTCTGACGCAGAATAAGCTGTTGGCGTTTCACCGCCTGATGCGTACGGATAAGCCAATCGGCGCCTTACTGCTGCTCTGGCCGACATTATGGGCGCTGTGGGTAGCGACGCCGGGAGTGCCGCAACTGTGGATTCTGGCGGTGTTTGTCGCCGGGGTCTGGTTAATGCGCGCCGCCGGTTGCGTGGTCAACGATTATGCCGATCGTAAGTTTGATGGACATGTGAAACGCACGGCCAACCGACCGTTACCCAGCGGGGCGGTCACGGAGAAAGAGGCGCGCACGCTGTTTGTCGTACTGGTAGTGCTCTCCTTCCTGCTGGTATTAACGCTGAATACGATGACCATTCTGCTGTCGATTGCGGCGCTGGCGCTGGCGTGGGTCTATCCCTTCATGAAGCGTTACACCCATTTGCCGCAGGTTGTGCTGGGCGCGGCGTTTGGCTGGTCTATTCCTATGGCGTTTGCGGCGGTGAGTGAGTCCGTGCCGCTGAGCTGCTGGCTGATGTTCCTGGCCAATATCCTCTGGGCGGTAGCCTACGACACGCAGTACGCGATGGTTGACCGGGACGACGATCTGAAAATCGGCATTAAATCGACGGCCATTCTGTTCGGGCGACATGACAAACTTATTATCGGGATTTTGCAGATTGCGGTGCTGGCGCTAATGGCGCTGATTGGCTGGCTGAACGGGCTGGGCTGGGGGTATTACTGGTCGGTGCTGGTGGCCGGCGCGCTGTTTGTGTATCAGCAGAAACTGATTATCGGGCGCGAACGTGAAGCCTGTTTTAAAGCGTTTATGAACAATAACTACGTCGGCCTGGTGCTGTTTTTAGGGCTGGCGATGAGTTACGTTGGCTGAAAAAAAAGCCCGGTAGCGCTTACCGGGCCTACATAACATATTGCGCAGAACGTAGGCCGGGTAGGGCGAAGCCGCCACCCGGCTTTTTATTGTCACTCGCCTTGCGTTGCGCTCTCAATGGTCAGACGCACATCCGACGTGATCAAATCGGCCAACATCTGATACACCTTCATCGTCTGCTCAGGCTCGGCGTCTCCGGTATCGCTGATGTATTTCTCATCACGCAGAGTCAGCACCAGAGAACTGAACACCGCTTTATCGAAGAACTCCGGCGCGTTAATGCCGTGCAGAACGGAAAGACGTTGCGCGACCGTGCGGCTCTCTTTTTCCAGCGTACCACGGTTGATCGACGGATTCGCGCTCAGCAGCCAGAAGGTGATGGCATAGCGTTGCAGCGTTTCGCGCGCGCCAGCCGCCAGCAGTTGCAGCGTGCGAGAATGTGCCGGATTGATATGCAGCTCATCGTTCTGCACGGCGATCAGCCCCTGACGTTGCATCTCACTGCTCAGCGCGTCAATCACGCTGGCAAGCTCATCGTGTTCCCAGCGCAGGAACAGTTCCGCTTTCAGCATCGGATAGAGCACGTCAACATGCTGCATCAGCGCGTCACGCGAGATGTGGCGGTGCTGGGTAATGATGGCCGCCATCAGGGAAGGCAGAACCAGCATATGCGCGATGTTGTTGCGATAGTAGGTCATCAACACGGCCTGCTCGCGCGGCAGAATGATGATATCGCCGATGGTGTCTTTCTCGACCTCAAACTTGTTCATCTGCAAGGCGTGGTCGATCAGTTCACTGGCGCTCTGTGCAGGAACCGTAGAATCCGCCGCGTACGGCACGTTGCGCAGCAGACTCAGATAGCAGTCGAGCTGTTCAGTCAGCTGCTCACGGGTCAGAGAGCGCTGGCGGGAAGCCAGTAGCGCGGTGCAGCACAGGTTCATGGCGTTGGCTGCACCGGCGTTGTTAATGCGCACCATCAGATCGGCGGCAATGTTATTCACCGTCGGTGTCAGCCAGGCCGGGCGGATAGACTCGATAGGATCGATGGATTCACGCCACTCCGGCACATGCTGGTTGAGGTAAGTCATCAATGGCATCGGTTCGCCAAAGTTGACGTAGCCCTGGCCCAGATTACGCAGTTTGCTTAAACCGCGCAGCATCTGCGGCAGGCTCTCTTTCTCTTTCGTCGCGCCACGCAGCTCTTTGGCGTAAGTGCCCACTTCCATCACATGCTCATAGCCGATGTAGATTGGCACCAGCGTGATAGGACGCGTGCCGCCGCGCAACATCGCCTGAATGGTCATCGACAGCGTGCCGGTTTTCGGGTCGAGCAGACGACCGGTACGCGAGCGACCGCCTTCCACGAAATACTCAACCGAGTAACCACGGCTGAACAGCTCGCCCAGGTATTCACGGAAAACGGTGGAGTAGAGCTTGTTGCCCTTGAAGGTACGACGAATAAAGAACGCGCCCAGACGGCGGAAAATCGGACCCGCCGGCCAGAAGTTCAGGTTGATGCCCGCAGCGATATGCGGCGGCACCAGCCCCTGGTGATACAGCACGTAGGAAAGCAGCATATAGTCCATATGGCTGCGGTGGCAGGGCACATAGACAATTTCATGCCCGTCGTGCGCCAACTGGCGAACGCGCTCGGCGTTATGGACGTTAATCCCCTGATAAAGACGGTTCCAGGTAAAGCCCAGAATACGGTCGGTCAGACGGATCATCTCGTAGGAGAAGTTGGCGGCAATCTCTTCCATCAGCGCAATGGCGTTTTGCTGCGCCTTTTCATGGGAGATTTTTTTGCTGCGCGCTTCATCTTCCACGGCGCGAGCGATGGCTTTTGAAGCCAGCAGCTTGTTAAACAGATCCTGACGGGCAGGCAGACGCGGCCCGACCGCCGCCAGACGTTGACGGGCGAAGTGCATACGCGCCACGCGCGCCAGTTTCTGCGCTATTGTCTTGTCAGTGCCGTGTTCGTCAGCCATACGACGCAAAGACACGGACGGCGAGAAACGAACAAAGCTGTCGCGTCCCAGCCAGGAGACGGCAAAGAATTTCTGCACGCCGTTCAGCATACGTAAAGGCGGGTTCTCTTCTCCTTTTTCGCGCCCCGGAGAGCGGCCAAACATCACCGATACCGGCACCATTTGCACATCCAGATCGGGATTGCTGCGGTGGAGATCGAGATAGTTGTGGAAAAGCTTAATGGACTCTTCTTTTGGCGTGTAATAGGTGAAGACACGCGGCCCGCCGTGAATAAAGACATAACGCGGCAGCAGCGTTCCGTCGATCTCCAGCGGCTCCAGCGGGTCGGGAAGATCGTGCGCCAGACACTGGGCGCGCAGCGTCAGCAGGTCTGCTTTGGAGTTGTACGGCAATACGTACATAATAGGGCGCGATGTATCAAGCCCCAACTCCGGGGCAGGATCTGCCGGAATAGACTTGCTTTTTACCAGCACGCTTAATGGTAAATTCAGTAATTTGTAGTAAATTCGTGGCCAGCCGGACATAAACGATGTAAAGCCTCTGGTTAATAATGCAAATGCGCTGCAAGGATATCAGAAAGTCTGGTGAATTTCTGGTGTATCCCGTCATACTTCGCGCTGCGTTGCCGTCGCCCGAATCATACGGGCCAACGATATAATTTCATTGACGCTAATAATGCAAAAAGGTTCTTTTAATGGCCAATAATACCACTGGATTCACCCGAATCATTAAAGCCGCAGGCTATTCCTGGAAAGGTTTTCGCGCCGCATGGGTCAACGAAGCGGCGTTTCGCCAGGAAAGCATCGCCGTGCTGGCAGGTGTGCTGATTGCCTGCTGGCTGGATGTGGATGCCATTACTCGCGTACTGCTGATTGGTTCTGTGATGCTGGTGATGATTGTTGAAATCCTTAACAGCGCCATTGAAGCTGTTGTTGACCGTATTGGCTCTGAATACCATGAACTCTCCGGTCGCGCGAAGGACATGGGGTCTGCGGCGGTGCTACTGTCTATTTTCGTCGCGCTGATGACCTGGGGTCTCCTGCTATGGTCACATTTCCGCTAAGGTTTTTTCGATAAAGATTCCATAACGGTATAAAACTCCTGTTTTCTGCGCAGTTTATGGTTCCAAAATCACCTTTAGCTGTATATACTCACAGCATAACTGTATATACACCCAGGGGGCGGAATGAAAGCGTTAACGGCCAGGCAGCAAGAGGTGTTTGATCTCATTCGGGATCACATCAGCCAGACAGGTATGCCACCAACGCGTGCGGAGATCGCGCAGCGTTTGGGGTTCCGTTCCCCAAACGCCGCTGAAGAACACCTGAAAGCGCTGGCGCGTAAAGGGGTGATTGAAATTGTTTCCGGCGCATCGCGCGGTATTCGCCTGCTTCTGGACGAAGAAGAAGGGTTGCCGTTGGTCGGTCGTGTTGCCGCCGGTGAACCGCTGCTGGCGCAGCAGCATATCGAAGGCCATTATCAGGTCGATCCTTCGCTGTTTAAACCCAATGCTGATTTTCTGCTGCGTGTTAGCGGCATGTCAATGAAAGATATCGGAATTATGGACGGCGATCTGCTGGCAGTGCATAAAACTCAGGATGTCCGTAACGGCCAGGTGGTTGTGGCGCGTATTGACGATGAAGTCACGGTAAAACGCCTGAAAAAACAGGGCAATAAAGTTGAACTTTTGCCAGAAAACAGCGAATTTAAACCGATCGTGGTTGATCTGCGTGAGCAGAGCTTCACCATCGAAGGACTGGCGGTAGGCGTTATCCGTAACGGTGAATGGCTGTAATCAGGCGCTGGCATAACGCCTGATGGCGCTGCGCTTATCAGGCCTACAAATATCCCCGTAGGCCGGATAAGGCATTTACGCCGCCATCTGGCAAATGTGCCCATAGTACCGTAGGCCGGATACGGCGTTTATGCCGCCATCCGGCAAATGTACCCGTAGTACCGTAGGCCGGATAAGGCGTTTACGCCGCCATCCAGCAAATGTACCCATAGTACCGTAGGCCGGATAAGGCATTTATGCCGCCATCCGGCGATTAATCGATTGGTTTATTTGACTTTTTCTCAGGCTCATCTGCATGCCTTTCTTCACATCCTCTGACAAAGCACTCTGGCACCTCGCCTTACCCATGATTTTTTCCAACATCACCGTTCCCTTACTGGGTCTGGTGGATACGGCTGTTATTGGTCATCTCGATAGCCCCGTCTATCTGGGTGGTGTTGCCATTGGCGCAACCGCAACCAGCTTCCTTTTCATGCTGTTGCTCTTCTTACGCATGAGCACTACCGGGTTAACGGCGCAGGCCTTTGGCGCGAAAAATCCGCAAGCGCTGGCGAGAGCGTTGGTGCAACCACTCATCCTGGCGCTGAGCGCGGGGGCGCTGATTGCGCTGCTGCGCACGCCGATTATCGATCTGGCATTGCATATCGTTGGCGGTAGCGAAGCGGTGCTGGAGCAGGCAAGACGCTTTCTGGCGATCCGCTGGCTGAGTGCCCCGGCATCTCTGGCGAATCTGGTTTTGCTTGGTTGGCTGCTTGGCGTTCAGTACGCCCGTGCGCCGGTTATCCTGCTGATTGTCGGGAATATCCTGAACATCGTTCTCGACCTGTGGCTGGTTATGGGGCTGCACATGAACGTGCAGGGGGCTGCGCTGGCGACGGTCATCGCCGAATATGCCACGCTGTTAATTGGTCTGCTGATGGTACGCAAAGTCCTTCGTTTGCGCGGTGTCTCTCCCGGTATGTTGAAACAGGCCTGGCGCGGGAACTTCCGTCGTTTGCTGGCGCTTAATCGCGACATCATGCTGCGTTCGCTGCTGCTGCAACTCTGTTTTGGCGCAATCACGGTACTGGGCGCCCGTATGGGAAGCGATATCATTGCGGTGAATGCCGTTCTTATGACGTTGCTGACCTTTACTGCCTATGCGCTGGACGGCTTCGCCTATGCGGTAGAAGCCCATTCGGGTCAGGCTTATGGCGCGCGGGACGGCAGCCAGCTACTGGACGTATGGCGGGCGGCGTGTCGCCAGTCGGGAATTGTGGCGCTGCTGTTTGCGCTGGTTTATGTGCTGGCGGGGGAGTACATCATCGCACTGCTGACTTCGCTGCCGCAGATTCAGCTTCTGGCCGATCGCTATCTTATCTGGCAGGTGATTCTGCCGCTGGTGGGCGTCTGGTGCTATTTGCTGGACGGTATGTTTATCGGGGCGACGCGGGCGGCTGAAATGCGTAACAGCATGGCTGTCGCCGCAGCCGGGTTTGCGCTCACCCTACTGACGATACCGCTGCTGGGGAACCACGGACTGTGGCTTGCGCTAACCGTTTTTCTGGCGCTTCGTGGGCTTTCCCTGGCATTTATCTGGCGGCGACACTGGCGAAAAGGGACCTGGTTTGCCTGAGTCCGGTGGTTAAAAACTCTGAATTAAAAAACGAAGGCCGAATCACTGACTACAATTAATCCCACGTTCAGCAGAAAACGTAATGCGTTTGAGCGACGTTCTCCCGCTATTCACAACCGAACGATGAGGACTTGATGATGAATAAAGACGAAATCGGCGGCAACTGGAAACAGTTTAAAGGTAAAGTGAAAGAGCAATGGGGCAAACTGACCGATGATGATATGACAGTCATCGAAGGTAAGCGTGATCAACTGGTGGGTAAAGTCCAGGAACGCTATGGTTACGCAAAAGATGAGGCGGAAAAAGAAGTGAAAGAATGGGAAAACCGTAACGACTACCGCTGGTAATCAACTTCTCCTGCCCGTGAGTACAAGGACGTACTCCCCTCTGTTCAACGTACTTGCTTTGGGCGGCGTCTGCGGATTAGCCGCCCGATTTATTTAACGTGGTTTCTTCTTCACCAAAATAGAATGGTCGTGCTGGCATTCGCCGGGGTGGCGACAGGCTTCGACTTCCACACACGCCGGGCATAACCCGTGTGCTTCAATCACGTTATGGCGCAGAGCGAACCCCATTTTTGCCGCCAGCGTATGCATAATGTCTTCCACGCCTTCAGCACACTCCTCTTTTACCACACCACAACGGTCGCAGATAAACATGGCCGAGCTATGGGTCGGCTGATCGAACAGGTGACAGAGCATGTAGCTGTTGGTGGATTCGACCTTGTGAACAAAACCCTGCTCAAGCAGAAAATCGAGCGCACGATACACCGTCGGCGGTTTGGCCTGCGGCTCCGTTTCACGCAGCAGATCCAGCAGGTCATAGGCGCTGATCGCGCCTTCCTGTAGGCTCATCAGACGCAACACTTCGAGGCGCTGGGGTGTCAGCCGCACATTGCGTTGCGCACAGAGTTTTTCAGCTTGCGCTAAAAGCTCTTGCGTGGTGGTATTTTCCATGTGGCACCTCGGATTGCGTGAAAGGTTAATCTTCTACTTTACCATGTTCTGCGTGAAACGCCGAGAAGCAGCTCATAACACAGCTCTGGTTGCTACACATAACCGTTTCATGCAAAAAACAATACCTGCACGGCGGCGCGTCTGTCACTGGTTTCTGTAAGTGGGTAAATTGAACCGGGAGGAATAGTCCATAGCGTCACTGGACTTTCACCCGGTGGTATTATTTTCTATCATTGAACGGTTATCTATTAACGCTAATCGTATTATTAAAATTGCTCAGTAAAATTATCATGAAACTTAAGTGAGGACCTTTTATAAGCGTTCACCTATGAAAATTTTATGATATTCATGTTCAGTATGCTTTAAGGGTATTTATTGTTCTGCTTTTTATTTGTAACATTATTATTCTTAAATCGTGGTGGCAATACGTTATTTTTTGACGATGCACAAAATATCACTGTCCCCAGAGAATTACTCTCATAAAAGTGGTGTAATAAATCAGGGGCACAAATGGGTGATATTATTTATGTAACCATTGAGGGTGAGCATCAAGGGGATATTTCCTCTGGTTGTGGAACCACAACTTCAGTGGGGAATCGTTGGCAGCAGGGACATGAAGATGAAATTTTCGTTTTTAGCCTTACGCAGGGGATATCAAACACTGGAATGGGGGTGAAGCATCAGGGGCTGTCCTTTAGCAAAGTAATTGACAGGGCGTCACCGTTACTGACAAATGCGATCAATAATAATGAAAATCTTAAAATGCGCTTTGATATTTATCGGATCAATAGATTTGGCCGGTGGGAGAAGTATTATGTCATTAAACTGAGAGGGGCAAGATTAAATCGGCTGGTATCTGAATCACGGCAAAATAGTTTGGATTATGAATATATTTCGCTGGATTATGATTATATTCATTGTCAGCATCTTCTCGCTGGTACTGAATTCGATTACCTTGTTACGCCTGAACGATATAATCAGCTCTTTCCAGTGGCGCAGGTTATATCCCCTCCCCCAGAGCCGGAGAAACGAAAGGTCACGCTGGTGCTGGGGATCTTCTTCGATGGTACGGGCAATAACGCGGTCAATACGCGAAATATGCTGGCGGCTTGTACCGCGCAGCATTTTGACATTGATAACCCTGATGCGGAAAGAATTCTCCAAAAGAGTGCTTCCGAAAAAATGGGGCTGAGTGGTACGGAGGCAACCAGCTACTACGGGTACTATACAAATATACACTGGCTAAATGAGCTATACCTGAAAAGGTATCCTCCCGATGGGCATTATATTCAGTATGCCGTATATATTGAAGGCATAGGTACGCAGGCTGGTGAAGCGGACAGCATGATCGGCTTAGGGCTTGGCACGTCTGATTACGGTGTAATCGCTAAAACTGACGATGCGGTAGCGCAACTGGCTGAAGCAATAAAGGCGGCGTTGGATCAACTTCATGGTGAGTTTAGTGTTGATACCTTTCTATTTGATATTTTTGGCTTTAGCCGCGGTGCAGCAGCGGCCCGTCATTTTGCGAATCGCGTACAGTCAGAAGACGGCGCAATTGTGAATGCCATTAATGCTGGCATGGTAAAGCAGGTCTACACGGGGAAACCTGCAGGAAAGACCCGCTTTATGGGTATTTTTGATACCGTCACGGCCGTTGGAACTCCCTTTAATGGTCTGAATCCGCACAGCGCTGATACGGGCGACGTCAATATTCGTTTGCGGCCCGGCGTGGCGCAAAAAGTTTTCCATATCACCGTTCAGCATGAATGTCGCTATAACTTTGCGCTTAACAGCGTGGCGCCTGCCTGGCCGGAGATAACCTTACCCGGAGTGCATTCCGACATCGGCGGCGGTTACCTGCCTAAAACGCGTGAGGATCTGTTTCTTACCCGCCCGCAGGTGGACACTTTACCATCAAATCAACCTGATGAACGTTCCGGCGCTTACCGGAAGACCATGGCACAACTACCGGTTCTGGAAGCCTCTCCTGCTATCGCACCGATTATGCGTACTAATGAAATCACCCCTGAAGTTTGGTCAGACGACTACGCCGCTACCGACCGTTATGGTCAGATGCAAAAGCGCAGCTTTGCCGCACTGACGATGCGCCAGCGCATTGTCCGAAGTGACTGGTCGAAGGTAATTCTGCGGGTGATGGTTGATGCGGCGAAGGAAGCGGGGGTGATGTTTGAACCTTTTGAGAACAAAAAAGATATTCAGATTCCAGGTGAGCTTCTCACTTTCTATGAACATGCGACAAGGATAGGTAAATCCGCGCGTTTGAGACAGCCAGCAATCGGTTTTTCCGGGCAAGACATTGAAATTATCGCCAAAACCTATATCCACTGTTCAGCAAACTGGAATGCCGTCGCCGTAAGTAAAACGGGTAAACCACAAGGCGGGGTTTCTGCTTCTGAAACGATCGGCTTCGTTAACCGGCCTGATGTCGGATGGCTCAGAACAGTTTACAACATGGACGGGAAACAATGATGAACGCACGACGGTTACATATTCTGGCAGTCCTGCTGGCGCTGGCGGGGTGCAGTCACCCGCAGACGTATCCCTTACAGTCGAAGCAGGCCGCCAGCGGTGACTGGACATTGCCCTACGGGAAAGGGAGTTTTTCTTTTATCACCCCCTGGCAGTTGCCTGCATATGTTACACAAGCGCGGGTAATCGATACTGACGGCTATCTCTATACCTTTTACACGCTGGACTCAACATCCCGTGACCCAGTTTCCATCGATAAATGGGGCGATATTCTGTATGGCGGAAGCGTTAACTTCAACAAAATCAACAAGCCTCCGCAGTTTATTGTGTTCTGCTGGGATTCCTTAATCGATCGCCGGACTTATGAAACCCGCGTGATATTTTCACCCGCAATGTGGCAGCGTATGAAGACACCTGCCGATCATACTCGTCGCTCTGGTGAACCCATGTGGTATCGCAATATCCTGTTCGGCCTTGCGCCTGGTGGCAAGGTCAGGATCTGGTTCCCTGATGTGGGCGATTATCCTGCCATCCCCGTAACGCCCCGGAAAATCCACACCCTGTCGGGTAATGAACTGACGATCTGTAAGGAGGGGGCAAACAGCGACTTCCTGCACGAATACCGTTATTCAGAGAGAACGGAAGCATTTATCAAAGGAAAAACCTACCCCTACGGGGAGTGGTAATAACAGGGACGGGAAACAATGATGAACACACGAACAGTTATGATTCAGGCATTATTTCTCATGGCATCTTTTTAACCTCAATGTGCCATCTGCGTGCGGGTGTTTCTCTATGCTATAGTAGGCCATATCTCATTCCATTCTCCTCTGTAGGCTCCCATTTTTAGGGGGCTGTCAGAGGTACCGAGAATGCAAAAATACGTTAAAAAGTTTAAAAATGCATCAAAATAAAGAGTCACAAAATACGTTGCAAACCAACGTGATGCCAGAGAAATTAGCCCTGTACCCTGCTCATCGTTTTTCTATCGCGCCGATGCTCGACTGGACGGACAGACATTGCCGCTACTTCCTGCGTCTGCTGTCTCGCCAGACGTTGCTCTATACCGAGATGGTAACAACCGGGGCGATCATTCATGGTAAAGGCGACTATCTGGCATACAGCGAGGAAGAACATCCGGTGGCGTTGCAGCTTGGCGGCAGCGATCCGGCTGCGCTGGCGCAATGTGCGAAACTGGCGCAGGCGCGAGGATATGACGAAATTAACCTCAACGTAGGCTGCCCGTCTGACCGTGTACAAAACGGCATGTTTGGCGCCTGTCTGATGGGAAATGCGCAACTGGTGGCGGATTGCGTGAAGGCGATGCGGGATGTAGTGTCGATCCCGGTAACGGTCAAAACCCGTATCGGTATTGACGATCAGGATAGCTACGAATTTCTCTGTGACTTCATCAATACGGTCGCCGGTAAAGGCGAATGCGAGATGTTTATTATCCACGCGCGCAAGGCCTGGCTCTCCGGGCTCAGCCCGAAGGAAAACCGCGAGATCCCGCCGCTGGATTACCCGCGCGTTTACCAGTTAAAGCGTGACTTCCCGCATCTGACCATGTCCATCAACGGTGGTATTACGTCGCTGGAAGAGGCGAAAGCGCATCTGGAGCATATGGATGGCGTGATGATCGGGCGCGAAGCCTATCAAAACCCGGGCATTCTGGCCTCCGTTGACCGTGAGATCTTTGGCGCGACCACGGCGGATGCCGATCCTGTGGCTGTCGTTCGCGCCATGTATCCGTACATTGAGCGTGAACTGAGCCAGGGGACATACCTCGGGCATATTACCCGTCATATGCTGGGGCTGTTTCAGGGGATTCCAGGCGCGCGGCAGTGGCGCCGTTATCTGAGTGAAAATGCCCATAAAGCAGGCGCCGACATTGACGTGCTGGAACATGCGCTGAAACGGGTGGCGGATAAGCGTTAAGTTCTCACTAAAAGTTAGTCAATTTCACCACGCCCTGCGCACAGTCGCGGGGCGTTTTGTTTGCAAATCAATAGATTAATTTTGGCATGTTTCTTGTAATGGTCTGAATATGTCGGCCCGCAAAGCGCTACGCCACCGGGCATTCCATATTCAGGGGGAATCATGCTGGAACTACTTTTTGTGATGGGCTTTTTTATCATGCTGATGGCCACCGGCGTGTCATTGTTGGGGATTCTGGCCGCGCTGATGGTGGCGACCGCCGTGATGTTCCTGGGCGGGATGTTTGCGTTGGTGATCAAACTGCTGCCGTGGTTGCTGTTGGCTGTTGCCGTGGTGTGGGTCATCAAAGCGGTAAAAACGCCAAAAATCCCACAGTATCAGCGCAATAACCGTCGGTTTTACTAAGGTATTGTGCAGAGGATCACAACCTGTAACTTTCTTCTTAGAAGCAAATAGGAATTGATTATCAAATCTGTCACTATTGCGCGGCTAATGAATTCATCGAGCTGTACCCTACATACAGCCGAACTAAAAAAGAAAGGGCTTCCCATGTGGAAGCCCTAATTCTTTTCCCCGTCATACTACGGAATGAGCAGGCTCGATCCCTGCGTTGCCCGGCTTTCCAGCACCTCATGCGCGCGCTGCGCATCTTTCAACGCGTATTTCTGATTCTCCGCGACCTCGACTTTTATCACGCCGCTGGCAATCAGTGAAAACAGCTCGTTGCTGGCTTCGGTCAATTCATCGCGACTGGTAATGTAACCCTGGAGAGAAGGGCGAGTGACGTACAGCGAGCCTTTTTGGTTCAGGATGCCTAAGTTAACGCCGGTCACAGGGCCGGAAGCGTTACCAAAACTCACCATCAGCCCCCGGCGTTGCAGGCAATCCAGCGACGCTTCCCAGGTGTCTTTCCCGACTGAATCGTAAACCACCCGTACTTTTTTGCCGCCGGTAATCTCTTTCACCCGTTCAGCGATATTTTCTTCACGATAGTTAATCACTTTCCATGCGCCAGCCTGTAAGGCAATTTGCGCTTTCTGCGCGCTGCCTACCGTGCCGATAAGTTTTGCGCCCAGCGCTTTAGCCCACTGGCAGGCGATAAGGCCCACGCCCCCGGCGGCGGCATGGAACAAAAACGGTTCGTCGGGTTTAACCTCATAGGTTTTGCGCAGCAGATAAAAGACCGTTAATCCTTTCAGAAAAGAGGCGGCAGCCTGCTCGAAAGAGATCGCTTTAGGGAGAATGGCGGCCTTATCGGCGGGAACATTGTGTACCGAACTGTAAGCCCCGAGCGCAGACTGGGCATAAACGACGCGGTCGCCCGCTTTAATATGTTTAACGTTGCTGCCGACTTTACTCACCACGCCCGCCGCTTCGGTGCCTAACCCGCTGGGCAGGGATGGCGGTGGATAGAGCCCACTGCGAATATAGGTATCAATGTAGTTGATGCCAATTGCTTTATTTTCGACCTGGATTTCGTTTTCCGCCGGGTCTACAGGGGTAAAGTCCACTGCTTTCAGGACGTCAGGGCCACCGTGCTTGTGAAATTCAATTCGTGTTGCCATGCTTCCTCCAGAACGTATCGTAAGGGTCCACTTATATGGTAAAGTTTCGACCCATTCTTTATCTCGGTAACTCCATTCACTATGGCAGGAAATAAACCCTTCAACAAACAACAGACTGATGCGCGTGACCGTGATTTGCAGGTTGACGGGCTGAAAGTACCGCCGCACTCGATTGAAGCGGAACAGTCGGTGTTGGGCGGTTTAATGCTGGATAACGAACGCTGGGACGATGTCGCCGAACGCGTAGTGGCGGATGACTTTTATACCCGGCCGCACCGGCATATTTTTACCGAAATGCACCGTTTGCAGGAGATGGGGAAACCCATTGACCTGATCACGCTGGCGGAGTCGCTGGAAATTCAGGGGCAACTGGACAGCGTTGGCGGTTTTGCTTACCTGGCGGAGTTATCCAAAAATACGCCAAGTGCGGCGAACATTAGCGCTTATGCGGATATTGTCCGCGAACGTGCCGTTGTTCGCGATATGATTTCCGTCGCCCATGAAATTGCCGATGCGGGTTACGATCCGCAGGGGCGCAACAGCGACGAGCTGCTGGATCTCGCGGAATCTCGCGTTTTCCAGATTGCGGAAAACCGCGCCAATAAAGACGAAGGCCCGAAAAGCATCGATCAAATCCTCGATGCGACCGTGGCGCGCATTGAAACCCTTTTCCAGCAGCCGCATGACGGTGTGACAGGGGTCGATACCGGTTATCAGGACTTAAACAAAAAAACCGCCGGTTTGCAGCGCTCGGATCTGATCATCGTTGCGGCGCGTCCGTCGATGGGTAAAACGACATTTGCGATGAACCTCTGCGAAAACGCCGCGATGTTGCAGGAGAAACCGGTACTGATCTTCAGTCTGGAGATGCCCGGCGAACAGATTATGATGCGTATGCTGGCGTCGCTGTCGCGCGTGGACCAGACGCGCATTCGTACGGGTCAGCTGGATGACGAAGACTGGGCGCGTATTTCCGGTACGATGGGCATCCTGCTGGAGAAGCGCAATATGTATATTGACGATTCATCCGGCCTGACGCCGACGGAAGTTCGCTCGCGCGCCCGTCGTATCTACCGTGAACATGGCGGGTTAAGCCTGATCATGATTGACTACCTGCAACTGATGCGCGTGCCGTCGCTCTCCGATAACCGTACGCTGGAAATCGCGGAAATCTCTCGCTCGCTGAAAGCGCTGGCAAAAGAGCTACAGGTGCCGGTGGTGGCGCTGTCGCAGCTTAACCGCTCTCTGGAACAACGCGCCGATAAACGCCCGGTCAACTCGGATCTGCGTGAATCCGGCTCCATCGAGCAGGATGCCGACTTGATCATGTTTATCTATCGTGACGAGGTTTATCACGAAAACAGCGACTTAAAAGGCATCGCAGAAATTATTATTGGTAAACAACGTAACGGCCCAATCGGTACGGTACGTCTGACGTTTAACGGGCAATGGTCGCGTTTCGATAACTATGCGGGACCGCAATACGACGACGAGTAAATCTCCTTCATCATTCACGCCGCAGATGCGTTGACTGCGCCCGCTTACCCCTTCGGGAACAGCGCCGGCGCTGTTCAAAAACGCTAGAGCGTTTTTGTCCTGCAACGCGAATGATTTTGGCGATTCTTTTTATAAGGAATTCAAATGCAAGCGGCAACTGTAGTCATTAACCGCCGCGCTCTGCGACACAATCTGCAACGTCTGCGTGAACTGGCGCCTGCCAGCAAGCTGGTTGCGGTCGTGAAAGCGAACGCTTACGGACACGGTCTTCTGGAGACCGCGCGAACGCTCCCTGATGCCGACGCTTTCGGCGTCGCCCGCCTTGAAGAAGCCCTGCGCCTGCGGGCGGGCGGGATCACGCAGCCCATTCTGTTGCTGGAAGGTTTTTTTGAAGCCACCGATCTGCCAGTCATCTCTGCACAGCATCTGCATACCGCCGTGCATAACGAAGAACAGCTTGCCGCGCTGGAAGCCGCCGGGCTGGATGAGCCGGTAACGGTGTGGATGAAACTGGATACGGGAATGCATCGTCTGGGCGTGCGTCCTGAAAAAGCCGAAGCGTTTTATCAACGGCTTACGCAGTGTAAAAACGTGCGCCAGCCGGTAAATATCGTCAGCCATTTCGCCCGCGCCGATGAGCCAGAATGCGGTGCGACCGAGCAGCAACTCGATATTTTTAATACCTTCTGCGAAGGTAAACCGGGGCAACGCTCCATCGCCGCTTCCGGCGGCATCCTGCTGTGGCCGCAGTCTCATTTTGACTGGGCGCGACCGGGCATCATCCTCTACGGCGTCTCGCCGCTGGAAAATCAGTCCACTGGCGAAGATTTTGGCTGCCAGCCGGTCATGTCGCTAATCTCCAGCCTCATTGCCGTTCGCGAGCATAAAGCGGGCGAACCGGTGGGTTACGGCGGCACATGGATCAGCGAGCGTGATACGTGTCTGGGCGTGGTTGCTATGGGCTATGGTGATGGTTATCCGCGCGCGGCGCCGTCCGGTACGCCGGTGCTGGTTAACGGTCGGGAAGTGACGATTGTCGGTCGCGTGGCGATGGACATGATCTGCGTCGATTTAGGCCCTCAGGCGCAGGACAAAGCAGGCGATCCGGTCATTTTGTGGGGTGAAGGTCTGCCCGTTGAGCGCATTGCGGAAATGACAAAAGTGAGTGCTTACGAACTTATCACACGCCTGACATCAAGGGTTGCGATGAAGTACATCGATTAAATGCGTGCCGGGTGGCGCATTGATCCCAGGCCGGATAAGGCGGATACCCCGCCATCCGGCGATATTCACATCAACATCCTCTCGATCTTCTCTCGCTTCCGGTTTATTGTGTTTTAACCCCCTGCCTGTAAACCTGGAGAACCACAGCGTGTTTCAAAAAGTTGACGCCTACGCTGGCGACCCGATTCTTTCGCTTATGGAGCGTTTCAAAGAGGATTCGCGTAGCGACAAAGTGAATCTCAGCATCGGTCTGTATTACAACGAAGAGGGCATCATTCCTCAGCTTAAAGCCGTTGCCGAAGCGGAAGCCCGGATTAATGCGCAGCCGCACGGCGCGTCGCTGTACCTGCCAATGGAAGGTCTCAATACCTATCGCCATACCATTGCGCCGTTGCTGTTTGGCGCCGATCATCCGGTTCTTCAGCAGCAACGCGTGGCGACAATTCAGACGCTGGGCGGTTCCGGCGCGCTGAAGGTAGGGGCGGATTTCCTGAAGCGTTATTTTCCTGAATCCGCCGTGTGGGTCAGTGACCCGACCTGGGAAAACCACATCGCAATTTTTGAAGGCGCTGGTTTCGAAGTAAGTACTTACCCCTGGTATGACAACGCCACTAACGGCTTACGTTTCAACGATTTGCTGGCGACCCTCAACACCTTGCCTGCCCGCAGCATTGTGCTGCTGCATCCGTGCTGCCATAACCCGACCGGTGCTGATTTAACCCATTCGCAGTGGGATGCGGTTATTGAGATCCTGAAAGCGCGCGAGTTGATTCCGTTCCTCGACATTGCCTATCAGGGATTTGGCGCCGGTATGGAAGATGATGCCTACGCGATTCGCGCCATTGCCAGCGCCGGATTACCCGCGCTGGTCAGTAACTCTTTCTCGAAGATCTTCTCGCTGTATGGCGAACGTGTGGGCGGGCTTTCGGTGGTCTGTGAAGACGCTGAGGCCGCAGGCCGCGTGTTGGGTCAGCTCAAAGCCACCGTGCGCCGTAACTACTCCAGCCCGCCGAATTTTGGCGCGCAGGTGGTTGCCGCCGTACTGAACGATGAGGCGCTCAAAGCCAGCTGGCTGGCGGAAGTGGAAGCAATGCGCACGCGTATCCTGGCGATGCGTCAGGAACTGGTGAATGTCCTGAACGCCGAGATACCGGGCCGTAACTTTGATTATCTGCTGCAACAGCGCGGCATGTTCAGCTATACCGGCCTGAGCGCTGCACAGGTGGACCGTCTGCGTGATGAGTTCGGCGTCTACCTGATCGCCAGCGGACGCATGTGCGTGGCGGGTCTGAATTCCGGCAATGTCCAGCGCGTGGCGAAGGCGTTTGCTGCGGTGATGTAAGTAATTGTGTTGCCGGATGGCGGCGTTGCCTTATCCGGCCTACAAAGCAACTCGTAGGCCCGGTAAGCGGTAGCGCCACCGGGCGAGCAGCGCTGCCCCCTCCATTCATATGTGATCATCCTCTTTTTCTGTAACAAAACCGCAGAAAATTCTTCCTTTCACCTGCCGCTGGGGTTATGGTCAGAGAGTTTTTTGACCAGTCAATATAATTAAAAATCATAACTAACTGACTATTTAGGGAAAAATATGCGCAAGATAACCCTGGCCTTGAGCGCCTTTTGTTTACTTTTCACGTTAAATAATTCAGCAATCGCCCTGGCGTCCTCGCCGTCGCCGCTAAATCCTGGCACCAATGTTGCGAAACTCGCCGAGCAGTCTCCCATCCACTGGGTTTCTGTCGCGCAGATCGAAAATAGCCTGGCGGGTCGTCCTCCCATTGCTGTCGGGTTTGATATTGATGACACCGTGCTGTTTTCCAGCCCTGGCTTCTGGCGCGGCAAAAAAGTCTATTCGCCAGAAAGCGAGGATTATCTGAAAAATCCGGCATTCTGGGAGAAGATGAACAACGGCTGGGATGAGTTCAGCATTCCGAAAGAGGTGGCGCGTCTGCTCATCGATATGCACGTCCGGCGTGGCGACAGCATCTTTTTTGTCACGGGGCGGAGCCAGACGAAAACCGAAACCGTCTCGAAAACGCTGGCTGATGATTTCCACATTCCCGCAGCCAATATGAATCCTGTGATTTTTGCAGGCGACAAGCCGGGCCAGAACACCAAAACGCAGTGGCTACAGGAGAAAAATATCCGCATCTTCTACGGCGACTCCGACAATGACATTACGGCAGCCCGTGACGCGGGCATTCGTGGCATCCGCATCCTGCGCGCCTCCAACTCTACCTATAAACCGTTGCCACAGGCCGGCGCGTTTGGGGAAGAGGTGATTGTGAACTCGGAATATTAAAACCGGCGGAACCTTTTGCCCCAGGACTGATAAAACGCATTAGCGTCGCCATCAGGCCTACAGTGGCATCATCCGGTAAGATTCTCAATCGCTGTTTTTTTGAACAAAATTGAGCTGCTGGCTTTTACCTTTGGCGGACTTGCTGCAAACTGAGTAAGAGACGTTCTCAGTGGGGCAATATGCTTAAAAGGGGAATAAGAAGATGACCAATTCGGAGTTACTGCAATATTGCATGGCAAAAACAGGCGCGGAACAGAGCGTTCACAGTGACTGGAAAGCCACACAAATCAAGGTTGAAGATGTGCTTTTTGCCATGGTGAAAGAGGTGGAAAATCGCCCGGCGGTATCTTTGAAAACCAGCCCTGAACTGGCGGAGTTGCTGCGCCAGCAACACAGCGATGTGCGACCAAGCCGACATCTTAATAAAGCGCACTGGAGCACCGTCTACCTGGACGGTTCGCTACCGGATTCGCAAATCTATTATCTGGTGGATGCCTCTTATCAACTGGCGGTAAGTACCCTGCCGGAGGACAAGCGTAAGCTGTTGGTGCAGCCGTGAGCCGTTTTGCCGGATGCGGCGCAAGCGCCTTATCGAGCCTACAAACTATTACGCATATTCTGTAGGCCCGATAAGCGCAGCGCCATCGGGCATTATTACAGCATTGGTTTGAGGAAACGGGCAGTATGTGATGCTTCACACTCTGCGACCGTCTCCGGCGTCCCGGAAACAAGAATTTCGCCGCCGCCGCTGCCGCCTTCCGGGCCGAGATCGACAATCCAGTCCGCCGTCTTAATGACGTCCAGGTTGTGCTCAATCACCACAATGGTGTTGCCCTGGTCGCGCAACTGGTGCAGCACGTCCAGCAGTTGCTGAATATCGGCAAAATGCAGACCGGTGGTCGGTTCATCCAGAATGTACAGCGTCTGCCCGGTGCCGCGTTTCGACAATTCACGCGCCAGCTTCACGCGCTGTGCTTCACCGCCGGAGAGCGTGGTGGCGGACTGACCGAGACGGATGTAGGTCAGACCCACGTCCATCAACGTTTGCAGCTTACGCGCCAGCGCCGGAACGGCGTCAAAAAATTCGCGCGCTTCTTCGATGGTCATATCCAGCACTTCGTGGATAGTCTTGCCCTTGTACTTAATCTCCAGCGTTTCGCGGTTATAGCGCTTGCCCTTGCACTGGTCGCACGGTACGTAAATATCCGGCAGGAAGTGCATTTCAACCTTGATGACGCCGTCGCCCTGACAGGCTTCGCAGCGCCCGCCGCGCACGTTAAAGCTGAAACGTCCCGGCGTATAGCCGCGTGAGCGTGATTCCGGCACGCCAGCGAACAGCTCACGTACGGGCGTAAACACGCCGGTATACGTTGCCGGGTTAGAGCGCGGCGTACGGCCAATTGGACTCTGGTCGATGTCGATGACTTTGTCGAAATGCTCCAGCCCCTGAATATCACGATACGGCGCAGGTTCCGCAATGGTCGCCCCGTTTAACTGGCGCTGGGCAATCGGGAACAGCGTGTCGTTGATAAGCGTGGACTTACCCGACCCGGATACGCCGGTAATACAGGTAAACAGGCCAACCGGCAGCGTCAGGGTGACGTCTTTCAGGTTGTTGCCGCGCGCGCCGGTCAGCTTCAGCACTTTCTCCGGGTTCGCGGGAACGCGCTGTTTCGGCACTTCAATCTTGCGTTTGCCGCTCATGTACTGGCCGGTGAGGGATTCCGGCACCGCCATAATCGCCTCCAGCGGCCCTTCGGCCACGACCTGACCGCCGTGTACGCCAGCGCCGGGGCCGATATCGATCACATGGTCGGCGGCGCGGATGGCGTCTTCGTCATGCTCCACCACAATCACGGTATTGCCGAGGTTACGCAGGTGAATCAGCGTTCCCAGCAAACGTTCGTTATCGCGCTGATGGAGACCGATAGACGGTTCATCCAGCACATACATCACGCCTACCAGCCCCGCGCCAATCTGGCTGGCCAGACGGATACGCTGGGCTTCGCCGCCGGACAAGGTCTCTGCCGAGCGGGACAGCGTCAGGTAGTTGAGGCCGACGTTTACCAGGAACTTGAGGCGGTCGCCAATCTCTTTGAGGATCTTCTCCGCAATCTTTGCACGCTGGCCTGCGAGCTTGAGATTGTTGAAGAAGTCCATCGCATGGCCGATGCTCATGTCGGAGATCGCAGGCAGCGGAGTATTCTCGACGAAGACATGACGTGCTTCACGGCGCAGACGCGTGCCTTCACAGCTGGCACACGGACGGTTGCTGATGAATTTAGCTAACTCTTCACGTACCGCGCTGGACTCCGTCTCTTTGTAACGGCGCTCCATGTTGTGCAGCACGCCTTCGAACGGATGGCGACGCACGGAGGTGTCGCCACGATCGTTGATGTATTTGAACTCGATGCTCTCTTTGCCGGAACCGTACAGAACGACTTTATGCACATTCTGACTCAGACTTCCCCACGGCGCTTCCACGTCGAACTTATAGTGTTCCGCCAGCGATTTCAGCATCTGGAAGTAATAGAAGTTACGGCGATCCCAGCCGCGAATCGCGCCGCCAGCCAGAGAAAGCTCCGGGTTCTGGATCACGCGATCGGGATCGAAATATTGCTGTACGCCGAGGCCGTCGCAGGTCGGGCAGGCTCCCGCCGGGTTGTTAAACGAGAACAGACGCGGTTCCAGCTCGCGCATACTGTAGCCGCAAATTGGGCAGGCGAAGTTGGCGGAAAAGAGCAGCTCTTCCGCTTTCGTATCGTCCATATCCGCGACGATCGCGGTGCCGCCGGAGAGTTCCAGCGCGGTTTCAAAAGATTCCGCCAGGCGCTGGGACAGATCGCTACGGACTTTGAAACGATCGATCACGACCTCAATGGTGTGTTTCTTTTGCAGCTCCAGCTTCGGCGGATCGGAGAGATCGCAGACCTCGCCATCAATACGGGCGCGGATGTAGCCCTGGCTGGCCAGGTTTTCCAGCGTTTTGGCGTGCTCGCCTTTGCGCTCTTTAATAATGGGCGCCAGCAGCATCAGGCGTTTGCCTTCCGGCTGAGACAGCACGTTATCCACCATCTGGCTGACGGTTTGCGCCGCCAGCGGGACGTCATGATCCGGGCAGCGCGGTTCACCCACGCGGGCGAACAGCAGACGCAGATAGTCATGTATTTCGGTAATTGTACCTACCGTAGAGCGCGGGTTATGGGATGTCGATTTCTGCTCAATTGAGATAGCGGGCGACAGCCCCTCAATATGGTCGACATCTGGTTTTTCCATCAAAGACAGAAACTGACGCGCATACGCGGAAAGGGATTCAACGTAACGACGCTGCCCTTCGGCATACAAGGTGTCAAAAGCGAGCGAGGATTTGCCAGAACCCGAAAGCCCGGTGACGACAATCAGTTTGTCGCGCGGGATGACGAGGTTGATGTTTTTGAGATTATGGGTGCGGGCGCCCCGAACTTCGATCTTATCCATTCACCTTTCCCGGATTAAAACGCTTTTTCCCGGCCGCATGGCGCTACCGGCGATCACAAACGGTTAATTATGACACAACTCAACCTGAATGGATATACAGTATTGGAATGCAAAACACAGGCTACTGTGTAACAATGTCCGCCCAAGGTTGTTTACTGGAATCAGCCTCGCATCGTAGTAAAAACGCTATTGGTAATGCTACAATCGCGCGTTTACACTTATTCAGAAACGTTTTCAGGAGACTCGATCATGGCCAGCAGAGGCGTAAACAAGGTGATTCTCGTCGGTAATCTGGGCCAGGACCCGGAAGTACGCTACATGCCAAATGGTGGCGCAGTTGCCAACATTACGCTGGCTACTTCCGAATCCTGGCGTGATAAGCAGACCGGTGAGATGAAAGAGCAGACGGAATGGCACCGCGTTGTGCTGTTCGGCAAACTGGCGGAAGTGGCCAGCGAATATCTGCGTAAAGGTTCTCAGGTTTACATTGAAGGTCAGTTGCGTACCCGTAAATGGACCGATCAGTCCGGTCAGGACAAATACACCACTGAAGTGGTGGTCAACGTGGGCGGCACCATGCAGATGCTGGGTGGCCGTCAGGGCGGTGGCGCTCCGGCTGGCGGCAATATGGGCGGCGGTCAGCAGCAGGGCGGTTGGGGTCAGCCTCAGCAACCGCAGGGCGGCAACCAGTTCAGCGGCGGCGCGCAGTCCCGTCCGCAGCAACAATCCGCTCCGGCACCGTCTAACGAACCGCCAATGGATTTCGACGACGACATCCCGTTCTGATGAATTAAAAAGGCTCCCTTTACGGGAGCTTTTTTTTGGCTGAAATAGCGTGCAATTAAATAGCAGGTTTGTCAGTTTTGTCACCGGACGTAAATATATCTACAGACTTTATGGGTTATTTCCTTTCTTGCTTATGATCAAAAAAGACAGGGTATTATTGATTATTATTCCCCCGTTATTTTGGTCAAATGAATGCTGAATCTTGCCAGGTCTTTTCAGGGATATGTGATTGGCCTGTCAGCTAACTTAAGGAAATCATCATGAATAAAGTCATTTTAATGCCCGTTGATATTCTGGCGATGGATCTCTCTGACAAAGCCATTGCCTACGCTGATCATATGGTGGACAAAGAAAACGGCGTGATCCATCTGCTGCATGTGTTCCCTAAACTGGGTACCTCCCCAATGCGTGGTTTTGCCTCGGATATCAGAAAATACGAGGAATACATGACGAATGACGCGCAAGAAAAAATGCTTAACCTTGCGAGAAAATTCAAAACGCCGTTGGAGAATATTCGTTTTGAAGTCCGTCATGGCAATATTCGTGATGAAGTAAATAACGCGGTAGAAGCGCATAACGCCGAGATGATTATCATCGGTTCGCGCAAGCCGGGTATTGCAACGCATTTGCTCGGTTCGGCTGCGGCGAATATTTTGCGATACGCGAAAATTCCGGTGATGGTCATTCGTTAATCTGCCTGCCCGGTGGCGCTTTGCTTACCGGGCCTACAAGATTCACTCCCGTAGGCCGGGTAAGGCGCTTGTGCCGTCATCCGGCGTCATGCCCGGTGGCGCTTTGCTTACCGGGCCGACAAAACCTCTCTCCCGTAGGCCGGATAAGGCGCTTGCGCCGCCATCCGGCGTTATGCCCGGTGGCGCTTCGCTTACCGGGCCTACAAAATCCCTCTCTCGTAGGCCGGGTAAGGCGCTTGTGCCGCCATCCGTCGCCATGCCCGGTGGCGCTTTGCTTACCGGGCCTACAAAATCCCTCTCTCGTAGGCCGGGTAAGGCGCTTGCGCCGCCATCCGGCGTCATGCCCGGTGGCGCTTTGCTTACCGGGCCGACAAAACCTCTCTCCCGTAGGCCGGATAAGGTGCTTGTGCCGCCATCCGGTGCCATGCCCGGTGGCGCTTCACTTACCGGGCATACAAAACCTCTCTCCCGTAGGCCGGATAAGGCGCTTGCGCCGCCATCCGGCGTTATGCCGGTGGCGCTTTGCTTACCGGGCCTACAAAATGCCTCCCCCATCGGCAAAAAAAAGCCTCCGCTACGGGAGGCTTTTTGCTTCGCGGTGAACCGCCGGCTATTTCCGGCGGAATTTACGGGTGAGCGGTTTCTCTATCTCCACAATGCAGAACAGCACTGCGCCGATAGCGAAGGTTATGCCCCAGTAACGCAGCGGCAGCGCTTCTGTGCCAAACAGCATCTGCATGAAAGGCATATAGATAATCGCCAGTTGTAACAGCAACAGAATGCCGCTGACCATCCAGATGCCTTTATTCATCAGCAGCCCGCGTCCCAGCGAGAAACCATCCGAAACCCGACAGTTGAGCATATATACCCACTGTGCGGTGACCAGCGTCTGCAACAGCACGGTACGGATAAACTCCGGGCTGTGGCCGCGAGGCTGCAACCAGGCTTCCAGCGCAAAGGCGCAGGCCGCAATTAACGTTCCGACAAAACCGACGCGCCAGATAGCAAAGGCATCCATGACGTTCTCATTACTCTGGCGTGGCGGGCGTCGCATGATGTTGCGCTCACCGGCTTCAAATGCCAGCCCGAACGACAGCGTGGCGGAGGTCGCCATGTTCATCCACAGAATCAGTACCGGCGTGAGCGGGATCAGGTTCCCAGCCAACAGGGCAATGATGATCAGCAGACCCTGTGCCAGGTTGGTGGGCATGATGAACAGAATCGTTTTCTTCAGGTTGTCGTAAACGCGACGCCCCTCCTGCACGGCGCTGGCGATGGTGGCGAAGTTATCGTCCGTCAGTACCATGTCAGCGGCTTCTTTTGTCACTTCCGTGCCTTTGATGCCCATCGCGATGCCGACGTCCGCCTGCTTCAACGCGGGGGCGTCGTTGACTCCGTCGCCGGTCATACCGACAATCTCGCCTTTGTTTTGCAGCGCCTTCACCAGACGCAGTTTATGTTCGGGGCTGGTGCGGGCAAAGATGTCGTAGGTGACAGCGGCTTCGGCTAATGCCGCATCGTCCATCTGCTCCAGTTCGTAGCCCGTTACCGCGTGGGTGCTGTTATGAATCCCCAGCATGCCGCCGATACTCATGGCCGTTTGCGGGTGATCGCCGGTGATCATCTTCACGCGAATCCCCGCCTGCTGGCAGGCCTGGATTGCGTCAATGGCTTCTGGACGCGGCGGGTCCATCATGCCTGCGATGCCCAGGAAGATCAGGCCGTCATTCAGGCACTCATGGGTGAGAGAGGCGGCTTCTGCACGCCCTGGCTTCCAGGCTGCCGCAACCATGCGCAGACCTTCTTTCGCATAGCGCGCGATCTCCGCTTCCCAGTGATTTTGCGTAAAGGCTTCAGTACCGGTAGCGGTTTGCTGTAGCTGGCACAGTTTAAACAACACATCTGGCGCGCCGGTCACCAGTACGCGCTCTTCATTTCCAATGCGATGGTGCGTCGCCATGTATTTGTACTGCGAATCGAACGGGATTTTGCTGCGCAGTTCAGTTTTAATGGCGGGAAGGCGCGCTTTTGCCGCCAGCACTTTTAAGGCCCCTTCCGTTGGCCCGCCGGTGATGCCCCAGTGACCGTTTTCGTCCTGAATCAATTGGCTGTCATTACACAGGTCGATAGTGCGAAGGTAGTTCTCCAGCAGGCTGCCAGGCAGGATCTCTACCGCAGCGTCGCTCTCCTCAGTATGGATCTCGCCCATTGGCTCATAGCTGTTGCCCTGAACGCGGTAATTTTTGTCCGCCGTAATAATGGCTTTTACCGTCATCTCATTCATAGTCAGGGTGCCCGTTTTATCGGAACAGATCACGGACATCGCACCCAGCGTCTCGACCGTTGGCAGCTTGCGGATAATGGCGCGTTTGCGGGCCATCGTCTGTACGCCGAGCGACAGAATAATTGAGATGATCGCGGGTAGCCCTTCCGGTACGGCCGCGACGGCAAGGCTAATCAGAGAAAGCAGCAGTTCGCCCATCGGCATATCGCGCAGCAGCAGGCTGAACACAAATAGTCCTGCCATCATGGCGACGATAATGGCGAAAATGGCTTTGCCGAGTTTATCCATCTGAACCAGCAGCGGGGTACGGTGCTTCTCAATGCCCGTCATCATCTGGTTGATGTGGCCGAGTTCAGTCTCTTCACCGGTGGCGATAACCACGCCCAGCCCGGCGCCTGCGCTGATGGTGGTGCCGGAGAACAGCAGATTTTTACGATCGCCTAACGGCAGTTCGCCGGTAAGGGTGTCGGCTGTTTTATCGACAACGGTGGACTCGCCCGTCAGGATGGCCTCTTCAACCCGCAGGTTATGGGCTTCCATAACGCGAAGATCTGCCGGGATGCGATCGCCTGCGCGCAGCACGACGATATCGCCCACCACCAGTTCGGTTGTGGGGACGGTTTCATGTTGACCGTTGCGGATAGCGACCGCTGAGTTCGACAGCATATTGCGGATGCTTTTCAGCGACTTTTCCGCGTTATTTTCCTGAATGTGGCCAATCAGCGCGTTGATAACGGCAACACCCAAAATGACGGCCGTATCCACCCAATGACCCATGACCGCAGTCAGCACCGCCGCAGCGATCAGGACATAAATCAGAACATCGTGGAAATGCGCCAGGAAGCGTAACCATGCCGGTTTGCCTGCTTTTTCTGGCAGCGCGTTAGGCCCATGCTGCGCGAGGCGCGCGCTGGCTTCATTTTGCGTCAGCCCGGAAGGCTGACTCTGCTTTTTTTCAAGTACCTCGTTAACAGATTGCTGGTACGGTTTTTTTTCAACGCATGGCGCAGAATGGAGACGATTTTTATTCGGCATTCTGGTCAATTTAAAATTCCTCGAAGTATAAAATGCATAATGTTTTGAATCGCGCTTATACTATTAAAATAAAGAGTCTGAATTATTGACATTAATCAATGGCGTTTCGTTAAAGATTATTTTATCTTGATGGTTAGATAACGCTTGTAGCGTATATTTTCAGTGTTTTGATGGAAGTGTAAATTTAGTAAAGGAGGTAATTATGTTAGGAATATATAGCGGTAGGCGATTGATGTTACTGGTTATTTTTGCAATTATCATCGCGGTAATTAGCGGGATTTCAACCTACGCCTTCGTTAAATATCTGGGTTGAAAAACACTAAATATAGTGTTCCTTACATAACTTTTAAATATTTAAAGTTAATGACAGAGAATAAAAATAAAGGGCATAAGAATATATTTTTGATGAGCAGTCTGACAGGATGAACAGACTGCTCTGGACAGGTAAAAATATGGCTAGCAGACTAACGAATAATACACATTGGTTTTCCTGTCAGCGGTTCAGGGTGAATTTCCGCATCAACCTGAAATACCTTGCGTAATAATTTTGGTTGCATAACATCAACAGGTTGCCCTTGCGCAATCACATTCCCCTGCGCCAGCACGACAAGATGATCGCAATAGCGACTTGCCTGATTCAGGTCGTGCAGTACCGTCACGACCGTTTTTCCCGCCTGTTTTAGCATCTGCATGAGCGCCATCAACTCCACCTGATGATTAATGTCGAGCCAGGTGGTGGGTTCATCCAGTAATACAATGGGCGTATCCTGCGCTAACACCATCGCCAGAAACACGCGCTGCCGCTGACCGCCGGACAGCTCCGTCAGCCGCCTGTCTGCCAGCGCGTCAGTGTGCGTCTGCGCCATTGCCCGGTTGACATGCTGATGGTCGTCGCGAGAAAGCCGCCCCCACAGCGGCAGCCACGGGCTGCGGCCATAGCTGACCAGTTCCCGCACGGTGATCCCTTCCGGCGTCATGTGCTGTTGCGGCAGTAGCGCCAGGTGACGCGAAAGCGCGCGGGGTGAGAATGCCGACAGCGGCTTACCCGCAATGTGCAAGGTGCCGGATTGCGGTATGAGCAGGCGGGCAAGGCATTTCAGCAGCGTCGATTTGCCGCAGCCATTAGGCCCCAGTAATGCGGTGATCTGCCCGGCGGGTAGCGTAACCGACAGGCCGTCAAGAATGCGTTTATCACCGTATCCGGCAGTCAGGTTTTCACATCTGATATCCATCTAGCGCATCCTCACAAGCAACCAGATAAACCACGGCGCGCCGATAATGGCGGTGAGCATGCCTGCCGGAAGCTCCGTGGGAGGGTTAATGATCCTTGCCAGCAAATCGGCCAGCGTTAAGACAAATGCGCCGATTAGCGCAGCGCCGGGCAGCAGCCAGTGATGGCGCCCTCCCAGCAGGCGTCGGGTCAGGTGGGGCACGACCAGGCTGACGAAAGCTATCGGCCCGCAAACTGCCACGCTGGTGGCTGCCAGCGCGACGGCGAGGAGCAATCCCAGGCGCTGCGCCCGCCTGACCGGGACGCCGAGCGTGCTGGCGCGATCATCGCCCAGCGCCAGCAGATCCAGATCGCGGCAAAACCAGGCGCTGAGTGGAATAAGCGCCAGCATTATCGGCAGCGCCACATACACAAACGACCAGCCGCGTCCCCATAAACTGCCGGTCAGCCACAGCAGCGCGTTGTTAACGTCCTGTGGGCGGGAGAGCATCAGGTAATCCGTCAGGCTGGCCCAGGTTGCCGACAACGCCACGCCGATTAACGCCAGGCGCAGGGGGGAGGAACGACCCGCAATCGCACGCAGTAAGATCAGCGCACAAAGCCCGCCCACAAATGCCAGCAGCGGCAGCCAGACGACCGACAGCGATGGCAGCAGCATGAGTGCGCTTACTGTTGCCAGACTGGCGGCATGGTTCACCCCTAAAATATCCGGCGAGGCCAGCGGATTACGCACGATGCCCTGCACCAGTACACCGGAAATCGCCAGGGCGGCGCCGACGAATATCGCCAGCAGCAGTCGCGGCAGGCGATACTGGGTCAGAACATAGTGGTGCTCGTGACCGGTATGCCAGCCATCGATCAGCGCGGACCAGGGCAGGGGAACCACGCCCAGACGCAATGACAGCAGCGCGGTGATACTCAGCAGGAGCAACGTGATGAGCAGAATAAAGGCTTTCATCCACGCCTCCTTGCCAGCCAGACAAAACACGGCGCGCCAATCAGCGCCAGCACTGCGCCTGCCGGAAGTTCGCCCGGCCAGGCCAGCGCTCGCGCCAGAATATCCGCCAGCAGCATAAACGTTGCGCCCATCAGTAGGCTCATCGGCAGCAACTTACGCTGGTCGTGACCTGACCACGCCCTGGCCAGATGCGGCATTAACAGGCCGATAAACGCCACCGGCCCCGCCACGCTGACGCAGGCGCCGACCAGCACCAGCACGCCGATATTGACGGTAAGCCGCAGCTGAAACAGGTTTACGCCGAGCGTGTGTGCAGCGACATCGCTGACGTTGAGCAGATTAAGGGCGTTCGCCAACAGCAGCATGGCGGGAATAATCACCAGAACAAAAGGAAAGAGCTGCCAGAACTCAGCCCAGCGCACATGGGCAATACCGCCCGCCAGCCATGAAAAAATGCCGTAAGCGTGGTCTTCCGCCAATAACAGCGTGATGCGGGTCAGCGCCATACACAGCGCGGAGAGCGCGATTCCGGCGAGAATCAGTTTGTTGCGGTCGGGCTCCTGTCGCCAGCCGCCGCCAGCCAGCATCACCAGAAGCCAGGCGAGGCCTCCGCCTGCGGCGGCGATAAACGCGATGGAATACCCGCTGAGCAATATGGGGCTGAATGCGCTGGTTAACGCTATCGCCAGTGCCGCACCGCTGTTAATGCCGGTCAGAGAAGGGGAGGCTAGCGGGTTATGGGTCAGGGTTTGCAGCAATGTTCCCGCCAGGGCAAGGCTGGCGCCAATCAGCAATGCCACCAGGCTGCGCGGCAGACGTAAATTACGCACCAACGCCTCCGAAAGCGGAGGCGTTGAAGAAGGAAACAGGGCATGCAGAGCACTGACGGGTGAAATCGGGATCGCCGAGTAGCAGAACAGGCTCAGCCAGAACGCTGCCAGGAGCGCCAGTACGGGCGCTCCCCAAATGATCAATGTCCTCATTGCGTGGTATCAGGCGTCTGGTGATGAAAGATTTTCACCGTATCGCCGGCAATGCGTTCCGCAGCGAAAATCCCGCGCATCCGCGCCCAGCTATTGCTATCGACAGCGGCAACCTGGTGGTGTTGCGACGCCTGGAGCATGGACCACAACGTATCCTGCTGCCAGCGTTTAACGATGCTCTCCTGGCGGTAGTGCGCGACAATCAGCCACTGCGGATCGAGCGCCAGTAGCCGCTCCAGATTAATCGTGGTCATTGGCGCAGAGCTGATTGCCTCCGGCACGCGCAGACCCAGCGCAGCGAGCACGCCGCCCGTATACGATTCGTGGCTGTGCAGATTAAACTGCTGTTCGCGTGAGGTGCCGAATACCACGCTGGCCCCTTTCGGCAAGTGGGCGGCAAATGCGCGCATACGTTCCCGATGCAACGTCAGTCGTTTTTGCATTTCCGCATCTTTACCTGATACTTTCCCGATGATCGCAGCGGATTGCAGATTTTCGGCGTACGTTTCATTACGGGATTTGAGCAACAACACGGGGGCGATCTCTTGCAGCGCGGCGTAAATCCCTGCGTGGCGGCTGCTGTCAGCGATAATCAGGTCAGGCTTTAGCGCGCCGATCGCCTCAAGGCTCGGCTGAGCGCGGGTGCCGACGGACTGCCATTGCCCAATAATCTGGCGCACTTCCGGCAGCAGACGCGTGGGATCGTTGTCATCGGCGATCCCCACCGGACTGACGTTCACCGCCGCCAGCGCATCGGCAAACGACAGTTCCAGTACGACAATCCGTTGCGGCGTTTTATTCAGGGTAAAGGCGCCGTGTTCATCCTGCACCGTCACGGCAAAAACCGGCGCAGCCAGGACGATCAGGCTGAAAAAATAAACGCGAATAAAAGCAAACATAGTCAACTCCGGTTGCCGGATGGCGTTGCGCTTACCTGGCCTACGTCACTCTGTAGGCCGGGTAAGGCATTTACGCCGCCACCCGGCAACAAATGAACAATCAGAACTTCAGTGACCCTTGCAGGTACAGCGTTCGTGGCTGTCCGGCATAGATGCCTTTGTTGTTGTCGTCATACGAGCGGGTGTAATACTCATGGTCGAAGATATTCTTTACGCCAAACGCGAGGTTCAGGTTGGCCATCTCGGGGCCGAAGTCATACGCCACGCGCGCGCCCCACAGCATGTAACCCGGAATACGCCCGGTGCTGCCGTCTGCGCTCTCTTTCCCGGTATTGGCGTTGTCGGCAAACTGGCTGGACTGGAAATCGCTGTTCAGGTTGAACGTCCAGTTGCCGGGTTTGTAATCCACGCCCAGCGTCCCTTTATGCTTTGGTGAGAACGGCACCTGATTGCCGTAAGTGTCGCCTTTTTCGCGAATTTCGGCGTTAACGTACGCGTAGTTAGCGTAAACGGCGACATTTTCCAGCGTGGGCGTCATATCGCCGAGATCGTAACGTACCTGCGTTTCCAGCCCGGTATGACGGGTTTTGCCACGGGCGGTGACCGTATCGTTAGTCTGGTTGGAGTCGTACTGATTATTAAAGTTAATCAGGAACAGCCCCATTTCCGCCGTCAGCGCGCCGTTGTCGAATCGGGTTCCGACTTCCCAGGTTCGCGCTTTTTCCGGTTCCACATTGCCGCTTTGCACAGCCTTGCCAATTTGACTGTACTGTACGGTGCCGAACGAGCCTTCAGTGTTGGCATAAAGATTCCAGCTGTCAGTGAGGTGGTAGAGGACGTTAAGCGCCGGAAGCGGGGCGTTGTAGCTCACCTCTTCGTGCGTACCTTTAACGTTGTTGTCCTGGTAGGATTCAATGTGTTCAAAACGCATACCTGGCGTAATGGTCCAGTTGCCGATATCAATTTTGTCATCGAGATACCAGGCGTGAGCTTCGGTCCCTGAACGTGTATCACGGTCATAAGGGCTGGATGTTGACGGCAACTGACCGCTGGTGGTTGCGGTGTAGTAGCGCATTTCATGCGTGGATTCATTGACATAGCGATAGCCTACGCCGACTTCATGCGCAGACGGGCCAATCATAAAGCTCTGGCTGTAGCGCGGTTCAATGCCGCGAACCCAGTAGTAGCGCGGTGAGAGCGTAATGCGTTTTCCTTGCTCTAAATAACCGCTGCGCAGGGTGCGGGTGTAGAAACCCTGAATATTGAATTTGTGCTGGCTGTCGGGTTGGTATTGATACCCCAGACTGGCAAGCTGGCGGCGGCCCCAGAAGCTGTCATACGGGCGCGTGGACTGCCAGCGATCGGCGTCGTAGTCGGCGCGGGACAGGCCGCCGGGCATATCGGCGTGACCGTCATAGTATTGCAGCAGGCTATTGAAGGTATGTACCTCGTCAGGCGCATATTTGCTTTTCAGCATCACGTCGTCGATACGGGTGTTGCTGTGTTCGCGCCAGTCGCTGCCGCGCGTGCCGGAGTAGAGCAGGGCCGTGCCGAAACCGTTATCCGCCGTTCCGCCTACCATCAGGTTGTGCGTCTCTTTTGGATTGTTTTGCGACGAGGTGGGGCTGAGTTGCCCTTCAACGCCGGCTTCAATACCGAAATCCTGCGGAATCGCGCGGGTCACGAAGTTCACCACGCCACCCACGCTTTGCGGCCCATAGCGCACCGCGCCGCCGCCGCGCACCACGTCAACGGCATCCATATTGCCCAGAGAGACCGGCGCGAGCGACAGCTGCGGCTGACCGTATGGCGCAAAAGGCACGGGGATGCCGTCCATCAATACCGTCGAGCGGCTGGCCAGGCGTGGGTTAAGACCGCGAATACCGAAGTTCATTGCCAGGTCATGGCTGCCGGTGCCGTTGTTTTCCGGGGCGTTGACGCCGGGGATACGGTTCAGCGCTTCGCGCATGGTCGTCGCGCCGGTTTTGGTGAAATCATCCCGGCGGATAACGTCACGCGCGCCGGCATGTTCGAACACGTCGTTTTCCCGGGCTTCACCCAGCCAGTCGCCGACTACGGTCAACGAGTCCTCGCTGGCAACCGGGGCGGCTTCCAGCGTCCAGGTGTTATCGCCTAACGATTTTTCCTGTAGGCCGCTCCCCTTTAGCAGTGTGCGCAGGCCATCTTCAAGCGCGTAGTCGCCGTGCAGTCCGTCGCTGTGTTTGCCCCGCGTGAGCGAAGCATCTACTGACATAATAATGCCGCTGCGGGCAGCGTATTGATTAAGTGCTTTGTCTAAGTCTCCGGCGGCAATATCGAACTGCGTGGCAAATGCAGGCAGTGAAGCCAGTCCGGCAAGCGGAAGCAGGCTTAAACGAATCGCCATCACCAGAGGTGCTGTGTTATGAAAGGCCATCACGTCTCCATCATCATTTCTTTATTTGTATTCAGTTATGAAGTCGAACGAGCGGGGCAAAAGGGACAATAAAAATGATAATTTTTTTCGTTATCGTTTAAATGGCGGGGGACAGCGTGACCCAGTAACGCGTAACAAACTGAATTTTCACAGGAAGTGTTTTCGCGATCGCATTCAGTACGGCATCGGTGTTGCCGAGCGGGAACGTCCCTGTCAGGCGTAATCCGGCAACGGCCGGGTCACAACGCAGTATGCCGTGCCGGTAGCGCGAGAGCGTGGCGATGACGTCGCCCAGAGGTTTGTCGCTGAAACTTAACACGCCCTGCGTCCAGCTTGCAGACTCGTCATTCAATGATGCGACGTCGCCAAACTGTGAGGCGCTGAAGCGCACCGTTTCACCTTGCTGAATAACCCGTTTTTGTTGCGGATCTCCGGCGAGAATCGCTTCGACGGCATGTTGGCGGACGCTAAGGACGGTTTCATCGCCGTCCTGGCGTACGGTAAATTCCGTACCCAATGCGGTGAGCTGGCCCTGGCGCGTCTGTACACGAAACGGGCGTTGCAGCGCGTCTTTTCCGGTGGTAATGGCGATCTCGCCGTACCAGAGCTGGATCTGGCGCTGGCTACCGTCAAATCGCACGTTAACCGCGCTGTCGGTATTCAGCGAAAGCAACGTGCCATCCTCCAGCGTCTGCTGGCGAGTCTGCCCCCGGGCGGTACGATAATCAGCACGCAGACCTTCGCCCAACTCCGATCGCCAGAGCTGCCAGCTGCCGCCCGCGCAGACCAGCAACAGCAATCCTTTCAGTACGTGGCGGCGCGTCAGGCGGCTGTCTTTCAGCGTGTGGCTGGCGAGTTTGCCGGGGACGCTGCTCATCTGGCAGCGCAGGTTTTCGACCTGCTGCCAGGCCCATTGATTATCCTGATCTTGTTCATACCACTGCTGCCAGCGCGCTTCCTGCTGGGGGCTTACGCGCTCCCCGCTTAAAACGGCATACCAGTGTGAGGCTGAACGTAGCGCCTGGCGGCGGGCATCGGTGAGGGAGGTTTTCACAGATCATGCTCCAGGCGGAACAGCAGGCAGTGTTCCGTGGCTTTCGCGACGTACTTTTTCACCGAGCTGACGGAAACATTCAGACGTTGCGCGATGTCGCTGTAGGTCAGCCCGTCAAGCTGAGAAAGCAGGAAGGCCGTTCTCGCTTTGGCGCTCAACCCGTCCAGCATCCTGTCGACAAGTTGCAGCGTTTCGAGATGCGACTGCTTTTCTTCAGCGGAAGGCGCCAGCGTTTCGGGTAACTGCGCAAGCATCTCCAGATACGCTTTTTCCAGCGCATTGCGGCGGAAAAGGTCGATCATCACCCGTTTGGCGACGGTGCAGAGAAACGACTTTGGGTCGCGAATCGCCGTCAGAGATTCACCGTTAATAATACGCAGGAAGGTGTCCTGGGCGACGTCGTCGGCGTCGAACGCCGACTGTAACTTTCGCGCCAGCCAGTGCGTCAGCCAGCCGTGATGCGCGCGATACAGCGATTCAAACGTTAAAGGAGCGCACTGAACTGGAGTCGGCATAGCGGAAAAGTATCAAAAGTTAATCATCACGGCGGGGATGTTAATATGAGAATAGTTCTCATTACAATAAATGATACGGCGATTTTAGCGGGATAAAGGTTAACTGGCTGTTTTTGAGAGAATAAAAAAGCCTCCGGGCGGAGGCTTATATCAGCATCAGGTCAACACCATCGGCCACTCTGGCGGGGTATGGCTCATGGCTTCCACCATCACGGCTTCGATATTGTTCCAGATTGCGGAGACATCCATCAGAGTGATGCCGAGTAACCCGGTTGCAAACCAGCAGGCCGACACGACGCCAAGGCCGCTACTGATCACCGCGAGTCCGATATAGTCGGATTTACGAAAGCGAATATTGAGCGTGCTGGCTAAAAACATGAGCACAGCGCTCAGCAGTTGCCAGCGGAGAAGAACCACGCCAGTGGTTATGGTAGCCATGAAACATTTCCTCTGAGAATAGCAGGTGCCCTGGACAGCGCGGCGTTGCTCACGGAAGGCGTGGTACACTCTGGCTATCGACGGGCATGACATCGACACTGAATGAAACAACGTTTCTGTTTCATCATTTTTGTGAACTATATCACAATAAATTGTTTGTTAGCCAGTGCAGGGCACCCTTTTTTGTGCGCTTTATAACCACAAATTAAATATGGGTATTTGGAGGGGGCTATACCGGAAGATTATGGGGCTGGTTATTGAAGATGTATTTTTATTACCATTTTATTAGCGCCGGAAAATTAACCAGCCTGGAAATTTAACTTAATTTTTCTGCATTAATCGGAAAAAAACCTGGAAAATTCTTACTCCTTTTGGATTAGAATATTCCCTAATAAAAATAAGCATAACTTTAAGTTTGCCTTACGGGAAAATATTATCGTCATCCGTCAATATCAGACTTTTACCAGGAAAAGTCTGTTGCTAATGTCGCTTAATTCATGCAACGTAATCACCTGTTTGTTATAGCATCCGCCTTGATGATGACAGGCACAGACAATTCAGGGATACAGGGCCGAAATGAATCATAGCGCGCAACGAAAGTTGCTGAGATTCCTTGGAACAATCATGGTGGTATTACTCCCCGTGATGCTGGCGCTATGGTTTGCCCACATGCGGGCGGTGTCTGAAACCCGTAATCAACTGCACTCTTTTGCCGAGCTGGCATTAGAAAAAACGGAACTGGTTGTCCAGCAGGTGGAGCTGGCCCGCGACGCGATACAGCAGTATCAGGGAAAAGCCTGTACTCCTGCGCATCAAAAACGAATGCAGGATATTATTCGTGGTCGTCTGTATATCAGCGAGTTAATTTATGCGCAAGACGATCATTTTTTATGCTCTACGGTAATGGCGCCTGCCAGTCCTTATATTATCCCTGCCGCAGATTATAAACGAGAACCAGACGTTTCTATTTATTACTATCGTGATACGCCATTCTTTGCTGGCTACAAAATGACGTATATGCAAAGAGGGCACTATGTCGCGGTAATAAACCCGTTGTCTTACAGCGAGGTGATGTCAGACGATCCGACTCTGGCCTGGGGCGTATATGACACGGTGACGAACTCCTTTTTCTCCGTGAGCGAACAGGCAAACGTCGAGCAATTATTACCGTTACTGCACCGTGATGAATCTACCTTTCAGCAAAATAATCGCTTCTATACCATTGCCCATTCAGAAAAACGTCCGATCGCGATAATTGTTTCCACTGATAACGCGCGTTTCTATCAGAACCTGTACCATCAGGCGACGTTAACGCTGCCGTTAGGCATTATCTGTAGCATCATTGTGTTATTGATGTGGTCGCGTACGCGTGAGGAATATCATTCACCGCGCCGTTTGTTGCAGCGAGCGATCGATAAACGTCAACTGCGTCTTTATTATCAGCCCATTATTGATATTCAAAATGAAAAATGCGTGGGGGCGGAGGCGCTATTGCGCTGGCCTGGTTTTGAAGGGCAGGTGATGAGCCCGGCAGAGTTTATCCCGCTGGCTGAAAAAGAGGGGATGATTGCGCAGATTACCGATTACGTTGTGGAAGAAGTATTCAACGATCTGGGACATTTTCTCGCCTCGCAACCTCATCTTTATATCTCTATTAATCTCTCTGCTTCTGATTTCCACTCCTCCCGGCTTATCGCGTTAATTGCGGAGAAAGCCCGCCAGCATTCCGTTCTTGCGCAACAAATTAAGGTGGAAGTGACGGAGCGCGGCTTTATTGACGTGCCGAAAACCACGCCGGTTATTCAGGCATTTCGTCAGGCGGGTTTTGAAGTGGCGATTGATGATTTTGGAACAGGGTATTCAAACCTGCACAACCTGTATTCATTGAATGTCGATATTCTGAAGATTGATAAATCCTTTATCGACACGCTGACCACCAATAGCACCAGCCATCTGATCGCGGAACATATCATCGAAATGGCGCAAAGTTTACACCTGAAGGCCATTGCCGAGGGCGTGGAAACGGCAGATCAGGTGAACTGGCTGTTCAAGCGCGGCGTTCAGTATTGTCAGGGATGGTATTTTGCGAAGGCGATGCCGCCGCAGGCGTTTATTCAGTGGCTGCAACAGTCGCCCGCACTCCTGATGCAGCGCGGGCAGTAAGGTTACAGGCGATGACGGTAGTCGCTGGGCGTGCGGTCAAACTCGCGGCGGAAGACGCGCGAAAATGTCTGTTGCGACACATATCCCAGATCCATCGCGATATCAAAAATGGGGCGCTCGGTCGTTCGTAGCTCTACGGCGGCTAGCAGGAGTCGGCGCTGACGAATATAGTCGCCCAGCGTCTGATGCATCACCGTGCGGAACATCCGCTGTAAATACCACTTCGAGTAACCTGATTTTTTTGCGACCACATCAATGTTCAGCGGTTGGTCGATATGTTCATCAATCCATTCAATAAGGGTCTGAATTATCTGCTGATGGGACATATTGCTGCCTCTTTCTCAGTGTTCGATTCGTCGTTTTGTCTGCGGGCGAGTATAATTCCTCAAGTTAACTTGAGGTAAAGCGATTTATGGAAAAGAAATTACCGCGTATAAAGTCCCTGCTTACGCCGGGTGAGGTGGCGAAACGTAGCGGTGTGGCGGTATCGGCGCTGCACTTTTATGAGAGCAAAGGGCTTATCAGCAGTGTCCGTAATGGCGGCAATCAGCGGCGATATAAGCGCGATGTGCTGCGCTATGTGGCGATCATCAAGATTGCTCAACGTATTGGCATTCCTCTGGCGACCATTGGCGAAGCGTTTGGCGTATTGCCTGAGGGGCATACGTTGAGCGCAAAGGAGTGGAAGCAGCTTTCTTCGCAATGGCGCGAGGAGCTGGACAGACGTATTCATACTCTGGTGGCGTTGCGTGATGAGCTGGACGGCTGCATCGGCTGCGGCTGTTTGTCGCGTAGCGATTGCCCGCTGCGCAACCCCGGCGATCAGCTCGGTACGCAGGGAACAGGGGCGCGATTGCTGGAAGATGATTAAATGTCGTTTCGCCGGGACGCGCGTAGGCCGGATAAGCGAGCGCCATATCGCCGCGCATAAAACTAAAGCGCCGCAAGGGCGCTTTAGTTTGTTTCCGGTCTTTGTCTTTCGCTCTATCCCGTTGGTTCACGGGAGGGTTTCCCCCGACATCAACACCCCTCAGTCGAGCACGTGGTGGAGGTTCCGGTTTGTGTTGATACTGTAATTGTATGCCATGCCCGCCCGTTTGCCAGTGCATTGTCTGTTTTTTAGCCGAAATTTTTACGCCATCTCTCGCTCTTTTCTATAGTTAATTTGAATGAAAAACAGGAGACAGCCATGCTGACGGTGCATCATTTGAATCAATCTCGTTCCCAGCGCGTGCTCTGGGCGCTGGAGGAGCTGTCGCTGCCCTACCAGATTGTTCGCTACCAGCGTGAAAAAACCATGCTTGCGCCACCGGCGCTGAAAAAAATCCACCCGCTTGGAAAATCGCCCGTTATTGAAGATAACGGTGAGATCCTCGCCGAATCCGGCGCCATCCTGGAGTATTTGCAGGAAACCTATGACCACGCAGGGCAGTTTAAACCTGCCGATGCCCGGCAAAAACGGCAGTATCGGTTCTGGCTGCATTATGCGGAAGGCTCGTTAATGCCAATGCTGTTAATGAAACTGGTGTTTGTCAGCCTGGGTAAACCGCCGGTGCCATTTGGGTTACGCACGCTGGGCGGCATTCTGGGGCAGGGCGTGCAAAAAGCGTATCTCAACCCGCAACTGGAGACGCATGCGCGCTACATTGATGCGCATCTTGCCGCGCAGCCCTGGTTTGCCGGGGAACATATCAGCATGGCGGATATCCAGATGAGTTTTCCTCTGTTTGCGTTACTGAGCCGAGGCGGAATTAACGACCTGACGCACATTAGTGCCTGGAAGAAGCGCGTAGAGATGCGCCCGGCGTGGCAAAGGGCTATCCAGCAAGGCGGTCCTTTTGAGATCCCTGGCGGATAGACGGATGTGTCAGTCGTCCGCCCGAGAAAAAATGTTATCAGATTGCGCATTGACGATAACGTTTGCGCATCGACTGGCGATTTATTGAGCGTGATGAAAAGAAATAAGCAAAAAGCCGCAAAGTTTAGTTGAAAAGCCCCGTATTATCGCTGGATAATCGTTTGCTTTTTTTTACTACCCGTTTTGTATGCGCGGAGTTAAACGTTTGCTTTTTTGCGACACCCCTTATTGTTGCAAACGTAGCACAAGGAGATGACGTTTCGCTGGCAGTGGATTGTCCACCACGCATACTCGACGAAAAATAAACTCTCAGGGGATGTTTTCTATGTCTACGCCTTCAGCGCGTACCGGCGGTTCACTCGACGCCTGGTTTAAAATTTCACACCGTGGAAGCACCGTCCGTCAGGAAGTGGTTGCCGGATTAACGACTTTCCTGGCGATGGTCTACTCCGTTATCGTGGTTCCGGGGATGCTGGGTAAAGCCGGATTCCCGCCTGCCGCCGTATTTGTGGCGACCTGCCTGGTGGCTGGCGTCGGTTCTATTGTTATGGGTCTGTGGGCGAACCTGCCGTTGGCTATCGGTTGCGCCATCTCGTTGACCGCCTTCACCGCGTTTAGCCTGGTGCTGGGTCAGCACATTAGCGTTCCGGTAGCGTTGGGTGCGGTATTCCTGATGGGCGTGCTGTTTACCATCATCTCGGCGACCGGTATCCGTAGCTGGATCCTGCGCAATCTGCCGCATGGCGTGGCGCACGGCACCGGCATCGGTATCGGCCTGTTCCTGTTGCTGATCGCCGCGAATGGCGTGGGTCTGGTGATTAAGAACCCGCTGGACGGTCTGCCGGTCGCGCTGGGTAACTTTGATTCTTTCCCGGTTATCATGTCGCTGATTGGTCTGGCGGTCATTATCGGCCTGGAAAAACTGAAGGTGCCGGGCGGCATTCTGCTGACCATTATTGGTATTTCGGTTGTGGGTTTGATCTTCGATCCATCCGTCCATTTCTCCGGCTTTTTTGCTATGCCGTCTTTAAGTGATGAACACGGCAACTCGCTGATTGGCAGCCTGGATATTATGGGCGCGCTGAACCCGATCGTCCTGCCGAGCGTGCTGGCGCTGGTGATGACCGCTGTTTTCGACGCCACCGGCACGATTCGCGCGGTCGCTGGCCAGGCAAACCTGCTGGATAAAGACGGGCAGATTATCGATGGCGGCAAAGCGCTGACCACCGACTCCCTGAGCAGCGTGTTCTCTGGTCTGGTTGGCGCAGCGCCTGCGGCGGTATACATTGAATCGGCGGCGGGTACGGCGGCAGGCGGTAAAACGGGTCTGACGGCGATCACCGTCGGCGTCCTGTTCCTGCTGATCCTGTTCCTCTCTCCGCTCTCTTATCTGGTTCCGGTCTACGCGACCGCGCCCGCGCTGATGTACGTCGGCCTGCTGATGCTGAGCAACGTGGCGAAAATCGACTTCGCTGACTTTGTGGATGCGATGGCGGGTCTGATCACGGCGGTGTTTATCGTCCTGACCTGCAACATCGTAACCGGCATTATGATTGGTTTTGCTACGCTGGTGATCGGCCGCATTGTGTCGGGCGAATGGCGTAAGCTGAACGTCGGCACCGTGGTGATTGCCGTAGCGCTGGTCGCCTTCTATGCGGGCGGCTGGGCTATCTGATTCCTGGCGTCCTCTAAAAACGGGTGGCTTTTGCCGCCCGTTTTTATTTTCAGGACACATCCCGTTGTCTTTTGCGTTACTCTGAGGAAGATAGAATTGAGGCACGACGCCTCACGTTTTAAAACATAAGAAATATCGCAAACAGGGAACGCATGGAAATCTTCTTCACAATACTCATCATGACCCTTGTGGTCTCGCTGTCGGGGGTATTTACTCGTGTATTGCCCTTCCAGCTTCCTTTACCCCTCATGCAAATCGCCATTGGCGCGCTGCTGGCATGGCCGACGTTTGGTTTGCATGTGGAATTTGACCCTGAACTGTTCCTGGTGCTGTTTATTCCGCCGCTGTTGTTCGCAGACGGCTGGAAAACGCCGACCCGGGAGTTTCTCGAACATGGGCGAGAGATTTTCGGTCTGGCGCTGGCGCTGGTGCTGGTCACGGTGGTCGGAATTGGCTTTATGATTTACTGGCTGGTGCCGGGTATTCCGCTGATACCGGCCTTCGCGCTGGCTGCCGTACTGTCGCCGACCGATGCGGTTGCGCTTTCCGGCATTGTCGGCGAGGGGCGCATTCCGAAGAAAATTATGGGCATCCTGCAAGGCGAGGCGTTGATGAACGACGCGTCCGGCCTGGTGTCGTTGAAATTTGCCGTCGCTGTGGCGATGGGGACGATGGTGTTTACCGTCGGCGGGGCGACGGTGGAGTTCTTCAAAGTCGCAGTGGGCGGTATTCTGGCGGGCTTTGTCGTCAGTTGGTTATACGGTCGCTCCCTGCGTTTCCTGAGCCGTTGGGGCGGGGATGAGCCAGCGACGCAAATCGTCTTGCTGTTCCTGCTGCCGTTCGCCTCCTACCTGATTGCGGAACATATCGGCGTATCCGGCATTCTTGCCGCTGTGGCGGCCGGGATGACCATCACCCGCTCCGGCGTTATGCGTCGCGCGCCGCTGGCGATGCGTCTGCGCGCCAACAGCACCTGGGCGATGCTGGAGTTTGTCTTTAACGGCATGGTCTTTCTGCTGTTGGGTCTGCAACTGCCAGGGATTCTGGAGTCGTCGCTGGTGGCGGCGGAAGCCGATCCCAACGTTGAAACCTGGATGCTGTTCACCGATATCGTGCTGATTTATGCCGCGCTGATGCTGGTGCGCTTTGGCTGGCTGTGGACGATGAAGAACTTCAGTAATCGCTTCCTGAAGAAAAAGCCGATGGAGTTTGGCGCCTGGACGATGCGTGAAATCCTCATCGCCTCCTTTGCGGGGGTTCGCGGGGCGATTACGCTGGCCGGTGTGCTCTCTATCCCGCTATTGTTGCCGGATGGTAACGGCTTCCCGGCGCGCTATGAGCTGGTATTCCTTGCGGCGGGCGTGATTTTGTTCTCGCTGTTTGTGGGGGTCGTGATGCTGCCGATTCTGCTGCAACATCTGGAAGTGGGCGATCACTCACAGCAGCAGAAAGAGGAGCGAATCGCCCGCGCCGCCACGGCGGAAGTGGCGATTGTCGCGATTCAGAAGATGGAAGAGCGTCTGGCGGCGGATACCGAAGAGAACATCGATAACCAGTTGCTCACCGAGGTCAGCTCCCGTGTGATTGGTAACCTGCGTCGCCGCGCCGATGGGCGTAACGATGTGGAAAGCTCAATGCAGGAAGAGAACCTTGAACGGCGCTTCCGCCTGGCGGCGCTACGCTCGGAACGTGCAGAGTTGTACCACCTGCGCGCGACGCGTGAGATCAGTAACGAAACCCTGCAAAAACTGCTGCATGACCTGGATTTGCTGGAAGCATTGTTGATCGAAAATCAGTAAGCACCCGTATCGCCCGGTGGCGCTTCGCTTACCGGGCCTACAGGGGGCGGAAATTGCCTGGCGGCGCAACAATTTTGCGAGCCGTTTTCCTGAATTTACCTCTGCTCATTGCTGGCTTTCTCCTTTTCCCTCTACGCTCGGAGAAAAGGAGCCAACATGTCCAACTATCGTCGTTATTACATTAATGGTGGAACGTGGTTTTTCACCGTTAATCTTCAGGATCGTAAAAGCGGTCTTCTTACGTCCCATATTCATGCGCTTCGTCATGCCATCGCCAGCGTTAAACGGCGTAAACCTTTTCATATCAACGCCTGGGTTGTATTACCCGAACATATGCATTGTGTATGGACCCTCCCTGAAAACGAGCACGATTTCTCCTCTCGCTGGCGCGAAATTAAAAAACATTTCTCTAAATCGCTGGGTTTGCGTCAGGTCTGGCAACCTCGATTCTGGGAACACACGATTCGGGATGAATACGATTATCGCCAGCATGTTGATTATAGTTATATCAATCCGGTTAAACATGCCTGGGTTAAACAGGTAAAGGATTGGCCCTTTTCAACATTTCATCGCGATGTTCGCCACGGGATATACCCTGCGGATTGGGCGGGAGAGATTACCGGGCTTAATGTTGGTGAACGCGGTGATTAAATTGCCCGGTGGCGCTTTGCTTACCGGGCCTACAGGGGTGGAAATTGCCCGGTGGCGGGCCTACAAAATGCACTCCCGTAGGCCGGATAAGGCGCTTGCGCCGCCATCCGGCGAGCGAGGCGTTATTCCTGCGTTAACCAAAACCCTTCACAACACGTCAACCACGCTCTGGCGCTGTGGGACAAATAAACGCCTTCGCGCCAGATCATGCCCAACTGCCAGCGTAAATCACTCTCCAGCGGGAGCCAACGCAGGGTTTGTTTATCCAGCCGTTGGCAAATCGGCTCCGGCAAAATCGCAATTCCGACGCCGGCCTGCACCATAGCGGCCAGGAAATCCCACTGACCGCTGCGTACCGCAATACGCGGCTTCACATCATGCTGCTTAAAAAGCCGCATCAACTGGCGATTCAACGCAAAATCTTCGTTGTAGATAAGCAGAGGATGCTCCGCCAGCGCTTCGGGGGAAATCGACTCGCACGCCATCCACTTACCGGAACGCGGCACCAGCACGCATAGCGGGTGGCTGAACAGCGGCAAGGTCGTCAGTCCGCTCTCTTCCTCCACCGGCAGCGCGGTCATCGCCACATCCAGCTCGCCGTTCATTACCGCCTGCTGTACCGTCAAACCGCCAAATTCTGCAATCTTCAGTTCCACACCCGGATAACGCTGGCGAAACAGGCTAATCGGCCCGGCCATCAACATGCCGACCATCGGCGGGATGCCAAGCCGCAGCAGCCCTTTATTGAGATGGTTAATATCGCCCAGCTCCGCTTCCAGCTGGCGAAATTCAGCGAGGATCGCCAGGCCGCGCTCGAACACCACGCGCCCGGTATCCGTCAGCAGCAGACGTCGCCCATCGCGGATCAGCAGCGTGCAATTAAGCTCATCTTCCAGATTCTTCAGCATCTTGCTGATGGTGGGCTGAGTGACAAATAACTTCTCCGCTGCGCGGGTGAAACTCTGCTGGCGCACCACCTCGACAAAATAACGCAGCGTTCTGATATCCATGATTATTCCTTAAGACTATGCCTGCAATGAGTTTAATTCATTTCAGTAGCGGACGGGCGCTCTCTATACTGGCGTTCCGTTTTATTTTTCAGGACATTCCCTCATGGCTGTGGCGATAAGCCGCGTTACGCCTGCTGTTATGCAACGACTCCAGATACCGGTTCAGGTACTGCTGTATGCAGGTTTATTTGTTTTTGCTCAATATCTTGTTTCATGGCTGCATCTGCCGCTTCCCGCCAATCTGGTTGGGATGGCGCTGATGCTGGCGCTGATTGTCTGTCGGGTGATCCCGCTTAACTGGGTTCGTGCGGGCGCACGCTGGCTGTTGGCGGAGATGCTGTTGTTCTTTGTCCCCGCCGTAGTAGCGGTCGTTAACTATGCGCAACTGCTGTTGATGGACGGCTGGCGCATCTTCGCCGTGATTGCGATCAGCACGCTGATGGTGCTTGGCGCAACCGCATGGGTGGTGGATAACGTGTACCGCTATGAGATGAGCAGGGTAAACCGTGAGTAATTTTCAGCTAAGCGTACTGTGCCTGGTCATCACGCTGGGGATCTATTTCGTCAATAAGCGGCTGTACCGTCGCTTTCGTAAGCTGCCGTTGATGCCGCTGGTGCTCACGCCCGCGCTGTTGGTATTGATACTGGTGTTTGGCCATATCTCCTGGCAGAACTACATTGGTGAATCGCACTGGCTGCTGTGGTTGTTAGGCCCGGCGACCATCGCGTTTGCCGTTCCGGTTTACGATAATCTCGCCATCATTAAACGCCACTGGATGTCGCTGACGGCGGGCGTGGTAACGGCAACCGTGGTGGCGGTCACCAGTTCCGTCTGGCTGGCGCGCCTGTTTACGCTGCCGGATGAGATTCAGCGCAGCCTGGCCGTGCGTTCCGTCACCACGCCATTTGCGCTGGCGGCGGCAGAGCCGCTGGGCGGTCAGCCGGATTTAGTGGCGCTCTTTGTGGTGGTGACTGGCGTGTTCGGGATGGCGGTTGGCGATGCGCTGTTTTTGCGCCTGTCTATTCGTGAAGGGATGGCGAAAGGCGCCGGGTTTGGCGCGGCATCACATGGGGCAGGTACGGCGCGTTCGTATGAACTGGGTCAGCAGGAGGGCGTCGTCGCCAGTCTGGTGATGATGCTGTCCGGTGTGATGATGGTGCTGGCGGCGCCGCTGGTCGCAAAAGTGATGTTCTGATGTTGTCCTCCGACCCGTAGGCCGGAGGAGTGCGCTGAATTAATGCGCGCGGCCTTGCTCAACGCCGTACCCGGTCTGGGAACGGATGAACTGGGCGCGGAACTGCTCACGTTCGCGATTACCTTCCGCAGAATTATCGGTAGCGGAGAAGAACCAGATCCCAATAAAGGCAACGCTGATGGAGAACAGCGCCGGATACTCATACGGGAAGATGGCTTTTTCGTGGCCGAGGATTTGCACCCAAATCGTTGGGCCGAGAACCATCAGCACGACAGCCGTCACCAGGCCTAACCAGCCGCCCATCATCGCGCCGCGCGTGGTCAGCTTCGACCAGTACATGGAGAGCAGGATGATTGGGAAGTTGCAGCTCGCCGCGATGGCAAACGCCAGGCCGACCATGAAGGCGATATTCTGGTTTTCAAACAGCACGCCCAGAATGATGGCGATCACGCCCAGCACCAGTACGGTAATTTTCGACACCCGCAATTCTTCGCGTTCGGTCGCGCCTTTACGAAACACGTTCGCGTACAGGTCGTGAGATACCGCCGATGCGCCTGCCAGCGTCAGACCGGCCACGACCGCCAGGATCGTTGCGAAGGCCACCGCAGAGATAAAGCCGAGGAACAGGTTGCCGCCTACCGCGTTCGCCAGATGAACCGCCGCCATGTTGTTGCCGCCGATTAACGCGCCTGCGGCATCTTTATACTCCGGGTTCGCGCCGACCAGCATGATCGCGCCGAAGCCGATAATAAAGGTCAGGATGTAGAAATAACCCATAAAGCCAGTGGCGTAGAACACGCTTTTACGCGCTTCGCGGGCATCGCTGACGGTAAAGAAACGCATCAGAATGTGCGGTAAGCCTGCCGTACCGAACATCAGCCCCAGGCCTAATGACAGCGCGGAGATCGGGTCGTTGACCAGACCACCCGGGCTCATAATGGCTGAACCTTTCGGGTGTACCGCCATCGCTTCGGTGAACAGGTTGTTGAAGCTAAAGCCGACGTGCTTCATCACCATGAACGCCATAAAGCTGGCGCCGAACAGCAGCAGTACGGCTTTGATAATCTGTACCCATGTCGTTGCCAGCATGCCGCCGAACAGGACGTACATCATCATCAGAACGCCCACCAGCACCACCGCAATGTGGTAGTTCAGACCGAACAACAGCTCGATCAGTTTACCTGCCCCCACCATCTGGGCGATGAGGTAAAGCGCCACAACCACCAGCGAACCACAGGCAGACAGAATGCGGATCGGCCCCTGTTTCAGTCGGTAAGAGGCGACGTCAGCAAAGGTATAGCGACCCAGGTTACGCAAGCGCTCGGCGATCAGGAACAGAATGATAGGCCAGCCCACCAGGAAGCCGAGTGAATAGATCAGCCCGTCATAACCGGAGGTGAACACCAGAGCGGAAATCCCGAGGAACGACGCGGCGGACATATAGTCGCCGGCGATCGCCAGCCCATTCTGGAAGCCGGTAATATTCCCGCCTGCCGTGTAATAGTCGCTGCGTGAACGGACGCGTTTAGAGGCCCAGTAGGTGATACCGAGCGTAAACACCACGAAAATCAGGAACATGACGATTGCCTGCCAGTTGGTTGGCTGGCGTTCTACTGCACCGCTAATGGCATCCGCTGCGTTTGCAGCGAAGGGTAGTGTGGCGGCAAGCGCCGTCAGGACTCTCTTCATGATGCTTTAACCTCGTGCAGTACGGCGTTGTTAAGACGGTCGAATTCACCATTCGCCCGCCAGATGTAAATACCGGTCAGGATGAAGGAGATCAGAATGACGCCCACCCCAATTGGAATACCCCGGGTGACATTGGTGCCGGCGTGTAGCGGAGTGCCCAGCCAGCCCGGCGCGAAGGCAATCAGTAGAATAAAGCTGATATAAACCGCCAGCATGATGACCGACAGGATGGTGGCAAACCGTTGCCGTTTTTCGACTAACTCCCTGAAACGCGCACTGTCTTCTATCCGTTGATAAATATTGTCATTCATCACAGAGTCTCCAGAGATAAGGTAGGGGGATTTTTTGATTTTGCCGGATGGCGGCTGAAGCCTTATCCGGCCTACAAGCGATGTTGAACCTGTAGGCCCGATAAGCAGCGCGCCATCGGGCATTTCACGGTTAGGGTTATGAAGGCATTGCGATGGCCTGCTTCTCTTCGAGCAGTTTCTCGACCACGCCAGGATCGGCGAGGGTTGAGGTATCGCCCAGATTGCTGGTATCGCCCGCTGCGATTTTGCGCAAAATACGGCGCATGATTTTGCCGGAACGCGTTTTCGGCAGTGAGTCTGTCCAGTGCAGCACGTCCGGTGTTGCCAGCGGGCCAATTTCTTTACGTACCCAGTTGCGTACTTCGGTATACAGCTCCGGCGACGGATCTTCGCCGTGATTCAGCGTGACATAGGCGTAGATGGCCTGGCCTTTGATGTTGTGCGGAATACCGACCACCGCGGCTTCAGCAATCTTCGGATGCGACACCAGCGCGGATTCAATCTCCGCCGTGCCCAGACGATGGCCGGAAACGTTCAGTACGTCATCGACGCGCCCGGTGATCCAGTAGTAACCATCTTCATCACGACGCGCGCCGTCGCCGCTGAAATACATGTTTTTGAAGGTAGAGAAGTAGGTCTGCTCAAAACGCTCGTGATCGCCAAACAGGGTACGCGCCTGACCCGGCCAGGAGTCGGTAATCACCAGATTGCCTTCGGTCGCCCCTTCCTGCGGGTGGCCTTCGTTATCCACCAGCGCGGGCTGCACGCCAAAGAACGGACGCGTGGCGGAACCGGCTTTCAGTTCAGTCGCGCCAGGCAGCGGCGTGATCATGAATCCACCGGTTTCGGTCTGCCACCAGGTGTCCACTACCGGGCATTTTTCGTTACCGATCTTCTTCCAGTACCATTCCCACGCTTCCGGGTTGATCGGTTCGCCGACGGAACCGAGGATGCGCAGCGAAGAGCGATCGGTGCCTTCAATCGCCTTATCGCCTTCCGCCATCAGAGCGCGAATAGCGGTTGGGGCGGTGTAGAGAATAGTAACCTGGTGCTTATCCACCACCTGCGCCATCCGCGCTGGCGTCGGCCAGTTTGGCACGCCTTCAAACATCAGGGTGGTTGCGCCGCAGGCCAGCGGCCCATACAGCAGGTAGCTGTGCCCGGTCACCCAACCTACGTCTGCGGTGCACCAGTAGATATCGTCCGGGTGATAGTCAAAGACATACTTAAAGGTGGTGGCGGCATAGACCAGATAGCCGCCGGTGGTATGCAGCACGCCTTTTGGCTTGCCGGTTGAACCGGAGGTGTAGAGGATAAACAGCGGGTCTTCCGCATTCATCTCTTCCGGCTGATGGTCAGCGCTGGATTTCTCAATCACGTCGCTCCACCACAGATCGCGGCCTTCATGCCAGTCGACCTTCCCGCCAGTACGTTTTAAAACCACCACATGTTCAACGCTGTTCACATTCGGGTTTTTCAGCGCATCATCGACGTTCTTTTTCAGCGGGATGCCGCGTCCGGCACGCACGCCTTCATCGGCGGTGATCACCAGACGTGAGCTGGAGTCGATGATTCGCCCGGCAACCGCTTCCGGCGAGAAGCCGCCGAAGATCACCGAATGCACCGCGCCAATGCGCGCGCAGGCCAGCATCGCCACCGCCGCTTCCGGCACCATCGGCATATAAATAGCCACGACGTCGCCTTTCTTAATGCCCAGCTCCAGCAGCGTATTGGCGAAACGACAAACATCGCGATGCAATTCGCGATATGAAATGTGTTTGCTCTGGGTGGCGTCATCGCCTTCCCAGATGATGGCGGTACGGTCGCCGTTTTCTTGCAGATGGCGGTCAAGGCAGTTTGCCGCCAGGTTCAGCGTGCCATCCTCATACCATTTAATCGACACGTTGCCGGGCGCAAAGGAGGTGTTCTTCACTTTTTTATACGGTGTAATCCAGTCGAGAATCTTTCCCTGTTCACCCCAAAAGGTATCTGGCTCGTTAATAGATTGTTGATATTTCGCCTCATACTGCTCCGGGTTTATCAGGCAACGATCCGCAATGTTTGCGGGAATAGCGTGTTTATGTATTTGGCTCATGGCTTTTGTTCTCCTTGTAAGATGTTAATAATATGTCTCACAAAAGTTAAATGTAGGGGCTTTGGCAGTTTTGTTTAGTATTTGCGCGGCAGATCACGCAATAACGGAACTGTGCAAATAAACGGCAAAGTGATTTTTGAAGGAATCTCGCAAAAATGGATTAATACCCGCGATAACATGCAGTTACAGGCGAGTTGTTGAAAAAGTGATCCGCGTCGAATGCTAACGAAAGGAGTAGGTTTAAGGAGGGTGGCATAACTCTAAAGTGGTATTTTACATGCACTTACAATTGATTAAAAACAACATTTTTAATGTGGTTTTTTGTTACACATAGAGGGGAGCAATGTCATGACAGTATTCGTGCGGTTGCTGTTGTGGAAAAACAAAATAAAGAACCGCCATTGAAGGCAATGGCGCAATCTGGATGAGACCTCTATGGCAAGGACAATATTACGCGCACGCCGTTTCTTCAGCCTGATATTACCGTTTTTTTTTATTTCCTCTGTATACGCTGAACAAACGTCCGTTCCCGCAAAGACCGTCACCGTTGAAGCGAAGAATGAAACCTTCGCCCCTCAGCATCCCGATCAATATCTCTCATGGAAAGCGACGTCAGAACAGTCAACGCGTGAAGATGCGCTGGCAGAAGACCCGCGTCTGGTGATCCTGTGGGCGGGATACCCCTTCTCGCGTGACTACAATAAGCCGCGCGGGCACGCTTATGCGGTTACCGATGTGCGTGAAACCCTGCGTACCGGCGCACCGAAAAATGCCGAAGATGGCCCATTGCCGATGGCCTGCTGGAGCTGTAAAAGCCCGGATGTGGCGCGTCTGATCCAGAAAGATGGCGAAGACGGCTACTTCCACGGTAAATGGGCGCGCGGCGGCCCGGAAATCGTCAATGCCCTGGGCTGCGCCGACTGCCATAACACCGCCTCAGACGATTTCGCCAAAGGCAAACCGGCGTTAACGCTCTCCCGTCCTTATGCCGAGCGCGCGATGGAAACCATCGGCAAACCGTTTGATAAAGCCAGCCGTTTTGACCAGCAATCTATGGTGTGCGGGCAGTGCCATGTGGAGTACTACTTTGACGGTAAAAACAAAGCCGTCAAATTCCCGTGGGATGAGGGAACAAAAGTCGAGGATATGGAGAAATATTACGACGCCATCGCCTTCTCTGACTGGACAAACCCGCTGTCGAAAACGCCAATGCTGAAAGCGCAGCACCCGGAATATGAAACCTGGAGCGTGGGCATTCACGGCAAGAACAACGTGACCTGTATTGATTGTCACATGCCGAAAGTGCAGAACGCCGAAGGCAAACTCTACACCGACCATAAGATTGGCAACCCGTTTGATAACTTCGCCCAGACCTGCGCCAACTGCCACACCCAGGATAAAGCCTCCCTGCAAAAAGTGGTTGCTGAGCGTAAACAGGCGATTCATGACCTGAAAATCAAGGTTGAAGATCAGTTAGTACACGCGCATTTCGAAGCGAAAGCGGCGTGGGATGCGGGCGCGACAGAAGCGGAAATGAAACCGATTCTGGACGATATCCGTCATGCGCAGTGGCGCTGGGATCTGGCGATTGCCTCGCACGGCATCCATATGCATGCCCCGGATGAAGGTCTGCGTATGCTGGGCGGCGCGATGGATAAAGCGGCGGATGCCCGTACCAAACTGGTGCGTCTGCTGGGCAGTAAAGGCATCACTCATGAAATCCCGCTGCCGGATATCTCCACCAAAGAGAAAGCCCAGAAAGCGATTGGTTTGAACATGCAGCAAATCAACGCCGAGAAGCAGGACTTCATCAAGACGGTGATTCCGCAATGGGAAGATCAGGCGCGTAAAAACGGTCTGTTAAGCCAATAACCTCACATGTGACAAATTTGCCGGATGGCAGCGCAAGCGCTTTATCCGGCCTACGGAAGTCTTGTAGGCCTGATAAGCGTAGCGCCATCAGGCATTATGCAACGGAGTGAATATGAGCGTATTACGTTCGTTATTAACTGCTGGGGTGCTGGCGTCAGGTCTGTTCTGGAGCCTGTGTGGGATAACCGCTACCCCAACGCCGCAGGACTCAGAGCAACGCTGGACGGTCACCCAGCAGCGTAATCCAGATGCTGCTTGTCTGGATTGCCACAAGCCGGATACCGAGGGTATGCACGGTAAGCACGCTTCTGTCGTTAACCCGAACAACAAGCTGCCGGTTACGTGCACCAACTGTCACGGTCAGCCATCGCCTAAACACCGCGAAGGGGTGAAAGATGTGATGCGCTTTAACGACCCGATGTATACGGTAGAGCAGCAGAACAGCGTCTGTATGTCCTGCCACCTGCCTGAGCAGCTGCAAAAAGCGTTCTGGCCGCATGATGTCCATGTGACCAAAGTGGCGTGCGCCAGCTGTCACTCGCTGCATCCACAGCAAGACACGATGCAGACGCTCAATGAGAAAGGACGGATTAAAATTTGCGTCGATTGCCACAGCGATCAGCGCACTAATCCGCACTTTAACCCGGCGTCCGTTCCCTTGCTTAAGGAGCATCCATGAGTTGCTCTCGTCGCCAGTTTATCACCCGCGTCGGCGCGCTGGTGGCGGTCAGCGGAACAGCAGGACGCGTGGTGGCGAAAACGTTGAATATCAACGGCGTGCGTTACGGCATGGTGCATGATGAGTCATTATGCATCGGCTGTACCGCCTGCATGGATGCCTGTCGGGAAGTGAACCAGGTGCCGGAGGGCGTGTCGCGTCTGACGATTATCCGCAGCGAGCCGCAGGGGACGTTTCCTGACGTGAAGTATCAATTCTTCCGTCATTCGTGCCAGCACTGCGATCATGCGCCCTGCGTCGATGTTTGCCCGACCGGGGCCTCATTCCGCGATGCCGCCAGCGGTATCGTCGATGTGAACCCGGATCTGTGCGTCGGCTGCCAGTATTGCATTGCGGCGTGTCCTTATCGCGTACGCTTTATCCATCCGGTCAGCAAGACGGCGGATAAGTGCGATTTCTGCCGGAAAACCAACCTGAAAGCGGGTAAGTTGCCCGCCTGCGTCGAGTCCTGCCCGACAAAGGCGCTGACGTTTGGCAACCTGGACGATCCCAACAGCGATATCTCTCGTCTGCTGCGGCAGAAAACCACCTACCGCTACAAGCTGGCGCTGGGTACGAAACCGAAGGTCTACCGCGTTCCCTTTAAATTTGGGGAGGTGAGCCAATGACGCACGCTTCTGCTTTCCATTTTGAATCGCTGGTGTGGGACTGGCCCATCGCCATCTATCTGTTTCTGATTGGTATTTCTGCCGGGTTAGTGACGCTGGCTATTTTGCTGCGCCGCATTCACCCGGAAGCGGGCGGGGCAGACAGCACGCTGCTGCGTACGACGCTGGTGGTGGGGCCGGGGGCAATTATTCTTGGCCTGCTGATCCTGATCTTTCACCTGACGCGCCCGTGGACCTTCTGGAAACTGATGTTCCACTACAGCTTCACGTCGGTGATGTCGATGGGCGTCATGCTGTTCCAGCTCTATATGGTGGTGCTGGTTCTGTGGCTGGCGAAAATCTTTGAAAAAGAGGTGCTTGCCCTGCAACAGCGCTGGTTGCCGCGTCTGGGGATGGTGCAAAAAGCGTTGATGCTGCTGACGCCGTTCCATCGCCTGCTTGAGACGGTAATGCTGGTGCTGGCGGTACTGCTGGGGGCGTATACCGGCTTCCTGTTGTCGGCGCTGAAGTCCTATCCGTTCCTTAATAACCCGATCCTGCCGGTGCTGTTCCTGTTCTCGGGGATCTCTTCCGGGGCAGCGGTGGCGCTGATTGCGATGGCCTTGCGTCATCGCAGCAATCCGCACAGCACTGAAGCGCATTTTGTGCATCGCATGGAAACGCCGGTCGTCTGGCTGGAAATCTTCCTGCTGGCGGCGTTCTTCGTTGGGCTGGCGTTGGGCGATGACGGTAAAATGCGCGCGCTGACTGCGGCGCTGGGCGGCGGATTCTGGACATGGTGGTTCTGGCTTGGCGTCGCGGGGCTGGGGCTGATTGTGCCAATGCTGCTGAAGCCGTGGGCGAATCGCGGTTCGACGTTTCACGGCGTGCTGGCGGTATGCGGCGCCAGCCTGACCGGTGTCCTGCTGCTGCGCTTTTTCATTCTTTATGCGGGACAGCTAACGGTCGCGTGAGCTTAGGCAGGGTGATCTCTGGACGTATTCCTTCCTGAAGCCGGTTTTCTGGCATTATTACTGAGTCTTGGGGTCAACGTGTTGACCCCACTTGCCACGCTGGTGGGGTTGCGCCAGCGCTGGCAGGGCATCAGACGTCTGGCGATAATCGGCGTCCTGGCGCAATTCGCGCTGTTATTACTGGCGTTCGCTATTCTGGTTTTCTGCTTTCTTACCAGCGATTTTTCGGTTGTCTACGTTGCACAGCATAGCTACAGCCTGCTGCCGTGGGGATTAAAACTGGCGGCGGTGTGGGGCGGTCATGAAGGATCGCTGCTGTTGTGGGTGCTGTTCCTTTCCGGCTGGAGCGCGCTGTTCGCCTGGCGTTGCAAAGGCGAGCGCGATGCGCTCTTTCCGCTAACGCTCTGTATTCTGTCGATGATGACCGCCCTGCTGCTGCTGTTTGTCGTGGTCTGGTCGGACCCGTTTGTGCGTATCTTTCCGCCCGCGATTGAGGGGCGAGATCTCAATCCGATGCTGCAACACCTGGGGCTGATTCTCCATCCACCGCTGCTTTATCTGGGCTATGGCGGCCTGATGGTCGCAGCGGGCGTTGCGCTGGCGTCATTGCTGCGCGGCGGCTTTAGCGCGGCCACCGCCTGGGTCTGCTGGCGCTGGGCGCTCCCCGGCTGGTGCGCGCTGACGCTGGGCATCATTCTCGGGTCGTGGTGGGCGTACTGCGAACTGGGCTGGGGCGGCTGGTGGTTCTGGGACCCGGTGGAAAACGCTTCTTTATTACCCTGGCTTTCCGCCAGCGCGCTACTGCACAGCCTGTTCGTTTCCCGCCAGCGCGGCATCTTCCGCCACTGGTCTTTGCTGCTGGCGATTCTGACGCTGATTTTATCCCTGCTGGGCACGCTGATTGTGCGCTCCGGCATTCTGGTCTCTGTCCATGCCTTTGCGCTGGACAACGTGCGTGCGGTGCCGCTGTTCGCGCTGTTTACGCTCCTGAGCCTGGCGTCGCTCGGGTTGTACGCGTGGCGAGGCCAGCAAGTCCGCCAGAATGCGCGTTTTGGCAGTTGGTCGCGTGAGATGATGATTCTGGCCGCGCTGCTGCTTTTTAGCGCCGTGCTGCTGATTGTGCTTATCGGGACGCTCTATCCGATGATTTACGGCCTGTTCGGCTGGGGGCGACTCTCCGTCGGCGCGCCCTATTTTAATCGCGCCACGCTGCCGTTTGGGCTACTGATGCTGTTAGTTATCGTACTGGCGACAATCAGAAGCCGGAAAGTGTCTGTGCGTCGCCAGCTTCCGGCGCTGCTGGCGCACATCGGCGTACTGATTATCGCCGCCGGGATTATTTTCTCCAGCGGCAGTCGGCACGAGATCAGCCTTAATCTGCGCCCCGGAGAGCAGGTGGAACTGGCAGGCTACACGTTTCGTTTTGAACGTCTCGATCTGGAGGCGAAAGGCAATTACACCACCGAGAAAGCGCAGATCGCCATTGAGCAGGATAAACGGCACATTGGGCACGTCACGCCAGAGCGGCGTTTTTACGCGGCGCGCCGTCAGCAGATGATGGAGCCGGGGATTCGCTGGAATCTGCTGCATGACTGGTATGCGGTGATGGGCGAAAAAACCGGGCAGGATCGCTATGCCATGCGTCTGTATGTCCAGACCGGCGTGCGCTGGATCTGGGGCGGAGGGCTGTTGATGATTGCAGGCGCGGCGCTCAGCGGCTGGCGTGGGAGGAAGCGTGATGAGTAAATTAATCAACGCGTTGCCGGATGGCGGCGTACGGGGTGCGCAACACATTGTAGGCCAGATAAGCGCAGCGCCATCCGGCAGAATAGGTTTACTCTTGGCTATCATTTTGTTTTTCATCACCTTCGCAACACATGCCCAGGTTGTGGACACCTGGCGCTTTGAAAACGCGCAACAGCAGGAAAAATCACTATTTATTGCCAGCCAGCTACGCTGCCCGCAGTGCCAGAATCAAAACTTGCTGGAATCCAACGCGCCGGTAGCGGTCAGTATGCGCCATCAGGTCTATACCATGGTGGCGGAAGGTAAAAGCGAAGAGGAAATCACCGCCTGGATGACCGAACGCTACGGTGAGTTTGTCCTCTACAACCCGGTGCTAACCGGGCAAACGTTGCTGCTGTGGGCGCTGCCTTTCCTGCTGTTGCTGCTGGTGGGCGTGGCGCTGTGGCGAGTGATAGCGCGTCAGCGTAAAGAGGAGGGGGAGTGAATGAGTCTGCATCAGGTGAGCGTACTGCTGCTGCGTCACAGCCAGCACCAGGCGCAGCTACAACAGGAATTGCATCATAATTTGGCGGAGCCTGTGGCTTCGGACGCGCCGTCGCGCCTGCTGCCGGTGAAAGCGCTGCTGGCCGTTGCAATCGTCATGGTGATGGCTTGCGTCGGCGGCTATCTGGCGTCGTCAAAATGGCAGGCCGTTCGCCAGGAGCAGCAGCGTCTGGCCGATCCGCTGCGGGCGTTTACCGATGAACCGACGGCGGAAAAGCAGTTGCTGACGTTGCAGGCGGCGATTCGCGCAAACCCGCAGGACAGCGCGCAGTGGGCGACGCTGGGCGAGTACTACCTCTGGCGTAATGCCTATGACAATGCTCTGCTGGCGTATCAGCAGGCGCTGCGCCTGCGGGGAGAGAACGCGGAGCTCTATTCGGCGCTGGCGACGGTGCGCTATTACCAGTCCGGGCAGCATATGACGCCGGAAACGCGTGAAATGATCGATAAAGCGCTGGCGCTTGATGCTTCGGAAGTCACCGCGTTAATGCTGCTGGCCGCTGATGCGTTTATGCAGGCTGATTATGTGCAGGCCATCGCATTCTGGCAAAAATTACTGGATTTGAACTCGCCAAGGGTTAATCGCGTGCAACTCATTGACGCTATTAATATGGCGAAGTTGTTGCAGAATCGTCAGAAATAATTTTGTTTTTTTGTGATTTGTGTCGTTTTTGCTGTTTAAAAAGTAAGCGAATGAACGGTGGCGTTAAAATAATTCCAGAAAGGTATTATTCGTTTTTGAGGAAATAAAAATCTTTCCATAACAAATAGTTATTCATGATGATCGCGATAAACTCGCGTTATTATGCATAAAATCAGTTAGATGCCCTGTTCTGAAAGGGTTGCGCAGTATGCCATGCAAATGGTACTGATTATGCGCGTTAAAAAACTCCACAAACGAACGCAACACAATTCATACCCTTTCAGTATGTACTGTTCTCATCCTTTTTTGAATGCAGAACGGCGCTTCATTGAGGAAGTCTGTTGTTATGAAAAACTTGAAAATCAGCCTGGCCTGGCAGATTTTGCTGGCCATGGTGCTGGGTATTCTTCTGGGCAGTTATCTGCATTATCACAGCGACAGCCGCGAATGGCTGGTTGCCAACCTGCTGTCACCGGCGGGTGATATCTTTATCCATCTGATCAAAATGATCGTCGTTCCGATTGTTATTTCCACCCTGATTGTCGGTATTGCCGGTGTCGGCGATGCGAAACAGTTAGGACGTATCGGTGCCAAAACCATTATCTATTTCGAAGTGATCACGACCGTCGCCATTATCCTCGGTATTACACTGGCGAACGTGTTTCAACCCGGTTCCGGGATTGATATGTCGCAACTGGCGACCGTGGATATTTCGAAATACCAAAGCACGACGGCAGAAGTACAAAGCCATGCGCACGGTTTGATGGGCACGATTTTGTCACTGGTTCCGACCAATATTGTCGCGTCGATGGCGAAGGGCGACATGCTGCCGATTATCTTCTTCTCGGTGCTGTTTGGCCTGGGTCTGTCTTCCCTGCCTGCGACTCACCGTGAACCGCTGGTCACCGTGTTCCGCTCCATCTCAGAAACCATGTTTAAAGTGACCCACATGGTGATGCGTTACGCGCCGGTCGGGGTGTTTGCGCTGATCGCTGTTACCGTGGCGAACTTTGGTTTTGCGTCGCTGTGGCCGCTGGCGAAACTGGTGCTGCTGGTACACTTCGCGATTCTGTTCTTCGCGCTGGTGGTGTTGGGCATCGTGGCGCGTCTGTGCGGTCTGAGCGTCTGGATTCTGATTCGTATCCTGAAAGATGAACTGATTCTGGCTTACTCCACGGCCAGCTCTGAGAGCGTGCTGCCGCGCATTATCGAGAAGATGGAGGCCTATGGCGCTCCGGCGTCGATCACCAGCTTTGTGGTGCCGACCGGGTACTCCTTCAACCTTGATGGCTCAACGCTGTACCAGAGTATTGCGGCGATCTTTATCGCGCAGCTGTACGGTATCGACCTGTCGCTGTGGCAGGAAATCATACTGGTGCTGACGCTGATGGTCACCTCGAAAGGGATTGCGGGCGTGCCGGGCGTTTCCTTCGTGGTGCTGCTGGCGACGCTGGGTAGCGTGGGCATTCCGCTGGAAGGGCTGGCGTTTATCGCCGGTGTTGACCGTATCCTCGATATGGCGCGTACCGCGCTGAACGTGGTGGGTAATGCGCTGGCGGTGCTGGTTATCGCCAAGTGGGAACACAAGTTTGACCGTAAGAAAGCGCTGGCGTATGAGCGCGAGGTATTGGGCAAATTTGATAAGACCGCGAATCAGTAATTCATGACAGATTGCCGGATGGCGCTACGCTTATCCGGCCTACGGGAAGCTGTGGTCTGTAGGCCGGATAAGGCGCTTGCGCCGCCATCCGGCAATATTACATTCACCCGTTGGTTAACTTATCAAACTCTTCGCAGCCGGTATCAAACCCTTCCGTACAACTCAGATTCAACCAGTGCAGCGCCTTCTGTTTATTCTTCTCAATAAAGCCCTGTTCGCCGTTTAAGAACAACATTCCGGCCCAGTATTCGGAGTAGCCGGTACGGGAAATGGCGGAACTGCGTTTGAAATACCAGGTCGCCTTATCGTCATCGGCAGGAATGCCCACGCCGTTGGCATAAATCAGCCCGAGCAGCATCTGCGCATCGGCGGCAGAATCGCTCTCCAGGTTTTCTGAGGCGTTTTGCAGCAGTGAAATGGCTTTTGGATAGTCCGGCGTCCCCGCCTGGGTGTTGACCAGAATGCGCGCCAGAGTGATTTCTCCGGCTTTGCTGCCCGCTTGTGCCGCCTTTTCGGCCAGCGTTTTAGCCTGCGGATAATCCAGACTGACGGGGTTGGTGATTTTGATTTGCGCCAGCAATGCGCAGGCATCCGCATCACCGTTGTCTGCGGCTTTTTGCGCCCAGTATTCCGCTTTGCTGAGATCGCCGGAACTGAACCAGGTATCGGCAAGAAAATACTGTGCGCGTCGGTCTCCGCCCTCCGCCGCCTTCAGATACTGGCTGCCAGGCTCAGTATCGGTGGCATGGGCAAAGAATGTCATTAAGAACATCAATGCAAGAAGTGGTTTCATTTTGAGTTTTATTTAGGGTACGGAGTAGACAGTATAAAGAGATCGTATGGATAAAAAAACAGCCTCCGGCGGAGGCTGTTGCAAGGAAAATGTCTGATGGCGATGCTCACGCATCTTATCAGGCCGACGGTGGAAACAGGTCGTAGGCCGGATAAGGCATTCTCATGCCGCCATCCGGCAGATTACCCCATTGCGCTTTCGCGCAGACGGGTTTTCAGCTTGCTGTACTCATCAATCACATACTGCTCGGCGGCGCGCTGATCGGCGATCGGCTCGACGCGCACGGCGCAGTACTTGTACTCCGGCGTTTTGGTAATCGGGCTTAAGTTCTCCGTCACCAGCTCGTTACAGGCGCCAATCCACCACTGGTAGGTCATGTAAATCGCCCCTTTGTTCGGACGATCGCTGACCTGCGCACGGGTGATAATTTTGCCTTTACGTGAATGAACCCAGACCAGCGCTTCATCTTCAATGCCCAGACGCGCGGCGTCGGCCGTGTTGATTTGCGCATAGCCTGGCTCATCCGCCAGCGCCGCCAGCGCGGCACAGTTCCCGGTCATCGAGCGACATGAATAGTGGCCGACTTCACGCACCGTAGACAGCACCATCGGGTACTCTTCGGTGAGTTTGTCGATCGGCGCGACCCAGTCGCAGGTGAAGAACTGCGCCAGACCGTTCGGGGTGTCGAACTTCTCTTTGAAGAGATAAGACGTCCCCTGATCGGCATCCGACGTGTCGCGGCAAGGCCACTGAATGAAGCCCAGTTCGCCCATTTTCTCGTAAGTCGCCCCGTAAAAATCCGGGCACAGATGACGCAACTCATCCCAGATCTCCTGGGTGTTGTTGTAGTGCATCGGGTAGCCCATACGGGTGGCGATTTCGCTGATGATTTGCCAGTCCGTTTTCAGATCCCACTTCGGTTCAACGGCCTTAAAGAAGCGCTGGAAACCACGGTCAGCAGCGGTAAACACCCCTTCATGCTCGCCCCACGACGTAGACGGTAAGATAACATCCGCCGCCGACGCGGTTTTGGTCATAAAGATGTCCTGCACGATGACCAGTTCCAGGTCTTCAAACCCTTTGCGTACCGCAGAGAGTTCCGCATCGGTTTGCAGCGGATCTTCACCCATAATGTACGCCGCGCGAACTTCGCCATGCGCAGCACGGTGTGGCAGTTCGCTGATGCGATAGCCGGTATGCGCTGGCAGGCTTTCCACGCCCCAGGCTTTGGCGAATTTTTCGCGGTTAGCCGGGTCTTTCACGTACTGATAGCCCGGATAGGTATCCGGCAGCGCGCCCATGTCGCATGCGCCCTGAACGTTGTTCTGGCCGCGAACCGGGTTCACGCCCACGCTTGGCTTACCAAGGTTGCCGGTCAGCATGGCGAGACTGGTCAGCGAACGCACGGTTTCCACGCCCTGATAGAACTGGGTCACGCCCATGCCCCACAGGATTGCGGCGCTTTTCGCTTCGGCGTACATACGCGCCGCCTTGCGAATATCGTGCGCGCTCACGCCGGTGATATCCTCAACGGATTCCGGCGTGTAGCCTTCGACAATCTTACGGTACTCTTCAAAGCCTTCAGTACGGGAGGCGACGAACGCCTGGTCGTACAGATTTTCTTCAATAATGACATGACCCATAGCGTTGAGCAGCGCGATATTCGAGCCGTTTCTCAACGCGATGTGGATGTCGGCAATGCGCGCGGTTTCAATTTTGCGCGGATCGCAGACGATAATTTTCGCGCCGTTGCGTTTAGCGTTAATCACATGATTCGCCACGATAGGGTGGGAATCCGCCGGGTTATAGCCGAAGATAAACACTAAATCGGTGTTATCAATTTCGTTAATCGCATTACTCATTGCGCCGTTACCGACCGACTGGTGCAGACCTGCAACCGATGGGCCGTGTCAGACGCGAGCGCAGCAGTCAACGTTATTGGTACCAATAACGGCGCGCGCGAATTTTTGCATTACATAGTTGGTTTCGTTACCTGTGCCGCGAGACGAACCGGTCGTCTGGATGGCGTCCGGGCCATACTTCGCTTTGATGGCGCTCAGGCGATCGGCGACGTAGTTCAGCGCTTCATCCCAGGAAACGGATTCCAGTTTGCCGCCACGCTGGCGACGGATCATAGGGGTTTTCAGGCGCGGGGTCAGGATCTGGGTATCGTTAATAAAATCCCAGCCATAGTAGCCCTTCAGACACAGAGTACCCTGATTGGTTTTCCCCTGCGCCGCCTCTGCCCGGACGATTTTGCCGTTATCGACCACCAGGTTGATTTTGCAACCTGATGCGCAATACGGGCAAACCGTGACGACTTTTTTCATCGGTCTCGCTCCAGTTAATCAAATCGCGCATACGCGCTGTCGGCCTCATTATGCATCTTTTATGCCATGTTTTTATTGGGGTCTTTCCCTGATATTACGGGTAAAATTTGGTCAAAACCCTGACGAAAAACAGGCTGTCGTCAGTTTTGACGTGACGAACAGGAAAAGCGGTGACGGCCCGGCAGTGTGACCAGGGTTATGTTTCCTGCATCTCCTGCTGCGCAATATCTGTCACTCCGGGCAGAATCAATCACACTCATCTGTAGGGGATGTGAAATGGGGAAGGGTGATGAAACCAGCCATACTGGTCGTGGATGATGACGCGGCGGTCTGCGCATTGTTGCAGGATGTCCTGAATGAGCACGTTTTTGCGGTGACGGTCTGCCATACCGGGCAGGCTGCGCTGGCGTGCGTCGAAACCCAGCCGGAGATTGCGCTGGTGTTGCTGGATATGATGCTGCCCGACACGAACGGTTTGATGGTGTTGCAGCAGGTACAGAAGATCAGGCCTACGCTGCCGGTGGTGATGCTCACGGGGCTGGGGAGCGAGTCGGATGTGGTGGTCGGGCTGGAGATGGGCGCTGATGACTACATCAGCAAACCGTTTAACCCGCGCGTGGTGGTGGCGCGGATGAAAGCCGTACTCCGTCGGGTTGGCGTGCTGATCGCCGAAGGCGGAAGCGTGCAGACGTCTGGCCTCTCTTTCAATGGCTGGCATCTGGATACCGCGCGCTGTCAGTTGCACAATCCGCAGCAGCAGGCGGTGGATCTCACCCAGGGGGAATACAGTTTGCTGCTGGCGCTGGCGCAAAACGCCCGTCGGGTGCTCAGCCGTGAGCAGTTGCTGGAATTAACGCACAGCGACAGCGTTGAGGTGTTTGATCGCACCATTGACGTGTTGATTATGCGTCTGCGCCGCAAAATTGAAATCAATCCGCATCAGCCGACGTTGATCAAAACCCTGCGCGGCCTCGGGTATGTTTTTGCCGCCGATGTGCAGCACCACGATAAAGCCGCGTAATCAGGCGCAGTTGCCGGATGGCGGCGTATTTGTAGGCCTGATAAGCGCAGCGCCATCAGGCGAACTGGCTACAAAAGCGTTCGTAACTCCTCAAGCGTTTTCGCGCCATCAATCGCATTGGCGCACAGCAGGCTGACCCGCGCGCAGGTGTGCGCCAGCTTAATGCTCTCGGCCAGCGGCCATGCTTCGTGGCAGCCATACAAAAAACCGGCGCAGAACGCATCTCCCGCGCCAACGCTACCGACTATCTCCCTCTGCTCCAGCTTTTGCGATGGTATCCAGACGCCAGGCTGATCCGGCGTTTCGCCCCAGGCGCCTTCCGGGCAATGAATCACCACCCGCTGGCGGACGCCTGCATCCAGCAATTCGCGGGCGGCTGCGGCGATGTGCGGAATATGCGGTTCGCCGTTGGGCTGGCGGATCTCCAGACCGCTGAACTCCCCGGCCTCCAGCTCGTTGATCACCAGATAATCCAGATGGCGTAGCGCGGGCAAAACCAGCGGCTGATAGCGCGGATCGCCTTTGCGGGACACCAGATCCAGCGAAGTCTCAAAGCCCTCCTCATGCATCTGCGCCATCAGCCGTGCGCTGCGGGTGCCGTAGTCATCATCCGGCATATCCAGACTGTCGAGCAGCAGCAGATAGCCCAGGTGGAAAATCTTCATCGAGGCATCAAGCTCATCGAACGCGGGCAGAGCCAACAGACGGTTAGCGCCGGGGGAGTGGAAAAAGGTGCGCTGCCCGCTGGGATCGGTCATCACCTGCGACATCGACGTGGGGGCAAACGTGGTGCGCTGGACATGCTGGCGATTGACGTGATACTGCTCCAGCATCGCCATAATGTAGTCTCCGTCGGCGTCCTGGCCGATTAATCCCACAGCCTGTAACGGCAGCCCGGTGTGCATCTTTGCCAGCGTCAGCAGAACATTAAGCGGCGCGCCGCCCGTCGAACGTTCGCTATGGGTGATCTCCGCCAGCCAGCCGCGCTCCGGCCACTGTACGATTTGGTGCACATGGTCGACCAACATATTGCCCGCCGCGATAATGCCTTTGCGTTCCATCAGATCTGCCCCGCGCTGCCAAAAATGCGCATCTGTTCCGATACCGTATCGGTGATCGCCTCTTCAATGCCCAGCAGCAGTTCGGCGAACTCATCGTACAGCGGTTGGCGGTTAGTCATCCGTGATTCCACCGCCGCCAGCGCAGCCTGCGACATACCGGTGTAGAAATTGATTTTGTGAATGCCCAGCGTAATGGCGCGACGAAAATCTTCATCGCTGATGCCGGAACCGCCGTGCAGCACCAGCGGCAGCGCCGTTTGCTGGCGAATGGCGTCCAGACGCGGGAAATCGAGTTTGGGCTCGCCTTTATATTTGCCATGAGCGTTGCCGATGGCGACGGCCAGGGCATCAATACCGGTGCGGTCAACAAAATCGCGCGCCAGCTGCGGATCGGTAAACAGCGATTCGTCGGCATGACCATACAGCGCACCGCCCTCATCGCCGCCAACCGCGCCAAGTTCCGCCTCTACCGACACGCCAACGGCGTGGCACATCTTCACCACTTCCCGGGTCTGGCGGATGTTTTCCTCATACTCCAGCGTGGAACCATCAAACATTACCGAGCTGAAGCCCAGACGTAACGCCCGCACCACGGATTCAAAATGCAGCCCGTGGTCGAGGTTAAGCACCACCGGAATATCGTGTCGGGCGGCTTCGAATTTTACTGCTTCGACCAGCGAGTCCAGCGAAACATACTTAAAATGGACTTCGGCAATGTTAATGATAAACGGCGAGCGTTCCTGCCTGGCGGCGGCGAACAGCGCGCGTAAAAAATGGGAATCCAGAACGTTAAACGCCCCCAGCGCATAGCGATGCTTGCGGGCATGGTCGAGTCCATCGGCAAGAGAAATCAACGGCATAATGTGCTCCTTGTTCAGCAGAACAGGCGGTACTCGTTACACAACACCAGTTGCGCCGGTTCATCTTCTTCAATGTCGTTATAGCGGGCGATCGGCTGGAGAAAATGGTTGTCATGGTCATCGTCATTGACGGAAGAAACTTCGCCGACCAGCACGTCGCCAAACCCTTTTTCCGCCCAGAAGCTGTGATACAGGCCCGGCGTCAGGCAAATGCTTTCTCCTGGCGAAAGGCGCAGCTGGCTGCCTGCCGCATGGGTCTGTCGACAGCCGTCTATCACAATGGTGACGTCGGTATTGTCGGTCTGGTCCCGGGAGTCGGCGTTCCACAGCTCAACGATTAAATTACCGCCGCCGCGATTGATAATGTCTTCACGTTTGCGCCAGTGGAAATGCATCGGCGTAACCTGCGCGTCGCGCACATGCATGATTTTTTCCGCATAGCATTTCTCATAAGGCATGCCTTTGGGCGAGCCGTTGCGCAGGGTAAACAGCGTCAGTCCCTGAGCGGCAAAATCTGTCCCGCCGAACGCGGTAACATCCCAGCCGAGCCTGAGATCGAATATTTCGCTCCAGGCGGCATCAAGATGACGCCATTGCGATGGGGCAAAGCTGGCGAAAGGCGGCAGGTGGACGTCATGCATGGAAAAGAATTGCCGCGTGTGGCCGAGAATCTCGTTTATTTCGGAGCGTTTCATTGAAAGAATTCTCCTTATTGTGATGTAGCCTTGTAGGCCGGATAAGGCATTTTTGCCGCCATCCGGCATGGGTTTACTGCCTGATGGCGCTGCGCTTATCGGGCCTACGCAGAGGCCGCTTTCCGTTATTTCACCGTCCAGCCCTTGTAGCTGCCGATGTTGTTTTTATCGATCATCGTCACCGGAATCAGTACAGGTTCACCAGGCGCCGGTTTGCCCTGTAGAATGTCATAGCCGATCTCCACCGCTTTTGCCGCCATCACCTGCGGATCTTGTGCGGGGGTCGCCACAAACAGGGAATTTTCACGCTTCAGCGCCTCTTCGCCATCGGGCGAACCATCCACACCGACGATAAAGAACTCATTGCGCTGTGCCTGTTTTGCCGCCAGATCGGCGCCGATCGCCGTCGGATCGTTGATCGCAAATACGCCGTCGATCTTCGGATTCGCAGCCAGCAGGGCGGTCATCACTTCCAGCCCGCCTTCGCGACTGCCTTTGGCATTCTGGTTCCAGGAGAGCACCTTGATATCCGGGTGGCGTTTGAACTCGGTCTGGCAGCCCTCGACACGGTTCTGCACGGCGGAAACCGGCGGCCCGTTGATGATCACCACATTGCCTTTGCCTTTCAGACGATCGGTAATGTATTTACAGGCCATTTCGCCCGCCTGGGTGTTATCAGAGGTGATGGTGGCGTCTGCGCCTTCGGCAGCCACGTCAACCGCGACCACCACGATCCCGGCGTCTTTCGCCCGTTTCACCGCCGGGCCGATCCCTTTCGAATCTGCGGCGTTAAGGATGATCATATCCACCTTCGCGGCAATAAAGTTGTCGATCTGCGAAACCTGCTGACCCAGATCGTAGCCGCTGGATACCAGCGTCACTTTTACGCCATCACCGGCCAGTTTGCGTGCTTCCAGCTCCGCCCCTTTTGTTATCTGCACGAAGAACGGGTTGGCAAGATCGCCCACCGTCACGCCGATGGATTTCAGTTCTTTGGCCTGTACAAACGGCGATGCGGCCAGTAACGCGCCAGCACAGAGCGCGGTCACTAATGGTTTCAAACGCATACTCTTTTCCTCACGTAGGGTATTGTTGTTATAAGCCTGATGACACTGCGCTTATCTGGCCTGCGAACGGGTAGGCCTGCGCCGCCATCCGGCAAGTTTGTCTATGCACTTTGATGGTGTCGGGTACGGTATTTGTCGATCAGCACCGCTATGATGATCACCGCCCCTTTGATCACCAGTTGCCAGAAGTAAGAGACGCCCATCAGCGTCATGCCGTTATTCAGGGTGGCGATGATCAGCGCGCCCACCAGCGTGCCGGTGATCGTGCCGATCCCGCCGACAAAACTGGTGCCGCCGAGGATCACCGCTGCGATGGCGTCCAGCTCATACCCCATGCCTAAGTTGCCGTTGGCGCTGTAGAGACGCGAGGCGCTCATTACTCCGCCCAGCCCCGACAGCAGGCCGCTCATGCCGTACACAAACAGCAGCACCAGCCACACTTTGATGCCGGTTAAACGCGCCGCCTGCATGTTGCCGCCCACGGCATAAATATGTACGCCCAGCGTGGTGCGGCGCAGAATGAACCAGCACAGCACGATCACCGCGAGGGCGATAACCACCAGCCACGGAATCGGGCCAAGATAGTTATTGCCGATCCACTCGAAGCTGATATTGGAGTTGATCACCGTGGTGCCGTCCGCCAGCAGGTAGGCCGCGCCGCGCAGCGCCGTATAGGTGCCGAGCGTGACAATAAAGGGCGGCAGCCCGGCGAAGGCCACCAGCGCGCCGTTAACCAGCCCCAGCCCCAGGCCGAGCATCAGCGCCGCCGGAATCGACAGCATGGCGAACTCCGGTATCAGAGAGACCACCATCGCCGCCACGGCGGTGGTGCCGAGAATCGACCCCACGGAGAGGTCGATGCCGCCGGTCAGAATGATGAACGTCATCCCCGCCGCCAGCACGATGTTGATCGACGCCTGGCGGGTGATGTTCAGCAGGTTGCTTTCAGTGAAAAAGTTAGGTGCGATAAAGCCAAATACCGCCACGATCAGCACTAAAATCGGTAAAATACCGACCGTTTGCATCAGATCGCTCATCAACATCTTTTTTGCGGAGGCGGACTTCGCCACCTGCTGGGGAGTGGTTGGGTTATTCATGATTTCACCGCCTCAAGGTGGGAGTCGTTTACGCCGGTCGCCAGCCGCATGATGTTTTCCTGTGTAATGTCCTGGCTGTACAATTCCCCGGCAATGCTGCCTTCATGCATGACGTAGACGCGATCGCTCATGCCGACGATTTCCGGCAATTCACTGGAGATCATCAGGATCGCCACGCCCTTACGCGCCATTTCGTTCATGATGCGATAGATCTCGCTTTTCGCGCCGACATCCACGCCGCGCGTTGGTTCGTCCAGAATCAGAATGCGCGGGCCGATGGCGACCCAGCGTGAGATCAGAAGCTTTTGCTGATTGCCGCCGGACAAACCTCCGGCGCGGACCTGGGCATGCGGCACGCGAATGTTGAGCAACTGAATGGCGTCATCGGAGATGCTTTGGGCTTTTTTACGGTTCAGCATCCCCCAGTTGGCGTCGCGCTCCAGCGTCGCCATCGTAATGTTCTCCGCCGCCGCCAGTTCTAAAAACAACCCTTGTTCTTTGCGGTTTTCGGTGAGGTAGCCAATACCGTGCTCAATGGCCTCACGCGGGGAGTGGATCACCACCGGCTCGCCATCCACCTCGATCATCCCGCCGGTGGCTTTACGCACGCCGAAAATCAGGTGCGCCAGTTCGGAACGCCCGGCGCCGACCAGCCCGGCCAGGCCGACGATTTCGCCGGAACGTACCAGCAGGCTGCACGGCTGCACTTTACCGCCGTCGGTAAGGTGATGAACGTTCAGACGCGGTTTACCGAGCGGGATGTCGCGTTCTTTGTTGAACAGGTCGCTTAACGGACGCCCCACCATCATGCGCACCAGTTCGGACGCGTTGAGTTTGTCGCGGGTGAGGCTGCCGACGTACTGTCCGTCGCGCAGGACGCTGACGCGATCGGACAGCTCATACACCTCCGCCATGCGGTGGCTGATATAGATAACCGCCATCCCTTCATCGCGAAGGCGCATGATCAGCTCAAACAGACGGTGGGTTTCACGAGATGAGAGGGCGGCGGTAGGTTCATCCATCACCAGAATACGGCTGTTGCGATGCAGGGCGCGGGCGATCTCTACCTGCTGCTGTTCGGCGATGGTCAGCCGCATTACCCGATCGCTGGCTTTAAACTGCGCGCCGAGCCGGTCGATGACCTTTTGCGCCTGCAACACCATCTCTTTACGCTGCACGATGCCGCCGCGCGACAGTTCGCTGCCGAGGAAAATATTTTCGGCGACGGTAAGGTTAGGCGCAAGCTGCATCTCCTGATAAATCAGAGTAATGCCTGCGCTCAGGGCATCTTTCGGCCCACGAATATGAAAGGGCTGACCGTCGATCAGAATCTCGCCGCTGGTGGCGGTATATGCACCGGCGAGAATCTTCATCAGGGTGCTTTTACCGGCACCGTTTTCGCCCATCAGCGCGTGGATTTCACCGGGGTATACCGTCAGATCGACCCCTTTCAGCGCGTAAAATTTGCCAAACGCTTTGGCAATATTGCGCATCTCCAGAACCGGTGTCCTGCTCATGGCGGATCTCCTGCGGGGTTAGCGATATCAGCACTCCATCACAGGAAAGTAAATGCAAAATGTCAGAAGCCGTTCATATTTGTCATATTGCGATTTTTCTTCATGGAGCGTGATATGCCGCAGCACAGACGTCACTTTTTCGCCAGTGCGCGCGGGCGACTGCTGTTTTTTAATCTGCTGGTAGTGGCGGTGACGCTGATGGTGAGCGGCGTGGCGGTGCTGGGTTTTCAGCATGCGAGTCAAATACAGGAGCAGGTGCAGCAGCAAACCGTCGATGACATGACCGGCAGTATGAACCTGGCGCGCGATACGGCGAACGTGGCGACGGCAGCGGTGCGGCTGTCGCAGGTGGTCGGCGCGCTGGAGTACAAGGGCGAAGCGGAGCGGTTGCAGGAGACTCAGCGGGCGCTCAGGCATTCACTCGAACAACTGGCGACCGCCCCGCTGGCGCAGCAGGAACCGGGGCTGGTGGCCCGCATTATTCAACGCAGCAACGAGTTGCAGACCAGCGTGGCGGGCATGTTGCAGCGCGGGCAGCGGCGGCATCTGGAACGTAATACGCTGCTGAGTTCGCTGTATCAGAATCAGAGTTACCTGCGTCATCTGCAACAGCTTGATGCGGCGCAGGATGCGGCGTTGTTCAGTCAAATGGATCGCCTGATTCGCGCCGCCATCGAAACGCCGACGCCGCGCGCCGTCATTAAACAGCTGGATGGCGTGATGCGCGCCCTGCCTGAGCAACATGCCGATCCGCTGGTGAACGTGATTCTGTCTGACTTTAACCAGGAGTTACGCAAACTTGAACCGCTCTCGGCGGCGCTGGAGCAAAGCGACCTGGCCATCAGCTGGTACATGTTTCACATCAAAGCGTTGGTGGCGATTTTAAACAGCGACATCAATCAGTATGCGGCGCAGGTGGCGATCATCTCAGAACAGCGGGTGGCGCAAAGCCATCAGGAATTGCGCTCCGGCGCGTTGTTTATCATGACCTTCGCCCTGCTGGCGGTGGTGATTACCGGCTTTGCCGGGTGGTATATCTACCGCAACCTCGGTTCTAACCTGACGGCGATTTCGCGCGCCATGACCCGGCTGGCGCACGGCGAATCGGATGTCAGCGTCCCTGCCTTGCAGCGGCGGGACGAGCTGGGGGAACTGGCGCGCGCGTTTAACGTTTTTGCCCGCAATACGGCGTCGCTGGAGCGCACCTCCCGCCTGCTGAAAGAAAAGACCTCCCAGATGGAGATCGACCGAACGGAGCGTCAGGGGCTGGAAGAGGCGCTGCTGCACAGCCAGAAACTGAAAGCGGTAGGGCAACTGACGGGCGGGCTGGCGCATGATTTTAACAACCTGCTGGCGGTGATTATCGGCAGTCTGGAACTGGTCAGCCCCGACTCGCCGGATGCGCCGCGCATTACCCGCGCGCTGAAGGCCGCCGAGCGCGGGGCGCTGCTGACGCAACGCCTGCTGGCGTTCTCCCGTAAACAGTCGCTGCATCCGCACTCGGTGGAACTGAAAACGCTGCTGGAAAACCTGAGCGAACTGATGCGTCACTCGCTACCAGCCACGCTGACGCTGGAGATAGAAGCCCAGTCGCCCGCCTGGGCCGCGTGGATAGACGTCAGCCAACTGGAGAACGCGATCATCAACCTGGTGATGAACGCCCGCGATGCGATGGAAGGGCAGACAGGGACGATCAAAATCCGCACCTGGAACCAGCGGGTTACGCGCAGTGACGGACGTCGTCAGGATATGGTGGCGCTGGAGGTGATCGATCACGGTTGCGGTATGTCGCAGGAGGTGAAGGCGCAGGTGTTCGAGCCGTTCTTCACCACCAAACAGACCGGCAGCGGCAGCGGGCTTGGGTTATCGATGGTTTACGGCTTTGTGCGCCAGTCAGGCGGTCGTGTCGAAATTGAGAGCGCGCCGGGGCAGGGGACGACGGTCAGATTGCAGCTTCCCCGCGCCATCGCGCCTGCGGTGGCAAACCTGGAGCCGGTTGCGGTGCAAAGTACCGCCAGCGACGAGAAACTGGTGCTGGTACTGGAAGATGAGGCGGATGTTCGTCAGACGTTGTGCGAGCAACTTCATCTGCTGGGGTACCTGACGCTGGAGGCCGCCAACGGCGAGCAGGCGATGCAGATGCTGGCGTCATCCGGCGAGATTGATGTTCTTATCAGCGACTTAATGCTGCCAGGCAGTCTGAGCGGCGTGGAGGTGATCAACCATGCCCGCAAGCATTATCCCCGCCTGACGCTGCTGCTTATCAGCGGGCAGGATTTACGCCCGGCGCATAACCCCGCGCTGCCGGATGTGGCGCTGCTGCGTAAACCGTTTACCCGGGCGCAGCTCGCGCAGGCGCTGCGGGCGGCGCATGTGCAGGCCTGATAAGCGTCGCGATATCACCGCGACGACAGAAAACGGCAGCGTGCCAGCGTTGCTGCGCCCTGCGCGCCGTTAAACGCGGAGGACGAGGCGGCAATAAAACGTACGGCCTGATACGGCAACGGTCGGCGCAGGTATTTTTGGATCAGGGTAATTAATTGTTCGCGCGGGAAAGCCTGCATATCCATCACGCCGCCGCCCAAAATCACCGCATCGGGATCGAACAGATTTATGCTGGTGGCAATCGCGCGGGCGGCGCTTTCCAGCAGCGCCTGGACGAATGGCGCCTCTCCGGCGTGGACAAACAGTGCGTCCAGCGCGAAATCCCGTGGCTGTTGTTCGTACCAGCGTTTCAGCGCCAGCCCGGAACAGACCGTTTCGAGGCAACCTGGATTGCCGCAGGCGCAGGTCTGCGTCATGTCGCCCTGGGGAATGTGCCCCAGTTCGCCCGCCACGCCATGCGCTCCGGTCCAGGGCGCGCCGTTCATCCACACCGCGAAGCCCATTCCCGTGCCGAGGTAGGCGGCCAGCACCTGCTGCTGTGTGAGATGATTTTCCACGACGTCATACGACAGCTGTAAGTTAACGTCGCGGGAAAACGCGACCGGGCAGCCCAGCGCATCCTCCAGTTTTCCCGCGAGGTCATGCACTTCTTCAGGTTGCAGCGGCAAATTGGGTGTCGAAATGATGGTGCGGTTGTCTTTGCCGACCAGCGCCGGAAATCCCATCACCAGACCACGGCAGCGCGCCTCGTAGCGTGCGATCTGTTCGCTAATCATCTGCGCAATACCGGCCACCACGCCGGGCGCAATCACCTCCGCCGTACGCTGTTTCTCACAGTGCAGAGTCTCACCGCTTGCCGTTTGCAGGCAAAAACGGATATGGGTTGCCCCCATATCCACACCCGCCACAACGCTATGCTGTTTTTGCATGAGGCAGTACCTCGTTTTTCGCCGTCAGGATCTGCGCCGTCATCACTTGCCATGCGTCGTCGATATTCTCCGCGTGGTTAAACAGCCCGGAGGTGCCGACGATAAAGACATCCGCACCTGCCGCCATTAATTTTTCGTAGGTGGCCTGATTGCAGGAGCCATCCACTTCAATTTCGTAATGCAGCCCTTCACGCTCGCGCCAGGCTTTCAGCTCGGCGATTTTATCCAGCATTTCCGGGATGAACGGCTGCCCGGCAAAGCCGGGATCGACGGTCATCACCGTCACTTTATCAGCTTTATGGATATAGTATTTCATCGCCTCAACCGGTGTTTCCGGGTTGAGAATGAGGCCCACTTTCATACCGTGGCGGCGGATTTCGTCAATCAGACGGAATGCCTGACCGTTGATGGTTTCCGGGTGCAGCGTGATGAAATCCGCACCGGCGCGCGCCAGTTGACCAATATAATCCTGCGGACGCGTCACCATCAGATGACAATCAAGAGGTTTGCTCGCCAGTTTCTTGACCTGGCTGACGAAGAAGGGGGACAGCGTCAGATTCGGCACAAAGTGGCCGTCCATAATATCAATATGAAAATAGTCTGCATGGCTGTCGATAAATTCGATCTGTTCTTTAAACTTCAGCAGATCCATACACATTAAAGAGGGAGAGATTTTCATGATCCATTCCTTACTTACTGATAAGACGGTCAAGGGCGACAGCCGCGATAATTAATCCGCCCATCACCACCAGCTGGTAATAGGTTTGTACCTGCAAAATATTCAGACCGTTGTTGATGGTGCCGATGATTAAGCCGCCAATTACCACCGAGAAGATGCGCCCCTTGCCGCCGAAGAAGCTGGTGCCGCCAATGATGGCGCTGGCGATGGCGTAGGTTTCAAAACCCATTCCGGCTAAGGGTTCTGCGGCGCCGAGTCGCGCAGTAGAAACCACGCCCGCCAGTCCCGCGCAAATGCCGGAGATGATAAACACCACCAGGATGTGAAACTTCACGTCAATCCCGGAATAGAACGCCGAGTTTTTGTTGCCGCCGAGCGCGTAGATGTTGCGCCCAAGCCGCATGCGGGTAGTGAGGAACCAGAGGATCACCGCGACAATCAGCGAGAAGATGACCGGCACGGGGACACCTAACACGCTGGCGGCGAAGAAGTTCACGAAGTCGAATGAGAAGCCGTATACCGAGTTGGCGTCGGAAATCACCAGCGTGATACCACGGAAAATCGCGTTAGTGCCAAGGGTGATAATGAACGGATGCAGGCCAGTCCAGTTCACCAGGCAGCCGTTAATCGCTCCCAGCGCACCGCCGACCAGCACGCCGCCAATCAGCGCCGCAAAGAACGGATCGACGCCTGCCAGCATCAGTTTGGCCGTCACCATCCCGGACAACGCCAGAATCGCCCCGACGGAGAGGTCGATACCGGCGACCAGGATGGCGAAGAATTCACCCATGCCGATCAGCACCGTTACCGAACTCTGGACAAAAATCTGGGTGATGTTGTTGGTGGTCAGAAAATATTCTGACGACAGCGAACCGAAGATGGCGACGATAATCGCCAGGATGAAGAAGGTGCCGTATTTATCCCAGAACAGCGCAAAGTTGAACGGTTTCTTCCCGTTCACGTCACCTTTTACTCTTGTGGTAATGCCCATGCCATAATCTCCTCTTCGCTCATGTCATCGCGATTGGTCAGGATTTGCGTCAGTCGTCCTTCGCAGAACACGGCGATGCGGTCGCAGACGGCGATAATTTCAGGAAGTTCAGATGACACCATCAGGATGACTTTTCCGTCGTCCGCCAACTGGCGCATCACTTTATAAATTTCGGCTTTCGCACCGACGTCGATACCACGGGTCGGCTCGTCGAAAATGATCACCTCCGGGCTACAGCACAACCATTTGGAAATCAGCACCTTCTGCTGGTTTCCGCCGGAGAGTTCGGTGATGTTCTGGTTAACGGAATGACACTTCAGCGCCAGCAGTTCGCGCTGCGCTTCGGCGGTACGCTGCTCGTCGCCTTCGTGGAACAGGCCCATCGCCCCCTTAAAGCCGCCGCTTTTCAGGCTGCGGCCGATCGCCATGTTCTGGGCGATAGAGAAATTGGGGAAGAAGCCGTTATCCCGGCGGCTTTCGGTGATGTAAGCCATCCCTTTTTTCACCGCATCCAGGGGTGAGCGCGGGGAGATGGTTTTCCCGTTCAGACGGATCTCGCCGCTTGCGCGTTTATCGACGCCGAACAGGCAATCCATCAGCTCGGTGCGCCCGGAGCCGACCAGTCCGGCGAAGCCTAAAATTTCGCCCCGGCTGACGCTAAAGGAGATATCGCGAACCTTTTTCTTGTCGCGGCTGGTGACGTTTTTCACCTCGAATACCGTATCGCGCTCGATGTTGCCGGTGCTCTCTTTCATGGCGTTAAAGCGGTTTTGCAGTTCGCGACCAACCATCAGGCGGACGATATCGTCGTTGCTGACGTCGCTCACCATCCCGCTGCAAACGCTGCTGCCGTCTTTCATCACCGTATAGCGGTCGCAGATGCGGCGAATTTCCGCCAGCTTATGCGAGATGTAGACGATGGCGGTGCCCTCTTTGCGTAGCTGGTTCATGATCAGAAACAGGTAGTCCACCTCTTTATTGGTGAGCGAGGAGGTGGGTTCGTCCATGATGATCACTTTGGCGTTGAGCATCAGCGTCTTGGCGATTTCCAGCATTTGCTTATGGCTGATGGATAAATTCGCCACCTTTTCGTCTAAATCGACTTTTAAACCGACGCGCAGCAACATCATGGCGGCCCGTACGCGCATCTCTTTCCAGTCAATAATATTGACGCCACAGACTTTTTTCGTCAGATGACGACCAATATATAAATTCTCCAGCACGGTTAATTCATCAATCACGCTGAGTTCCTGATAAATAATGCCAATGCCGAGTTGTGCCGCTAATTTATGATCCAGCTTGTCGTAATTAACGTTATTAATCGTAATGGTGCCTTTGGTCGGTTCATGTATTCCCGACAGAACCTTCATCAACGTTGATTTACCGGCGCCATTTTCTCCTAATAATGCGTGTATTTCATAAGGATAAACCGTTAAATCAACCGATTTTAATGCGTGAACCGGACCAAAGGATTTGCCGATCCCCGCCATCGAGATATATGGCGTGACCATAATTAACCTCTTTTACACTTCATCCTTCAAGCTGCCTCTTTGTTGACTGCCTTCGCTCACCCCAGTCACTTACTTATGTAAGCTCCTGGGGATTTACTCAGTTGCCGCCTCGATGCATCTCGAATGATTTTGTGTAAGAAAAATATTGACTAAATCAGTGCCATTGCCTGATGGCGCTACGCTTATCAGGCCTACGTTCGCGTCGCCATCCGGCAGATTTACGGACTTACTTTGCGACCAGGATGGAATCGACCAGCTTAAATTCCGGCGCTTTATCCAGCGGGATCACGTTGCCTGATTTCGCGGCATCCACCATCAGCCTGAGCCCTGTCGCGCCGATATCCGCAGGGTTCTGAGCGATGGTCGCCGTCATCTGTCCGGCCTCCACCATTTTGCGGGCTTCCGGGATACCGTCTGTACCCACTACCAGCACTTTTCCGCTTTTCCCGGCGTTAGCCACGGCCTGGGCGACGCCCATCGCCATGGTGTCGTTAGCGCAATAAATCGCTTTGATATTCGGGTTGCGTTGCAGCACGTTGGTGGCAACGTCTAACGCTTTGATTCGGTCCCAGTCTGCGGGTTGGCTGGCGACCAGCTTGATTTGGCTTGCCTTTTTGAAAGCCTCGGTTGCGCCATTGCGGCGCGCCTCGCCGGAGGCGTTACCGGCTTTACCTTCAATAATGGCGACTTCACCGCCCTCGGCGCCCAGTTTCTCAATAATGAACTCCGCGCCTTTGGCGCCCACGGCGACGTTATCGGTGGTGACAAACCCTTCGACGTTACCGCCCGCTTTTTTCAGGTTATCCATATCGATTTTTTCATCGAGATTGACCAGATAAATCCCTTTCTTCCACGCGCGGGCGACGGGCATCACCAGGTTTACTGAGGATAATGGCGCAAAGGCGATACCTTTGTAATTTTTATTGCTGAGATCTTCGAATAGCTGCAACTGAGACTGAAAGTCGCCTTCCGAAGGAGAGGCAAAAATATCGACGCTGACACCCAGCGTTTTTGCTTCATCTTCAATACCTTTTTTCATATCCACCCAGAATGGATTGGATAATGTTTTTAATACTACGGCATATTCGGCGGCGGCAAATGCGCTGGTGGACAACATTAAGCCCATAGCCGCACCGCTGAAATATTTCAGATATTTATTCATAGCAGTATTCTCAGTGTAGGGTGTTGCTCCCGAAAATGAGAGCAACGAGCATTTTATTTCAGCGCGCCTGGTGAAAAGAAATCAACAATTGCGCCAGTTTTTTGCATATTAATGGTTGCCTGTTCGATATTCAGTTGGGCGACGGAAACAAAAAATGCATCCAGTAGAGTGAGTTGTAATATGCGTGCGGAAGCATTACGCCCTAATAACGGTGTTTCTGGTGCTGGCGAACAAATAATATAGTCAGCCAATTTGGCGATAGGTGAATGGTAGCTGTGGGTGATACAGATAATTTTGGCACCATTCTTTTTCGCCAGTTCAACCGCGGCTTTTACATCACTGGTGCGCCCGGAATGGGTCACCACCAACACGACATCGCCTTCTTTTAATAGCGATGCGGACATCATCATGATGTGCGCGTCCGGGTAAGTCTGGCAGCGCACGCCGATGCGTAAGAACTTATGCTGTACGTCCGCGCAGATGGCATTCGACCCGCCAGCGCCATACAAATCACGCTGCTTCGCCTGATAAAAGAAGCGTGCGGCGCGATGAATCTCATCCACGTTGACGATTGACTGACCTTCCATAATGGTGCGCAAGGTAATGTTGAATACCTTATTCACCACATCCTGCGGCGCTTCATCAAAGGCCAGTTCGGCAGGCAATACCTGCTCAGACTGAGAAAAATAGTCTTCCAGCGCGCTGCGTAAGTTGCGAAATCCGCTGAATCCCAGCAGTTTCGATACCTTAACAATCATGGCTTCAGATACCGCCAGCGCCTCTGCGACATCTTTAATGGCTGGCGCGCTACTGAGATTACCCGGCTTGAGTAACCACTCGACGATACGGCTCTCGTTCTCCGTCATGCCTTCCTGCTTCATGCGCAGGTAAGGCGCAAGCCCGATGCCGTTTGGAAGCCCTGAATCAAATTCTGACTGACTCATTACGTTCTCTTGTCCTTGAAATGAAGACGCCACTATATCACCACAGCAGGAACAGAAAAGATGCTGACTACTTCACAAAATAGTTAAATTTATAAAGTTTGTCATTTCGTGAATTTAATAACGTTGATAAAAATACGGAATGAAAATAAGTCAATATAAAACAATGAATTATAGTTTTTGCTTGTTCAGGCGCAGCCTGTGTAAGCATCAAGGTCGGGTATTTGTCGCTCTTGCTTTGCCGAACGGAGGTGTGTAGAACAGGCCCATACAGCGTCTTTCTGTCGATTTATTGTTCTTTTAAATTCATTTAAATCACAAATATTTTTTATTCGTAAAGTTTTACCGGGGCGAGAATGAGTATGAAAAAGATTGCATTTGGCTGTGATCACGTTGGTTTTATCCTGAAACAGGATATTTTGACGCACTTAACCCAGCGCGGTATTACGGTGATTGATAAGGGAACCTGGTCGCCGGAGCGCACGGATTACCCACATTATGCCAGCGAGGTGGCACAAGCCGTTGTCTCTGGCGAGGTTGATGGCGGTATTCTGGTGTGTGGCACCGGTGTGGGGATTTCGATAACGGCAAACAAGTTTGCCGGAGTCCGCGCCGTCGTTTGCAGCGAACCCTATTCGGCACAGCTTTCGCGCCAGCATAATGATACCAACGTGCTGGCTTTTGGCTCGCGGGTTGTTGGGCTGGAGCTGGCAAAAATGATCGTGGATGCCTGGCTGGATGCGGGGTTTGAAGGGGGGCGCCATCAAAAGCGCGTGGAGGCGATTATGGCGATAGAACAGCAGGGCAAATGAGATTCCTCCGCTACACGTCGAACAGGCCATTCGCTACCGTGAGGGGAAGATCTCTGCGAGGCTGGTTTTATGAAACGCTATTCTACGCTCATTGCTCTGGGTCTGTTGTCGCTGACGACGCTTCCTGCGCATGCCGATATTGTTGATGACACCATCGGTAATATTCAGCAGGCGATCAATGACGCGTATAAATCTGACAACGGGCGGGATTATGAGGATGACCGCCGTGATGAAGAGTGGCAGCGCCAGATGAGCGACGATCGCCGCAGACAATATGACGACAGACGCCGTCAGTTTGAAGATCGGCGTCGCCAGTTGGACGATCGCCAACGCCAGCTCGATCAAGAACGTCGTCAACTGGAAGATGAAGAGCGCAGAATGGAAGACGAGTACGATCGTTAACCGCGCGACAATCGTAGGCCGGATAAGGCGCAATGCGCCGCCATCCGGCGTAAGGCTACTCCAGCACAATCTCCATCCCGTCATATCCGGCTTCAATGCCGCCCGGCAGGGGGTTATCCATCAGCCATACGTCGAACGAGTGGCTGATGTGGGTGAGAATGACCCGTGGGCAGTGAATCACCTCATTGAGCGCGATAACCGTGTTTACATCGCAGTGATTACGCGGCGCTTCCGCGCGTGGCGCGTGACTACAGTCGATGACGATCGTCTGCGGCTGGTTATTCAGCAGAAATTTTACTGTCTTGTCCGGCAGCGCTGCGGTGTCCGACAGCCACGCGACGCGGCTGTGCGCAGATTCCAGCAGATAGCCAAACGTCAGTTTTGAATGGTTAAGCGGCAGCGGCGTTACCTGTAATCCCTGGAGATCGAAGACCACAAACGGTTCGACGGTGTGGCTGAAATCAAGGATGCCGGGATGTTTAAACAGATCGTCGCAGCCCTGTTCATCCGGCGGGCCATAAACCGGAATCGCGGCGCCCACGCCCCAGCGCAGGGGGAACAGCCCCTGAACATGATCCATATGATAATGCGTGAGCAGAAACTGCTGAAAAGATCCGGCGGGCCAGCGATCGGTAAGATCGTGCAGGCCCGCATCAAGCAGCGTTACCGCGTCATTGAATTTGACGACGCCGCTACAGGGGCGGCGGCGATACTGCTCCTGTAAGCGTGCCCGACGGCAGGCGAGACAATCGCAGCCGTATGCTGGCACGACCTGTGCGCCGCCGGTTCCTGTAAGCGTAATCGTCAGGCTCATTAGTCACCTCAAAGCGCTTTGGTAAAACGAAAATGGCTTTGCGCATACCCTTCACGCAGATAAAACCGGTGCGCATCATGGCGTTTCACGCTGGTGGACAGCTCCGTCATCTCCGCGCCGGCCTGGCGGGCTTCTTCTTCCGCCCATGCCAGCAACCGGCTGCCGACTTTCAGACCTCGCGCCTGCGGCATCACCACCAGTTCCTGGATCTCCCCGATCCAGTTAGCGTGATGCAGGTGGTACTGCATATGCAGGCCGATCATCCCGACAACCTGCCCGTCGCGCAGCGCCAGCTGGTAGCGTATCGTGCGATCCTGCAAATTTGAGGCAAACCCGGCGCGAAAGGCCTGGCGATCGAACTCCGCTTGTTTCAGTTCGCAGATCAGTTGATACACCGCGTCGGTATCGTCCGGCGTGGCCCGGCGTAGTTCACAGACAGGCATGGCTTTTCTCCTGGCGGCCCATTAACGTTAATAAGGTATCGACTGACTGTAGCAAACTTCCGTCATTATTGAGGATATGACAGTTAAAAGGGGCGTAACGGGCCGCACGCGCCAGGCGAGCGGCAATCTCGGTTTCGCTTTCACGCCCGCGCGCCTGTAGACGCTGGCGCAAAATATCGGGAGAGACCTGCAAACAGATAGGCAGCAGCGCTTTGCCGTAGCGGGCCTGCGCCTGCGGCAGATGGGCGCGTGAGCCGTTAACCACCACGTCAAAACCGGCGTGCAGCCACAGATCGATCTCCACGCCAACGCCATAGTACAGGCCATTAGCGTGCCAGCTCAGCGCCAGTAAATTTTGCCCTGCCCGAGTGAAAAACTCCTGCTCGCTCAGCGCAATATGGTTCTCGTTGCCCGCGTTAGCCGCACGCGTGATATAGCGGTGCGCAACCAGCAACTGCGTATGTTCCCGCTGGCGGAGCGCCGCCAGCAAACTGTCCTTACCGGAGCCGGACGGCCCCATCAGCCAGATCAGTTTTCCCATAGTCAGAACACCCTTTTACCCTGACGCCAGACGTGGTCGATATGAATGTGATCGCCTTTACGGTGCGCCAGCACCAGATCGGCGCGCCTGCCTTCGGCGATGATGCCGCGATCGTCGAGATTCAGCGCGCGCGCCGGGTTGCGTGTCACCAGGCGCATTGCCTGCGGCAGCGTAAATGTGTTGGCCTCGTCGTCCGCCACGCGGAATGCCGCGTCGAGCAGGCTGGCGGGGTAATAGTCGGAGGAGAGGATATCCAGCAACCCCAGTTCTGCCAGCTTATGCGCCGCCACGTTGCCGGAGTGCGAACCGCCGCGCACGATGTTGGGCGCGCCCATCAGTACGTTCATCCCATGCTTGCGTGACGCCTCTGCCGCCTCGAACGTGGTGGGAAATTCGGCGATCACGCTGCCAAGCTGATGCGATTCCAGCACATGATCGGGCGTTGCGTCATCGTGGCTCGCCAGCGCGAGATGACGTTCGCGGCACATCTGTGCGATGGCGGCGCGGTTCGGCTGCGACCAGCGCGCCGCAAGCTGAAGCTGTTCCTCTTCGTAGTGGGCCATCTGCTCATCATTGAGTGAATATTTGCCCTGATAGTATTCACGGTACTTCTCGCGGTTAGCGAACTGGCGCTGACCCGGCGAGTGATCCATCAGCGAGACCAGCGTTACCGGCTCGCGATCCACCAGCTTTTCGAACAGCGGCAGGGTGGTGTGATGGGGCAATTCACAGCGCAGATGCAGACGGTGTTCGGCGCGGTTAACGCCGCGTTTCTGCGTCTCTTCGACGGCATTGATCATCTTTTCCAGATTTTCCAGGCGATCGCCGCCGTCGCGGACATCGCCAATCGCAACGGCATCCAGCACTGTGGTGATACCGCTGGCGACCATCAGCGCGTCGTGGCTGCTCATGGCGGAATGGGCGGGCCAGTCCACCTTCGGGCGCGGGGTGAAGAATTTGTCGAGATTATCGGTATGCAGCTCAATTAAACCCGGCAGCAGCCAGCCGCCTTCGCCATCCAGCGCCTCAGGGTGACGGCTCTGACTTTCCGCAAAGGCACGGATAATCCCATCCTGCATTTCCAGCGATCCCTGCACCACTTCGTCTTCCAGCACCAGCTTTACGTTGTTGATAATCATGATGTGGTTCCCATCAGATGCAAACGATCCGCTACGCGATCGCGTACGGTTTGATCGTGAAAAATGCCGACAATCGCCGCGCCGCGCGCTTTGGCTTCTTCAATCAGCGCGACCACGGCGGCGCTGTTTTTGGCGTCCAGCGAGGCGGTGGGTTCATCAAGCAGCAGGATCGGGTAATCGACGATAAACCCGCGCGCGATATTCACGCGCTGCTGCTCGCCGCCGGAAAAGGTGGAGGGAGCGAGATGCCATAGCCGTTCCGGGACGTTCAGGCGCGTCAACAGGTTCGCGGCTTTCGCGGCGCACGTTTCGCGGGCGACGCCCAGATCCAGCAGCGGCTGCATCACCACATCCAGCGCGGAGATCCGGGGGATCACGCGCAGAAACTGGCTTACCCAGCCGATCGTCGAGCGACGCACTTCCAGAACCTTGCGCGCCGGGGCCTGCACCAGATCGATCCACTCATCGCTATGACAAATGTGGATGTGCCCTTCGTCCGGCAGATAGTTGGCATATAGCGAGCGCAACAGCGTCGATTTACCGCTCCCGGAGTGGCCGTGCAGCACCACGCATTCACCGTTCTGTACCTCCAGAGAGGCGTTTTGCAGCACCGGCAGGCGCACGCCATTTTGCTGGTGCAGCACAAAGGTTTTACTGACGTTTTCTACGCGAATCATTTTGGCCTCTTAATTCTGATTGCCGGATGGCGGCTTCGCCTTATCTGGCCTACAGGTGCGCTTTTTGTAGGCCGGGTAAGCAAAGCGCCACCCGGCAAAACAAAAAATCAGCAAAACAAAAAATCAGTTCTGCAATACCGACGACACCAGCAACTGGGTATAAGGGTGGTGTGGATCGTCGAGCACGCGGTCGGTTAATCCACTTTCCACCACCTGACCCTGCTTCATCACCAGCAGACGGTCTGCTAACAGGCGCGCCACGCCCAAATCGTGGGTGACAATCACCACTGCCAGATCCAGTTCCACCACCAGGCCGCGCAGCAGGTCCAGCAGCTTTGCCTGTACGGAAACGTCCAGCCCGCCGGTAGGTTCGTCCATAAACACCAGCTTCGGGTGAGTGACCAGGTTGCGGGCGATCTGCAAACGCTGCTGCATCCCGCCGGAAAAGGTGGTCGGCAGGTCGTCGATGCGCGAGGCCGGAATTTCCACCTCCTCCAGCCAGCGCTTCGCCGTGGCGCGAATTTCACCATAGTGACGCGCGCCGGTGGCCATCAGGCGTTCGCCGATATTGCCACCCGCCGAGACCTGGCGGCGCAGTCCGTCCATCGGATGCTGATGCACCACGCCCCATTCCGTGCGCAGCAGGCGGCGGCGGTCGGCTTCGCTCATGCCGTACAGTGAACGGTTCTGGTACAAAATGTCGCCGGACTGCGGCGTCAGGCGCGAGGAGATGGATTTCAGCAGGGTGGTTTTGCCGGAACCGGACTCCCCGACAATGCCCAGCACTTCACCAGGCCACAGGTCAAAAGAAACATCGCTGAAGCCTTTGCCCGGCGCGTAGAGATGGGTCAGGTTATTGACTGAAAGCAGCGGTTGCGTCATTTGCTGAGTGCCTCGCTCTGTTGGCGGCAATAATCGGTGTCGGAGCAGACAAACATCCGTTTGCCGGTGTCATCCAGCACCACTTCGTCGAGATAGCTGTGCGTTGAACCGCAGATGGCGCAGGGCTCATCCCAGGTTTGTACGGTGAACGGGTGATCGTCAAAATCGAGGCTTTCCACGCGGGTCCAGGGCGGCACGGCATAGATGCGTTTTTCGCGCCCCGCGCCGAACAGTTGCAGCGCGGGCATCATATTCATCTTCGGGTTGTCGAATTTCGGGATCGGCGACGGGTCCATGACGTAGCGGTCATTGACCTTCACCGGGTAGGCGTAGGTGGTGGCGATATGGCCGAAGCGGGCGATATCTTCGTACAGCTTCACCTGCATGACGCCGTACTCTTCCAGCGCGTGCATGGTGCGGGTTTCGGTTTCGCGCGGTTCGATAAAACGCAGCGGTTCAGGGATCGGCACCTGGAAGATAATGATCTGATCTTCGGTCAGCGGCGTTTCCGGGATCCGATGACGGGTCTGGATCAGCGTCGCGTCTTCCGTGCGTTCGGTGGTGTTCACGCCGGTTACGCGCTTAAAGAAGTTGCGGATCGACACGGCGTTGGTGGTGTCATCCGCCCCCTGGTCGATCACTTTCAGAATGTCCGGCTCGCCAATCACGCTGGCGGTAAGCTGAATGCCGCCCGTTCCCCAGCCGTAGGGCATCGGCATTTCACGCCCGCCGAACGGCACCTGATAACCGGGGATCGCCACCGCTTTTAAAATAGCGCGGCGGATCATGCGCTTGGTTTGCTCGTCGAGATAAGCAAAGTTGTAGCCGGAGAGGTTAGTCGTCACGGGCGGCCTCCTGTTGCAGGCGTTTGAGCAGTTCCAGTTCAGCCTGGAAATCGACGTAGTGGGGGAGTTTGAGGTGCGAAACAAAACCCGCCGCCTCGACGTTATCCGCATGCGCCAGCACGAACTCTTCGTCCTGCGCCGGTCCCGTGACCGTTTCATCGTATTCGGGTGCCTGTAGGGCTCTTTCCACCAGCGCCATCGCCATTGCTTTACGTTCGCTCATGCCGAACACCAGTCCGTAGCCGCGGGTAAAGTGCGGCGCGTCGTTTTCCGGTGCGACAAAACCGTTGACCATTTCGCATTCCGTCATCAGCAGTTCGCCGACGTTCACGGCAAATCCCAGCTCCTCCGGCACCGTTTCCAGCCCGACGTAGCCGCTGCGGATCTCACCGGCAAACGGGTGGTTGCGCCCGTAGCCGCGTTGCGTGGAATACGCCAGCGCCAGCAGATACCCTTCGTCGCCGCGCATCAGCTGTTGCAGGCGTGAGGAGCGCGAACAAGGGTAAACCGGCGGCGTGCGGGTGATGTCGTCCGGTACGGCGCCGCTGTCTTCTTCACGCTTCGCCAGCCCCTGGTTCGCCAGCAGAGAAAAAACGTGCGGCGCGGCGTCCTGCATGGCGTCAGCGGTACGCAGCGGCGGCGTTTCGCCGTTTGCCAGCAGGGTAAAATCGAGCAGGCGATGGGTGTAATCGTAGGTCGGCCCCAGCAGCTGCCCGCCGGGAATATCCTTGTAGACGGCGGAAATACGGCGCTCTAAACGCATCTCTGCGGTGTTCAGCGGCTCACTGACCGCCAGCTTTGCCAGCGTGGTGCGGTATGCGCGCAGCAGGAAGATGGCTTCGATGTTATCGCCGCTGGCCTGTTTTAAGGCGAGCGCGGCCAGTTCGCGGTCGGCGATGCCTCCTTCGGTCATCACGCGATCCACGGCCAGGTTCAACTGTTGCTCGATTTGCGCCACGCTCAGCTCGGCGAGGGTGTCGTCGCCCCGGCGTCGGTTTTCCTGCAACGCGTGGGCGTTGGCTATCGCCTTTTCGCCCCCTTTGACGGCTACGTACATCAGCACACCTCCACATGGGTGGTTCGCGGAATCGCCAGCAGTCGCTCGCCGCAGGTGAGGATGAGATCGACCCCCAGCGGGAACGGGTGCGGGCGCTCAGTCAGTTCATGGATGAGGCACTCCGGCAGCTGCGGGGCAATCATGCGTTCTTCGGCGATACCCGCCCCGGTCAGGCGCAGCATGCGTCCGCCGCTCAGACTGGCGACCTGGACGATCAGGGTGGCGCTGGTTTCCGGCGCGACGGCGCTTCCGGCGGAAAGGGCGTTTAGCTGCTCGCTGCTGATGCGTTCATCGGCGACGGCAAAAGCGGCCTGCTGCGGCTGTTCAACCAGCGGCGCGCTGGTGTGAAAGCGCAGGTTCTGACTGGCAATGTCGTTGTTGATGGACGGCGCGAGCCATACCGGGGTGTCGCCGTCGACCAGAGTGAGCAATACGCTGGTGGTGGCCAGATTCAGCGGCTGCCAGCCGTGTTTCAGTTGATGCAGGGCGACAATCACCCCCGGCTCGCTCATCGCCTTCAGCAGGCGACGAAAACTCTGTTGCGCGTCCTGAACGGGCAGGGTAAAGGCGGTTTGTAGGGTCATGCGTTATCTCCGCGTACCAGCGTAAAGAAGTCAACCCGGCTGGCGTTTACTTCGGCGCGGCGAGCGGTAATGTGTGCGTCGCGTTCCGCCTCCAGTGGGGCAATTAAGGTTTCCATTAAGGTCTGGAAGTGAGTGTGCTCCTGCAACAGCGCGTCGATGACGGCGCACTGCTCGGCGTGGTGTTTGTTGCGCCCCAGCAGGTAGCTGTAGCCCAGCGTGCCGCTCTTAAGACGCACCACCGCACGGGTCAGCGTGGTATCTCCGGCGAAAAAGCGGTTGCCGGTGCCGCCCATGCGGGCCTGAATCTGCATCAGCCCGGTTTCCGGGGCGCGAATCAGTTCATATTCCGGCGTGAGTTTCAGCGCCTGCATTTTCACGTTAAGCGCGTCGGCGTTGCTGTAAGCCAGCGCGCGCATCCAGCGCTGGCGAGTGGCGGTATCGAAGTGCATTCCGTCAGTGCTCCATAGTGAATTCGATCATGTCGGCGCGGGTCAGGCTGACGGAGTACTCCGTCGCGTTTTCCTCGCTGTCACGGTGGTTCAGCGTGCGCACGCACAGCAGCGGCGCCATATTGGGAATTTCCAGCACCTTGCTCTCTTTGGCCTGCGCACGGCGGGCGCTGATGCGCGTCTGGGTGCGCTGTAGCGCCAGACCGCACTGCTCGCGCAGGTAGTCATGCAGCGAACCGTGGTTAAAGCCCTGCAACAGCGGCCAGAGGGCGAGGTCGGAAAAGTAATGGTCGATCAGGCACAGGGCGATGCCATTTACCCGGCGCAGGGTGCGCAGGTGGATGACGTTATCGCCCTCTTTGACGCTCAGCGCATCGGCGATGTGGCTGGATGCCGGGCGCAGCACTGCCAGCAGTTTTTCGCTGGTGGGATGACTGCCTTGTTCCAGTAGATTCTGGCTAAAGCGCGCCTGGGCATTGAGCGGGTAATCGAACGGGCGCATCAGCACCAGCACGCCGACGCCCTGGCGACGCTGCACCCAACCGCGCTCCACGAGCTGGTCGATGGCGCGTCGCAGCGTGTGGCGGTTCACCTCATAGCGGGCGGCAAGCTGATGTTCCGCCGGAAGGTAATCGCCGCAGCGGTAATGCTGGCGAAGCTCCTGCTCAAGTCTCGCGGCAATCTCCTGATAGCGCGTTGGGTAACTGGTCGGATGTGTAGACAAGTGCATAGCCATCAATGCCTCGCTAATCAGATAAAGTGCTTACGCAAACGCTGGGAGAGGAAATCCAGCAGGCTGACGGTAATGATGATTAACACCATCAGGGCGCAGGTCTGCGGGAACTGAAAGCCGCGAATCGCTTCCCACAGCGTGACGCCGATGCCGCCTGCGCCCACCATGCCGACCACCGTGGCGGAGCGGACGTTGGACTCAAAACGGTACAGCGAGTAGGAGATGAGCAGCGGCATAACCTGCGGCAGCACGCCGTAGAGGATCTCTTCAATTTTGTTGGCGCCGGTGGCGCGGATGCCTTCAACCGGGCCAGGTTCAATGGCTTCCACCGCTTCGGAAAGCAGCTTGGAGAGCACGCCGGTGGTGTGGATAAACAGCGCCATGACCCCGGCAAACGGCCCGAGACCAACGGCGACCACGAACAGCATGGCGAAAACCATTTCGTTAATCGCGCGGCAGGCGTCCATCAGGCGACGCATCGGCTGGTAAATCCACCACGGCACGAGGTTATCGGCGCACATCAGGCCGCAGGGAATCGACAGAATGACCGCCAGCGCAGTGCCCCAGACGGCGATTTGCAGGGTGACGGCCATTTCGCCCAGATAGTGCTGCCACTGGCTGAAGTCCGGCGGGAAGAAGTCGGCGGCGAAGGTCGCCATGTTGCCGGAATCCTGAATTAGCGTGAGCGGGGCCATTTCGGCGCCCTTCCACGAAACGACCAGGACGGCGAGAAGGATGGCCCAGCTCAGGAGCGAGAACCAGCTACGCTTTGGCGGGGCGACGGTGATGCTTTGCATGTTTAGCTCCGTGCGTCGTTTATTGCCGGATGGCGGCGCAAGCGCCACCGGGCCTCAGGTTTACTGCACCGCTTTGGTGACGCTGGTCATCGCGCCCAGCGCGGCGGTCAGGCGGTCGAGATCGTCCAGCTGCGCTTTAATCGCGGAGGTTTTGCTGGTTTTTTCGCTCTCGTTCAGTCCCTTGTTGTCTTTCACGCCCTGCATCTCTTTAAACAGCGCCAGCTGGCGAATCGGCACCAGTTGCAGGTCGCTGGAGGGGCGGAATGGCGCCCAGCCCAGGCGTTCCAGCACGGTTTTCTCTTCCGCTGTTTTGCCGTAATTCATAAAGAAGTCGTACACCTTGTCCTTGGTGGTTTCGGAGAGATTTTTACGCCAGACGATCGGATCGCCCGGGATCAGCGGCGACTTCCAGACAACCTTCAGTGCTTTCAGCTTGTCTGGCGCGGAGGTTTTCAGTTTGTCGAGGTTTTCGGTGTTATTGGTTGCGACATCCACCTGCTTGTTGGCGACGGCCAGCGCGTTGGTTTCGTGGCTGGCGTTAACGGTGCGTTTGAAGTCGCTGGCGGAGATGCCGTTTTTGGCGAAGACGTAATAACCGGGGACGAGGAAGCCAGAGGTGGAGTTCGGATCGCCATTGCCGAAGGTGAGATCTTTACGTTTGGCGATCAGATCGTCCAGGTTATTGATCGGGCTGTCTTTGTTGACGATCAGCACGCTCCAGTAGCCCGGCGATCCATCTGCGGCGACGGTCTGGGCAAATACCTGACCGTTAGCGCGATCCACGGCTTCCATCGCCGAGAGGTTGCCGTACCAGGCGATATCCACTTTGTTGAAGCGCATTCCCTGAATGATGCCCGCATAGTCAGGCGCGAAGAAGGCGTTCACTTTGACGCCCAGTTTCTTTTCCATGTCCTTCAGGAACGGGTCCCACTGCGGCTTCAGGTTTTGCTGTGATTCGGTCGAAATAATGCCAAAGTTCAGTGCTTTTTCCTGTTCTTCCGCATGTGCCGGGCTTAACAAGGTGCTGATGCTGAACATGCTGGTGAACGCCAGCGCGGCAACGGCTTTGTAGCTCATTTCCATTCCTCATTGTGGGGATGTTAAGCAGCCTGCGCGTTCTGTTCGACGCGGTTCATGCTGCGGTAGAGATGGTCAAAACGATCGTTATCAAAGTGCTGGCTGCTGCCGTCATAGAACACATGCCCCTGACGCAGCGCCACAATGCGTTCGCAGTAGCGCAGGGCGTAATCCACCTGATGCAGCGTGACGACCACGGTGATGCCGTCGGTCTGGTTAATGTCGCGCAGGGTGTCCATCACAATGCGCGCCGACTCCGGGTCCAGCGAGGCGATCGGCTCATCGGCGAGGATCACTTTCGCCTGCTGCATCAATGCCCTGGCGATAGCAACGCGCTGCTGCTGTCCGCCGGAAAGCGTCGATACGCGCTGATGCGCGAAGTGCGCCATCCCGACGCGGGTCAGCGCCTGTAGCGCGCGCTGCTTCTGCGCCTGGGTGAACCAGCTAAAACAGGTACGCCAGAACGGCGTGCTGCCGAGCGCGCCAATCAGCACGTTCTCCAGTACGGTCAGACGGTTCACGAGGTTGAACTGCTGGAAGATGTAGCCGGTGTGAGCGCGGCTTTTGCGGATGTCCCGCGCCAGTTTGCCCTCACGCTGTACCGTGCGGCCCAGCAGCTCGACATGGCAGTCCGGCGCTTTATCGCCGGTAATCAAACCGCTTAAGTGACGTAAAAGGGTGGATTTGCCGGAACCGGAAGGCCCAAGCAGAGCCACCATCTCACCGGAAGAGATGTTCAGATCAACCGCATGCAGCGCCTGATGCTGATTGAACGTTTTGGAGAGTTTCTCGACGCGAATAACCGTTTGCATGATGCGGCCTCCCTAAAAAAGTGGCCCCATCGTGGCGGATTAATGTGACGTTTTAGTTAAGGGATGGTTACTTGACGATGAAGAATTGAAGGGGCTTCGATGACAGCACGGGAGGGCGCGCCTCCCGTCGGTTTACTCTGTCGGCTGCGGCTGTTTCACCACATTGATCATCCACGGTACGCCATATTGATCGGTCACTTTCCCGAAACCGTGCGCCCAGAAGGTTTCCTGCCAGTCCATTTCGATTTGTCCCTGTGCGGCCAGGTTATCAAACCAGCGTTTCCCTTCGGCGACATCCTGCGTGTCGAGCACCAGCGTAAAGCCGGAGTAACTCGCGTTACCCGACGCGACGGCGTCGCTCATCATGATGTCGCTGCCTGCAATGCGTACGTTGGCGTGGGCGATGGAGGTATCAGGGAATTGCATGCCTGACGGGCAACCGTCTTCGCTGCCCTGCTCAGGCGGGGGCATTTCACCGAAGGTGATTTTATAGAGGAGTTCCGCGCCTAACGTTTTGTGGTAGTACGCGATAGCGTCGGCACAGTGACCGGCAAAAGAGATGTAGGGACTTAACGGCATAATCGTGACCTCAGGTAAGAGAAGCCAGTTAAGTGTAGTTATCGTAGGCCCGGTAAGCGAAGCGCCACCGGGCAATAAATGCCGGATGGCGGCGTAAACGCCTTACCGGGCCTGGAAAAATCAGTTCTTTTTCACGAACTCAGATTTCAGCTTCATCGGGCCAAAGCCATCGATCTTGCAATCAATGTTGTGGTCGCCTTCAACCAGACGGATGTTCTTCACTTTGGTGCCAATTTTCAGCATGGAAGAACTGCCTTTTACTTTCAGATCCTTAACAACGGTCACGCTGTCGCCGTCTGCCAGCAGGTTGCCGTTGGCATCTTTTACGATCAGCTCGTCGCTGTCCTGCGCCGGTTCTGCGTCGTTCCATTCATGGGCGCATTCCGGGCAGATGAACATGCCGTTATCTTCGTAGGTATATTCGGAGTTGCATTGTGGGCAATGGGGCAATGACATGTCGATTTCCTCAAAAAAGTCAGCAGGGGCAAAAGCGCCCAAAAAATGGCAGATTGCCGAAAAAGGCCGCAATTATACACAAAATCCTTAACGTTGTCGGGACTACTCGCAATTTAAGGATACGACAACCTGTGGCTGAAGGTTGCCGCCAGGGTAAGAAAAATGTCATGACTATTTTTTTAAGGGAAATTGCTACGTTTTACTATTTAAGATAAGGTGAGAGGAACGACCAGACGCGTTATAAATCTTTATCCCTCTTACTTTTACACGGTAAGAGAGACAGGTGTGGTTGATAAAAATATCTCTAATATTAACAATAAGTTATTTTAATAAAATTATTTCCACACGTAATTATAAAAGCCGAAAAGCAAACAAATAAAATCATCCGGCTAAATAAAAGTAATAAAGTTTGCGTTAAGGAAAGATTTTCCATGTACACACAGACAATATATGAATTAAGCCAGGAAGCGGAAAGATTGTTGCTGCTTTCTCTGGAACATCTCCGGTTATTGCAACAACTGCCTGTGGCTTCGCTGGATGGCGCCGCTCAGGAAGGGGGGGAAGGGAATGAAAATACCCGGCCTCAGCATGTTAGCGGGCGTGACGTGGAGGCTCAGCACGGCACGCTCAATAATGAGCTACGTAAAATAACGCGCCTGGAGATGGTGCTGGCGATTGTCGGGACGATGAAGGCTGGGAAGTCGACGACAATTAACGCCATTGTCGGAACCGAAGTCCTGCCCAACCGTAATCGGCCGATGACGGCGTTACCGACGCTGATTCGCCATACGCCAGGGCAGAAAGAGCCGGTGCTGCATTTTTCTCACGTCGCGCCGATTGATACGCTCATGCAAACGCTGCAACAGCGTATGCAGGCGTGCGATCGCCAGCATCTGACCCAGGTGCTGGAAATCGATAAAGACATGAATGCGCTGCTCCAGCGAATTGAAAAGGGCGTGGCTTTTGAGCGTCATTACCTGGGCGCGCAGCCCATCTTCCACTGTCTGAAAAGCCTGAACGATCTGGTGCGCTTGTCAAAAGCGCTGGGGGTCGATTTTCCTTTTGCGGCGTATGCCGCGATTGAACATATTCCGGTGATTGAGGTGGAGTTTGTGCATCTGGCGGGGCTGGAGAACTATCCGGGGCAACTGACGCTACTGGATACGCCCGGCCCTAATGAAGCCGGGCAGCCGCACCTGCAAAAGATGCTTAATGAACAGCTGGCGCGCGCTTCTGCCGTACTGGCGGTGATGGATTACACCCAACTGAAATCCATTTCGGATGAAGAGGTGCGCCAGGCCATTGCGGCGGTGGGGAAATCCGTGCCGCTGTACGCGCTGGTGAATAAGTTCGATCAGAAAGACCGCAACAGCGACGATGAAGAACAGGTTCGCGCGCTGATTTCCGGCACGCTGATGAATGGCAGCATTACGCCCGGGCAAATTTTTCCGGTCTCTTCCATGTGGGGGTATCTGGCGAACCGCGCGCGTCACGAACTGCGGGTGCACGGGCGGTTGCCGGATCATCAGGAGCAGCGCTGGGTGCAGGATTTTGCCGAGGCGGCGCTCGGCAGGCGCTGGCGGAGCGCAGATCTTGATGATATCGAACATATTCGTCATGCCGCCGATCTGCTGTGGGAAGATTCGCTATTTGAACAGCCCGTACAGCGGCTGATTCACGCCGCTTACGCCAACGCCTCACTGTATGCGCTCCGGTCGGCGTCGCATAAATTATTGAATTACGCACAGCGCGCGCGTGAATATCTGGATTTTCGCTATCACGGGCTGACGGTGGCGCATGACGCGTTGCAGGTCAATATTTCCCGCGTCGAAGAAGATATGCGACAGCTTCAGGTGAGCCAGGATCGCGTGAGCGATGAGGTCGGCCATGAAGTTGAACGGATGATGGAGGCGGCGAACACGTTCCTGAGCCAGCAGCAGGCCGATATTTTGCACCGTATCGCGCCGCTTTTTCGCGAAGAGAGCGTGGTGGCGTGGCTGCCGCGCGATCCGCTTTCCCCTGAGCAGGAGGCGGTGGTCGAGGGCGAAACGCTGGTGCTGCATAACGAAAGGCAGGCGCAGGTCGTTTTAAGCAAAATGCGTGCGTCATGCGAAGCGGTATTACTGGCGGCGCAGGAGAACATTAGCCGCGATCTGGCGCTGCGCTTCGAACAGCTCGAATCGACGCTAAGCCGGGTGTTAAATGACGCGATGCGGCCAATTGAGGCGCGGGTAAAAGACGATCTGAGCCAGGCGGGGTTCCGGGCGCGAATCAGCTTCCCGACGTTTCATGCCAGTATGTTTAACTTCAATACTCAACCGTTGTTTAGCGAGGCGGTCGCTCAGGAGAACCCGCCGGAAGGTGCCGCGCCTCGCGCGGGCGGCGTGCGCGACACCTTTGCGCGCTGGCTGAATCAACCGAACTGGGGATGGAATGATTATGTGGAAGCCAGAACACGCTATGTCATTGATATAACGGCATTGCATAACACTCTGATCCAGCATGTCAGCCATTTCTTCCAACAAATTCATAAAGCTTTAGATGCCCAGGTCGATGTTTCTGTTACGGCAGGTATGGCGACCTTTTTTGCCGATTTTTCGTTGTGTCTGTCGGGATTGCAGGAGAGCTTGCGCGAGAGTCTGGTGACGCGCCAGCAACATGAATCGGTTGTGAACAGACTGAGCCAACAGTTACAGCACAGTATCTCCGCCACCCGGTGGATTCATGAAGATTCCCGCCTGTTACGTGATGATATCCAGACCCTTTTTGCAGCCGAGCACTCATGACGAACGTGTTACTGGAAGGCCCGGGACGGATGCTGGAATGCATCCACCCGAAGTTTATGGTCGATCTGGTTCAGGGAGAAGAGCCGAAGCGACCTGGCGGCAACCTGCAACAGCAGCAGCGTTTTCGCGAACGCCTGACGCAAGAAATTCTGAGCCAGACGCAGCTTCGCGCCTGGGTCATGGCGGGCGTATTCAATGAGCATCTGATGATGCGTCTTAAGCTGGTGGAAAAACTGGCGGGGATGCTCGATCCCGGCCATCTGGCGCTAACGCGCATTTCCCGGCAATTGACCCTTCTGCAACAGACGGAAAGCCCCAGAGGGCAAGCTATTCCTGGCATCACGCAGCAGTTAGCGGCGCTGAGCGACGGGTTTGCCCGGCGCAGCGAACATAAAGAGAAGGCGCTGACCCGGCGTGGATTGACGGTGCAGGCGGGCGAACACAGCGAGCAGATTTTTACCCGCTGGCGCGCCGGAGCCTATGACGGCTGGTCATTGCCGGGGCGCTGTTTTGTCGCGCTGGAGGAACTGCGCTGGGGGCCGTTTGGCGATGCCTGTCGGTTGGGCAATATGGAAGTGGTCGCGATGCTGAAAGATAATTTGCGCGCGATGGCTACCGATTATCTGGCGCACAGTATTCACGCCGCGCCCACCACGCGTCATTATTACCATCAGTGGCTTCATTCGCCCGCCGTGGCCGGCGCGGGGGAGCACAATGACATGTTGAGCTGGATTGGCGACTGGTGCGATCCCGATAAACATCCGGTGTGCTGGTCAGTGACCCAGCGCTGGCAGACGGTGGCGTTGGGGATGCCAAGGCTGTGTTCGGCACAGCGCCTGGTGGATGCGATGATTGAGGAGATTTTTGCGCCGTCCCCTCTCGTGGGCTGAGAGGGGACGTATAACGTTTAGTGATGGAGGGATTCCGTTGGGTTTGCCTCCGCGTTGCCCGGCGCCGGGACGTTGCCGAAACGTTTTGCATACAGGGCGGTGATAATCGGAACCAGAATCGCCGTCACAATCACGCTGGCGGCAACCAGCGCCGTGGCGGACGCGGCGACGGGTTCAAACGCCGGGTTAATCTGCGCGATGATCACCGGGTTCGCTACCGCAGCGCCTGCCGCAGAGGAGGCCGCGACGCCCGCAGTGCCGTTACCGCCGCCAATGACGCGGTCTGCGATAATCAACGGGATACCGGTAATAATGATAACCGCGACACCCAGCAGGATGCCCAGCAGGCCGGTATCGACAATCACGCTCAGGTTAATGGTGTTACCCAGCGCAAAGCCGAAGAACGGGATCAGCACCGGCGTAGCTTTGCTGAAGAACGCGCGCAGGTCGTGGTCCAGGTTGCCTAATGTGAAGCCAATCAGGAATGGCAGCACGGCGCCGACAAAGTGATGCGGTTCGAAAGAGGCGAGACCTGCGGAGCCCAGAATCACCATTGTCATCAGCGGGCCAGATTCCAGAGACATCAGGACGAACGCGCCGGACTCTTCTTTGGTGCCGTACTGGTTCATCAGGCTGGCGTACAGGCCGCCGTTGGTCATGTCCATTGCGGAGACGATCGCCAGTACGGACAAACCGGCGAAGAAGCCGGTTTGAATACCGGTATCCGGGATAAACGAGGCGGCAATCATCGCGACCACCCACGCCACGGCTATTTTAGTAATAACCAGCGTACCCGATTTACGTAATACCGTCCCGGTAGCGCGCAAATCAATCGAGGCGCCAATACAGAAGAACCAGACGGCCAGAATCGGCACGGTGCCGCTGATCATGCCTTTTGTAAATGAACCAAAATAGGCGCCGGTATCCGGGGCCAGGGTATTTAAAATTGCGCCGAGCAGCAGAGGGATCAACATCATCCCGCCAGGGATGCGTTCAATCGTGGCTTTAATTTTCATAAAAGTCCTCACATCTTGTCGCGCGGAACTAACGGACAAGTCGATAAATATTATTTAATTTCAATTTGTTATTTCACAAAGAGAACGGCGGGAAACCCTCTTTCTCCCTGCGTGATACATAATCGAATGTGGCATACGTCTGTTTGTCACAATCCTCAGGGATGTTGCGTCGGGTGTTATCTTGCATTCAGTGGAATATTGATTCAATCAAAATAAAACGCTGTTTTAGTTATCTTCATCACATATTTTGCGTAAAGGCCAGGGAACGCGATGATTATTAAAAATGCTGTAAATTGTTTGTGAAGAGTTATGGCGGATTTTTTGCTAGCAGCATAATAGTGACGGACGTGATATTTCGAAAAGAATAACGAAATCGCCTCTCATTTATTGTCAATAATGCGCTTTGCTGACAATGTAAAAATACAGATAAAAATGCCCTTATTTACGCTCGCTGACGAAACGGCAATATATGTGTGAAGTTGATCACAAATTTAAACACTGGTAGGGTAAAGAGGTCATTAACCGCCCAATCAGGCGTCAACAGGTTCGGTTGTACAGACCTTGACCAGTCAGTGTAAGTAAACCTGCTACGCTTGTTCTACGAGGAATTGTGCCCGCACGATTCCAACGCTCGACGGTGACGTTAGCGCTTTGTGCGCCAATGAATGCAGTATGTAGCGAGACAGGGCTTAGTCTACGAGGACAGCTATGCTGAAAAGGAAAAAAGTAAAACCGATTACGCTTCGTGATGTGACCATTATTGATGATGGTAAACTGCGTAAAGCGATTACCGCAGCCTCGCTGGGTAATGCGATGGAGTGGTTTGATTTTGGTGTTTATGGGTTTGTCGCCTACGCGTTAGGTAAAGTATTTTTCCCGGGGGCTGACCCCAGCGTGCAGATGATTGCCGCACTTGCCACCTTCTCCGTTCCCTTCCTGATTCGACCGCTTGGCGGCTTATTCTTCGGTATGCTCGGCGATAAATATGGTCGCCAGAAGATTCTTGCCATCACGATTGTGATTATGTCGATCAGTACGTTCTGTATCGGGTTGATCCCCTCTTATGCCTCTATCGGCATCTGGGCGCCGATACTGTTGCTGCTGTGTAAGATGGCGCAGGGCTTCTCGGTCGGCGGCGAATATACCGGCGCGTCGATCTTTGTCGCCGAATACTCGCCAGACCGTAAACGCGGCTTTATGGGAAGCTGGCTGGACTTCGGCTCCATTGCGGGCTTCGTGCTGGGCGCGGGCGTGGTGGTGCTGATCTCCACCGTTGTCGGCGAGGAGAACTTCCTCGACTGGGGCTGGCGTATTCCGTTCTTCATCGCACTGCCGCTAGGGATCATTGGTCTTTATCTGCGTCATGCGCTGGAAGAGACCCCGGCCTTCCAGCAGCATGTGGATAAGCTGGAGCAGGGCGATCGCGAAGGTTTGCAGGAAGGGCCAAAAGTCTCCTTTAAAGAGATTGCAACCAAACACTGGCGCAGCCTGCTGGCGTGTATCGGCCTGGTGATTGCCACCAACGTGACCTACTACATGTTGCTCACCTATATGCCGAGCTACCTGTCGCATAACCTGCACTACTCGGAAGACCACGGCGTGCTGATTATTATCGCCATCATGATCGGGATGCTGTTTGTGCAGCCGGTGATGGGGCTGCTCAGTGACCGTTTCGGTCGCCGTCCGTTTGTGATTATGGGCAGTATCGCGCTGTTTGCGCTGGCTATTCCGGCCTTTATTCTGATCAACAGTAATATTATCGGCCTGATTTTTGCCGGTCTGCTGATGCTGGCGGTGATCCTGAACTGCTTTACCGGGGTGATGGCCTCTTCTCTGCCAGCGATGTTCCCGACGCACATCCGTTACAGCGCGCTGGCGGCGGCGTTTAATATCTCGGTGCTGATTGCGGGTCTGACGCCGACCCTGGCCGCCTGGCTGGTGGAAAGCTCGCAGAACCTGATGATGCCAGCCTATTACCTGATGGCGATTGCGGTCGTCGGTTTTATTACCGGTATTACCATGAAAGAGACCGCCAACCGTCCGCTGAAAGGGGCGACGCCAGCGGCCTCGGATATCCAGGAAGCGAAAGAAATCCTTGGCGAGCACTACGATAATATCGAGCAGAAAATCGAAGATATCGATCAGGAGATTGAGGAGTTGCAGGCTAAACGTTCGCGGTTAGTGCAGCAGCATCCGCGTATTGACGAGTAAGCTTTAGCGCACCGCCTGATGGCGCTGCGCTTATCAGGCCTACAGACTGCGTTTATCAGGTCGACAAATCTTAATGTTCGCTTAATCTTCGTCAGGCATACTCTCCTCCAGACCATCGGAGGAGAGTGTGATGAAAACGCGAATGTATGAAAGTCTGACAACCCTGTTCAGTATGCTGATTGTCAGCAGTTTCCTGTATGTCTGGGTCACGACTTACTGATCTCTTTTCAACAGCACCCACGCGCGGGTTCCCGTCGTTCCCACACGGTTTTGCAAAAAGAATTGCCCGTGGTGCAGCTGCGTGATGCGGGAGACGATGCTCAATCCCAGCCCGATACCGCCATAGCGGCTGTCCATGCGGACAAACGCTTCACTTAACTCCCCGCATTTACTTTCATCAATTCCCGGCCCTTCGTCTTCGACGGCCATCATCGCGTCGCTTTCCGCATTATTGAGGATAATGGTGATGGTTGACCCTTTCGGACTGTAGCGGTGCGCATTTTCCACAAGATTACGCAACAGCATACGCAGTAGCGTGGCATCGCCGCGCACGGTGGCGTCTGCTGTGCTTTCCGGCAGTTGCAGCGTCTGCTGGCGTGTTTCCAGCATGGTGTTCAGTTCATCGTAAGAGAGCAGGATCACGTCATCCAGCAGCTTCACCGACTGGTAATTACCGGATGAGAACGACTGCCCCACGCGCGCTAATTGCAGCAGCTGTGAGACGCTGTCCATCATTTGATCAAGACGCGCAATCAACGGCGTGACGTTAACGTTGTGCGCTTTCGCCAGCAGTTCCAGATGCAGACGCACGCCCGCCAGCGGCGTGCGTAGCTCGTGGGCGACGTCGGCGGTGAACAGGCGTTCATTCTCCAGCGTCGTCGTCAGGCGAGTGACCAGTTGGTTAAGCGCCGAGACGACGGCTTCAATTTCAATCGTCGAGCTGTGAATGTCGATAGGCGTCAGGTTATCGGCCGTGCGGGCTTCCAGCTCTTTTTGCAGGTCGGCAAGCGGGCGGGTGATGCGCCGGACGGCCTGATAGCAGATCAGCAGCGTCAGGCTGACCATAAACACGGCGGGAACGATCAGGCTGGCGACCGCTTCGCGAACCTCATGCCTGATGTGCCGATCGTTATTCCTGTCCTCCAGCAGCGCCTGCTCGAAAAGCTCAATCTGCTCGGTGCTCTCGTGCCATAGCCAGAAGGTGCTGATCAGTTGCAGCACCAGCAGGATAGAGCCAATGGTCAGCATCAGACGCTGACGAAGGGTCATCGGTCTGTGCAGAAAACGCGTAAGGTTCACTTAGTTTTCCTCAACGGCAACCAGCATATAACCAAACCCGCGCACCGTGCGGATACGTGATTTCCCCACTTTGTCGCGCAGGTTGTGAATATGCACTTCCAGGGTATTGGTTGACGGTTCGTTATCCCAGTTATAGATGTCGTTATACAAGATTTCACGGTGTACCGGGCTGCCTGCTTTGAGCATCAGCCGCGACAGCAGCGCATACTCTTTGGGCGTTAAGATAAGCTCTTGCCCGGCCAGCCACACCTGACGACGCCCCAGATTCAGCATCAGATTGCCGACGGTCAATTCGCTTTCACCCTGATTGTGATGACGACGCAGCAGCGCGCGAATACGCGCATGTAACTCCTCCAGCGCAAACGGCTTCACCAGATAATCATCCGCCCCGACATCCAGCCCGGTGATGCGGTCGTTGAGCGTGTCGCGGGCGGTGAGGATCAATACCGGAAGGGTGTATTTTTTCTGTCTTATTCGCGTCAGAAAATGCAGACCGTCCTCATCAGGCAACCCAAGATCCAGCACGACCAGGCTGTAATGACCCGTCTCCAGACAGTGTTCCGCCGCCCGGGCGGTAGAAACGCCGTCGCAGGCGTAACCCTCCGTTTGTGCAGCAAGTATCAGTCCCTGTAATAACAGCGTATCGTCTTCAACAATCAGAATTTTCATTCAGTTAGCCTCCTGCAAGGTTGCAGAATATCGTCTGCGGCCTGGTAGTTCCTGGTCTGTACGCCCGTTAATCCGAGCATGGTTGAGAAAAGGTTGTCCTGCGAGAAATCCTCCTGGGCTGCCCGCTTTTGCAAACATGTCAGGTCTGTCCGGTAACGTTTCTGATAATCCTCCGAGAGCCAGAGGAGCATCGGGATATGCTTTTGCGCATCCGGCGCAATGGCGTATGGCAGCCCATGCAAATAGACGCCATTTTCTCCTAAAGATTCACCGTGGTCGGAAAGATAGACCAGGCTGGTGGTGAATTTATCCTGATGCGCTTTTAATATATTGATTGCCTTATCAACAATATAGTCCACGTACAGTACGGTATTATCGTAAGTATTCACTAACTGTTGCTGCGAACAGGTCTGAATTTCATTGGTGTCGCAGGTCGGGGTAAATTGCGCAAATTGTGGCGGATAACGGTGATAATAGGTCGGGCCGTGGCTGCCGATGGTGTGCAGCACAATGACGCCGTCGCCCTGGAGTTTATCGATGTATTCCTCCAGCCCGTGAAAGAGCACTTCGTCGTAACATTCGCCGTTAATGCACTGACCCGGCAATTTCAGCGCGGTCATATCCTGATGCGGCACGCGATCGCAGGCGCCTTTACAGCCGCCGTCGTTATCGTTCCACAGCACGCTAACTCCGGCTCGCTGAATGATGTCCAGCAACCCTTCCTGATGGTGCGCCAGTCCTTCGTTGTAGTGTTTACGCGGCATACCGGAAAACATGCAGGGAACCGAGATCGCCGTTGCGGTGCCACAGGAGGTGGTGTGCGGGAAGTAGACCACATTATCCTGCGCCAGACGCGGGTTGGTTTGCCGTGAATAGCCAGACAGCGAGAAGTTATCCCCACGCGAGGTTTCGCCGACGATCAGGATGGTCAGATTATGTCGTTTTTCTTTCAGCATCGCGGGATTGCGATGCGCATCTTCGCCAATGCGTACCAAAGGCAGGTTGGCGAGTTGCTCATGTGAATACCACGACCAACTGGCGACCAGGCTGTTCGACGGGCTGAGAGACTTGATCAGCTCTTTGTTATTGCGAAAAAGCGAGGCGTAATCTTTGTAGAAGCAGGCGGCGACCAGCACGATCAGCAAAAGCGAAGCCAGCACGTTGAGGGCGCGATACGCGCCGCTGCGTAATGTCAGAGAGGTCGGTTTGATTTTGATGCTACAGGCGATTACCGCCGCCAGAAGGCCGCTTAATCCCAGCGTAAGCGCCATTTGCGGCGTGACCAGCGCGAACGTTTCTGCCGGTGTGGTATCCATCATGTTGGCGATCATGGAGCGGTCCATGACGATGCCGTAGGTCATGATGAAGTATTGCGCGGCGGCGCCCGTCAGAATAAAGAGGCAGGCCAGCGGGCGGTTAAGCCACAGGAACGACGCCAGCGTCAGTACGATATTGATGACGCTAAACGCGACAAGCGGCATGGATAAAAACACCAGCACGTTGTGCATTGAATCCAGCGGCAGGGCTTGCATCACCTGCTTGTAGAAAGCGATGTTCAGACAGACGGCGATGTAGAATGAAAGGAGTAACAGCCAGGTAATGTGTCCGAGGGTCGGTCTTTTTAAAACGCGCTTCAGCATTATGGTATGTCCATCAACTAAGTGCGCCGATCCTCGCAAAGCAACATTAAGCCAACCTTAAGTTTTTAAGGTTGTGGGGCGACCTGCGATCGTCGCCACAGGACTGATAAACGTAGCGCCATCGGGGGGTAAACGGCGTATCCGCCATGCTGTAAATAAAGGGAAAAACGGCCCGACAGGATCGCCGGGCCGGGCAGGTTATTTCGCGCAGTTCGCGCACTGTTTGCTGACAATCTGCTGGAAGAAATCGTTGCCTTTGTCATCCACCAGGATAAACGCCGGGAAGTCTTCCACTTCGATTTTCCAGATCGCTTCCATACCCAGTTCCGGGTACTCCACGCACTCCAGATGCTTGATACTCTGTTGCGCCAGCACCGCAGCCGGGCCGCCAATGCTGCCCAGATAGAAGCCGCCGTATTTGTGGCAGGCGTCGGTGACCTGCTGGCTACGGTTGCCTTTCGCCAGCATGATCATGCTGCCGCCGTGAGATTGCAGCAGGTCAACGTAGGAGTCCATGCGTCCTGCGGTGGTTGGCCCCAGAGAGCCGGACGGGTAGCCTGCTGGCGTTTTCGCCGGGCCTGCGTAGTAGATGGGGTGATCTTTAATGTACTGCGGCAGACCTTCGCCGGATTCGATGCGCTCTTTCAGCTTCGCATGGGCGATATCGCGACCGACGATGATGGTGCCGCTCAGCGACAGGCGGGTTGATACCGGGTACTGTGAAAGCTGGGCGAGGATCTCTTTCATCGGCCGGTTGAGGTCAACTTTCACTACTTCGCCTTCACCGGCCTGACGCAGGGCTTCCGGGATGTACTGCGCGGGATTGTGTTCCAGTTTTTCGATCCAGATCCCTTCACGGTTGATTTTGGCTTTGATGTTACGGTCAGCCGAGCAGGAGACGCCCATGCCGACCGGGCAGGACGCGCCGTGACGCGGCAGGCGGATTACCCGGATATCGTGCGCGAAGTATTTACCGCCAAACTGTGCGCCGAGGCCGAGCTTCTGCGCCTCTTCCAGCAGTTCCTGTTCCAGTTGAATATCGCGGAAGGCCTGGCCGTGTTCGTTACCTTCAGTCGGCAGACCGTCGTAATAATGCGTACTGGCCAGCTTCACGGTTTTCAGCGTGCTTTCCGCCGATGTCCCGCCAATCACAAACGCGATGTGGTACGGCGGGCAGGCTGCGGTGCCCAGGGTGCGCATTTTCTCAACGAGGAAGTTTTTCAGCTTGCCAGGCGTCAGCAGCGCTTTGGTTTCCTGATACAGATAGGTTTTGTTCGCCGAGCCGCCGCCTTTTGCCACGCAGAGGAACTTGTATTCGTCGCCATCAACCGTGTAGAGGTCGATTTGCGCGGGCAGGTTGGTGCCGGTGTTGACCTCTTTGTACATATCCAGCGCGGCGTTCTGCGAATAGCGCAGGTTGTCTTCGATATAGGTGTTGAACACGCCTTTGGAGAGCGCGGCTTCATCGCCGCCGCCCGTCCAGACGCGCTGGCCCTTTTTACCGACGATAATCGCCGTGCCGGTATCCTGGCAGGTCGGCAGAACGCCTTTAGCGGCAATTTCGGAGTTGCGTAAAAATTGCAGCGCGACGTACTTATCGTTTTCGCTGGCTTCGGGGTCATGGAGAATGGAGGCGACTTGTTGCTGGTGCTCCGGGCGGAGCATAAAGGAGGCATCGTGGAAGGCTTGCTGGGCCAGGAGCGTCAGGGCCTGTGGCTCAACCTTCAGTATCGACTCTCCTTCAAATTCGCCAACGCTAACGTGATCGGAGGTCAGGAGATAATACTCCGTTTTGTCTTCCCCCATCGGGAAAGGCGCCTGATATATAAATTCTTTATTCGACATATGCTTCCAGCCTTTTTAATTATCCTGAATTATTTGAATTGTATAGATGGCGTGCCGCGCGATAACGGGCGGCACGCAAGGTGCTGTTACAGGAACCCGTACATGGCGGCGAAGATCCAGCCAAATACACAGGAGACGCTTACGCCAATCAAACCGGGCAGAATAAAGCTGTGGTTAATGACGAAGCGACCAATGTGGGTGGTGCCGGAACGGTCGAACTGAATCGCGGCCAGATCGCTCGGGTAGGTCGGCAGAATGTAGTAGCCATAGCACGCTGGTGCTGACGCCACGATGTAAGCCGGGTCTACGCCGATAGCCAGTGCTAACGGAACAATTGCCGCCAGCGCCGCCGCCTGGGAGTTTACAAACTTGGAGACCAGCAGCAGAACAATCGCATAGGCCCACGGATACTCTTTCACCATTTCGCCCAGCACGCTTTCGATTTCAGTCATGTGCGCGCCGAACATGGTTTCCGCCATCCAGGCAATACCGTACACCGCCACAATCGCGATCATACCTGAACGGAAGACTTCATTTTTTGAGATAGAAGCAGGATTGGTTTTTGTCAGGATAATAATCAGCGCGCCGGTCAGCAGCATGAACATCTGAATGACCAGCACCATCGACAGCGGTTTGCCGCCGAAGACCGGACGCAGTTCAGAGAAGGCGCCTAACAGAGCGACAACGGCGATGGCCGACAGGAAGATCCACATGGCCAGCCAGTTGCTTTTCGGCAGTTTTTTATCCAGCAGCGTGGCGGTGTCGCCATACACGTAGTGGTAGTTTTCCGGGACGGAGATGAACTTCTGGAACTCTTCGTCTTTATCCAGATCTTTACCACGGAACCAGCTGAAAATACCGATAGCCAGGATACCCAGCAGGGTCGATGGAATGGTGATGGAGAGCAGGTCAAGGAACTCCAGATGCTTACCGTTAAAGGTGAAGTTACCCAGCATCGCGACCAGCGAAACGACCGCCACAGAAACCGGGCTGGCGATGATCCCCATCTGCGCGCCGATAGAACTGGCTGCCATAGGACGTTCCGGGCGAATATTGTTCTTAATCGCGACGTCGTAGATGATGGGCAGAATGGTGTACACCACATGGCCCGTACCGCACAGGATGGTCAGCGTGCAGGTTACAAACGGGGCGACGATGGAGACGTATTTGGGGTTGCGACGCAGCAGCTTCTCGGCAATCTGCAACATCACATCCAGGCCGCCGGAGGCCTGTAGCGTGGCGGAGGCGGCGACCACGGCGATGATCACCAGCATTACGTCGACGGGCGGTTTACCCGGCTGGAGGTGGAAAACAAAGACCAGAATGACCAGACCGATACCGCCTAATAAACCCAGCGCGATACCGCCTTTTCTGGCGCCATAAAACAAACACACTAATATTATGATAAGTTGTATACTAAATAACATTTATCTACCCTCGCGATAAACCTGTTTAATTTTTGATAAATAGATCACAGTCATGTTCTGTTTTTTGTGAATTGTCCTCAGAGCCTGACGAATATTCGCTTTGTCTGTATTGATGATTAATCTCTAAACATGAAATAAGAATTTTTCAGTAAATCATGAGTCATTCTTGGCTTCTGTTTATGGCGTATTCAGAGAACGAAGCTCCCTGGCGATGGGCTGGTTGACAAAGAAGAGCAGGGCAGGTTGTGTGTTTTGTATTCTATGTCACTGAATTTCAGGAACATATCGTCTGCTCACAAAAATAGCGTTATTTTAATTTTTTTTATGTGTCCGGTGAATCCCAGACTACTCCTTTATAGTTAAAAATACACACTCTACGAGTCACATAATACTTAATTAACTTTTGTTACCGTTTTTGAAATTAAAAACAACGTGACGCTTCTGAATAATAAGCTGATGAATTAAAACATATTTGTGTTCATATTTGATCTGGCACAAATTCTCTATTTTTGAGGGTGTAACTTGTGCCTTTGTTATTTTTCATTATTGTAATAATTGTTACCTTTATATAACGCATAATGCGAAGCGGCTTCTTTTCTACTGGCAATATTGCTTAAGTAAAGAATAATGTTCGGCCTGAATACGATAACGGTAAACCGGTCTGCCGGTCACGCCATAATGGATGCTGGTAAACAGAATATGGCAATTGACCAGCCAGATAAGATATTTACGGCAGGAAACGCGGGAAATATTGACCTCATTCGCCAGCTCGTCAGTTGAAAATTCCTGGTCCTGGTGCGCATCGATCCACTGACACAGGGTGCGCAGCGTTTGCGGCGTCAGCCCTTTAGGCAGGCGTCGGGTATCCGGCTCATTGGATGCACTGCCGTGAATCAGCCGATCCAGCTCTGATTGTTCATAATACTGGTGTTTCTCCATCGCCGTTTTCTTTTGCAGCCAGCCGGTCAGCGCCTCTTCAAAGCGGGAAGCCTGAAACGGTTTGATCAAATAATCGACCACGCCGTAATGGAGCGAATCTTTGATGGTGGTGGCGTCGGCGGCGGAGGAGATAACGATGACGTCACATTTGCATCCGGCGCTGTGCAGGACGGGCAGCAGGTCCAGCCCGTTCTCCTTCTGCATGTAAATATCCAGTAAAATCAGATCAATATGGTTTTCGCCATCGAAGATAAACGCTTTTGCTTTCTCCAGCGTAGACGCGGTGCCGCAGCAGTGAAAGCCAGCGATCTGCGCAACATAGCGGCGGTTTAACTCTGCTACCATCGCATCGTCATCGACAATTAAAACATTGATCATATGCTGGTCCTCTCCCCGTCCCAGGGTATTTGAACAAAAAATTGTGTGAAGATCCCGGGTTCCGATTCGACGGTAATATTGCCGCCGATACTCTCAACTTGCTGTTTTACTATCGCCAGACCGACGCCACGCTCCGTTCCCTTTGACGAGACGCCTTTGTCAAAAATTTGCTCTATGCGTTCGGGGTCAATTCCCGGCCCGTCATCGTTGACTTCACAATGCAGCCAGCCATGCCGATAATGCAAGGATACGCTGATTTCACCGCCGGGTTGTTGACCTAGCGCCTCCAGCGCGTTTTCAATTAAATTGCCCAGAATGGTAATCAATACGGTGATTTGATCTTCATTACGGCTGTCCGGTAATCGACTTTCATTGCTAATCACCAGGCTGTGCCCTAAATCGGAGGTGCGATTAATCTTACTGAGCAAAAAGCCTGCGATAACGGGCGACTTTATTTTCCCCAACAGTGAGCCGATCTCTTCCTGATAGTTATTAGCCGTCTTAATAATATAATCTTCAAGCTGCTTATAACTCTTCAGATGCAATAATCCCAGAATGACATGTAATTTGTTCATAAATTCGTGGGATCGTTCACGGAGTGCATCCGCGTAGTTGACCATTCCGTCCAGACGCTGCATGAGCTGGCGGACTTCTGTTTTGTCCCTGAACGTGGAGATCGCGCCGATGATTTTTCCATTGCTGCGCACCGGAACGGTGTTGATAAGCAGCAGACGATCTTTAACGGTAATCTCTTCATCCCGGCGCGGCGTACCGTCGCGGAGCACGTCGTTCAGATTCACTACCTGCGACCAGGCGTGGCTAAGCGAGGATAAGTGCGCGTCATCCTGCGATTTGCGGTAATCGAGGAGTTCCTGCGCCGCCTGGTTGATTAACGTCACCTCGCCGCCGTCGTCAACGGCGACCACCCCCTCTTTGATGGATTGCAGCATCGCCTGGCGCTGCTCAAACAGCGTGGAAATTTCATACGGCTCCAGGCCGAACAGGATGCGTTTGAGCACCTTCACCAGCACGTAAGTGCCCAGCAGTCCCACCAGCGCGCCGAACAGAATCGACCAGATGATGCTCCAGCGGCTGTTGTTGATCTGCTCCGTTACTCTGCTGAGCTCAAGGCCAATCGCCACGACGCCGATCTGCTGATGATTGTCGTCATAAATGGGCGTGAAAACCCGCAGCGCTTTGGCAAGAAAACCGCGATTGATGGCGACATTTTCATGCCCCTGTAGCGCCAGCAGGATGTCGTCGCCTTTAAACGGCTGGCCGATTCGCTGCGCTTCCGGGTGCGAATAGCGAATGCTCTTCATATCGGTAATCACGATAAATAACATATCGTTGCGTTTGCGAACCGCCTCGGCGATCGCCTGAATGCCGCTCTCTGTCGGCTTTTGCTTCATACGCTGGCGAATTTCCGGGGAGTCCGCCAGCGTACGGGCGACCGCCAGCGCTTTGTCTGCCAGCGCGTCGCGCGTCATGTGGCTGATCTGTGAGAAATAAATCAGATGGACGACGAGCAGCACGGAGAACAACACGGCGCTGACCATCAATATCACGGTCGTGCCGAGTTTCATCTGGCGTTTTCGTCCAGCGCGGCGTTGCAGAGAATGTTTCATCGTGATCCTGAGATTACACATTGTGTGGGTATTATCCCTGATGGGACGGGTAATTCAAAGGAGGTAGGGAAAGACAGGGGCATAAGCACGCTATCGCCCGGCAAACAGGTTAACAACCCGCCGCAATATAATCACCGTTCGCACTGATGGGGATCACCGTCAGAAACAGAATGAGGGCAAACAGTACCAGCGCCAGCCCGCCGATGATGCGGATAACCGGCCCCAGCCAGCGCAGGGGGGAATGGTTCCCGGCAAACAGCACCTGGGTCTGGTTGCGTGCGTAACGTACCGCCAGCGACAGCCCCATAATCGACAGCGCCGTGCCGAAGGACATGGTCATGACGGCGGCAATCCCCCAACTGACAATGCCGAGCGCGTTGGAGAACAGTAAAATCATGATTGCCCCGCTACAGGGGCGGGCGCCTGTCGCCAGAATCACGCCGAGGCGCGTTTTCCAGTTGCCGTCGGTGAGTTCTGCGCCCACGCCGTGATGCCCGCAGCCACAGTGTTCGTCGTGGCTGTGCGGCAGAGAGAAACGCGAGTAAATGGGCTTTGGACGCAGGGTTTTTAGCGCCTGGTAGATGATAAATAGCCCGAACGCGCCAATCAGGACGGCGCTGATTTTCTCGACGTACCAGCGGCTGGTGCTGAGATCGCCGGCGGCCAGGTTGAAGCCGACCGCCAGAATAAACACGAACAGTATGGCGCTGACGCCCTGCATCAGGCTGCCAATAAAGGGCACGACCCGCGCGGCAAGCAGGCTCTCTTTCGTCGTACTCAGCCAGGTGGTGACGATAAATTTCCCATGCCCCGGCCCAATCGCATGCAGTACGCCATAGAAGAACGCGCCGGTCAGCAGCCATAGCCCGCCGGTGTACTGGTGGTTATTGAGTTGCAGCAAATACATGACCAGATAGCGGTGCAGGGTGATCTGGGCGGCAAGACACCACTGGATAAACGCTTCCCAATGGCTGTGCACGGTGAAACCTGCCCACAGCAGCGTCAACATCAGAAGTCCTGCCAGCGGTAAACGCAGGGAGGGAAGCTGTTTTGGTGCGATCATGATTCCGCCTGGTGATGAGTTTTGCGGAAAGTATAGCCTGAGGAAAGCGATTCTCCGCAGAATTGTCTGCCGGATAAGGCGAAGCCGTTATCCGGCATTTTCCGGTTAAGGCGCGAGGAAGATCTGCGGTCCGCCGCTTGTCGGGTGTGTTCCGACGTGAACTTCCGCGCCGTACCAGCGGGTTAGCGTACCGGCTTGCAGAACCTCGGCGGGTGCGCCTTCGGCAACGATGTTGCCGCCATGCAGCAGCACGATTCGATCCGCCCACAGGGCCGCCAGGTTGAGATCGTGCAGCACGATGCAAACATGCAGATGGCCCTTACGGGTCAGCGTTTTCAGCAACCGCAGTAAATGCTGCTGGTGGAACAGATCCAGCGCGGAGGTGGGCTCATCAAGAAAAAGCCAGCCGCGTGGGGAGCCGTCGCACCATAGCTGCGCCAGCGCGCGCGCCAGCTGTACGCGCTGCTGTTCGCCGCCGGACAAGGAAGCGTAGCGTCTTCCCGCCAGCGGCAAACATTCCGTAAGCTGCATCACCTGATGAATCACCGCCGCTTCGGGCTGCTGCGTCCAGGGCATTCGCCCCATGCCGATTACGGCCTCAACGGGCCAGTCGAACCCCATTCGCGTTTGCTGAAGCATGACCGCGCGGTAGCGGGACAGCGTCTGCGCAGGCCATTGCTCAAGCGGTTTGCCAGCCAGCAGGCAACGTCCGTCTGCCGGAGTGAGATAACCGGTGAGCAGCCTTAACAGCGTCGATTTCCCGGCACCGTTGGGGCCAATTAATGCCAGCAGTTCTCCCTGGGTCAGGGAGAGCGAGATATCGCGAATAATTGTTCTGCCCGCAGCGGCGTAGCTGACGCTGTCAGCGAGAAAACGTTCAGCCATACTGACCTCCCCGGCGGAAAATAAGCCACAGGAACCACGGCGCGCCCAGAATACTGGTCAGCAGCCCGACGGGCATTTCAGCCGGGGCAACCAGCGTTCGGGCGATGGTATCGGCAATCAGCAGCAGAAAGGCGCCCGCCAGCACGGAGCCGGGGATCACCGCACGATGGTCTGCCCCTAGCCACATCCGTATCAGATGCGGTACGACCAGACCGATAAAACCGATCACGCCGCTGACGGCGACAGCCGCCGCCACCAGCAACGCGCTACAGATCAGCAGGATTCGCTGAACAACCCGGACATCGACGCCCAGGTAATGCGCCTCTTCCTCTCCCAGTTGCAGCAGGTTAAGCGCGCCAGCAAGACGCCAGATGAGAAATACCGTTGGGATCATCAAAGAGGCGACCGCCAGCAGCGTTGACCACTGCGCCTGGCCAAGGCTGCCCATTCCCCATAGCGAGAGCTGGCGTAGCTGGGTGTCATTGCTGATCCACGACAACACGCCCACCGCCGCGCCGCATAGCGCATTAATGGCGATGCCGACCAGCAGCAGCCGGGAGAGCGAACTGTCCCGCTGTCGGCTGAGCAGGAAAATAACGACCGTTGCGATGAGCGCGCCAATGAATGCCGCCAGCATCGGCGCATACAGCATAATCAGGGGAGGCAGCGTGAGCGGAAGGACGACCCACAGCGCAACGGCTAACGCCGCGCCGCTGCTGATGCCGAGCAGTCCCGGATCGGCGAGGGGGTTGCGAAAGAGCCCCTGCATCACGCACCCGGCCAGCGCCAGCGAGCCGCCAATCACCAGCGCGAGCAGAACCCGGGGCAGACGAATGTTGAACCAGATCTGGCGTAACGCGTCGTCGCCGTCATGCCAGAGCAGGCTGAGCGGCAGGCGTAATGCGCCAAAACCGCTTGCCACGACCGTCACCACTGCCAGCATCAGCGCCAGCGTATACAGAGAAAGCGTGATCCGCCGTGGCATCAGGGCAATGACTCCGCTTTCGCGCGTAGCTGCTGAATCGCCTGAGGCGTACGCACGCTAAAACCGAGCAGCGCCATATCATCGACCGCGAACACCTGCTTATTGCGCCCGGCAGGGGTCTGCGCCAGTCCCGGTAACTTCCAGAGATTCTCTTCGCCGCCCATCGCCGTTAATCCCTCCTGGGGAATCACCACCAGATCGGGCTGACTGGCGATCACGCCTTCCTGTGAGAGCGGCTGATAGCGGGAGACGCCCTGCATCGCATTTTGTAGCCCTGCCGCGCGAATGGCGGCATCCGCTCCCGTTTGCTGTCCGGCGGCCATCGCGCTCATTCCGCCGTGGTTAAGAATAAACAGCACCCGCTTATTGAGTGGCGTGGTCGGCAGCGCGGAAATCTCTTTATTCAGCGTCTGGCGCAGCGCCTCGCCTTCAGCCACCCGGTCGGTGGCGTTGGCGATGACCTGCACTTTCTCGTCGATGACGCGCAGGTCGTTGCGGCTCGGTACGGTAATGACCCGAACATGACTTTGCTCGACCTGTTTGAGTACCAGCGAGGGCTGAGCCTGGCTGCTTGCCAGCACAAGATCGGGACGCGTGGCGAGGATACCTTCGGCATTTAGCTGGCGCAGATACCCCACATCCGGCAGGGCAGTGACCTCCGGCGGCCACTGGCTGGTGCTGTCGCGGGCGACCAGCGAAGACTGTGCGCCGAGCGCGTACACGATCTCGGTGACATCTCCGCCGAGCGCGACGATCTTATCCTGTTTTGCGGCAAGAACCGTCAGCGGCAGGGCGGCAATCAGGGCAAGCAGTTTTTTCATGCCGCCAGCCCTTTTGGCATCAGCGCCTCAATCTGTTTGCGCCACTGTGTCTGTTCTGGTTCGCCTTCCGTACGCTGACCGTAAAGCTGAGCGATTTGCGTGCCGTCATGCGCAAAGAGTTCCAGACTGGTGACGTGGCCGTCTGCGGTAGGTTTGCGGGTTATCCAGGTCTCGGCAATCGTCTCTTCCAGCAGGTGCAGCGTAAATGTCGGGTTGAAAATATTCAGCCAGTCTTTCATCGGCACGACTTTTTCGACCACGCCGGTGAAAATTTGCACGCAGCCTCTGTTGCCGACGAACACCATGATTTCATTGCCGTCTTTAAGGGCGGCGTCGAGGAGCTGCGCCAGCGCGCTGTTCGGCACCTTGCAGGCCAGATCGTCAGCGACCCGTTCAAAAGCCTGCTGGCGGGTCAGGTTGTGGCGCTTGAGCAGCGTGAAGAACTGGTGAACGTCGGTCATCGCGCGCCACTCTCTGTCAACGGTCACGGCATCGGCAGCCGTTCCGTTAACAGGGGTTTCAGCCGCTTTCAGCGCCAGCGGCGCATTCTCGGTCACGATAAAATGTTGCAGAAGCTCGTCCCAGGCGGCGGTATCGGTGTTGTCCGTGGCATACACCTTCAGGAGCGCATCGCCCTGATGATCAAAGAACTGAATGCTCTGGCGCTCGCCGCGGGCGGTCGCTTCCTTAATGTGGAACACGCTGGCCCATTGATTTAAAAATAAGCGCAGATCGAGCGCGCGTGGGTTCAGTACCAGTCCGGCGTGACCGCTCAGGTGTTGATTGGTGAATGCGCCGACCTGCTCGTGTACCGCATACTCGTTGCGGCAGATGCATTTTGTTTCGCCAACGGATTCCAGCGCCGCGAAAATTTCACGCGTGTCGCCGCGCAGCCGCCATGCGTCATGACCGACGCGGGCAAACGTCAGCTCCGCCTCGCTGATCCCCAGTAAACCAGCGATGTCACGCGCGTACTTACCAGGATGTTGTTCTTTTAGCTCAAGCCAGCGTGTGTAGTGGTTCATTGTCTCTTCCTTCCAGTGTTTGCCCCGGCGAACCGGGGCGGGTGATTACCATTGATAGCTCACGAAAATCTTGCCGTTGCGCCCGTCCTGCGGGATGCCCTGCGGCGACCAGTACTCTTTATCGAAGGCGTTACCCAACACCAGCGTGGTGGTCATGCCTTTCAGCGCCTGCTGTCCCTGGTAGCTAACGTAAAAGTCGTTGACGGCATAACCCGGCTGTTTGCTGTATTCGCTGCTGATATGCGTTGAGCGATCGGCAAACGTTCCTACCCAGCCAACGGAGAAGCCGCTCTGCGCGACGGGAATATTCAGCTTACTGGTGACGGTATCCGGGTTAATGCTGGAGATATACTCTCCGGTATCCTTGTCTTTCCCACGGGTGCGGTTGTAGGCCACGTCGAGGCTGAACAGATCAGCGGTATATTTCGTCATCACATCCCAGCCCCAGATTTTGGCGTTCGGGACGTTGTAAGACATGGTGGTCGCGGCGGCGAAATCGACGGTCGTGGAGATGTAATCTTTTGCTTTGGTATCAAAGTAGCTGGCTTTGAACTCCAGCGCATCGTTGGACAGCATCAGATTGTCGAAACGCAGACCAAAACCGTACTCCTGCGTTTCGTTGGTTTCCGGGCGCAGGTTAGGGTTTGGCACCCAGTAGTTAGTGTAGAAGCTGCCAATGGAGAAGTGTTTTGCATCGTTATACATTTCACCCATTGTCGGCGCGCGGAATGCCTGGGCGTAAGAGCCAAACAGCATCAGCCAGTCCGTCGGGCTGACGGTTAACCCGGCGCGGGATGACCATTTATCGGCATCAACATCGTCATAGCCGTCGCTGCTGCCGCGGTAGTTGTCGTAACGCGTGCCGCCCAGCAGGGTGACGGGCAGGTCGCGAAGGGTGATTTCATCCTGCAACCAGCCGGAGCTGAAGTCGATTTTTGCTTCCGGGAAGCCGGTTGTCACGCCGCCGGGTTTTTGCTCCTGACGGTAATACTCTCCGCCATACGTCAGCAGGTGAGAGGCGAAAGCGTCGCTGAAGAGACGCGTGCGGTTTTCAACTTTTCCGCCTTTGGTGGTTTGTTTGCGAAATTCGCCCGTGTTATCGACGTTCTGGGCGTTGATGCGCGCTTCAGACCAGTACACTTTAGCATCGGCATTCAGCCAGTCGTTGCCCTGCGGCGCGATCCTGTAAGAGAGCTGCATGTCGCGCTGGATGGTCGAGCGATCCACAAGAGGGTTGCTGGTGGAGGCATCAATCGTTTGTGGGTTCTTCGGCTCTTGCGCGTCGTTGTTGTAGTAACGTAATGACCCACTCAGCGCCTGCGCATCGTTAATATACCAGGTGCCTTTTGCCAGCATGTTATTGATCGATTCATCATTTGGCGCCGTGGAGCCGTCGCCCTGGCGCAGGTCGCCACGATCGCGGCTGGACCATGCCACCAGTCCATCAAGGTTATCGGTTCGGCCAAAGGCGCTGGCGCCCATTCCCAGACTGTGATCGCCGGTGCCGCCAGTACCAAAGACGCGGAAACCGCTGTTCTGGCCTTCCTGAAGCAGATCTTTCGCATCGGCGGTTTCATAAGAGATCACGCCGCCCAGCGCGCCGCTGCCGTACAGCAGTGCGGAAGGGCCGCGAACGATCTCAATACGTTTGATCAACGCCGGATCGAGGAAGGTGCTGTTGAGGTGCCCGGTATCGGTTCCCTGACGAACGCCGTCCACCAGAATCAGTACGCCGCGACGATCATAGCCACGCATACTGATATCCTGGCCGTTGGTTCGCCCGCTTCCGCTCAGGGTGATCCCTGGAACAGGACGCAGCAGATCGGCTGCCGAGCTGGCAGTCTGGTTTTCGGGATCGGACGTATCGATAACGCTCACCATCATGGGGGCTTCAAAGGTGCTGCGCGCATTACCGGTCGCAGTGACGGTGATATCGTCTGTGGTCGCGTAAGCCGCCCCTGGCAGGGTGCTAACGATTGCCAGCGCCAGCAGAGATGGGCGCAAAGAGGCAGATTGCAGGCGTAACATAACAACTCTCCATAAGGAAATTGAAAAGTGCTGGCTGCCTGGGGGGAGACCTGGGTGGCTGGCGAAATTGGTTATTTATTTAGTCAGGATCAGTTTCCCGGATTGCGTCTGGCGGAGCAGATAATGTTCACCCTTATGCTCAATCAGTACCCAGCCTTCTTCGCCGAGCAATACTTTGCTGTCTATCTGGCGTTTGGTGCCTGAAGGAGAAAGCGGAGCGTTGTTTTTTATTATTGCAGCCATAGTGTTATGCATAGCGGGCGCATCCGTTATGAAAATGATAATAAACATGATAACAAGAATGATTATCATCAAGATCAATTTTTGCATCAAGCGTTTTTTCGTAAAATAGCGTCTGGATCAACTTTGGTGAGAAAAGCGGTGATATTGAGGGGTACGGCAAGTAAAAACCCGCAAAATGGCGGGTTTTTTATCTCGTTACATCGTGATTCACAACGGACTTTATTTTTTCTCCAGCGCTTCCCAGAGACCTGACAGGTAAGTGACGCCGAGCGCGCGGTCGTAAAGACCATAGCCTGGGCGTCCCGTTTCTCCCCAGATAAAGCGACCGTGATCCGGGCGGATGTAGCCATCAAAGCCGTTATCGTGGAGCGCCTGCATTACGCGGTACATGTCCAGCGAACCGTACTGCGAAGGGTGGGCCGACTCGTAGAAGTCTTTATCTTTGATCAGCTTAATGTTGCGTACGTGCGCAAAATGGAGGCGCTTGCGACGCGTGAATTCAGCCAGGATTTCATAGACGTTATTTTCTGGATCTTCTGCGATCGAACCGGTACAGAGGGTGATGCCATTCGCCGGAGAGTCAACGGCATCGCAAATCATCGCCAGGTCGGCGTGGTTTTTGACCACGCGCGGAAGGCCGAAAATAGAATACGGCGGATCGTCCGGGTGAATGGCCATTTTCACGCCCACTTCTTCGCACACGGGAATAATCTCCCGGAGGAAATAAAACAGGTTTTCCCGCAGCTTGTCGTCATCCACCCCACTGTAGCGCGCGAATAATTCCTGCACTTTAGCCAGGCGCTCAGGTTCCCATCCCGGTAATGCGAAACCGTTGGAGTTATCCAGAACCTCTTTTACGACCTCTTCCAGCGTCTTATCAATGCCATGTTTTTCAAAGGCCATCGTCAGAGAACCGTCCGGCAGGACGTAGTTCATGTCCGTTTTCATCCAGTCGAAGACCGGCATGAAGTTATAACAGATGACCTTTATGCCAAAGCCCGCCAGGTTGCGGATCGTCTGCTTGTAATTCTCAATATAGCGATCGCGTTCCGGGGTGCCGATTTTGATGTCATCGTGGATATTGACGCTTTCGATGACTTCCATCTTCAGGCCCGCAGCGTGCGCCTGCTCAACCAGCGCCTTAATTTTTTCAACCGGCCACACTTCCCCAGGGGCGACATCATAGAGCGCCCCGACGACGCCTTCTACACCCGGCACCTGGCGAATGTATTCCAACGGGATTTTGTCTTCCTGTGGCCCAAACCAGCGCATTGTCATCTGCATTCTTTGTCCGCCTTTCTTATCTTATTGCGTATTTCGTATATTTGACTTCATACCATACTAGTATTGACTAGCATATTCAGTAATGACAATTTGATCAACCTTACCGTAGAAAAAAGATTAAATGCCGCCAGGAATATACATTTCCGTTAAGGGGAAGCTTTTACTGGAAAGCTTATTTCCGGTAAGTGTTTTAATTTTGTAAAATATAATGATCAGTTTGTTCTTATTTGTCGTTTATCGTGAAAATAACCGCTATAGCACAGGGATTAATACACGCCATTACGACTGAAAGTGATTTTTTTATTGAAAGTTGCATAACATGATTTAAGTCACAAATTTCTTAATTACACTTGTATGGTAGTAGACTTTAAATGGGCGGGAGGGGTAATGTCGGGGCTATTAAGTACCTGTCATACACCGATTTTAGCCTCAACCTGGGGACGTTTTAGCAAAAGCCATCCCCTTGTGCGGAGTAATTATGTCCATGATAAATCAAAGTTTTATGATAAATAACGAACCGGGTCAGCGGTTGTATTCTGAGCTGGCTAAGACGTTACCTATTATTGACTATCACTGCCATCTTGAAGCGAAAGCGATTTGGGAAAACAAACCTTTTGCCGATATTACCCAGCTTTGGCTGGAAGGGGACCATTATAAATGGCGGGCGATGCGCGCCAATGGCATACCCGAGCGGAAAATTACCGGCGATGCCTCTTCAGAGGAAAAATTTGAAGCGTGGGCGCAAACCGTTGAGGCCAGTTTTGGTAATCCGCTGTATCACTGGACTCATCTTGAACTGAAATATTATTTCGCGATTGAGGAAACGCTAAACAGTAAGAACTGGCGCACGATTATGGCGCAGTGTAATGAACAATTACGTCGCGATGATTTTTTACCGCAGGCGTTAATTACCCGTTCAAATGTTGAAGCGCTTTGCACAACCGATGGGCCGCTTGACGATCTGGAATATCATCAGCGACTGGCGGAAAAGCGTGATTTTTCAACGCTCGTGCTGCCGACCTTCCGTCCCGATGAACTGTTTGAAACGCATCCCGATCGCTTCCTGACGTTTGTTTCTCGCCTGTCGCAGAAAACCGGAAAAACCATTACCACTCTGAATGAGTTTCTCGCGGCGCTTGAAGCGCGCGTCGATTTTTTCCACAGCACGGGTTGCCGGGTGTCGGATCATGGGCCGCTGGCCGTTCGTTTTCGCCCGCTTGATGCTGCCGGGCAGGCCGCGCTGTTCCAGCGCCGACTGGCAGGTGATGCGCTGAGTGAAGATGAACTTCAGGCCTGGGATAGCCTTATTTTTGTCGCCTTAGCCAAAATGTACAAACAGCGCGACTGGGCAATGCAGATTCACTTTGGCGCGATTCGCAACAACAACACGCCAATGTTCGAAAAAATCGGCATTAACTGTGGCTTTGATTCCATTGGCGATCAGACGCACCTTGCGGAAAGCCTGAATGGTCTGCTGAACGCAATGGCGGAAAACAACGGTCTGCCGAAAACGATCCTCTATAACCTCAACGCCAGCTATAACGATGTGGTTGCCTCCACCATCGCTAATTTCCAGAGCGGTGAAGATGGCGTGAAATCCCCGCTGCAATTTGGCTCCGGCTGGTGGTTTAACGATACGCGACGCGGCATGGTGAATCAGCTCAATGCGCTTGCCGATCAGGGATTACTCTCTAACTTTATTGGTATGCTGACGGATTCCCGCAGCTTTGTCTCCTATACCCGACACGATTATTTCCGCCGAATCCTCTGTGATTTGATTGGCGGGTGGGTCGAAAGAGGGGAAGTGCCGGAGGACGATGCGATCCTCAATAACATGATTCGTGGCATCTGCGTGGATAACGCCCGCCGCTATTTCCGTTTTCGATAAGACTGATGCAGGAATAAACGATGACCCGTAAGAACAGAAAAGTCACCATTCCCGTCAGTATCGGCTACGGCCTGACGGATATCATGGGGGGCGGCGCATTTACCGTTATCGGTGCCTGGCTGCTTTTCTTCTATACCACCTTTGTTGGTCTGTCGCCGATTGAAGCGGCGTCTATTGTGGCGATCGCGCGTATTGTCGATGCGATCGTGAGCCTGTTTATGGGCAGCTTCACGGACCATTTCTATAAGCATTATTTGGGCAAGAAATTTGGCCGCCGCCGGTTCTTCCTGCTCATTGGCGCGCCACTCATGCTGGTTTACATCCTGTTATGGATGAACGGCATGAACTTCTGGTTCTATCTCGCTGTGTACCTGGCCTTTGAGATTATCGCCGCTATGGTGCTGATCCCGTGGGAAACGCTGCCGTCTGAGATGACCAAAGACTTCAATGACCGTACCAAACTGTCAACGTGCCGCATGTTCCTGTCAGCATCCGGGACGTTCCTTGCCACCTTTATTCCGGGCCTGCTGATCGGCTGGCTGGGTGAAAACAACGCGGATGCGTATCTGATCAACGGCGTTGTATTTGCCGTGCTGTTTACGGTCTGTGTGTTTATCTCCTGGAAAGTGACCTGGGAACGTGAACTGACGCCGGAAATGCTGGCGGAAATGGAAAAAGAACGTCAGCCGATGACCGCTGGCGAAAAACTGGCGGCGTTTGGCAACCTGTTCAAAGAGTATGCCTCAACGTTAAAAGTACGCGCGTTCCGTAAACATCTGGCGATCTATCTCTTCTCCTTTACCGCCAAGGATGTCTACAACACCGTATTCGTCTTTTTCTGCGTCTACTGCCTGAATGTTTCATCCTCGCTGGCGGGAACATTGCTGTCGATGAGTATCGTCGGCTTGCCGGTCACGCTGGCGGCGGGCGTGGCGATTATTAAATATGGCCCTTCTCGCCTCTATGTCTTCTCCTACAGCCTGATGATGCTGTGCCTGGGCGGGTTCTTCCTGGTTTACCAGTTCCCGACAGACAACAAAATCGTATTGCTGGTGATTCTCGCCGGGGTTTACCAGGTCGGGCGCTGCATTCTGGAGTTCACGCCGTGGAACGTGTTCCCGTTCATCCCGGACATTGACGAAATGATCACCCGTCAGCGCCGTGAAGGGCTGTTTGCCGCCGTTATGACGTTCTCCCGTAAGACAACGGTAGCTATTGCGACCTTTGCCGTGGGCCTGCTTCTGCAAAGCGGCGGCTTCGTGAAAGGCAGCCAGACGCAGCCGCAGGAAGCGATCACGACCATTGCCATGCTGCTGTTCGTTGGTACGGCCGGGCTTCTGATCATTGCACTGTGGCAAGCGCTGACCTTCCATCTGAATAAGCGCACGCACAAAATTTTCGTGGACGAAATTGAACGTCTCAAAGCGGATGGTCTTAAACAGGATGTGACGCCGGAAGCCCGCCATATTGTGGAAGACCTGACGGGCTACAGCTATGACTCGCTCTGGTGTCAAAGCGCGCCTGAACGGGTAAAGCCCGCTGAACCCACCTCCATACTGAGCTGATACAGCCTGGCGGCAGCAAGGGCGCAATAGGCCTGCTGCCGCCAATCCCTCTTTTTATACAGTGAGTAGAAAGATGCAAAATAAGCTATTACACGCGAAAGCCACCGTTCCGAACTGGGATCGCAACGCGCTGGTTCCGCGAATTGTTCACCTGGGATTCGGCGCGTTTCATCGTGCGCATCAGGCCGTTTATGCGGATATTCTGGCTGCGGAACACGGCAGCGACTGGGGCTACACCGAAGTTAACCTGATTGGCGGCGAGCAGCAGATCGCCGATCTGAAAAATCAGGATCGCCTCTATACGGTGGCGGAAATGTCGGCCGATGCCTGGACCGCCCGCGTGGTTGGCGTAGTGAAGAACGCGCTGCATGCGCAGGTGGATGGTCTGGAAACGGTGCTGGCTGCCATGTGCGAGCCGCAGGTTGCCATTGTATCGTTGACGATCACGGAAAAAGGCTACTGCCACTCTCCGGCTACCGGCCAGTTGATGCTCGATCACCCGGCTATCGTTGCCGATCTGCAAAACCCTCAGCAGCCAAAATCAGCGCCGGGCGTTATTGTCGCCGCGCTGGCGCGCCGCAGAGCGGCGGGTCTCCCGGCGTTTACCGTGATGTCCTGCGACAATATGCCGGAAAACGGTCATGTTATGCGCAACGTAATATGCGCCTATGCGCAAGCCGTTGATGCCGGGCTGGCTGCCTGGATTGCGCAGAACGTGACGTTCCCCTCCACGATGGTGGATCGTATCGTCCCGGCGATGACGGCGGAAACGCTGGATAAGATTGAACAGCTTACCGGCGTGCGCGACCCGGCAGGCGTGGCCTGCGAGCCATTCCGCCAGTGGGTTATCGAGGATAACTTTGTCGCAGGCCGCCCGGAATGGGAAAAGGCCGGAGCCGAACTGGTGGCTGACGTGCTGCCGTTTGAAGAGATGAAGCTGCGTATGCTTAATGGCAGCCACTCTTTCCTCGCTTATCTGGGTTATCTTTCCGGCTATCAGCACATTAATGAGTGTATGGAAGATGAGCACTTCCGACGCGCCGCGAGGGCGCTGATGCTGGAAGAGCAGGCGCCGACGCTGAACGTGACGGGGGTGGATCTCACTCGCTATGCCGATATGCTGATTGCGCGCTACAGCAACACGGGACTGCGTCACCGTACCTGGCAGATTGCGATGGACGGCAGCCAGAAACTGCCGCAGCGCATGCTGGATTCCGTTCGCTGGCACCTGGTTCACCACCATCGTTTTGATCTGCTGGCGCTGGGCGTTGCGGGCTGGATGCGTTACGTCGGCGGGGTGGATGAACAGGGAAACCGTATTGACGTTAGCGATCCGCTGTTGCCGGTCTTGCAGAATGCGGTGATGCAGAGCGCGGAAGGCGAGGCACGGGTAAAAGCGCTGCTGGGCGTGGAGGCCATTTTCGGGAACGAATTACCGCATGAGCCGCTGTTTGTGGCGCAGGTAACGCAGGCTTACCTGTCGCTGCTGGAAAACGGCGCGAAAGCGACGGTCGCCCGCTATATCACTGAACGGTAAAGCGTAAAGGAGTGCCGCCAGATAACGACGGCACTCCTGCGTTGACTGACGCCCCCCATTCACCAATCCTTTTCCTCTTTTTTCTCTCCCGTCGCTTTCTTCTGCGCTAAACAGTGACTAAACAGCAATGATGTCGTTTTAACGATGTAACGCACCTGCGCGAATTAGCGATGTCCACCACAAAATTCACATATCACTCCCGCTGATGAAAGGAAGCGACTTGCTTTTGTACAGGGAGGCGGATAGTTTCTGTAACGTTACACTAAAACGTTACAGAAGAAACATACAGCAGTTTTTCTCATTTACTCTCCTGGCGATTTAGCGGTGCCAGACGGCGTTATCGCTACCCTAATGGTATGTGGAAGGACAATCATGATGGAAATAAAACAGCTTCGTTCGACCAGACGTTTTTTAGCTTTAGCTTGCTTAAGTACCGCGCTGATAGCGGGCAGTGTGGTGACTTCTTTTGCTCAGGCAGCGCTTAATTTTCGCGTTTACTCCTCTTTGCCCGGGGATGATTCCTCCGCGCACTATATCTGGTTTACCCGTTTTCAGGAGAACCTGAACAAAAACGAAAAATTGAAAGGGCAAATTAAGCTCAACTATTTCGCCAACGGGATGTTAGGAAAAGAGGCCGATGCCACGCAGCAGGTACGCATTGGCGCAATCAATATGATGATCTCCGGCACCTCGATTTGGGCCACGCTGGTGCCTGAAATCGGCGTTCTGGATCTGGGTTATCTGTTTAAAGATTACGACCAGGTTGGCAAAACGCTGGACGGAAAAGCGGGCGAGCAGCTTTCTGCGTTAATGCTGAATAAAGCCAACGTTATGGTGCTGGGTTATGGCTATAACTTAGGCGCGCGTAATGTGTATACCAAAAAGGCCATTGAAAAACCTGAAGATTTAAAGAATCTGAAAATCCGCGTTCTGCCGGTGCCTAACTTTATCGCCACGCTGAATCATATGGGCGCGGTGGCGATTCCGATGCCGGGCGGCGAGGTCTATTCCAGTCTGCAAATGGGCGTTATCGATGGCGTTGAACATGATGCGCCGACCATCTACTCCAGCAAATATTATGAAATTATCAAGAATGGCACCCTGACCCGCCATAGCTTTAACCCGCTGATGATCGCCATGAATAAGAAGAGCTTCGAGCAAATTCCAGAAGCGCTGCGGGCCGATGTCCTTGCGGCGGCGCAGGAAGCCACAGAGTACGAGCGCCAGCAGGCAAGCCAGAAAGAGCAGGAAGCGATTAAAAACCTGGAAGCCAAAGGGGTGACATTCCGCGAGACCGATCGCGCGTACTTTGCGCAGCAGGTGCAGCCGGTCTGGAAGGCATTCCTCGATCAATATCCTGATATGAAACCGATTGTTGATGAGATTACCGCCGCGGCGCCAGGCGATAAGTCGTAATACGTGAGCCGCCGATTCAGCCGGTTTTGGGGTGGGTCGGCGGTATCACCCGGTAAGCCCATGAAAGGAGTCCAACATGGCAGATATCTCTATGAAAGCAAAGGATGAAAATGCTTTGCTGATGCTGTTAGGCCGACTGAGCAGAGGCTTAACGACCTTAACATCCTGGGCCGGGGCACTGGTGCTGTTTATCAACGTACTGGTGGTATTCGCATCCGTTATCTGGCGCTACGCATTGCATTCACCGATTCACTGGGCGGAAGAGGTGGCGCGTGCGCTGATGATTGCCCTCGTCTTTTTTGGCGTGGCCACGTCCACAGGCAGAGGCGGGCATATTGGCGTCGATCTGTTCCTGCGTTTTTTGCCCGAGCAGGTGCGCCCTTATGTTATCCACGCCAGTCGTTGGGTGCTGTTTCTGGTGTCGGTGGGGCTGGTGATTTCCAGTTATGACCTGGTGCAGGCCGCGCGGGTACAAACGACCGAGACCGGCCTGCCGCAGACGATTTACGTTATCCCGGTGTTGATCGGTTCCGTGGTAATGATGGTGGCCGCACTGGAACATGCGCTGCATGAACGCGCGCGGGTTGTTCTGCTCAGCGGCGGCGGAATCCTGGTGCTGGCGGCGCTGGGGTATCTGAAACTCTCGCTGATGGCCGATCCGGCCAGCGCGGCGGCGGGACTGATGCTGATCTGTTTTGCGCTGGGTATCCTGGCCGGTGTGCCTATCGCGTTTACGCTGGGCATGTCCGCAATGGTGTTCTTTATTTGCGATCCGTCGTTACCGTTTGTCTTTTTCTCTCAGCAGGTTGCCGCCGGGGTAGACCACTTCGTTCTGCTGGCGATTCCGTTCTTTTTACTTGCCGGGGCGGCAATGGAAATTAACGGGATGTCAACGCGTCTGGTTGAGCTGATTGTGCGCGGGATGGGGCGCTTTCGCGGCGGGTTAAACATGACGACCGTGCTGTCGATGGCCTTCTTCTCCGGGATTTCCGGTTCCAAACTGGCGGATGTCGCTGCGGTGGGCGGTGTCTTGATGCCTGCGGTGCGTCGCGCTAAGCAGGACAGCGAAGAGGCCGCAGGGGTGTTCGCCGCATCGGCGGTGATGGCGGAGACCATTCCTCCGTGCGTAAACCTGATCGTCATGGGGTTTGTGGCGAATATCTCCATCGGCGCGCTGTTTATCGCCGGCCTGGTTCCCGCCGTCTGCCTGCTGATACTGCTGATGATCGCGGCCAACCGTTTCGGCGGAAAAATTAACGTCAGCGAGGCTTACCCGGTTTTACGCCCGCGTGCGCAGCTCTACCTTGGCGCCGCCGTGGGGCTGGTCATGATCTTTATGATTGGCCGTGGGGTGATGATGGGGATTGCCACCTCGACAGAAATCTCTGCCTTTGCGGTGATTTACGCCATCGTTGTCGGTCGCCTGGCGTTTCGCGAGCTGACGCTGAAAGCGACGGTAAAAATGTTTATTGATATCGCGGCCATGTCCGGCGTACTGCTGTTCATCGTCGCCTGCGCGACCAGCCTTTCTTATGCGCTGACGATACAGATGATTCCGCAGCAAATCGCTGAACTGCTGGTGGGGATTGGGATGAAGCAGGGCGCCTGGCTGTTCCTGCTGTTGACCATTGTGATTCTGATTATCTTTGGCGCGGTTCTGGAAGGTGCGCCAGCGTTGATCATTTTCGCCCCTATCCTGGTGCCAATCGCCATTCAGCTTGGGTTTAACCCGCTGCATTTCGGTATTGTCATGATTCTGGCGATGGGCTTTGGCTTATTTTCACCGCCGATTGGATTAGGGCTGTATACCACCTGCGCCATCTGCAGCGTGGAGATGAAACATGTTATTCGGCCAATGGCGAAATATCTGGCGGTTGTTTTCGTCGGCATCATCATTGTGGCGATGGCGCCGCCATTAACCACCTGGTTGCCTGGACTGGCAGGCTACTGATTATTCATTACGGATATTCGCCACGCTCAGTGGCGGGGATGTCCGCGCGCTGAAAATGGCAGTAACGCGACAGGCTATCGCCTGGCGATGTTTAAATCTGAATAAGTGGAGTATGAAATGGGATCATTAGTGGGTAAAAAAGTTTTTATTACCGGTGCGGAACAGGGTATTGGTAAAGAAACGGCCAGAAAATTAATTGAGGCCGGATGTGATATCTATATTCATTATTTCAGCGGCGAAGAAGGCCCACGAGAATTAATGGCCATTGCGGAGCAAAAAGGAAGCCGGGCGGCTTGCGGTTATGCTGATTTAACGAATGAGGAAGATGCCGCGCGGTGCGTTGCGCAGGGCGCGGCGTTTCTTGGCGGCATTGATATTCTGGTGAATAACGTCGGTGGAATTATCGCCCGAAAATGGCTCGGCGAGATCGAACCACAGTTCTGGCGTACCGTTATTGACGTGAATATGACCACGATGCTCAATGTCACCCAGCAGGCGTTACCCTGGCTGAAAGCCTCGCCAGATGGGGCGAGCATTGTGAATCTGGCGTCATTAGCCGGTCGTTCCGGCGGCCATGCTGGCTCTCTGGTTTATTCCACCACGAAAGGCGCCGTCTTGACCTGGACGCGCTCACTTGCCGCCGAACTGGGCGAATCTGGCATTCGGGTGAACGCCGTGGCCCCAGGATTGATTCTGGGCACCCGTTTTCACAATCAGCATACGACGCAGGCCTCTGCCGACCAGACGATTCAGGCTATTCCTTTGGGGCGCGCCGGTACGCCTGAAGATGTCGCCCGGGTGATCTGTTTCCTCGCCTCTGAATATGATGGTTTCGTCTCCGGCGCGACGATTGATATTAATGGCGGTATTTATCGGGCGTAAAAGCGGGCGGGTTGTAAAACCCGCCTGAGTTAAAAGGGACTCTTTATGATAAAGTCAGATATTATTCATCCTGATTTATTACAGGCATTGGCGCAGTGCGGTCATAAAGCCAATATTCTGATCGCGGACGCGAATTACTCTTTCCTGACCAACTCGTCACCGCAGGCACGTATTATCTGGCTTAACTTTTCTCCCGGCTTAATTGGCAGCGTGATGATTCTGGAGAAAATTCTTGGTTATATTAACGTAGAGAAAGCGACGTTAATGACGAGCCCGGCTGAATTTGATAACACGATTGAGCGTGAATACCGTGGTCTGCTTTCAGAAATGACGGAACTTTCTCATGTTGAGCGAAATGCGTTTTACGCGCTGGCGAAATCATCGGATACGCTGCTGGTGATCGCGTCGGGCGAAACCCGCCGTTTTGCCAATATTCTCCTCACCGTCGGCCCGACATTACTCTGAGAAGACGAGAAGAACGCGACGTTCTTCTCGCGTTATTCTCATCGTATATTTTCCGCTTCCCGCACCGATTGTCGGCATACCAGGGAAGGGGAAAACAAAAACTCGTCGGGAGGGATTGCCGGAGTCTCTATTCGGGCGATCAGGCGCTCAACCATCACGTCCGCCATCTCCGTGAGCGGCGGCATAATAGAGGTCAGGCCGGGGTAAACCAGGCCAGAGAGTGAAATATTGTCGATACCGACGAGAGAGATCTCTTCCGGCACGCGGATACGGGCTTCGTGCAAACCACTCATCAAACCAATGCCAAGCGCATCGTTAATGGCGACGATGCCGTCAGGACGAAGGGATTGCTGGCAGAGGGTTTGCGCCAGAGAACGGCCCAGTTCGGTCATTTCGGTATCTCCGTAGGCGGCCATCGCTTTTCCTTCGATGATCATCCCTTCACGATACATGTTGTGCTGGCGTACCGCGCTGAGAAAGCCTTCTATTTTATGCGCGCGGCTGGGGGTCATCCCTGCGACGGTCGCAAACGCGAGGCGGCGACACCCGCGCGCGATAAGATGCTCTGCCGCCATTCGGCCCGCCTCAACGTTATCCATCGACACGCTGTCCAGCGCGAAACCGCCAGAGTCAACGCTTGCGGGCATACGGCCATCGTAGTTCACCATTATCATGCCCTGCGCCGCCGCGCGGGCGAAATGCGGCTTTTCGATATCACAGGCGGCCACAATAATTCCGCGAACGCCATGAGCAAACATATCTTCCAGAAACGCTTCTTCTTCTTCGATTTGGCGATAGGTGTTGCCGATCAGCACGCGGTAGAGGTGTTTTTTGGCGGCCAGATCCACTTCACGCGCCAGTGCCGCAAAGCTGGGGTTCACGATGGATGGCACCAGCAACCCGATCATTTTTGCCTGCCCCGTTTTGAGTTGCTGGGCGACCCGGTTGGGGAAATAGTTGAGCGTTTGCATGCTTTGCTGAATGCGCGCCAGCGTTTCCGGGCGCATTTGATCGGCGCGGCCGTTAAGCACATTGGACACCGTGCTGACGGAAACGCCCGCATGCTTTGCGACATCTCGAATGTTTGCCATACATCTCCTTTGCAGCAATCGGTGAATGGCGGCTCATTCAGTATCGCCATCTGGATAGCAGAGTATAAACTACAACGGTTTAGTGTAACGTTACAGCTAATCGTGTCAATGCCATAAATCCCGTAACCGTTGTTCACACAATGAAAAATCTAAATAACATTGATAATGAGTTTTACTCTCATTATCATGTTGGCTGTGCGGGTTTCGGTGATTATTCTTCGTATCAAGGATGGACACAGAACATATATATGGAAAACCCTTCCCATACATAAAACGAGCATTTTTGTTCGGGTTTCATTCAATAAAACCCCATTTTAAAGGGTTTTTTTCGTGTCCTTGTATTCATGAGATTAATGATGAAAAGCAGCGCAAAAAATAATTATTCTCTGCAAAAATCCTTGCTGGCATTCGCGATTGGTGCCGCCGCTCACGGTGTTTACGCAGCAGAAGACACTACCGGGAAAGAAGATACGATGGTCGTTGAGGCCAAATCCGCAAACAGTGGTTTTAAAGCCGGTGGCGACGCGCAGGTGCCCGCGTTCCTGGAGGGGCAGGTTGCCCACGGAGGACGACTGGGGGTTCTGGGCGAACAAAAAGCGATGGATGTGCCGTTTAACGTTATCGGTTACACCTCAAAACTGGTGGAAGACCAGCAGGCGAAGACCATCGGCGAGGTGCTGAAAAACGACGCCGCAGTACAGCCCGTACAGGGATACGGGAACTTCTCAGAAAACTATCGTATTCGCGGCTTTGAGCTGGCGGGGGATGACGTGACCTGGGGCGGTCTGGCTGGCGTACTGCCGCGTCAGGTCGTGGATGCTTCGCTGTTTGAGCGCGTGGAAGTGTTTAAAGGCGCCAGCTCTTTCGTGAACGGCGCGGCAAGTTCCGGCGTGGGCGGTATGGTCAACATGGAGCCGAAACATGCTGATGACCTGCCGCTGACGCGCCTGGGAGTGGATTACACCTCTTCAACTCAGGTAGGCACCACGCTGGATGCCGGTCGTCGTTTTGGCGATAACAATCAGTTTGGCGCGCGAGTAAACATTCTGCATCGTGAAGGCGAAACCGCCGTTGATAACGAGAAAAAGCGCACGACGCTGGCCGCCCTCGGGCTGGATTATCGCGGCGATAAACTGCGCTCCTCGCTGGATGTCGCCGCCCAGAAAAAGACGTTCCACGGCGGGACGATGGGAATTAACTTAAGCGGCGTCGATTTCGTGCCGGATGTACCGAACAACACGGATAACTACAGCCAGAAGTGGGGCTACAGTGATATCACTAACCAGTTCGGTATGGCGCGCGCTGAATACGACATCCTGAATAACTGGACGGTCTACGGCGGCGCCGGGGCGCAACATGCGCATGAAACCGGGATTTATACCGCGCCAAAATTACTGGACAGATCGGGTGATGCTGTCGTCAATGTGCTGTATACCAACCGTATTATTGACGCGTTCAGCAGTATGGCGGGTATTCGCGGCGAATTTGATACCTGGTCGGTCAGCCATAAGGTGAACCTGGGCTATTCGGCGGTGATCAAACGCGATAAAACGGCATGGCGTATGAACTGGGCCAACCCTGGCTCCATGACCAATATCTATGACAACCATGACGTGCCGATGCCGCAGTGGGATCTCGCCGGCGGCAACTATCACGATCCGCTGACAACCTCCCGAAACCGTACTCAGGGTTATCTCCTCAGCGATACGCTGGGATTCTTTGATGACCAGGTGCTGCTGACTGTCGCCGCGCGTAATCAGAAAGTGGTGGTGCGTAACTACAGCAATGCGACCGGTGAAGAAGACACTGACTCTCGCTATACGGAAAGTCGATGGATGCCGACCTACGGTATTGTATATAAGCCGTGGGACACGGTGTCACTGTATGCCAACCACACCGAGGCATTACAGCCGGGTGAAAACATTACCGATCAGGAGTCGCCGGATTACGGTAAAAGCATCGGTATTCTGCACTCTAAGCAAAATGAAGTGGGCGTGAAAATTGATTTCGGCACCGTCGGCGGTAGCCTGGCGCTGTTTGAGATTAAGAAACCGTCCGTGATTAAGAACGAGACGACGCAGGAATATTCGACCGATGGCGAGCAGCGTAACCGGGGTGTGGAAGTTAACCTGTTTGGTGAGCCGGTCTACGGTCTGCGTCTGAACAGCAGTGCGACCTGGTTACAGCCGAAACTGACCAAAACGCAGGATGGCGTCAACCAGGGGAATGATGCTTCCGGTACTCCACGTTTCACCGCCGTTCTCGGTGCTGAATATGATATCCGGCAGGTTGATGGGCTGACCGCTACCGCGCGACTGAATCACACCGGCTCGCAGTATGACGGCGCCGCTAATGAGAAGAAGCTGGACAGTTACACCACGCTTAACCTCGGCGTTCGTTACCGGATGCGCGTAAACCAGGAGCAGAATGAGATGGTATGGCGTTTAGGGGTGGATAACGTCACCAACGAGCAATACTGGTCTGGCGTATCCGACTACGATGGCGTGTATGTGTTCCGTGGCGAACCGCGTACCCTGAAGCTGTCTGTTAATTACGACTTCTGAGTTAAAAACGGGCAGGGATGCCCGGTAGTAATGCCGGATGACGGCTTCGCCTTATCCGGCCTACGGTACTACGGTATGGTGCGGGTAATGCCGGATGGCGACTTCGCCTTATCCGGCCTACGGTACTACGGTGTGGTGAGATTGTAGGCCCGATAAGCTTGCGCCATCGGGCAACCGAACCGGCTATGATGATTTCTGAAATTCGCTGACGGTTTCCCACGCAATCTGCTGCAATGCTTTTGCGGTGGCTGGGGTCATATCCGTGTCTACGGGCAGCGCTCCGCCCACTGGCGACTGGTTATACAGCGTGGCAAAGAACACACAGGCGGCTAAATAGGTTCCTGCAATGGAAGGGTGTACGCCATCGTGGTAATAAAGATTAATTTCCGGGTGTGCTTTACGCGCTTTTTCAAAAGCCAGGCCGACCGGCGCGACATAGCCGCCAGTTTTCTGCGCAATGGAAACATAGGCGTCAGCAAGTTTCTGTATATCCTCTGGTTGATCCCGCTTTGCCCAGGTCATGAAGTACACGACTTTTGAACCTGCCTGATGCGCCATATCCGCCATTTTTGTCGCGGATTCGATGAAATTCTGCCGGGTGCTCTCTTTCTGTGAGATCGTCTCCGTGGAGTTGCCTTGCAAGATGACAACGTCCCATTTTTGCAATGTATTCTGATAGGCGAGATTATGAATTTGCCAGCCTAAATGACCGCTTGAGATGGTGATCCCCCGATATTTATACCCTTTCGCGTGGTTCGGCAGTAAAGAGCGCGTCAGATCCCGCAACCGGGTATTAATATTGTTGTTATAGAACGTGAAAGAGTTGCCATACAGCGCGACAATTTTATTATCCCCCTCTATTTTTGCATAGGGTGAGGGCGCTAATAGCGCATCAGCATGCACACATAAACTGCCAAATAAAAAAGTTGATGCAAGGGATAACTGCATTATTCTTTTCATAAATCACCTGTCAGAAGTCATAGCGGAGTCCAACGATGAGCGCGTCATCATTGACTTTTTGGTTTTTATTGGCGAAGGCTTTATCGTAAGTAAATGATAACCAGGTATCATCGGCTAATGTTATTTGTGTTTCGACACGCCAGTCCTCTTTTTCATAGACGGATTTATCTTTCTCATCCAGGAAACTGTAACCGGTAAGGAATTTAAATTTACCGTATTTCCAGGACAGTAATGAATCCATGCCTTTAAAGTCATTGTCGCTTTTATTATCGCGCGCAATGGATGTGCGTAATGCGGTGACGGCGGCTTCAACGTTCTTATAGCTGAGCTGCAAGCCTGCCATGATCTGGTCGTTTTGATTCCGGCCATCGGTGGTTTTTACGCCATCCTGGCGTTTATAACGGCTGGCGGCAATCGCCGGTGTGAGTCTGAAATCCCCCAGTCTGAGCGTGTTTCTGTAACTGGCCATTGCGCCATAATCCAGAGCTTCATTACTGCTGCCATTGCCCGCGACCCACGCCAGCTGTATCTCATTGCCTGCAAATTTAGCATTCCATTGTACGGTGCCGTCCTGGCGGTTGAACTGGTAGGAGTCATCAATGGTGGTGATGCCGTAGCTGTAAATATTCGGCGTAAAGTTTTTATATTTATCAGTCATTTTCATGACCTGATACAACGGGTTTTTGGTCCTGCCGACAATCAGTTCGCCCCAGGTTTTATTGGACAAACCAATATAGGAGTAGCGCGCTTTTAAATCGCTATCCCCGGTATTGCTGTCGTTTTTTTCGGTTCGCACCTGCCATTCCAGACGGCCCACGATCTTTGTCTCGGGGATAAAATCCAAATCCCGGGTGAGGTAAATCCCCAGACGGCCACCCAGATTCGTTCGTGTTTCGCTTCCGGCATAAGAGTTTTCTCCGCTGGCAATTTTACCTTCCACACGGCCATAAATATCCAGCGTATTTCCATCTTTATTATAGATACTCATCGCATATGAGGAGGTTGTCATCCCCGTCAGTAGAATGAGTGAAATCATTTTTATTTTCATAGCATCCCCAGAAAACAATAGTTAGCTTATTTGTCTGTTCGAGTGAGCGGTTTATCGCAGGAGGGATTGTTCTGGAAAAAAGGAAAGTCATGATATGGGAATTATTTTTTCTCATTACAAAATGTGATTTTTAGCGCATAACGATGTCCTGTTTTATCGTGTTGCTAAATTTAATGATGCTTATTTGCGAAAAGTTAAAGTAAAGCGGAATACGCGTTGCACTAACAAAGCAACTCATTGTGATAGCTATCTCATTTTTGTGTTTTTCGGGCGTTAAAAAGGGAAAACAAAATTCTCATGACGTATTTTATGAATGGGAATTTTATTTTCCCCTGTTAATCAGTTGGCCGATCCCGCAAGATTCATTCACGACCTTTTATATTAAGATACTTTATATTGCCGGAGAGTCGCAGTATGTACGGTAAGCAAACAACAGTATTTGATTCCGACCTCTATTCATCGCTCTTTACCGAGAGTCGGATGCGGGAGATCTGGTCTGACGACAATCTGCTTCGCTGCTGGTTGACGTTTGAAGCAACGGTAGCGCGCGTGCAAAGCGAGCTGGGCATTATTCCTGAACAGGCGGCGATTGAAATCGAGCAGGCATGTCAGAACATCGAGATAAACTGGCCTGCCTTAGCCCAGGGAACGCAAACGGTGGGCATGGCGATTAAACCCTTGATCGACCAGATTTCGGCTGCTGGCTCTCCGTTGGTTAGCCGCTATCTCCACTGGGGATGCACCACCCAGGATCTGCTGGACTCCGGCGTGGCGATGCGATTACAGCAGACGCTGCAACGGGTATATCAGCAACTGATTGAGGTAGGGGAAGAGATGAAGGGCATGGCTTTAAAGCATGCCCGCACCGTTATGGTTGCGCGCACCAATTCGGTTGATGCCTCCGCCACGACCTGGGGGCTGCATGTCTCCGGCTATCTGGCGGAGGTGAATCGGCATCTGAACCGGCTGCAACAGCTCTATCCCCGGGCGATTACGGGTCTGTTTGGCGGCGCGGTGGGGAATCTTGCCTCCGTCGGTTCTCAGGGAATGGCGACGCGTGAGCGGTTGATGCGGGCGCTGGGGCTAAACGTTCCCTGTGGTATAAACAATGCCAGCCAGGATGCAATTGTTGAAGTGGTTCAATGCTTTGCGCTGATTCACGGTACGCTCTGCCGCCTGGCGAATGACGTGGAAACCCTGGGACGCACCCCCATCGCGGAAGTGCTTGAAGGCGAGGGCGGCGGGGGCTCCAGTACCATGCCGCACAAGGCTAATCCGCGCGCCAGCAATATGATTCAGACGCTGGCGAGGATGGGTTGGATGTATGCCTCCGGCGCGCCTGCGATGCTGGATCAGCAGGATGTGCGCGCGGCGTCGATGAGAGTATTGAACTGGACGATTCTACCCGAGGCGTCGAACGCCTTATCGGTCAGTCTTAGCCGGGCCAAAAAGCTGCTTTCCCACCTTATTGTGAATGAAGACAGAATGCGCGCTAATTTTGACTGCTCGAAATCTTTCATTATGTCGGAATCGATTACGATGAGTCTGGCGAACAAAATAGGGCGAGAACCCGCTTATAATTTAGTTAAAGCGCTGCTCAGTCAGGCGAATGGTGAGCAAAGTCTTATCGACATTGTCCACGCCAGCCCGGAAATTCGGGTGTCGTTATCCGCAGAAGAAATTGCCGATGCCTGCGAGCCGTTGTCTTATATTGGTTGCAACGATGCGCTGATTGCCGAGACCCTCGCGCGGTTTGATGAAATGAAAGTCATCGATATTGCGTAGCGCTTTATGTCGGGAGCGTCCCTCCCGACTCTGCTGGTCAGGTATTATGTGAAGAAGCGGAAAATGTCTCAAAGAAGAGAAACAACTCTTCCAGTTGGGCAAAGTTGCCTTCATTGTCACTCTTCTCATAAGCCAGATGCAGAATCAGTTCGATAAAAAAGAAACCGAGAATTCGGCTTTGAAAAATGGACTCCACGTCGCTTGGCAGTACAAACTGAAGATCGCAGAATTTACCGTAAGGATTGGCATCAGAATTGGTGATCAGCACGACGGTCGCATTTTTCTTTCTGAACCATTTCGCGATATTGAGTGCGACCCGGTTAAAGCGATAGTAGGAGAATACGATCAGAACATCATCTGGTTCGATGTTTATCAGGCACTTGGGCAACTCGCTGATGTCGGTAGGCAGAAGAGTGATGTTGCTGCGAAAGTACTTTAACAACGTACAAAAATGCAGCGCCATCGCATGGGAGGAGGAAGGGCCGACCACATAAATATGGCGCTGGCTGTTGAGTACCAGTTCGATGAATTTATTCAGGCTATCGATGCTGATAGTCTGTTTAAAACCATTAAATAATGAAGTGACTTTATTATTAAAGGTCTCAACAATCTGTTCTGTTTTGGTGGTGTTTTTAGGCCGCTGGCGACTGTTTTTCTCAAAAGGCGCGGCGATTTTGTTTTTTGACAGCGTGGTATCCAGCGCTCTTCTGAAAGCTGCATAGCCGGTAAAACCGACTTTATTCAGAAAGCGCCCGATGGTTGCTTTGCTCACGGCGGCATTCTGGGAAAGATCGACAATCCCATGATAAGGTAATTCGCTGAAGTGTTTATTAATATAGTCATTAAGCCGACATTCAGACTCGGTCAGGTCACCAATATTTTGGGTGAGTGAATTATACTCATCCAGACTTAATGTGTTTTTTCTGTACATGTGCAGTACCCGGTGACGTTTTATATTGAGATTGTTATATGAAAAGATACCTCTGCCGTCAATCATTCCGTGGCTGGCAATTTAGTAAAAAGTCTTATTTTCTGCGGAATCGCGCCCCATGTAGATAAGATGCGATCTTACTCACAAAAAAATATGGGAAAAGCCCTTTCCCATATTTTATAGCACGGTGGTTTATTACGATTAAATCGACAGTACAATTATTTAATACCGTGAACTGACGGACATATTCTCATGGCAATATGTATGAGCAGGTTTTTAGCTGTTGGTGAAAACGCTGCTTGCATAAGGCTGACATCTCTGATTTGTATGGTATAGGGATTGTTGTTATGACTGCATTTATTATAGCAATAGTGATAACAGTAATTGCCGCGTGGTTAATTGTGAAAAATTACCAGCCGCAAACTGTGTTATTATTCGCGGGGCTGGCGTTATTAACAGTTACTGTTCTGTTTTACCCAGAGAATAGTATTCTTTATGGTAAAGCAAAATCTACCGGGTCAACCTGGCTGGATATCTTCAGTTTTGCAAAAGAGTCTTTGACCACGCAAATCGCGGGTATCGGCTTAATTATTATGGCGGCGGGGGGATTCGCCAGTTATATGGATCACATCAAAGCCTCGAATGCGATGGTGAATATGTGTATTCGTCCCTTGCAGGTCATTAAAGCGCCTTATCTTATTCTTGCGCTGGGCTACATTTGCGCGCAGCTTCTGCATGTGGCGATCTCCAGCGCAGCCGGGCTGGCGATGTTATTACTGGTGACGTTCTTTCCCGTTCTGGTGCGGCTGGGCGTCAGTAAAGCGTCCGCTGCCGCGATGATCGGCCTGTGCGCGTTTATGGATCTTGGCCCGGCGGTTGGAACGGCGAATCTTGCGGCCAAACATGCCGGAATGGAAAGCGCGATTTACTTTGCGCACTATCAGATGCCGGTGGCGGTTGTGGTTATGCTGGCCGTCGCGGTGGTGATTTTCTTTACCGCCAAATATTTCGATAAAAAAGATGGGTTTGTTCCGGGGACGGAAGAGGTTGCTGAAGCGGAAGAAGAAGGACGCAAAGTGCCCGCCATTTATGCGCTGCTGCCTGTATTGCCCGTCATTCTGGTTCTGGTTTTCAGCCCGCTGGCGATCGCATCCATCAAAATTGACGTTGTGACGGCGATGATCCTCGGGGCGGTGGTCGCTTTTTTCTTCGAGCTGTTCACCACGCGTGATTTCCGCGCCTGTTGCAAAGGGTTGCAGGTATTTTTCAAAGGAATGGGAAGCATGTTTACCAGTATCGTTTCTTTACTGGTCTGCGCGGATATCTATGCCCAGGGGCTACAGAAGATCGGCGCAGTGGACTATCTCCTTCAGTCCGTACAAAGCGCCGGTCTGGGCTTTACCAGTATGACGCTGGTGATGACGGCGCTGGTGGGCGTTACTGCGGTATTAACCGGTTCTGGCGTGGCGGCATTCTTCTCCTTTTCCGGGCTGGCGCCCTCTATCGCGGCGAAGTTTGGTGAAAGCGCGGTCAATATGATTCTGCCTATGCAACTGATGGCGGGAATGGGGCGCTCTATTTCTCCGGTTGCGGGCATCATTATCGCCGTGAGCAAAGCGGGCGAATGCTCACCGTTTATGATCGTCAGAAGAACGCTGCTCCCGGCGCTGGCGGGGATTGCCACGATGTTGATTGCCAACTATGTGCTGATTTAACGCTTTTCTTATTACCAGGTTTAACTCATGGACAGCAACGTGACACACGATGTTTTATACGTCCCGTTTACGGGGAAACTGTTACTGGAATCGCCGTTATTGAATAAGGGGAGCAGTTTTACTCAGCAAGAGCGGAATGATTTTAATCTTAATGGATTGCTGCCCTGCGCTATCGAAAATATTGATGAGCAAGCGGAACGCGCTTACCAACAATATCTGGAGGCGGAGTCTGATAACGCGCGGCATATTTATTTGCGTAATATCCAGGATACGAATGAGACGCTATTTTATTACCTGCTGAAAAAACATCTCCCGGAAATGCTGCCGATTGTTTATACCCCGGTTGTTGGCGCGGCCTGTGAAAAGTTTTCCGGGATTTACCGTCGCGCCAGAGGGGTCTTTATTTCGTGGCCCGATCGCGAACGTATTGACGATATTCTGCATGATATCCCGAGACACGATATCAAAGTGATTGTGGTGACGGACGGGGAACGCATTCTGGGACTGGGCGATCAGGGCGTTGGGGGAATGGGGATACCGATTGGCAAACTGTCGCTGTATACCGTTTGTGGCGGGGTAAATCCGGCGCATACGTTGCCCGTTATGCTGGATGTCGGGACAAACAATCCGCGATTATTAGACGATCCCCGCTATATGGGCTGGCGACATCCGCGCATCACCGGTGAAGACTACTTTGCGTTTATCGGTATGTTCATCGCTGCGGTGAAACGTCGCTGGCCGGATGTATTGCTGCAATTTGAGGACTTTGCCCAGCATACTGCGGTTCCTTTGCTGCATCGTTATCGTGATGAGCTGTGCTGTTTTAATGATGATATTCAGGGAACGGCGTCGGTCGCGCTGGCGACAATTTTAGCGGCCTGCCGCGCCAGCCAGCGTGATTTTAATCAGCAGACGATGGTCATCGTTGGCGCAGGGGCGGCGGGTTGCGGCATTGCCCGCCATATCATCGCCTGCCGGGTGGCCGAAGGTATGGACGCCGCAGAGGCCAGCAAAACGATTTTCATGGTGGATCGCGACGGCCTGGTGATGACCACCGCCTCGTCGCTGGCTGATTTTCAGGTTCCGCTGGCGCAGCCTCCTGAAATGCTATCTGGATGGGCATACGCTGGCGCGACGCCGTCCTTGCTGGAGGTCATTCATAACGCGAAACCTGGCGTGATGTTGGGCGTTTCAGGGCAGGCGGGGCTGTTCACTGAAGAGGTGGTGCGTACGATGTATCGCCACTGCGAACGCCCGATTATTATGCCGTTGTCTAACCCGACCTCCAGAATGGAGGCCCGGCCGCAGGACCTTGTCCGCTGGACTGATGGACAGGCGATTATCGCAACGGGAAGCCCTTGTGAGCCGGTAGATTTTGCCGGACGTACGATACCGGTATCGCAGTGTAATAACGTGTATATCTTTCCTGCCATTGGTCTTGGCGCGATTGCCAGCGGCGCCAGGAGGATCACGGAAACGATGCTGATGGCGGCGAGCCGCGCGCTTGCCGACGCCTCGCCTTTGGCGAGTCATCATGGCGGAGGACTGCTGCCGGAAATCAACATGATATGCGATGTAACCCGCCGTATTGCCTTTGAAGTGGGGAAGGCGGCGCAGCTGTCCGGCGTAGCGGATGCGCTGGATGATGCAGTGCTAACACAGCGCATTACGGCGCATTTTTGGCTACCGCACTATCGTCCTTATAAACGCCGTGCTATCTAGTTTTTGGCTATGAATGCCCCGCTTCGGCAGTCGCGCCGGAGCGGGGACGGGCGTATTAATAAAAAATACAAGACGATAAAAAATAAAGGTAAGGAATAAAACTGACATCATAAGTTGAAAAATAAAACTTCATTAGCCTGCGATGCATTGCGCGGATTGTGCAACTTCATGATATGTATTTAATTATTTTTGAAAGCGGATGTGCGGCCTTATACAAGGTCAGATGGACGACGGTTAATTAAAATGCTGTTTTTATTTTATGTGAGGAAAACCTTATTCGGAGCGATCGAAATAAGTAAAGAATTGCGGATAAATGTCGTTATAACACTTATCCAAACCGATCGAGACCCTACCCCATGATGTGGAAAACAACTCAAGCCCGAGTGACACTCCTGCTTATAAGTTTTTTTGTTATATTACTGTTGGTTACGTTTGTTGTTATCAAACAATTCGTCTCTCCGCAGATTATTGCAACGGAAACCAGAAATATAAGAGCCACGGTCGAGCTGCAAAGTGACGCGATAAAAGAGCAAATGAACCGCGTTAAAGCGCAGCAGCGCACGATCACCGAACTGGTTTCCGGGCTTCAGAGCGATCAAATTGACGCGCTCTTGCCGCTGTTTGTGAACCAGTATGGCGATCTGAACGTTTTTGGCGGCGGCATCTGGCCATTACCCGGGCTGCGCGAGCCGGGCCGCGACAAATTCAGCACTTTTTATGCGCGCGATGCTGGTGGCGTGCTCCAGCTTAATACGGTCTGGAACCAGCCGGAGTCAGAAAAATACTGGGAACAGCCGTGGTATAAAGACGGTATGGCTGCGTCAAAAGGTGAGTGTGCATGGGCCAAAGCCTACCAGGATTCGGCCAGCCCGCAGCCGAGAACCAACTGCGCGATGACAATCTGGAAAGAGGGAAAGGCCTGGGGTGTCGCCACTATCGATGTGACGTTGGGCTTTTTTAACCAACTGGCAAAAGAGATGGGGAAGGCGGTCGAGGGAACCGTATTAATTGTTGAGTCTGATGGCAAAATTGTTGGGAACGGCGCGCCGACTCAAGGCAATACCGCATTGATGAATGTGCGCGATTTGAATATTCCGTCAGCTTTACCGCTGCTCAATCTGCTGAGCCAGGGGCAAAAAGCGGAATATGAGGGCGGCTATGACGGCGAAGACGGTGCCCATTCGCTGTTTGTTTTGTCGATAGAAGGCAGCCCGTGGTATCTGGTGATTGATACGCCCAGCAGCAACTTGGTGCGCCAGTCTAATGCGATACTGACAACACTCACGCTCGTGCAGACGGTGATCGGCCTTATCATTGTTCTTGTCCTGATGCTGATTGTGCGCAACATTTTCAGGAATGTGACGCTGCTGAACAGGAACATAGAGGCGCTATCCGGCGGCGGCGCCGATCTCACGCAACGGCTTGTGGAAAGCAAAAGCCCGGAATTTAATGCCATCATCAATAACTTTAATAAATTCATCGCGTTCCTTCAGGATTTGATGCAGCAGGTTGGGCACAGCTCCTCGGCAATTTCTTCCGCTTCGCGGCAGATCGCCGGAGGAAACCTGGATCTCTCCTCCCGTACGGAAGAACAGTCCGCTTCCATTGTTGAAACGGCGGCGTCGATGGAGCAGCTCACCAGCACCGTACGGCAAAATGCGGAGAATGCGTTGCAGGCGAACAGGCTGGCGACACAGGCTTCCGACGCGGCGAAAGCGGGGGCTTCAGTGGTCAATGACGTGGTTGCCACAATGAGCAACATCAATGATTCATCCTCAAAAGTGGTGGAAATCATCAGCGTAATTGATGGCATCGCGTTCCAGACCAATATTCTGGCGCTGAACGCGGCGGTTGAAGCGGCGCGGGCCGGTGAGAATGGCCGTGGTTTTGCCGTCGTTGCCGGTGAGGTGCGTTCTCTTGCGCAGCGAAGCGCCCAGTCCGCGCAGGAAATTAAGAAGCTCATTGAAGAATCGGTCAGCAGTATTGAGCAAGGTAGCGGTCTGGTTCGCCAGGCGGGTACGACAATGGACGGCTTAATGGAGAAGGTTGAAGACGTGAGCGTTTTAATCTCTGAGATCAGCTCCTCAAGCGATGAGCAAAGTCGCGGAATTGAGCAGATTAATATCGCCATTACTCAGCTTGATAGCGCGACCCAGCAGAATGCGGCGCTGGTAGAAGAGGTTGCCGCAGCGGCCCAGTCAATGGAATCGCAAACCGAGATGCTTGAAAAAGTGGTCGGCAGCTTCAAACTCTGAAAAGCGGTATAACAAAACGCGCAGCATGATGGGGGTTAGCCCTTCGCCGGACCGTGGAACACGTCGGTCTCAGAAAAGTTATCCCCTGTCATGCGGCGCTCTATGAAATCAGTAAGGCGCAGCGTGCGTTCAGCGAGGTGCGGGATGTTTCGGTAAAAATTGCTGGATTATCTCCGGCAGACGATCGTGAGTGATGGGCGGCGAGAAAAGATAGCCCTGAAAGCGGTCAACTCCCAGCGCTTTCAACTGATTGAATTTCTCCAGACTATCGACGCCTTCGGCAATACAGCGACTCTGCGTCAACTGGCAGTAGTAGAGCAGGCTCTTTATCAGCGCCAGTGCATGTGGATCGCGTTGAAAATCATTCACGATACTCATATCCAGCTTGTAGCCGCTAAAGCGGATTGTCCTGACGGGAAACATTACGCTGCTATGTGAAAAGCAGTCATCGAGGAAGATGCGAAAGCCTTGCCGTTGGATTTTGTCCATATTTTCTGCTGTTCTTCCTTGCTGATGCAGATCGACCGTTTCTGCAAATTCCAGCACTAATCTACCCGACCATTGCGGCTGCTGTAGCTGCTGGCGTGCCGTTTCCATCATCCGCAGCAGGTTTTCGTGGTTGGCGATGCAGGGTGGAATATTTATTGAGAACCAGAACTTACCCTGGTGTTGGTTAATGTTCTGGATTGCTATTTGTAGCACAAAGGCCGTGAGCAGAAGCCAGGCGTATTCGGCGTGGATCTGCGGCAGAAATTCGCCGGGAAGCAATACGTTGTCGCCTCTTCTCCAGCGGGAAAGGATTTCAACCCCCTGCAACCGCAGGTGGCCGTCGGTTATGGGTTGAAATACCGGGAATACCTGTTGACTATGAATGGCATGGATAAATTCGCGCTCAAAGGGAGATAGCGCGGCGATGAGCTGATTGTTGTGAGTCTTGCTCTGGCTTCCAGGAAAGCGGGTAATCAGATGCGGGTGAGACGCCACCATCTTTTTTAGTCCTGACGTTCTTTGATTATAAAGTGTTTTCTGGCTCACACCGCGGATCTTCGCCTGTGTGTTGATGCTGTATCCGTACAGAAGAGAGAGGGTGGCGCTCAATTCCGTTTTACTTAACCCCGCTGCCGGTTTGCCCTGTATCTGCGCGTCTAAAAAGGACAATTGCTGGAGTTTCGGGTATTGCAGGAAGTCACCCTGTAGCAGCGCTGCCAGTTGTTTCCCAGGAAGGTCGGAGGCGACCGCCCGGACGGCGGTAAGTTGCCGTTTATCAGGAACATGGTAGAGCAGCGTTTGCCATAGCCAGGCGGATGGACTACGGCTAAGGATCAGCATGGGCAGCGGTGTTTCTGCCTCAGCAAGCAGGAAGGCGGCTTCCCTAAGAATAAACAGCAGCCAGTAAGGATCGTCAGGGAGAAAAACGACAATCCTTCCGACCTCGGATGTTAGCTGTAGCGAAAGGCGCTCCTGCGTCTGGTGTTGCAGCAGCACCGGTCGCCGTTGACTACTGGTCATCATTCTGGCGAGTCCTTCCGCCGCCATTGAACAGGGAGACAGGATATAGTCCACCCTTGTTTTCTCCAGCGGGGAGGGAGGGTTACTGGTAAACAAATGTCACCCCGATGATCGACTGTACGTTGCCCGCCGTGACCTGGCCGCTGGTGCGCGCGTAGGTTGCGGTTAAGCCAAGATTTACCGGCGATGTGCCGACCGTGCCCAGTGCTACGGTGTTGTTAGCGGGAACAACACTACCGTATCGGGTCATCTGAACGCCGATACCCTGCGCCGCTGAGGAGGACGCGGTGTTGCTGAAGATAGAGTTGGCGGCATCGACGGTCGTACCTGAAAGGTAATAGCCGAGGTTCTGGTTTTGCGCACAGTGGACAGTGACCGGCACGGCCATTGAGCCGGGATAGTCTGGAAGCGTCACGGTGACATCACGCGCTGATACGTCGCATCCCCCAGTAGGGACAACAACATTATTGCTGGCGTAAATATTCCAGATGAAATTATTCGGGTTTCCGTCGCTGGCCACTTTATGCATATTCAATTGCGCGATGAGTTCGCCAGAGTTGATGACGACGCCTCCCGCTGCTCCGGTCGCGGTCAGATACATGCGCAGCGGCAATCCGCGATAATCCGTATGAGTGATGGTATAGACGGATGAATTACCGTTCATCGGCAAAGGATACGTATTCCCCGCCCAGTAAACGCTCCCCGTAAACGCCGCAAGCGCGCCACCGAAGGCGGAGCCGCTGGTTAAATTGATGTAGTCTATGATAGAGCCGCCGGAGGAGTCGTTTTTACAGGAAACTGAAGAGGATAAATCTACGACCAGGTTTTGACCCACTCCAACAGATGGTGTCAGGTTTACATAGACATTCGCTGACCCTGAGGTCATGGTCTGCCCGGTATCATTGACTTTACAGGTGAATGCCGCAGCATCCAGCGACCAACCCATCAGCAGCAGTGTGGTGAATAGCGCGATGATTTTTTTCATGACAAACTCTCCTGACTCAGGCGTAGGTATAGGTGACGCTAATCACCGCCTGAATAGTTCCCTGGGTGGCGCCGCCGTTGACCGTTAACGCTCTGACCTGTAACGGAAAGCGGGTGGACTGCGTTGAGTCATCCACCTGAACGGATTTCGTGGCGCCATTGTTTAACGTGGTGCCTGCGTCATCCTGCAATTCGAGCTGAATATTGCCGGCGGTCCCCTGGTTTTTGTAATAACCGGTGCTGTCTGCGGTTCCGCTAAAGGTTGCGATGACCCGGGAGGTGCCGATCGGACAGTTAGTGAGTTCCAGCGCGGTACTGTGCCAGGCGGAAGCCGAACCTGCGGTTACCAGGCTGAAGGTATACAGGTCACCGAGGTCAACGGCGGCATTGGTGGTAGACACCGTGCACGGCTTCGCCACCACCTTCCCGTTGACGGTAATCGTGATATCAGCGGCCTGAAGCCCTGAAGAGGCCGCTGTCAGTACGCTTGCCAGAAGCCACCCTACATAGTTGCGTTTCATCTCAGCCTCCGGTTACTGAAATTCAAGCGTGAATGTTGCTGTGGCATTGACGTGCCCGGCGGTGACCGGAATCTGCGTAGCCATCAGGCGTGCATAAAAGTTGAGGATGTTGGTCTGCCCAGGCGTGAGCGTGGTCCACGCGATGGATGATGACGCGGCATTGAGCGGCAGCATCGTCTGTTGATTATTGAGGATCTGCACGCCCATGCCTGCGGCTGCCGAGGCACCGCTATCGATCTTCAATAGACTGGTGTTGCTGCTATCCTCCGTGCCGGTAAAGCCGACTTTGACTGCCGTAACCGAGTTACCGCAGGGAGAGAGGACAATACGGAATGGGACGAGCGGGGTTGTCGCCCCCACCGCATTAAACTGTTTAGCGGCGTTATTCATCAGGTCAACGGTAAAATCTTTTGACTCTCCCGCGACAGCGCAGGCATTGTCGCGGACGTAGCCGCTAATCGTAATCGTGCTGTCGGCGGCGAAGACATTGACGCAGGCCAGCGTCAGCACAGCGCCGAGGAAATACAGTGGTTTTTTCATCATCATTCCTTCCTTAACGGCACTCTGCAAAGAGCTGGCTCAGCACATGTTTCTGGCTCTCTTCCGGCAGGCGATACCGGGCCATGCAGTTAGCCCCCGGCCCTTCGCCCCATTTCACCTGAACGCTTCCCGCCAGCGGCATGCCGCTCAGGTAGACCTGGCCGTTATCTGCCACGATGCTGCCGCTCTGGTTATCGCCGGAAGTGACCATAGCGCCGAATGGCACGGGTTTGCCGTTGTGCGTCAGCGTCATCAGGATTTTTACCCCGACGTGGGCTTTAAATTCGGCGCGGACGATGGCGCCGTGGGTCGGCACGACGCTGACCACCGCATCATCGAGATCGACGTTATCCGCCAGGGTGTTGGTATCCAGCGCGACGCGGTTTTCCCTGTACTCAGTGGCGTACGGCATGACGGCATAACCGCGCCAGTCGGTACGTACGCCGGTCTGGTTCTCGACTTTCACGTCTCCGGCGCCAGGCGCTTTAATCAGCACTACCGTGTCATTTAATGGCTGGCTTAAGGTGATGCCGTTGGCATGGGCAAGTACACCGCCGCTCATCCCGTAGTACAGCTGTTTAAATCCATCGCTGTGGCTGTAGCCCACGTTAGCGTTGCCGTAGCCGCCGCGATAGTTCATCGCCGCGTAGCCGGTTCCGCCATTGTTGCCTTCGCCACCGCTGGCATAACCGGTTTGCATGCTGTAGCTCAGGTTATTGTCTTCCAGCAGCGTGCCGTAAAGACCGGCCAGGTTAGTCATCCGTCCATCCAGGTCGTGCGACATGCTGTAGCTGGCGCTTGCGTGCCGCCAGACGGATTTGCTGTCGGAACGCAGCCAGTGGCTGAACGGAATATTGACGTTGAACGCTAACATCTGGTCGCGGCCCTGTTGCCAGGCGTTTTTGGTCAGGCTGTAGCTCAGCGTCCAGTTGATATCGTCAACGGCGGCATTTAACCCCAGCTGTAGCTGTTCGTCGGCCTTGTTGGTTGACCAGTAAGTTTGACGGCTGCCATTCACGTACAGTGTGGCAGTGCGCCCCAACTGCTGCGTTACGCTCATCTGAACCTTGCCCCGCTTGTTATAAGCAAGGTTGTAGTAGTCGGTGAATTTGGGTTTGACCTGAATCACGCCATCCTGGGTTTCAACGTCATAGCCACTCATCCTGCGGTAAGTGGTGTCGGCAAAGCTGTAATAGCCCTGGGTGGAATAACGGTATCCCACCAGTTGGACGTTGGTGCCGGTCTCATAGAGCGACTTGTTATAAAGGAAGCGTATCGATTGCCCCTGGTGAGAGCTGTCGTCAGGCAGGGTGGCGTTGGCCTGAGTTGCATCCAGCGAAACCGCGCCGAACTCGCCCATGTTCTTACCGACCCCTAAATTGAAGGAGCGATAGTTGTCGGCCAGTTGGGTGCCGCCATACAGCGTCCAGCCTGCCGGGAGCCCGTGCAGGAGGGTGCTCTGGAAGAACTTTGGTTTTTCCTGCTGGTCGTTGCCGCTGCGGTATTCACCAGCGGTCACTGCATAACGGGTGTGCCCTTCACGCTGTAACATTGGCACCGTAGACCACGGCACGCTGAAGACCTGGCTGGTGCCATCGGCCTCTTTGATGGTGACCTGGAGATCGCCGCCGTTGCCTGCGGCGTAGAGATCGTTAATTGTGAAGGGGCCCGGCGGCACTGTGCTCTGGTAGATTTCATAGCCGTTTTGTTTGATAGAGACCTGCGCCGTGCCGCGCGCAATGCCGTGGATGACCGGCGCAAAGCCTTTCTGGCTATCCGGCAGCATATTGTCGTCAGAGGCTAACTGGGCGCCACGGAAGTTAATCCCGTCGAAGATATCGCCGTTGGTGTAGCTGTCGCCAAGCGTCAGGCGGGCGCGCAGGGGGGTAATATCGCGCTCCAGCCAGCTGTTCACATGCTGCCATTTATTCTCATTACTGGACGCGCTACCGCCACTGCTGTAGCTCCAGATGGTGTTATCACGCAGACGCCAGGCGCCAAGGTTGAGGCCGCTTTGCAGGTTTAAATACGCGTAATTGCTGCTGTCGCTGGCATCGTTATGTACGTTGTTGCCGGTAAAGTTATAGTTCAGCAAACCGGCGTTAATCCCGTCATCCCAGAGTTCCGGTGGAATATAACCGCGCGCGCGATTGCCCATGAAAGCCTGCGGGACACTCAGGTACAGGCGCTGTTGGCTGACATCGAAGCGGGTGGTGGCATCTTTGACCATTTCCGTCAACGGTACGCAGGCGTCGGACGCCAGCGTATCCATACCGGTGATGGCCGACGTGCTGACCCCCATGCCAGCGAGCTGGCTGCGGGTCAGGCACGGTTCCAGTCGATGACCGTTTGCGCCAGCGTTAAACGTGACGTCGCGGGTAGTTATAAAGCCATCGTTCAGATAGATATCCACGCGATAGGTGCCAGGCGGCACCTCTTGCCCGTTTTCAAACCCAGAGAGATCCGCAACGGCCGAGGGATCGTCGGCCAGGAAACGGGGGTTAAAATAGAGATCTGCCCGCGCGAAACCCGCGAGGCAAAGCGCCAATGGTATCTGCGCAAGGACAAAAATAGAGAATGCTTTGCGCCGGGCGCGTTGGGAACCCAAACGGTCCAGTCCGTATTTGAGATGTGACATAGTCCCTCCGGTCCGAAGTCGCCCGGCTGTCAGTTCTTAATTGTAATGTGCGGGGGAGTCCTGTTGGTGGACGGCCCCTGTGTTAACGCAGGACGCCCTTCATTTGTGGGGTCAGTGCGCCATAGTCATTAATCGTCCGGTAGGTAATGTTGCTACCGGCATCAGGTGGCAACTTGACCGAGGTTTTACCCATTGGCGGCACCAGCGCATTTTCCAGCACGCGCGTACCGGCATTGAGTTCGGTCACCGTCAGGTAATACGGCGTCGGGTTGTTGAGCGTCAGCGATGAACCGTCACGGTTAAAGGTCAGTTTTTCCGCCGCCTGATCCGGTGGCAGAGCCAGTTTCGTTGGGCGGTAGTAGAGTTTGATGCGGCTGATAATCGCCAGTTGTAAGGTGTTATCGCTGAGCTTTGATTTATCCATCGAAGGAATGGCTTTTACGTTTACCCAGAACAGGCTTTCCCGGTCCTGCGGTAACTGGTTGTTAGTGGCATCAATAATGCGCAAGGTATTCTCTTTCTTACCTTGCATCGCAAACAGCGGAGGGGTGATGACAAAACGACCATCTTTGCCGCCATCGGCGTTTTCAACCCATGACTGAATCAGATAGGTACTGTTATTGTCGTTATTGGTCACCGCCAGCTGAACCTGTTTTTGTCCGGCCGGATAGATAACCCGGGTTGCGCCCAGCGCCACGCCTGCTTCAGCGCTGGCGGAAAAACCGCTTGCGGCGAGCATCAAAAAGCCCGCCAGTAAGCCGCGTGTCATCTCCAGTGTTTTTTTCACATTTTCCCCTTTCGTACTCACCGTTGTTTCCTGTTTCCGGCATACCTGCTGGCTAATTACTGATAGGTCAGAGAGAACCAGATTTGAGCATTGGCGGCTCCCCCGGTGACCTGCTTCCCGGTCGCCCGATACTTCGCCACGAAATGAAGCGTGGTGGGGCCGCTATACAACTGCGTCCAGGCACCCGGCGGGCTGTTGAGTGGAATCAATTGATTGTCTTTATCAAATAAAGCGATGCCTACGCCGGTTGCTATTCCCGGCCCTTCGCCAACTGAAAGCACCTCCGGGTTTTTGCCGTCGGCAACTCCGCGAAATGACACGCCTACGCGCTGACTCACGGCAGTGCTGCAATCCTGTAGATGAATATCGAATGGCACGGGGTTGGCATCTTCCCCTGACGAATGAAACCGATTACTGCTGATCTGCCCCATATTGACCGTCATCTGTTGATCTCCTGCTTCAACGCGGCAGGATTCGGCAATAATGACCCCCTGGAAACGCATGTTTCCCCCGGGCAACGTCACGTTCCAGTGATTGCCAGCCAGTGCCAGCGACGGAAACAGAAATATCAGCAGACCTGATTTCACTCCTTGCATCGTTATCACCCCTGTCCTGTTATGGATAACGGGCCATCCTGGCCCGGAATGCTTCCCTGTCAGACGTTTGAATTACTGGTATTGCACTTTGAAGGTTGCGTCTGCGTTCGCAGTACCGGCAGTTGCTGCGCCAGTTGCGTAGTAACGAGCCTGGAAAGGAATGATGTTAGTACCGTCATTCAGCGTGGTAGCGCTGCTGAAGGTCGCGCCATCCAGCCCCAGAGCGGTGCCAGTTTTGTCGAGGATCTGTACGCCGACGTTAGTCGCGCCGCCTGATGCGGAACTCTGTAGCGCCAGAACGGTAGGGTTGGCGCCATTAACAGCAGTACCTGTGAACGCAACGGAAGCCTGGGTCGCAACGGTCGTGTCGCAATCATCCAGTTGAATGTTGAAACCCACAGCGGAGCTGGTGTTGCCTTCAGCAGCGAGTTTGGCGGAACGAACCTGGCCTAACTGAACTGTCTGATCGATAGAACCGGCATCAACTGCACAAGCGGCGTTAACGATTTCCCCTTTAAAATGCACGGTGCCGCCGTTTACCGTGGTGGTGTCGGCCAGGGCTGCTGTGGAGCTCAGGGACAGTGCTGACAGAACAACGATTGCCAGTGTTTTGATTTTCATGCGGTTTTCCTTTAAACAATGTCGATATTACGAACCGAAACTGGCAGTCGTTGTACCTTCCTGGCATTTCAGGTTTAAGCCGAATAGTTCGACTGCCGATCTTGCGCAGTTTTTACCCAACTGATGAGTCAATTGGGACCATTTTGACTCGTCGCAATAAATTTCTTAATTTCGTTTTTTTATGCGTTGTTCTGGAATTTAATTCTTATTTTTTGGTTTTCTATAGATGAATATATCTGAGGTGATCGTGAGTTATATCAACAAGACAAGTGGAAAGCAGAACTCGACGTGCGGAGAAAAGGTGCGGAAAAAAGGTGAGGATGTATGAAACGTAAAAAAATGTGAGTAAAAAAACAATTTTAAATCAGTTGGATATTTTTTTTTCGCAAAAAAAATGGACTTACAGGTTGCAGAAAATTACAAAATTCCTCTACGATATAGACAGTTTGGTCCCAATTGACTTGTTCAATGTCTTATTTTTCCTTAGTTATCAATGAACTATATAGTTCATCATTTTTGATCTTCTGTTTTAGTAGCTTTTCCTCTAGCGGGTTTACCCTTTCCCATAATCCTGCAAACCGGGCGGCATTACTGGCTGTATAACGTACGGTGTGGCGAATATTTCGGTGACCAAGGTAATCCTGGATTAGACGTGTATCTGTACCTCTTTCAGCAAGTTCATAACCACATGCATGTCGCAGCATATGCGGATGTGTGGTGGTGCTGGTTCCGGCCTTTTGGCCAGCAGAACGTATTATACGGTATGCCTGCTGGCGGGAAAGTTGTGAGCCTTTACGGGAAATAAACACCGCGTTTATTTTCTGCGCTCCCTTCCAACTCGCACGAACCCGGCTCCAGCATTCAATGGCTTCACACTCGTCCGGCATGAGGGGATGAATAGTAGAAAAACCATTTTTCAGTCGGCGGATATTGATCCGACCTTCATAAAGATCAAAATCCCGGTAATGCAGGTTCAGTAGTTCACTTATACGCATTCCATGACGAAAGGCCAGCAGGATAAGACAATAATCTCGCTCTCCTGTCTGGCCATGACGTACGGCTTTCATCATGGCCTGAACTTCTCTGGCAGTAAGAAAACGGCGTCGGTTCATAATATTTCTCCTGGTATCAGAATGATAAAGAGTCAGCTCCAGTGATACGAATAACTGATAGCTAAAGCTAGGGATGTATTATTAATTGCACATATTGACCACTATCCCATTTTATTCTATGAAGCTCACAAAGCCCCATGTCAGTGGGCGACTTCATTCTAAAGATTTCATCAGACATCACAAGAAGACTATTCCGTATATTCTCAGAGGGGAAAAACGTATTCAGCGGGGGAATAACTATTCAGACCATGTCAGAGGTGTCAATTATACTGGCCAGAAAAAATAACACAGGATATAGTGTAGAAACATAAAATAGATAACCATATAGCTAATGCGACTATTACAGTGCCATCCATGGCACATAGCTTTATTCAGACTTATTTACTGTCTATATTTTTCTTTCCTTACAGTTTGCTACAGACATCTCTGTTTTTTGTTTTATTCCAGATGCCATAAAAACGACCAGCGTTACTGGCAGTATACCAGACAGTATGACGAATATTGCGATGGCCAAGGTAATCCTGAATCAAGCGGGTATCTATCCCCATATTTGCCAGAGCAAACCCACAGGAATGGCGAAGCATATGCGGGTGGGCACAAATTGCAAGTTTTGCTTTCTTCCCGGCTCTGGCGATTATCTGATAAAATTGCTGTCTTGAAAGGGGATTGCCTTTACGTGATAAAAATAACCATTCAGTTTCTGAATGTTGGCTTGTAAGGCGAATTTTCAGCCAGGACTTTATCGAACGAATTTCCTCTTCAAGTAAGGGATGGGTAGTTGAGAATCCTTTTTTTAATCGGTAAATATGTATACATTTATCCTTAAGGTCAATATCTGAGATACGCAGACGACATATTTCGCTTGCCCTTAACCCATGAATAAAACACAGCAAAACCAGACAGCGATTACGCACTGCATAGGTTCCTGTACTAACAGCATTAAGAATTAAATTGATTTCATTTTGTGTCATAAACCTGCGTTTCTCTAGTCCATTATTATTTTTCATATCACCTGTTATCCTTTATTTTGCCGACATTCCGCTTATACCTGACTCTCTTCTAATGGATTAAAATCTGCCGAATAATAGCTTTTTCTTCAGGAAATAACCAGGTGTAGTTAAAAATAATGATATGTTCTTAAATTTATGTAGAGTCACAAATGAATAATTAGTCATATGCAGAACTAATTTGTTTTTTGATCTCGTAGATGAATTACATATCCGTAATGATGGGACTATCGCTGTAGTTATCATATGGTAATATGATTAATTTAACTTAAGGGTAATTGAATGGCGAAAAGATAAGGTGAATGAACCACATAAGATTCTACATAAATATATTATTCTCAATGGACTGATTTTTTTCGGCGTGTGCGGTGTATTGTTATTTCAAGGGGTTATTCCACTCTTTCACACAGTTCATTTTTACCGGGGTTGCAGGTTTTCTTCAGTTTGTATATGTCTTTCAATCTTTCTCGCTTTGATATCTACCATTAAGTCAGAACGGTTTGCTGCGGTGCGAAGCCTGTATACACTCTTCATATGTATTAGCTCAGACTTGATCTGGCTTTGTCACAATACAGAGTTTTATCTAATCTGACAGGCAGCTCTGTGCCTGAAGCGGACATTGTTATAAATGGCAATTGATAAAACATCAGCCGTTTATCTCGTTTTACAGCATCTCAACCACTTCAAACTCTTCTGCGATCAACTCCATATCTTCAGAAAAATGACCTTCGCGGGTGAAAAACCGCTGATGCTCTTTCTGCCAGTATTCAAGGCTTAAATCGCCTTCACCTTCTTTGCGGGCGAACGCCTCAGTCACATCACAAAAACGCACCAGTCGCATTGAAACCAGTCTGATCACGCAGACCGGAACATTCTGGCCATCAAGGATAATGTTATAACTCCCAATCCTCGGGGCAGATTCCTCCTGCTGGTAAGAGGCAAAAGATCCGCAAGAGGCCGTTTTGATCCCTTTTTTGATCAAGTCCGCAAGCTCGCTAGCCAGTTCCGGGCTGTCACCCATTTGCCAGGCATCTGCGCCTGGATACTTCATTTTTATTTCCTCAACCGAAACCATTAAAATCCCTTCTGAATCGTCGATGAAAAGAAAAGTTATACATTTTTTAGTATGAGCTGTCCCGACATTATCAGTGATGCCTTTCTTCAGATAATGTGGTCCGCTTATCGCTCAGAGCGGATACTCAGGTTTAATAATGCAATACGTTCAGCTCAAGTAGTATTACTACTGATAAATCATTTTATGATGGCGTGGAGGGCGGGGGATTCTGGTAATGGTAAGAAGTGAAAGGGAAAGAAGTGTATGTTGCGGGTGGACGGACTTGTGAAGATCCCCATATGACTAGTGGAGGGCGTATGTTGTCAGATTCCCCCGTTTTCCTCGTGCTTTTGCATCATTATGAACAGTTAGAAATGAAAAGAAGCGTAGCTGGAAGTAAGAGATAGGCTTGTCAGAGGGTATATATGTCTTTAAATGCAACGAACATCTAAGAAAATGGCGAGAAATCCAGCAAGCAAATAACGTCCTGCAATGACCAGAAATCTACCGGAACCCCACAAAGCAAAAAACCAGCCCGTAGGCTGGTTTCTTTAAATAGTGGTGCCCGGACTCGGAATCGAACCAAGGACACGGGGATTTTCAATCCCCTGCTCTACCGACTGAGCTATCCGGGCAACGGGGCGCATTAAACCGTAAAGGGGCGCAGGCGTCAACGGCTTTCCATGAAAAAAATGACAAAAGACAGCTGACTGCCTGCTTTTCACGCAAAAAGCGCAAAATTGGCTCTAATTACGTCAACGCGCCACCCTGACGGCAGCGGGCAAAGCGCAGTATATCCTCCGCCAGACGGTGGGCGGTATCCACATCAGCCTGGCTGCGATTGACCAGCATTCGGCTGAGGCAACCTTCCAGCACCAGTTCCATCTGTTTCGCCACCATCGCCGGGTCGTCAATTTCGAGCGTTGTCAGCAATTCGTGGGTGAAGTCATGCGCCGCCCGTTTTTGCTGATCGGCCAGTTGGTGAATAGGGTGGGCAGGATCGGGATAAAACGTACAGGCAGCAATAAACAGACAACCGGGGTAGCGGTTGTTGCTCACGCACTCCGAAAGCGCGTTATAGCGCGCCAGCAGTTTTTGTTCTGCGGTAAGGGTTTCATCAAGCAAAAGCTGGCGACGCCAGATGTCTACCTGTTGACTCAGATAACGCAGGGCGTCGTACAGAATAGCCTCTTTATCGGGCCAGAAGCGCTGTAACTCATCAAGTGGATAATCAATGCGTTCTGCCACCATTTCAAGCGTGGTGTTTGCTATCCCTTGAACCTCAAGTAATTTCAGGGCTTCTCCCAGGACATCTTCACGTTGCACGGTATTCTCCTCCGTCTTTCCCACAGAAAGTGTCGCTCACGGTTGGCGATCGCGCAAATGTGCGCTAAAGGTCGTCGCATCCATAAAGCCCGTCACTCGCGCATTCGGGTGCTCATGGCCTTGCGCATCAAAAAACAGGATTGTCGGTAAACCCAGCACATTCAGGTGCCTGAGTAAGGCGACATCCTGCGCATTGTTAGCGGTGACATTAGCCTGTAGCAGCACGGTGTTTCCCAGCGTCTGCTGAACCTGCGGATCGCTGAAGGTGTACTTCTCAAACTCTTTACAGGCGACGCACCAGTCGGCGTAGAGATCCAGCATTACCGGCTTTCCTTTTGCCTCTGCCAGCGCCTGATTTAACGCATCGACTGTCGTAATCGGCTTGAAGTTCAGGTGCGCCTGCGTCTGGGCGGGTGTTGCGCCAAACGCCCAGTCCTGTAACGGGCGTACGCTGATCAGCGCCGCCGCCAGCAGGATGATTTGCACAATGCGCATCCCGCCGCGTCTGGCGTGCAGGCTGGTAATAAACGCCCAGCCGAAGAAGGCGACGCCCAGCAGCGACCACAGACGCAGTCCCCACTCGTCGCCGATTACCCGCTCCAGCAAAAAGACCGGCAGCGCGAGGATCACAAAGCCAAAAGCGGTTTTGACGTGTTCCATCCACGGGCCGCTTTTCGGTAGCAGACGGTTGCCAAACACGGTGACCAGAATCAGCGGCAGCCCCATGCCCAGCGCGTAGAGATACAGCGTTCCACCGCCAAGCCACATGTTCCCGCTCTGGGCGATGTACAGCAAAATGGCGCTCAGCGGCGCGGTGGTGCATGGCGAGCAGATAAGCCCGGCAATCGCGCCCATGACAAATACGCCGCCAGGAGAGCCGCCCTGCTGACGGTTACTCATCAACGTGAGGCGAGTTTGCAGTGAAGAAGGCAGCTGTAGCGTGAACAGTCCGAACATTGACAGCGCCAGCAGCGTGAAGATCAGCGCAAGGCCGATTAGCACATAAGGGTGCTGGAGCGCCGCCTGGAACTGTAGCCCGGCAGCGGCCACAACCAGCCCCAGCGCGGTGTAGGTAAGCGCCATACCCTGTACGTAGATAAAGGTCAGCAGCAGCGCGCGTCCGGTTGAGAGGCGTTGTTTACCGCCGAGCACAATGCCGGAAATCAGCGGATACATCGGCAGGACGCAGGGCGTAAAGGCGATCCCGATGCCAATCAGCAATGCCCACAGCGCGGAGAAAGGCAGCCGGGCGGCAGGTTGCGGCGTCTCTTCCGTTTGCGCTGCGACCGGCGACGGCGTGGATTTAGCCACCGTGCTGGCGCTCACTTTGCTTAACGGCACGGTTTTGGTTTCCGGTGGATAGCAGAAGCCTGCGTCAGCACAGCCCTGATACGTCACGGTTAACGTCGCGCCGGATGCGGCCTGGTTAACGATGAGCGGAATGTTTAAGCGCTTGCGGTAGATTTCGCTTTTGCCATAAAACTCATCTTCATGCCAGACGCCCGCCGGGAGCCGGACTTCGGCAATTTCGGCCTGAGAGGGGGTGATGCTTATCTGTTTGCGGTAAAGATAGTAGCCGTCTTTCACCTGCCAGGAGAGGTTCAGGTCATGTTGATTCTGCTGAAAATCAAAGGAAAAAGCTTGGTCAGCAGGGACAAACTGTGAGCGGCCTGGTGCGTCAAATAATCCGGCGAAGGCGGATGTGCTACACAGCAGCAGGATCAGCGTAAGGATGCGTTGAGCCATGAGAGGTAATCAGTGTCTCCGTGAGTGACGGGTAAAACCAGAAGTTCAGGTGTTTGATACGGGTGGTGAGACTTCAGGCATTCAAGAAGCGCTTGCTGGTGCGAAACGGTGGTTTTTAAAATCATCTGTACTTCGTATTCCTGCTCCAGTTTGCCCTCCCAGTAATACAAGGATGTCGCGCCCGGCAGTAACGTAGCGCAGGCGGCCAGTTTTTCCGCCAGCACCTTAGCGGCCAGATCCTGGGCTGTTGCTTCATCCGGCGCGGTACAGAGCACCACGACGGCCTCGGGGATGGAGATATCCTGACTATTATCATCAAGCATAAACACCTCGAAAGAACAGAAAGAGCAGCAAGAGTGTGGTCACTATACAACGGAAGGCGGCGGGATGTTAGTCAAAGCGGAGGTAAGAAAGCGGGGCGCGTATACGCCCCGCGAGGAGAACTTACAGCATGACGCTGCCCAACAGGAAGCCGAAGCAAACGGCAAGGGCAACACCCAGCGTACCTGGGATAAAGAACGGGTGGTTAAAGACGAATTTACCGATACGGGTTGTACCGGTGTCATCCATCTGAACCGCAGCAACCAGCGTTGGGTAGGTCGGCAGAATGAACAGGCCGGAAACCGCAGCGAAAGACGCGACAGCGGTCAGCGGAGAGACGTTCAGCGCCAGCGCCATTGGCATCAACGCTTTCGCTGTGGCTGCCTGAGAGTACAGCAGAGCGGAAGCAAAGAAGAAGATGACGGCCAGCAGCCACGGATGGCCCTGAATCACGCTACCCGCAGTGTCTTTGATCCAGTCGATGTTGTGAGAAACGAAAGTATCGCCCAACCATGCTACGCCCAGAATACAGATACAGGCGCTCATACCCGCTTTAAAGGTACTGGAGTTCAGGATGGAGTCCGTTTCGACACGGCAGACGATGGTCGTCAGCGTCGCGACGCTCAGCATGATGATCAGAATCGCGTTGGTGGTGTTCATCAGCGGTGTTGCGACCAGGCCGAGGCTTGGACTGTTGACGATGGCATAAACCACGACGCAGACAACGCCCAGCAGGAACAGCCAGACCGAGGTTTTTGCCATCGGTTTGATTTCAATTTGCTTTTCGCCGCGCAGCTCGATCAGCCCTTCTTCCAGACGTTTGCGGTAAACCGGGTCGTCAGAAAGTTTAGAGTTAAACAGCATTGTGACCAGGAAGGACATCACCAGTACCGCCAGCAGAGTGGACGGAATCACCACGGACAACAGGTGAATATAGCTGATGCCATGACCTTCCATGACGGAAGACATGTACACAACCGCCGCAGAGATAGGCGATGCGGTGATCGCAATCTGTGCGGAAACCACCGCCGTGGAGAGCGGGCGGCAAGGTTTGATGCCTTGCTCCTTCGCCACTTCAGCGATAACCGGCAGGGTTGCCAGAGAGATGTTGCCAGTACCGGCAAAGATAGTCAGGAAATAGGTGACGATCGGTGCAAGGATCGTGATGTATTTCGGGTTTTTGCGCAGCAGTTTTTCCGTCTGGTTAACCAGATAGTCCAGACCGCCCGCAACCTGCATTGCGGAGATGGCAGCGATAACCGCCATGATGATGGAAATAACATCGAACGGGATATTCCCTGGTTTAACGCCGATGGCTGCAAGAACCAGAACGCCAAGCCCACCTGCAAATCCAATACCGATGCCCCCAAGTCTGGCACCCAAAAAGATTGCCAGCAAAACGATGATAAGTTCTAAAACTATCATATTAGCCTTCCTTGTTGTTTAACAAGTTGATATTAAATTGTTGTTATTTGGTAACTTATGACAAGAAAAAAGGCACGTCATCTGACGTGCCTCCTGTGTTACTACCCTGTACGATTACTGTTCGCTTTCATCAGTATAACGTTTTGCTTTGTAAGCCGGGTGCATCAGGTTCTGTGCGGAGAAAATATCGTCCAGCTCTGCTTCAGTCAACAGGCCGCGCTCCAGCACCACTTCACGGACGCTCTTACCGGTCTCGGCGCAAATCTTACCAACGATGTCGCCGTTGTGGTGGCCGATGAACGGGTTGAGGTAGGTGACGATGCCGATGGAGTTATAAACGTATCCTTCGCACACTTCTTTGTTTGCGGTAATGCCGTTAATGCATTTTTCCAGCAGGTTGTAGCAGGCATTGCTCAGAATGTGGATAGATTCGAACATCGCCTGGCCGATAACCGGCTCCATTACGTTCAGCTGCAACTGGCCTGCTTCGGCTGCCATCGTTACGGTGGTGTCGTTACCGATGACTTTGAAGCATACCTGGTTAACAACTTCCGGTACTACCGGGTTTACTTTCGCTGGCATGATAGAAGAGCCCGCCTGTAGTTCTGGCAGGTTGATCTCGTTCAGACCCGCGCGTGGGCCTGAGGAGAGCAAACGCAGGTCGTTACAGATTTTAGACATCTTCACAGCCAGGCGTTTCAGCGCGCTGTGTACCATGACATAAGCGCCGCAGTCGGACGTTGCCTCAATCAGGTCTTCTGCCGGTACGCAGGCAAAGCCAGTGACTTCAGCCAGTTTCTGCACCGCCAGCGGAGAGTATTCTTTCGGGGTGTTCAGGCCAGTACCGATTGCCGTCGCGCCGAGGTTAACTTCCAGCAGCAGCTCAGCAGTACGTTCAATGCTTTTCACTTCTTCTTTCAGCAGTACGCTGAAAGCGCGGAATTCCTGGCCGAGGGTCATTGGTACAGCATCCTGCAACTGGGTACGGCCCATTTTCAGGATGTCCTGGAACTCAACGGCTTTACGCTCGAAGCCTTCACGCAACTGATTGATTGCATCAATGAGTTTGACGATAGACGCGTAAACGGCAACACGGAAACCGGTTGGATAGGCGTCGTTGGTGGACTGACATTTATTCACATGGTCGTTCGGGTTCAGGTACTGATATTCACCTTTCTGATGACCCATCAGTTCCAGCCCGATATTGGCCAGCACTTCGTTGGTGTTCATGTTGACGGAAGTACCTGCACCGCCCTGGTAAACGTCTACCGGGAACTGGTCCATGCATTTGCCGTTATTCAGGACTTCATCACATGCGGCAATGATGGCGTTGGCCACACTTTTAGGGATGGTTTGCAGCTCTTTGTTGGCCAGGGCCGCTGCCTTTTTTACCATTACCATACCGCGTACAAATTCAGGGATATCGCTGATTTTGTTATTGCTAATGTAGAAGTTTTCAATCGCTCTCAGAGTGTGAACACCATAGTAGGCATCCGCTGGAACTTCCCTGGTACCCAACAAATCTTCTTCGATACGAATGTTGTTTAACATGTGAACCTTCTTTTTCAAGCTGCCAATAATTACATAAACACACAGGATATATGTGGTTTCGAATGTTTCCTGACCGACGATTATCCCCTGCATCGGTCTGATACTCGAGATCATATTCTGCTTCAGGATTTCTACCGTAACCTGGATCACTTAAAGTGTGGGAAGTTACCCCTTATTTATTATTTTGTGAAATAGGTCACCGCTTTGGGATTACCACTAAAAATAAGTGTACAAACAGCTTGAAATTTTGCTAACCGTCTCAACATCTGACGCATGCGAATCGCGCACCCATATCAGACAGACGTGATGAAAACGGCTGTCATTTACAGGAGAGTCCTTTGCGCTGGATACCGTTTATTGCCATCTTTCTCTATGTTTACATTGAGATTTCTATTTTTATCCAGGTCGCCCATGTGCTGGGCGTCCTGATGACGCTGATCCTGGTGATTTTCACCTCGGTCATTGGTATGTCGCTGGTGCGAAACCAGGGTTTCAAGAACTTTTTGTTGATGCAGCAGAAAATGGCGGCTGGCGAAAGTCCGGCGGCGGAGATGATCAAGAGCGTGTCGCTGATCATCGCGGGCCTGCTGCTGGTGCTGCCCGGCTTCTTCACCGACTTCCTGGGGCTGCTTCTTTTATTGCCGCCCGTGCAGAAACACCTGACCATGAAGTTGCTGCCGCATTTGCGTTTTTCCCGTATGCCCGGCGGTGGTTTTAGCGCCGGAACGGGCGGCGAGACGTTTGACGGTGAGTTTCAGCGTAAAGATGACGAGCGTGACCGTTTAGATCATAAAGACGACCGCAAGGATTAAATCAAACGTTGAACCGTAGGCCGGATAAACCGCTTCAGCGGCGCCATCCGGCATAAATGCCCGGTGGCGCTATGCTTACCGGGCCTACAACTGCTGACGCTTAGCCAACCTGCGGGGTAAAAACAGCCACAGCGCTGTCAGCATAATCAGCGCGTACAGACACTTCCATCCCACCATCGCCAGCAATAACAGACACAGCAGAGCGCCAGTCACCGCCAGCGCGCGATAGCGTCCTGCCAGCAACCGACACCCGGCCAGCATACACAGCAAGTAGATCATAATGAAAATGCCGTTGGCATAGACGATCAGCGCGTCGAGATTGATCTCAAGGATGTAAATGCACAATGTGCTGAGTACGCAACAGCCCAGTACGGCGTTCAGCGCATTGCGGGGAACGCGGCGGGCAGAAAGGCGCGCCAGGTAATGATCTGGCCTGTCCTGCGCCTGTGACCAGACAAGGCGGGCGAAACTCTGGATATAGATATTCAGGCTGGCGAAGCAGGCCAGATAACCAATAATGCAGGCGACCCACAGCGCCTGTACGCCAAACAATCGCACGACGATGTCAGGGAGCGACGCTGCCGCCGCCATTTGCGCGCCGTAGGCGTCAAAATGCAGAACCGCCACCGTACACGCCCAATAAACGGAGCCAGCCAGCAGCAGGCCGATCATCAGCGCGCGCGGGAAATCGCGTTCAGGGTTTTTAAATTCCGATGCCAGATGGGCGAACGCTTCAAGGCCGACAAAGCACCAGAACATAACCGACAGCGCGGCGAACAAGGCGGGCAGCTCAATATCCGCAGGGGCAGGGAACGGAATTTTGTTCGGCTTGAGATCGCCCGCCCACCAGATGGCGACAATCAGCGCCACAATCAGCCCGGCAATGATCGTTTGCAGGTTGGCGCTGGAACTGGCGCCGCGAGAGCCAATGAACCACACCAGCGCCAGCGTGCCGAATTCCGCCAGTAAAAGCTGCCAGCCGTGCCAGCCAAACATCGCCTGACCGAACCCGGCGGCGATATGCAGCGCCGCCGGCAGGCCGACGGGGATGACCGACAGGAACAGCCATCCGGTGACGCGCGCCATTCGCGAACCAAACGCCATCCCGACAAAATGCGCCACGCCGCCCGCACTGGGGAAATGACGTCCCAGGATGGCAAAAACAATCGCCACAGGAAAGACTAAAACGATGAGCGCAGGCCAGGCCCACAGGCTGTTATTGCCCGCCACCAGCGCGGCCAGCGCCGGGACGGCAAAGACGCCGGTTCCTAACAGTGATGTCGACAACAGGCCCACGCCCTGAGCCAGTCCCAGCTCTTGTTTTAGTCCACTCATGAGTCACTATCCGGTTACGCCCAATTTTTGGGCAACTGCGCAGATTTTCGATGGTAACACAATCGGATTTACTTATGACGGGCCGCCTTAAATCGTTATGAAATGTGAGGTGACCTACCGTTTTCGCGCGATTTTCTGCTGATAAGAATTTTTTTTCATCTGCCCCCTTGAAGGGGCAAAAACCCATCCCCATCTCTCTGGTCACTAGCCGGGAAACCGTTCACGGGCCGGCGTCACCCATAACTGATAAAGACTTTCTCAAAGGAGAGCTATCAATGAGTATTCGTCCGTTACATGATCGTGTGATCGTCAAACGTAAAGAAGTTGAATCCAAATCTGCTGGCGGCATTGTTCTGACCGGTTCCGCAGCGGGTAAATCAACGCGTGGCGAAATCATCGCTGTCGGTAAGGGTCGCATCCTGGATAACGGTACTGTGCAGCCGCTGGACGTTAAGGTTGGCGACATCGTTATTTTCAACGATGGCTATGGTGTGAAATCTGAGAAGATCGACAATGAAGAAGTGTTGATCATGTCTGAAAGCGACATTCTGGCAATTGTTGAAGCGTAATCCGCGAACGACACTGAACATACGAATTTAAGGGAAAGAGAAAATGGCAGCTAAAGACGTAAAATTCGGTAACGACGCTCGTGTGAAAATGCTGCGCGGCGTAAACGTACTGGCAGACGCAGTGAAAGTGACCCTCGGTCCGAAAGGCCGTAACGTGGTTCTGGATAAATCTTTCGGTGCGCCGACCATCACGAAAGATGGTGTTTCCGTAGCGCGTGAAATCGAGCTGGAAGACAAGTTCGAAAACATGGGCGCGCAGATGGTGAAAGAAGTTGCCTCTAAAGCGAACGACGCGGCAGGCGACGGCACCACCACCGCGACCGTACTGGCTCAGTCCATCATCACTGAAGGTCTGAAAGCCGTTGCTGCGGGCATGAACCCGATGGATCTGAAACGTGGTATCGACAAAGCGGTTGCTGCTGCGGTTGAAGAACTGAAAACCCTGTCCGTACCGTGCTCTGATTCTAAAGCCATTGCTCAGGTTGGTACTATCTCCGCTAACTCCGACGAAACCGTAGGTAAACTGATCGCTGAAGCGATGGACAAAGTCGGTAAAGAAGGCGTGATCACCGTTGAAGACGGTACTGGTTTGCAGGATGAGCTGGACGTGGTTGAAGGTATGCAGTTCGACCGTGGCTACCTGTCTCCTTACTTCATCAACAAGCCGGAAACTGGCGCAGTAGAACTGGAAAGCCCGTTCATCCTGCTGGCTGATAAGAAAATCTCTAACATCCGCGAAATGCTGCCGGTTCTGGAAGCCGTTGCGAAAGCAGGCAAACCGCTGCTGATCATCGCTGAAGATGTGGAAGGCGAAGCGCTGGCTACGCTGGTGGTTAACACCATGCGCGGCATCGTGAAAGTGGCGGCGGTTAAAGCGCCGGGCTTCGGTGATCGTCGTAAAGCGATGCTGCAAGATATCGCAACCCTGACCGGTGGTACCGTTATCTCTGAAGAGATCGGTATGGAGCTGGAAAAATCTACCCTGGAAGACCTGGGTCAGGCAAAACGCGTTGTGATCAACAAAGACACCACCACCATCATTGATGGCGTGGGTGAAGAGTCTGCGATCCAGGGCCGTGTCACTCAGATCCGTCAGCAGATCGAAGAAGCCACTTCCGATTACGACCGTGAAAAACTGCAAGAGCGCGTAGCGAAACTGGCAGGCGGTGTTGCGGTTATCAAAGTTGGCGCTGCGACCGAAGTTGAAATGAAAGAGAAAAAAGCACGCGTTGAAGATGCCCTGCACGCGACCCGTGCTGCGGTTGAAGAAGGCGTAGTTGCCGGTGGTGGCGTTGCGCTGATTCGCGTCGCGTCTAAAATTGCGGAACTCAAAGGCCAGAACGAAGACCAGAACGTGGGTATCAAAGTTGCGCTGCGCGCAATGGAATCCCCGCTGCGTCAGATCGTGCTGAATTGCGGCGAAGAACCGTCTGTTGTGGCTAACACCGTTAAAAGCGGCGACGGCAACTACGGTTACAACGCAGCAACCGAAGAATACGGCAACATGATCGATATGGGTATCCTGGACCCGACCAAAGTAACCCGTTCTGCTTTGCAGTACGCGGCATCCGTGGCTGGTCTGATGATCACTACCGAGTGCATGGTAACTGACCTGCCGAAAGGCGATGCTCCTGACTTAGGCGCAGCCGGCGGCATGGGCGGTATGGGTGGAATGGGCGGCATGATGTAATTGCCACACCCTGCATCCTTCAGGCCGCAGATGCGTTGGCTGCGTTTGCTAACCCCAGTCACTTACTTGAGTAAGCTTCTGGGGATTAACAAACTGGCCGCCTCCCTGCAACCAGAATGATTTGGGGGCTCATCTCCCAGAATTTAGAAACCCCCGGGCAGAAATGTTCGGGGGTTTTTCTTTTGGTCATCTTTTTAGTATAAGATTCAGACATGGACGACGTGAGTGGCGTCCAGCTCATTGATTATGGGGAATAACATGCACGTAAAATATTTAGCAGGGATCGTCGGTGCTGCGCTGCTGATGGCGGGTTGTAGCTCCAGCAACCAACTGACCGCTGCCGGGCAAAGTGTGCGTTTTGTGGAAGACAAGCCTGGCGCAGAGTGCCAGTTGATCGGCACTGCGACCGGTAAGCAAAGCAACTGGCTTTCTGGTCAGCACGGTGAAGAGGGCGGCTCTATGCGTGGTGCAGCGAACGACCTGCGTAACCAGGCTGCGGCAATGGGCGGAAATGTGATTTATGGCGTCAGCAGCCCAACGCAGGGAATGTTGTCCAGCTTTGTCCCGACCGCCAGTGAAATGAACGGTCAGGTTTATAAGTGCCCTAACTGATTACACTTCATTCTTCAACCTGCCTCTTTGTTGGCTGCGCTGTGAAACCCCAGTCACATAGTTATCTGTGCTGCTGGGGATTTCTTCGCTTGCCGCTGCGATGCAGGTTGAATGATTTTGTGTAATACAGTGGTCTATACAGGCGCATGTGGTCGTAGGCCGGATAAGCGCAGCGCCATCAGGCGTTTTTCGCTTTCTCAACCGACTGAACGCGTAAATGATGCAACGCGCGCAGGCACTGCTCCTGAGTGAGTTTGTGCGTCTTATCAGCGGTTAGCGTTCTGACAAACACCTGGCACGGTTTCCCGGCCAGCTTCTTCAGCCGTGGGCTGAAATCAAGCAGTCGGCGTGAAATGGCCTCTGCCTCTTTGCTGCCAGAAGGGGTGCGGTTTTTCACCACGGCGCCGCTAAAATGTGTTTTACCTGTCTCATCGGTATAACGATAGAGCACCGCCAGATAATGGCTGAAGAGATTGTGCTTCCATTCAGGTTGCGCGTAGGCGTCATATTCCAGATTACCGTTATCCAGACAGTCGGCATCATATAATGGCAGAAAATCCAGTAGTGATGTAATACGCAGCACCAGCTCACGCATACCGGCATTATCTATAGCGCGAATAATTGCGCGCACCAGAACGTCAATCTGTAATTCATTAATTATCAGCTCGCATGTTTTACCGTCATGCAGCGTAAAAGAAAGCATGACGTTTTCGCTCTGGTCGTCTACCAGCGTTAATGTATTCACCCGGCGATTAATATCTGCGTTTTTGAGTTCCTCTTCCTGAATGGTCGGAATACTCTCAAGCATTTTTTTACTGACTCTATCCCGTGCTTTTTCATATTGTTGGCGAGCGTTGGGGGACAGGTGATGCTTCTGGTGCAGCCGGCTTTCCAGAGCGATCAGCAGATCTCTTAATTCCAGCGCCGTCAGGAAAAACAACGACTCCTTATTCCTCGGTTCTTTTATTTTTAATGCCAGCGCAATAAACTCATTCGCTTTGCGAATAACGCCTGTATTAACGCCTTTGATACTCATCGCCATAAAGGTTCTCCCTAACCAATTATTAATCAGGTAACTTAATTTGAATCAATATATAATTTTGAAATATATTCAGTGTGTTATGTTATTAAAATAACATAATATGGAAAGCGTCGCGCTATATGAACGGATTCAAATAAGCGATTTTAAGGGCGAGTGTCCGAAACCGGACACTCGTTTGAACAATTATTGCTGGCGTAACTGCAAATCTAATGGTGTTTTGCTCGGCTCCCCGCCAATTTCACGCGCCAGTCTGGGCACCATATAACCGGATACCCGCGTCAGCAGTTCACGCATAATTTGCCGCGCTTCATCGTCGCTCACCATGAAATGCGCTGCGCCCTGAACTTTATCCAGCACATGCAGGTAGTAGGGCATGACGCCGGCGTCAAACAGCGCATTGCTGAGGTTTGCCAGCGTTTGCGCGTTATCGTTCACCCCGCGTAGCAGTACGCTCTGGTTGAGCAGGGTAACGCCCGCGTTGCGCAGCGTCGTCATGGCCTGACGGAACGTGTCGTCAATTTCGTTGGCGTGGTTGATGTGGTTCACCAGCAGAATTTGCAGAGAAGAGCGCGCAAAGCGGGCTGCCAGCCCATCCGTAATGCGCGCGGGGATCACGATCGGCAAACGACTGTGGATACGCAGCCGTTTGATGTGCGGGATCGTTTCCAGTTGCGTAAGCAACCAGTCCAGTTCGTGATCTTTCGCCATCAAAGGATCGCCGCCGGAGAAGATGATCTCATCCAGCTCAGGGTGTGCGGCGATGTAGTCCAGCGCGACCTGCCAGTTGCGTTTGTTGCCCTGATTATCCGCATACGGGAAGTGGCGACGGAAGCAGTAGCGGCAATTTACCGCGCATCCGCCTTTTACCAGCAGCAACGCGCGGTTGCGGTATTTGTGCAGTAATCCGGGCACGACGCTGTGCTGCTCTTCCAGCGGGTCGGTGGAAAAACCGGGGGCGGTTACGAATTCGTCCTGCGAGGTAAATACTTGACGCAGAAGCGGATCGTTGGGATTGCCTTTTTCCATACGCGCGATGAAAGATCGCGGTACGCGCAGGGCGAACAGGCGTTTGGCGTCGCGTCCGGCCAACAGTTTTTCATCTGCGTCTATATTCAAAAGATGCAGTAGTTCATCGGGATTGGTCACAACATCGGCAAGTTGCGCTAACCAATCTTCTCTGGATGGGGTATTTAGGGTTACAATATGCGCCATTTTGTGGCTTAGCTACCAGTTAACAATTTTCAGAGGGCCTTATGGCAACGTACTATAGCAACGATTTTCGTGCTGGTCTTAAAATCATGTTGGACGGCGAACCTTATGCGGTTGAAGCCAGTGAATTCGTTAAACCGGGTAAAGGCCAGGCATTCGCACGCGTTAAACTGCGCCGCCTGCTGACCGGCACTCGTGTAGAGAAAACCTTCAAATCCACCGACTCTGCTGAAGGTGCTGATGTTGTCGATATGAACCTGACTTACCTGTACAACGACGGTGAGTTCTGGCACTTCATGAACAACGAAACGTTCGAACAACTGTCTGCTGACGCCAAAGCGATCGGCGACAGCGCGAAATGGCTGCTGGATCAGGCTGAGTGCATCGTGACCCTGTGGAACGGCCAGCCGATCACCGTGACCCCGCCGAACTTTGTTGAACTGGAAATCGTAGATACCGATCCAGGCCTGAAAGGCGATACCGCAGGTACTGGCGGCAAACCGGCTACGCTGTCTACTGGCGCAGTGGTTAAAGTTCCGCTGTTCGTCCAGATTGGCGAAGTGATCAAAGTGGATACGCGCTCTGGCGAATACGTATCCCGCGTTAAATAAGACGCTGACATTAAGATTGATGACAACGTCTGAAATGCCCGATGGCGCAAGTTTATCGGGTCTACGGCGACTGCGTGACGCATGGGTATTACCGCCATCCGGTAAAACAGACGTGGAGTTTGTCAGCAATTTGCTAAGTTGAATTTATGGTGCGGCATTGAGCTGCGCCATACCTTTTCCAGGGCAGGAATGATGAAACGTCTTATCAGTCTTGTAGCACTCATTCTTTTCACCGGCGCGTTGCTGACGGGGTGTAATACCGCGCGTGGCTTTGGTGAAGACATCAAACATCTCGGCAATTCTATCTCTCACGCTGCCAGCTAATTACTTCCAGGTGTCTTAAAAAATCGTCGAACGCCCGTCACATTGCGGGATCTTGTCTATGCTTAAGTGGCTATACACAAACAACATTGGCTAGAAAAGGAAGACGTTATGGTTAAGAAAACAATTGCAGCGATCTTTTCTGTTTTGGTGCTTTCTTCCGTGCTAACTGCGTGTAATACAACACGCGGCGTTGGGCAGGATATCTCTGAAGGCGGCAGCGCCATTTCAGGCGCCGCGACCAGAGCCCAGCAATAAATGTGAACGGTACGGCGTGGCGTCGTACCGTTAATTGATTTGCTCCGGTAAGGATAAAAACGGCGAGTAGCGATTATCCATATGCAATTTCATGCGGATATTGCGTTTGTAGGTGTAGACCGTTTTGCCGTGAATACCGAGCGCAGCCGCGATTGCGTTGTTTCCCGCACCTTCCATCCACATTGTCAGCACCTTTTCCTCCTGCGGCGTAAGCAGCGGCGTGGCGGTTTTTGGCGTGTCAGTAACAGACTGGGCAAGCAGCACGTCCTGAATATTCCGCGATAGCTCATGCAGCGTGGCCTGTTTCGATACTACGGCATGGACCTGATACAGCGGGTCGCTATCGGCCTGGTACTGTCCGCCGCCTGATTGCAGCAAAATTAAAGGTGTGGCTCCGCAGGCCATCAGGAGCGGCTCTGCTGGCTTAAAAGAGTGGCTGTAGTTGAAAAAACTATATAAGTCAGCGATAACCAGATGAGGTTTCCACTGGGAAATATGCTCTTTTGCCAGTAGCAAGTTATTCAACCCTGATACCAGGAACGAAGAATCAAATAAGCCAGAATGATTAAGCCAGGCCTCTATCCCCGTGCGGGTGAAATGGCAGCGGTCAATCACTAAAATTTTTAACATAAACTTTCCGCATCCAGAAGTAGGCGATGGCTTCCTGACTTCAGAAAGCGTCTCATCATAGAGAAGTCCGATGAGCGTCGAATGCGTGAACTGCGCTGCGAATTGCGCCCAATTCATGCTTTTGCAACGGCGGAAAATAAAAGGGTTGAATTTGATTTTTTCGCAGGCAAAAATGCTTTCTCACACCTCTGCTTTGCAGGACGACCTGCAAATGTATCTTTCACCGGGGACGGCCCCATTTTTCTGGAGCCAGATATGTCCTGGATAATTTTGTTCATTGCGGGTCTGCTTGAAGTCGTTTGGGCGGTCGGCCTGAAATATACTCACGGATTCAGTCGCCTGACGCCCAGCGTCATTACCATTGCGGCGATGATTGTCAGTATGGCGCTGTTGTCATGGGCGATGAAAACCTTACCGGTTGGCACGGCATACGCGGTCTGGACGGGCATCGGCGCGGTAGGGGCTGCCATCACCGGCATTTTGCTGCTTGGCGAATCCGCCAGTCCTGCGCGTCTGGCGAGCCTTGCGCTGATCGTAGCGGGGATTATTGGGCTGAAGCTCAGCGCTCACTAATCCTCCGGGAAAAGCGTTAAGCGCCGGGTTGTTTTACCCAGATTAATTTACTGACATCAAACCCTTCCCGGGTCGCGACGGCCAGCATCTGCTGCTTCATCTCTTCAGAGAGTGTCGGCGTGCGTGAGAGTATCCACAGGTAGTCGCGATCCGGGCCGCACACCAGCGCATGGCGGTACTCTCTGTCGATCGCAATGACGTTATACCCGCCGTAGAAGGGGCCGAAGAACGATACCTTCAGCGCGGCGCGGCTGGGGTCGCCCGTAAACCAGGCTTTCCCTTCTGTTTTCTGCCACATGCCCCTGTCCGGGTTGTAGCCTTTGTTGAGGACGTTCAGGCCACCGTCATCCCGCAGACTGTAGGTTGTCGTCACTTTTTCAAGACCGCTTTCAAAGCGGTGATCGAAACGCGCGATTTCATACCAGGTGCCCATGTAGCGTCTGGCATCAAAGTCAGTGACAACGGTAACGCCCCTGGGCGGGACAGGCGTGCTACACGCAACGACCAGAAACGCAGCGGTAACGGCGGCAACGACAGGCAGCAGGCGCATGGGATTTTCCTTAGCGGTTTTTTCTAAGTGTAGAACCTGGCGGGAAAAATAAGGGAGAAGGGGAAATAAAAAAGCGCCCTCTTATCGCGCAGATAAGAGGGCGTATGGCTTAGATTGTGAGGATGCCGATTGCCGTGACAACGGTCAGAATCGCCGCCAGACCGTAGAATACCCATTTTCCGCTTGGCACATGGATTTTCAGGTCATGCATCGCATGGTGCATACGGTGTAAACCGCACCACAGCGGCAGGACGATCATCAGGAACAGGAACGCGCGGCCAATGAAGCTCTGGGCGAACGCCAGTACGCGTTCATAGCTCAGCGCATCGCCCGGGAAAAGTCCCAGCGGCAGCAGAATACCCACCAACAGAACCATTACCGGCGCAATAATCGCGCCCCACATACCACCTGCACCGAACAGGCCCCAGAATACGGGTTCGTCAGAGCGTTTTGGATTTGGATTAATCATCCCGGACTCCTTACCAGTACAGGGCAACATACAGTATGACTACGGTGACAACCGCAGTAACAACCCAGAGACCTTTAATGATCGGCTCTGGCCCCATTTTTTCGTCTTTAACAATGATGTTGGCGGCTTTTGGCGCCAGCTCAAACCAGGTTTTGGTGTGCAGCAAGGCTGCCGCCAGGGCGATCAGGTTTAAGATCACCACTACCGGGTTTTGCAGGAAGCCAACGAAGCCCATCCAGGATTCCGCGCCATGTTTGAGGGCAAACAGGCCGAAAATCAGTTCAATGCTGAACCAGACTGCCGGAACCGCCGTGCCTTCGCGCAGCATGTAAAAGCGATAAAACGGCAGTTTTTTCCACCAGGTGGACGTCATTGGCCGCACATAGGCTTTGCGTTTAGTCGTCATGTTGCACTCCTTAGCGTGGTTTCAGGGTGGCGATAAGAAAGTCTTTCGAACTTTCTACTTTACCCTGCTGAATGGCCGCAGCCGGATCGACGTGTTTCGGACAGACTTCGGAGCAGTAGCCCACGAAGGTACAGGTCCATACGCCGTTCTGACCGTTTAACTGCGCCATACGCTCCTTCTTACCGTGGTCGCGGCTGTCTTCGTTATAACGATGCGCCAGCGTGATCGCAGCCGGGCCGATGAACTCAGGGTTCAGGCCGAATTGCGGGCACGCGGCGTAGCACAGACCACAGTTGATGCAACCGGAGAACTGGTGATACTTCGCCATCTGCGCCGGGGTCTGGGTGTTTGGCCCCTGATCCGGCGTACGCGGGTTGCCGATGATGTACGGCTTGATCGCTTCCAGGCTCTCGATAAAGTGCGTCATATCGACGACCAGATCGCGTTCGATCGGGAAGTTCCCCAGGGCTTCAACCTTCATACCCTTGGTGTAATCACGCAGGAAGGTTTTGCACGCCAGTTTTGGCACGTTGTTGACCATCATGCCGCAAGAACCGCAGATCGCCATACGGCAGGACCAGCGGTAGCTCAGGTCCGGCGCCAGGTTATCTTTGATGTAGCCTAACGCATCCAGCAGCGACGTCGCTTCATCGTAAGGCACTTCGTAGAAAGCACTGTGCGGCGCGGTGTCGGTTTCCGGGTTATAGCGCACCACCTCAATTTTCAGGTTTTTCATCTCAGCCATTACGCCTTCTCCTTCTTATCGGCGGCTTCCGCTTCAGCGCCATACACACGTTTTGCCGGTGGCAGAGTGGTGATTTTCACGTCGCTGTATTCCAGGCGAGTTGTGCCATCAACATCGCGGAAGGCGAGGGTATGTTTGAGGAAGTTGACGTCGTCACGCTCGGTGCAGCCTTCGTCCAGACGCTGGTGAGCGCCGCGTGATTCTTTACGTGCCAGCGCGGAGTGCGCCATACATTCCGCTACGTTCAGACCATGACCCAGCTCGATGGTGTACAGCAGGTCGGTGTTGAATACGCTGGAGGTATCGGTGATACGAACACGCTTGAAGCGTTCCTGCAACTCCGCCAGCTTATCCACGGTTTTCTGCATGAGTTCCGGCGTACGGTAGATACCGCAACCTTCTTCCATCGACAGGCCCATTTCATCGCGGATTTTCGCCCAGTTCTCGTTGCCTTCCTGGTTAACGAGGTCTTTCAGACGTTGTTCAACGCCCGCAACCTGCGCATCAAGCGCGGCGTCGTTAGCCGTGCCTGCGGTTGAGGCGCGTTCCATTGCTTGTTCGCCCGCCAGACGGCCAAAGACCACCAGTTCCGCCAGAGAGTTAGAACCCAGACGGTTAGCGCCGTGCAGACCCACAGAGGAGCACTCGCCAACGGCAAACAGACCTTTAATGCGGGTTTCGCAATTCTGATCGGTTTCGATGCCGCCCATGGTGTAGTGCGCGGTCGGACGAACCGGAATCGGCTCTTTAACCGGATCGACACCCACGTAGGCTTTCGCCAGTTCGCAGATGAACGGTAAACGTTCGAGCAGTTTTTTCTCGCCCAGATGACGCAGGTCGAGGTAAACCACATCGCCACGCGGCGTGGAAATGGTGTTGCCTTTGCGCCATTCGTGCCAGAACGCCTGAGACACTTTGTCTCGCGGCCCCAGTTCCATGTATTTGTTTTTCGGCTCGCCAAGCGGCGTTTCCGGGCCCATGCCGTAATCCTGCAAATAGCGGTAGCCGTTTTTGTTGACCAGAATACCGCCTTCACCACGGCAGCCTTCGGTCATCAGGATACCGGAACCCGGCAGACCGGTCGGGTGATACTGAACGAATTCCATATCGCGCAGCGGTACGCCGTGGCCCAGCGCCATGCCCATACCGTCGCCGGTCACGATGCCGCCGTTGGTGTTGTAGCGATACACGCGGCCTGCGCCGCCGGTAGCCATCACCACCGCGTTGGCGCGGATCTGCACAAGCGTGCCTTCCATCATGTTCATGGCCACGAGGCCACGGGCATGACCGTCATCGACCAGGATATCCAGGACGAAGTGTTCATCAAAGCGTTGGATTTGTGGGAACTGCAAAGAGGTCTGGAACAGGGTATGCAGCATATGGAAGCCGGTTTTATCCGCGGCAAACCAGGTACGCTCAATTTTCATACCGCCGAAACGACGTACGTTGACGCTGCCGTCCGGGCGACGGCTCCACGGGCAACCCCATTGCTCAAGTTGCGTCATTTCAGTTGGACAATGGTGGACAAAGTAATCCACGACATCCTGTTCACACAGCCAGTCTCCGCCCGCTACCGTATCGTGGAAATGGTAGTCAAAGCTGTCATGATCCTGGGCGACAGCGGCTGAACCCCCTTCGGCAGCAACGGTGTGGCTGCGCATCGGGTACACTTTTGAGATCAGTGCGATTTTAGCGTTAGGATTCGCCTGCGCGGCAGCTATTGCAGCACGTAATCCCGCGCCACCGGCGCCTATAATGGCAAGATCGGCTTGAAAGGTTTGCACGACATTCCTCCAGATTGTTGTTATTTCGTCCCCGTACACCATCAGATTGAACTCCTGATTGATGCGGGTTGCGAACGCGTTTCCACTGCTCCTTTATAGGTACAACAGTATAGTCTTACGGATGTGAGGGAAATTTGACGTGTTCGATTTTTTTAGCGCATCAACGGGTCGATTTATCATTGATTCTGATTAATTTAATTACTAAACCACCTGGCTTCACTTTTTTTACTTTTCCGGCGGAGCGCATTATTCCCGCACAAAATTTGTTTCACTGGCGTGTTACGAGTAGACTTCGTGCCCTTGTCTTAAATCGGAGAAAGTACCATGAGCGAAACGGCAACCTGGCAGCCGAGCGCGTCCATTCCTAACCTGTTAAAACGTGCGGCAATTATGACGGAGATCCGTCGTTTCTTTGCCGATCGTGGAGTGCTGGAGGTTGAGACGCCCTGCATGAGCCAGGCGACGGTAACGGACATTCATCTGTTCCCGTTCGAAACGCGTTTCGTCGGCCCTGGCCACTCTCAGGGCATGAACCTTTATCTGATGACCAGCCCGGAATACCACATGAAACGCCTGCTGGTGGCGGGATGCGGCCCGGTTTTCCAGCTGTGCCGTAGCTTTCGCAACGAAGAGATGGGGCGTCATCACAACCCGGAATTCACCATGCTGGAGTGGTATCGTCCCCACTACGACATGTACCGTTTGATGAACGAAGTGGACGACCTGCTGCAACAGGTGCTGGAATGTCAACCTGCGGAGAGTCTTTCTTACCAGCAGGTGTTTCAGCGCCATCTGGAGATTGATCCGCTGTCTGCGGATAAAACTCAACTGCGTGAAGCGGCGGCGAAGCTGGATTTAAGCAATATCGCGGATACCGAAGAAGATCGCGATACGCTGCTGCAACTGCTGTTTACTATGGGCGTGGAACCGCACATTGGCAAAGAGAAGCCGACGTTTGTGTACCATTTTCCGGCAAGCCAGGCATCGCTGGCGCAAATCAGCACTGAAGACCATCGGGTGGCTGAACGCTTCGAGGTTTACTTCAAAGGTATTGAGCTGGCGAATGGTTTCCACGAACTGACGGATGCGCGCGAGCAGCAACAACGCTTCGAGCAGGATAACCGTAAGCGCGCCGCGCGAGGCTTACCGCAGCAGCCTATCGATAACAACCTGCTGGAGGCGCTGAAGGTGGGGATGCCTGACTGTTCCGGCGTGGCGCTGGGCGTGGATCGTCTGGTGATGCTGGCGCTGGGGGCGGAAAGCCTCGCTGAGGTTATCGCTTTTACCGTTGATCGGGCATAAATCTGAAAACCCCTCTTTTGCGAAACAAAATGGCGCAATGAGCGCCATTTTGTAGCACATTTTTTCAATTCCCCTCTTATAGCCACAATATAAGTCTGGATGTTTGATACCATTCAGGTATCAATTCTGTGTTGATTTTTATTGCTGACCTCTGCAAGGGGGCAGTGCAAACCGGTGAGCGCCGTTTAGCCAACGTGCCCAGAGTAAGGGATGGTTTCATGAACCAGACAATAAAGAAGATGAGCCTGGCTGGCCTCATCCTGATGATATTTACGTCCGTTTTTGGTTTTGCCAATAGCCCGTCGGCGTTTTATTTAATGGGGTATAGCGCGATCCCGTGGTATATCTTTTCTGCATTATTATTCTTTATTCCATTTGCCTTAATGATGGCTGAAATGGGTTCTGCTTATCGAAAAGAAGAGGGCGGAATCTATTCGTGGATGAATAATAGCGTTGGCCCGCGTTATGCGTTTATCGGCACTTTTATGTGGTTCTCCTCCTATGTTATCTGGATGGTGAGTACTGCGGCGAAAGTCTGGGTGCCTTTCTCTACGTTCTTGTTTGGTGCAGATATGACGCAGCACTGGCGGATCGCCGGGCTTGAACCGACGCAGGTTGTTGGTCTGCTCGCCGTCGGCTGGATGATTCTGGTGACCTGTATCGCATCAAAGGGAATTAATAAAATTGCGCGTATTACGGCAGTAGGGGGGATTGCCGTGATGTGTCTTAATTTAGTTTTGTTGTTAGTGAGTGTCGCTATTTTGTTATTAAATGGTGGGCATTTTGCGGAAAATATTAATTTTGTCTCCTCGCCCAATCCCGGATATCAATCCGGCCTGGCCATGCTCTCATTTGTTGTTTTCGCTATTTTTGCCTACGGCGGAATTGAAGCGGTAGGCGGCCTGGTGGATAAAACAGAAAAGCCGGAAAAGAACTTTGCGAAAGGAATTGTTTTTGCGGCAATTGTTATTTCCGTTGGTTATTCGCTGGCGATATTTTTATGGGGCGTTAGCACCAACTGGCAACAGGTATTAAGTAATGGCTCCGTTAACCTCGGAAATATCACCTATATTCTGATGAAAAGCCTAGGGATGACGTTGGGTAACGCGCTGCATCTGTCGCCGGAAGCGGCAATGGCGACCGGCGTCTGGTTTGCGCGTATCACTGGCCTCTCCATGTTCCTTGCCTATACCGGCGCGTTCTTTACGCTGAGCTACTCGCCATTGAAGGCCATTATCCAGGGAACGCCAAAAGCGCTGTGGCCTGCGCCGATGACGACGCTGAACGCGGCAGGTATGCCAGCCACCGCAATGTGGATGCAGTGTCTGCTGGTGAGTCTGTTTATTCTGCTGGTCTCTTTTGGCGGTGATACCGCGTCGGCGTTCTACAACAAACTGACGCTGATGGCGAACGTGTCGATGACGTTGCCGTACCTGTTCCTCGCGCTGGCCTTCCCGTTCTTTAAGTCTCGCGAAGGCCTGGAACGGCCATTTGTGATCTTCAAAACCCATGTTTCAACGATGCTGGCAACGGGCGTGGTCGTGCTGGTGGTGACGTTTGCGAATGTGTTTACCATCATTCAGCCGGTGATTGAAGCCGGGGACTGGAATAGCACGCTGTGGATGACCGGTGGCCCGATATTCTTCTCGCTGTTAGCGATGGCGATTTATCAGAACTACAGCCGCCGGATGGCAAACCAGCCCCAGTGGGCGGTGGAGTAATCTTTTTGCCGTTACCCGGCCTACGCGTTCATTGCTGTTCTGTAGGCCGGATAAGGCGAAGCCGCCATCCGGCATTATTACGGCTTACAAACTTCCCGCCGGGCGACTTTTCCTGGCGGCGGATGTCAGCGTTCTTCCAGTCTGCCTGCCATTCAGGCTTTCCAGGCGCATCTGGAACGGCGGGAATGGCATATCGATACCGTGCTCATGGAAGCCCGCCAGAATCAACTGGTGGATTTCATGGCGCAACGGCATACGGTGCCCCATCTCTGCGGCATAGATACGCAGTTCGAAGATCTGAATCCCCTGTTGCAGGTCAACCAGGAATACTTCCGGCGCCGGGTTGTCGATCACCAGTGAACAGCGGTGCGCCGCAGTCAGCAGAATTTGCGTCACCTCTTCGCTATTAGCGTCTGACGGCGCCGGGATGGTCAGCACCACACGCGTTACCGAATCCGACAGCGACCAGTTGATAAACTGCTCGGTGATGAACGCTTTGTTCGGCACGATAATCTCTTTACGGTCCCAGTCGCTGATGGTGGTGGCGCGGGTGTTGATTTTGGTCACGCTGCCGGTAAGGTCGCGAATGGTCACCGTATCGCCAATACGAATCGGCTTTTCGAACAGGATGATTAAGCCGGAAATAAAGTTGGCGAAGATCTCCTGTAAACCAAAGCCCAGACCGACACCGAGCGCGGCGACCAGCCATTGTAACTTCGACCATTCAATGCCAATCATCGAGAAACCGACCAGCCCGCCAATCAGCATCAACAGATACTTGGTGATGGTGGTGATGGCGTAGCCGGTGCCGGGCGTCAGATCCAGATGCTGCAAGAGCGCCAGCTCCAGCAGTGCGGGCAGGTTACGCACCAGTTGCGTGGTGATGATAAACACCAGGATCGCAATCAACACCGCGCCCAGCGTAATCGGCTCCAGACTTTCAACCCCTTGCACCGTGGAGGTGACATCCCACAGCGAGATATTCTCCAGGAAGCCAAAGGCGGAATGGATTTCCGACCACAGCACAATGACCGACAGCAGGGCGATAAGCATCAGGATAGAACGTACCAGGCGCAGCGACTGGGCGCTGATGGCGTCGAGATCCACTTCGCTTTCATCCACTTCGACGGCCCCTTCGAGGCTGGTGGAGTGGGCGGGTTCTTCTTCGCCGCGCGCACGTTGCGCCAGCATTTCGGCCCGGCGATGCTTAGCGCGATCGAACGCCAGACGGCGACGCTGAATCAGCATCCAGCGGCGAATGACGTGATAGATAACCAGCAGCAGGAACCAGATGGCAACGGAGGTCTCCAGTCGCGCCAGCAGCGCCTGCGCGGTGGCCAGATAGCCGACAGCGGCCGCAAGGATCGCAATGAGCGGCGCGCCCATCAGCAGGTTCCAGAGCATACTGTTGACCATATTGTCGCCGCTGCCCTCTTTATCGAGGTACAGCGGGATACCGGCGCGCTTCAGACTCAGCGTGACAATCGCGAGCGCGCCGCAAATCAGGATGAAGCAGAGACGCCCCAGCGACGCGGAGAACTCCCGATCGTTAAGATTATCAAACATAATCAGCGCCATAATGAGCGGGACAATCAGCCCGATGCTCATCAGGTAATAGCGCATGGCGCGCGCGACACGGTTTCGGGGCCAGCCAAAATGCGCCACAAACAGACCGTTAGGGCGGGCAAAGGTGGCGCAAATCATGACGACCCACAGCAGCGGAACCGTTGCTGTCACCCCGTCGCCGATGGCGACGGCCAGAGGATAAGGCCATGCCTCCTGCAACCCATAGCCCAGCGTGGCCCACAGTACGGGCAGCGGGGAGGCGACCAGAATAGACCAGAACACGGTGCGCAGCGTCAGCCAGAAGTGATCCTGCGTGACTTTCCCGACGCGGGAGGATGAACGCTCCAGAAAACGGGTGAAATGTTTGCGCGAATAGAGACTAAAACCAACCAGCACCAGCGCGCCAAACAGCGGCAGCAACGTCTCCTTGCTGGTAAGCATCATGATGCTGGCTTTGCCGAGCTGATTGAACGTATCCAGTGAGATCAGTCGACGCAGATCCTGAACGAGGCTGATAGGCCACGAGAGCGACATCGGACTCACGTCAGACGTCCAGAACAGGTAACGGTGAGTGGCTTCGTTGACCTCTTTCAGCGCGTCTTCCAGTTGACTATTGGACACTTTCAGCTTGGTGAGTTCGAGGATCAGCGTATCACCGCCCTGCAACAGTGAATTCAGCAGCTCGCGTTGGGTACGCAGTTGGGCGTCAAGAATGCGGCTCTGCTCAGAGGTCAGCGTTTGACCGTCGGCCTGGCGAATCTGACGCAGTTGCGGTTGTTTGTTGAGCAGATCTTCGTAGCGCATACGGTGTACGCGCAGCTGCGCCATTTCGGTATCTAACTGCTGCGGCTTGGGCATTTCCGGGAGACGCGATACCTGCGCGCGCAGGGCTTCCCCCAGCATATTCGATACGCCTAACCACTGCGACTGTTCCCGCAGGGTGTTCAGGGCCTGACGAACCTGTAGCGTCTGGCTGGTGGCCTGGCGTTGCTGTGAGGCCACCAGATCCATGCGTTGCGCCTGCTGGTTAAGCGCCTGCGACAGCTCGCGGTTCACCTTGAACTGTTCGATAATGCCCGGCGGCAGGTCAGCGCTGTTTTCCGCCAGCAGTTCGGTGCTTTCCAGCGCTCGCTCTGCTTCTCGTTGGCGCTGGCTGTTTAATTGATTGCGTAATGCCTGTAACCAGGCATCCAGCTGTTGGCTCTGTTTTTCCGCCAGTTCGGAGCGCATTCGCGCCAGTTCCTGACGGTTATTCGCCGAAAGCTGCGCCAGTTCCAGCTCATCAACCTGCGCTTTGAGTCTGGCGGATTCGGCCTGCATACTCAGATTTTGCGCCTGGTTGAGCGGGGAGTTGCCGCTGGCGGTGCCAATGCGCCGCTCAATCTCATTTAACTGGCGACGGGCATCCGTTTGCTGTTGTGGAAGCTGGCTTAACGAATCGGCGATTTCACGGGCGCGCTCTCGCTCCTGCTGGGCCTGACGGCTTTTATCCAGCAACTGGCTGCTGACCTGGAGGATCTCCTGGCTTAGCGCATCGGTGGACATGCCTGGCGGCACGCTGCGCGGTTCATCGCGCAAGTTATTGAGCTGTGCGCGTAGCGTCGCGGACAGCTTAGGGAAATTGTCGATGACCTGCTGATATTGTTCGGCGCGCTCAAGAGAACCTTTTCGTTCCTCAAGCGCGTTCAGCGCGGACTGGAGGGCCTCTACGGCCTCTGGCTGAGCGGGTTTTGCCGCTTTAGCCTGCTCCAGTTCCTGGGCAATCAGTTTGGCGTCGGGGGCCGTCGCAGCGTACGCCCCCAGGCTGAGGCACCAGGCCATCAGAAAAGTGATAATCAGGCGCACAGCAGCGATCCTTTATTTAACTTTCGTCTTTCTTGTCGTCAACCAGCGGGCTGGCGTCGTGTTCGGCGTTGATCTCTTCTTCCGGCAGCGGCGCGGGTTCCGCTTCAGGGGTCACGAAGAGTTCGGTAGAAACGGCCAGCGGCTGACCGATTTTGGTCACTGACAGGCTTTGCAGCTGTTCAGCCAGCGTGACTTTACCCGGCGCAAACAGGTTGATCACGGTTGAACCCAGTTTGAAACGGCCCATCTCCTGACCTTTCAACAGCGCCACGGACCCTTCGCTTTCCCCTTCCGGCCATGTCCAGCGTTTGATCACGCCTTCACGCGGCGGCGTAATGGTTCCCGCCCAGACGGTTTCGATGCTGCCGACAATGGTCGCCCCGACCAGAATTTGCGCCATTGGGCCAAACTCCGTGTCAAACAGGCAGATCACGCGTTCGTTACGGGCAAACAGGTTTGGCACGTTTTGCGCGGTCAGGTGATTCACCGAGAACAGATCGCCCGGTACGTAGATCATCTCGCGCAGGATACCGTTGCACGGCATGTGTACGCGGTGGTAGTCGCGCGGAGAGAGGTAGGTGGTGACAAACGAGCCGTTGCGGAACAGGTCCGCCATCAGGTAGTTACCTGCCAGCAGCGCTTCCAGGCTGTAGTTGTGACCTTTCGCTTGCAGGATTTTATCTTCTTCGATTTTACCTGACTGGCTGATCACGCCGTCAGCCGGCATTACCAGTACGTTTGGATCGGTATTCACCGGACGGACGTCGTCACGCAGCGGACGAACAAAGAAATCGTTAAAGGTGCGATAGCTGGCGGTATCCGGCTTCTGCGCCTCTTTCATATCGACCTTGTAGTATTTCACGAACAGATCGATAACCAGTTTGGTCAGCCAGCCCGCTCGTTTTCTCGCGCCCCAGCCCGCCAGGCGAGTGAGCCATAGTTTCGGCAGAATGTATTGTAGCGAAAGTTTAAATGAGTTTAACAAGGTAGCCTCCAGGCCATTGTTGTTCCTGAACCGGCATTGACGCCGGCATCCTGAAAAAAGGGGACGATTCTAGCGATGCTTAGCGTAGTTGTCAGTCGTCCATATCAGAAAAGTTTTTACGTGTTTTTACCTGTGCCATGCTTTCCAGAATGCGGTGATAATTTTCGAAACGGGTTTCTGCAATTTTACCGTCTTCTACCGCTTCACGGATGGCGCAACCTGGGTCGGTATCATGCTTGCAGTCGCGATATTTGCAATGGCCCAGGTAGTCATGAAATTCGACAAATCCGTGGGTGATTTGTTCCGGTTCGAGATGCCAGAGGCCAAATTCGCGTACCCCAGGGGAGTCAATCACATCGCCGCCGTGCGGGAAGTGATACAGGCGCGCGGCGGTCGTGGTGTGCTGCCCCAGACCGGAGTTATCCGACACATCATTGGTGAGGATCGCTTCCTGTAGGCCCAGAAGGGCGTTCAACAGGCTCGATTTTCCAACGCCAGACTGCCCGGCAAAGATGCTGATGCGGCCGGTTAGCGCCTCTTCTAATGGTTTGAGGCCATCTTGCGTATGGCTGGATACCATCAACACGCGATAGCCGATGCCGCGATAGATATCCATCTGCTCGTTAACGAAGTCCATCCCTTCGTCATCCAGCAGATCGATTTTATTGAGCACGATTATCGGTTCAACCTGCAACGTTTCGCAGGCCACCAGGTAGCGGTCGATAATATTGAGCGACAGCTCCGGCAAAATGGCGGAGACAATGACGATTTGGTTGATATTGGCGGCAATAGGCTTCACGCCGTCGTAGAAATCCGGGCGCGTTAGCACGGAGGTGCGTTCGTGTACGGCTTCGACGATCCCTTTGACGTTAACGCCTTCAGCCGCCGCTTTACCCGGACGCCAGACGACGCGATCGCCGGTGACCAGCGAACGGATCGTGCGACGGATGTTGCAGCGGTGAATCTCGCCATCGGCGGATTCTACGTCGGCATGCATGCCAAAGCGGCTGATGACGATACCTTCAGCGGTCTCGCCGAACAGGTTGTCATCGAAGTCTGCCTTCTCCGTGGACGTTTTTAGACGACGCTGGTGATTGGCTTTCACGCGGCGCTGTTGGCCTTTGGAGAGTTTATTTTTACTCAATCGTACTGGCTCCTGGTCGCCCGCAATGGGCAAAACATCTATGATACACGCTATTTTAGATGAATATAGTCACACTGACTGTGACCTCTGAAGGGTGGAAAATAGCATGAGTGCCAATGAAAACAACCTCATTTGGATAGATCTTGAGATGACCGGCCTGGATCCCGAGCGCGATCGCATTATTGAGATCGCGACGCTGGTGACCGATGCCAACCTGAATATCCTGGCGGAAGGGCCGACGATTGCGGTGCATCAGTCTGCTGAACAGCTGGCGTTAATGGATGACTGGAACGTGCGTACCCATACCGGAAGTGGTCTGGTGGATCGGGTAAAAGCCAGCACGTTTGACGATCGCGCCGCAGAACTGGCGACCATTGAATTTTTAAAAGAGTGGGTTCCGGCAGGTAAATCACCGATTTGTGGCAACAGCATCGGCCAGGATCGCCGTTTTCTGTTTAAGTACATGCCTGAACTGGAAGCCTATTTCCACTATCGCTATCTGGATGTGAGTACGCTGAAAGAGCTGGCGCGTCGCTGGAAGCCGGAAATCCTTGCCGGTTTTACCAAGCAGGGGACGCACCAGGCAATGGATGATATTCGCGAGTCGGTGGCGGAGCTGGCTTATTACCGCGAGAATTTTATTAAGCTGTAAACGGCGTATTTGCCGGATGGCGAAGCGAAGCGTCTTATCCGGCTTACGATTTGCCTGCCGGGTGTGCTTGCGGCGGGGTGAATTTGGCGCTAAATTGTACGCTTTGCTGATAAATTCAACACTCAGAACGAAAACGGAAAAAATTGCGTTTTAGGGGGTTGCAGCAGAAAGGATTTCTCGTATAATGCGCCTCCCGTAACGACGCAGAAATGCGAATTACGACAGCAACAAATTTAATCACAGAATTTCAGATAACAGTCTGAAAAACGAAGATTAAGCGGGAATAGCTCAGTTGGTAGAGCACGACCTTGCCAAGGTCGGGGTCGCGAGTTCGAGTCTCGTTTCC
>NZ_JAOWGI010000016.1:0-52712 GCF_030333225.1 Citrobacter sp. CK202
GTGGAGCGGTAGTTCAGTTGGTTAGAATACCTGCCTGTCACGCAGGGGGTCGCGGGTTCGAGTCCCGTCCGTTCCGCCACCCTAATTAGGGGCGTAGTTCAATTGGTAGAGCACCGGTCTCCAAAACCGGGTGTTGGGAGTTCGAGTCTCTCCGCCCCTGCCAGAAAATTATCCTTAGCATTTGCTAAGGATTTTTTTTGCCTGAAAAACGGCCCCCGGCATATCCATTCAACTCCTTTCCCGGCATCCTTGCCATTGCTGTCCCTTTAATCTTCCAGGACGTTTGTTTTTAACAGATCGCGGATCAACGTATGTTTATCGCTATTTTGTAGCCATATTGCATATAACGGGCGTGAAAGCGTAGCGCTGTCGGCAACGGTATGAAGCCCGCCTTTTTCTTTGGCCCAGCCAACTGGAAGCCAACTGCATCCATTAAGAGCAGACAGTTGCTGTCTCGCCAGTTCAGCTGAACTGGTGGTAAGAACGGGAACCTCATCGCTCGCAATCAAACCCACTTCATGCTGTTGAAAATCAGGCCCCCACTCAAGACGCAGATAATTTAATTCATCTTTCATCTGTGATGGGCTGCTGCAATACAATGCGAGTGTGAAATGTCCCAGCAATTGGCTGCTAAACTCATCCATTTTTGGTGCTTCGGTGGTAATGAGCAGATCAAGCTGACGTTCATGGAGTTGCTTTACTAACGACTGGCGTTGAGCGATCCTGGCTTCAAATTGCAGACTGGCTTGCGGCTCCAGAGACTGATATAAGCGTGCCAGCCAGCCATTGAGCATGCACTCCCACAGAGAAGCGCTGGCACCGATAGAAAACTCATTATGCCGCGATGTATGCGCCACTTCCTTACGTGCCGCCTGCCACGTATTCATCAGCGTTTCTGCATAGGGTAGTAGCTTTTCACCTGCTGCGGTTAAGCGGATATTGTTTCTGTGCCGGGTGAACAGGTTCACACCAAGCTGATTTTCCAGTTGTCTTATCCGAAAACTGACCGCCGATTGGGTCAGGTAGAGCGCTTCTGCCGCTCGTCCAAAGTGGCGTGTCCGGCTAACTTCCAGGAAAGTTTTTAACAATTCCGTATCCACAACGCTCTCCACAAAATTATTTGTCGTAATGATTTAAATCTTTTGTTTTACACTCTGTCAAGCGTAACTAATACTCCGCGCCATAAATAGCTCGGCCAAAGAATTAGGAGCGTGCAGGATGGCGGAAAGCTTTACGACGACTAATCGATATTTCGACAACAAATATTATCCACGCGGATTCTCTCGTCATGGTGATTTCACCATCAAAGAGGCACAACTGCTTGAACGTCATGGTTATGCCTTCAATGAGCTGGATCTGGGGAAACGTGAGCCAGTAACCGAAGAAGAGAGACTGTTTGTCGCGGTATGCCGTGGCGAACGTGAGCCGGTGACAGAAGCAGAACGCGTCTGGTCTAAATATATGACGCGTATTAAGCGTCCAAAACGTTTCCACACTCTGTCTGGCGGTAAACCGCAGATGGAAGGTGCGGAAGACTACACCGAATCTGACGATTAATAAAAAAAGGGCGAAATGCCCTTTTTTTACGTCAGTAGTTTTTGTAAATGAATCAGTAGCCTGTCTATTGCCCGATAGCCCACAGCCTCCTGCAAATGCAGGCGCGTAATATTCTCCGTCTGTTCCAGATCGGCAATGGTACGGGCAACCTTCAGTAAGCGCTGCCAGGCTCGTATAGACAATCCCAGATGTATCAGCGTCTCCTCCAGCCAGTGCGCATCATCACTGTGTAGAGAGCAGTACTTTCGTATACCCTGGCTGTCCAGATGGGCGTTTAGCTTCTCCTGTCGTTCGTACTGGCGTTTCCGTGCGGATATCACCCGTACTTTCACTGTAGCGCTGTCCTCGCCTTTAACCGCTGCCTGACTGAGTATACCGGGTGGTGGCAGGGGAATTTCGAGCGAGAGATCGAATCGATCGAGAAAGGGGCCGGATAAACGGCTGAGGTAGCGCAACGTCTGTTCCGGGCTACAGCGATTATGGTTCCCCTGATAGTGACCGGTCGGGCTGGGATTCATTGCTGCAATCAGTTGGAAGCGCGCAGGATAGGTGATCTTTGCCCGGGTGCGCGAAAGGTGTATCTGACCAGACTCAATAGGTTCACGTAGCGCATCCAGCGTGCGTCGTTCAAACTCAGGCAGTTCATCCAGAAACAAAATACCGTTGTGCGCCAGCGATATTTCTCCTGGCGCGGGTATTGAACCTCCCCCCACCATTGCCGTTAATGACGCGCTGTGATGAGGCGAGCGGAAAGGACGTCGTTTCCACTGCCTTTGTACCGTATCGGCGTTCACCAGGCTGAGAATCGCCGCGCTTTCCAGCGCTTCTTTGTCGCTTAATGATGGCAGTAGCCCATTAATGCGGCTGGCCAGCATGGTTTTTCCCGTACCTGGCGGGCCTATCAGCAGCAGGTTGTGCCCTCCTGCGGCCGTGATTTCCAGGCCTCGTTTCCCCTGTTCCTGACCGATAACATCACTGAGATCGTCATGCAGTAAACAGGCGTCAGAATCGGTAGAGACTGGTTTCTCAAGATCACGTTTCCCTTCCAGAAATGCGCATACCGTTTGCAGATGATCTGCAATCAGGCATCCCTCTCCGCTGATTAGCCCAACTTCTGTTGCATTCTCTTTTGCAACAATGATATGTCTGCCTGCCCGAATTGCCTCGGTTGCACTGGATATCGCGCCTGGAACGCCACGTAACGCACCTGTAAGGGCCAGTTCGCCCACCAGTTCATATTCATTAAGCTTATTTGTTGTAAGTTGCTCTGACGCCGCCAGAAGCGCAATTGCGATAGGTAAATCATATCTTCCGCCCTCTTTGGGTAAATCTGCCGGGGCCAGATTAATGGTGATTTTCTTCGCCGGAAATTCATACCCGCTATTGATGATTGCGCTGCGAACCCGATCTCGGGCCTCCTTTACCGTCGTTTCAGGTAGCCCAACCATTGTTAAACCCGGCAGGCCATTACTGATATGCACCTCGATGGTTATTGGGGGCGCATTAACGCCAAGTGCGGCGCGTGTGTGAACAATCGACAGTGACATAATTCCTCCCGTTGAGAGAATTATGCTGCATTAAAAACCAGGAATATCCTGCACGATCGTTAACTTTCGGCGCGTATTCCGGTAATTTTATCGCCTTTTCAAAATATGCTTTGCTGTTCGGAAGCGTGCTCGCAAAAAATCACAGATGCGAAAAAAAGATGGGGGTTGCTGCTGTTTATGAGGCAAAAAGTGAAAATTTTTCATTTCCTGTTTTTTGTATAAAAAACAATGATTTTTTGCTAAACCGTTAGCTGCGTCAGAAAAATGAAAATAAAAATATCTTGTGCTATTGGCGAAAGCTATGGTAACTCTTTAGGTATTCCTTCGAACAAGATGCAAGAATAGACAAAAATGACAGCCCTTCTACGAGTGATTAGCCTGGTCGTGATTAGCGTGGTGGTGATTATTATCCCACCGTGCGGGGCTGCACTTGGACGAGGAAAGGCTTAGAAATCAAGCCTTAACGAACTAAGACCCCCGCACCGAAAGGTCCGGGGGTTTTTTTTGACCTTAAAAACATAAACGAGGAGCAGACAATGACTAATAGCATAAAATTCTGTTTCTCCAGATTTACGGCGGGGATGTAGCTATGAATGGGGCTCAGTGGGTGGTACATGCTTTGCGAGCACAGGGCGTTGAAACCGTTTTTGGTTATCCCGGTGGCGCAATTATGCCGGTTTACGATGCGTTGTATGACGGCGGCGTGGAACATCTGTTGTGTCGTCACGAGCAGGGTGCGGCGATGGCGGCAATCGGCTATGCGCGTTCAACGGGCAAAACGGGCGTCTGTATCGCCACGTCCGGCCCTGGCGCTACCAATTTGATCACCGGTCTGGCTGACGCACTGTTAGATTCCGTGCCGGTTGTGGCCATCACGGGTCAGGTTTCCGCTCCGTTCATCGGAACGGACGCTTTTCAGGAGGTTGATGTGCTGGGGCTGTCGTTGGCATGTACTAAGCACAGCTTCCTCGTGCAGTCGCTGGAAGAGCTGCCGCGCATCATGGCTGAGGCTTTCCGGGTTGCTAATTCGGGTCGTCCTGGCCCTGTTCTGGTTGATATCCCCAAAGATATCCAGTTAGCCAATGGTTCACTGGAGCCGTATTTCACCACCGTTGAAAACGAAACGGCTTTCCCGCACGCGGATGTTGAGCAGGCGCGTCGGATGATGGCGCAGGCGCAAAAACCGATGCTGTACGTGGGCGGCGGCGTAGGCATGGCGCAGGCCGTACCCGCGCTGCGCGAATTTATCGCTGCGACGCAAATGCCGGTGACCTGCACGTTAAAAGGCCTGGGCGCGGTGGATGCCGACTATCCGTATTATCTCGGTATGTTGGGGATGCATGGCACCAAAGCGGCAAACTTTGCGGTGCAGGAGTGCGATCTGCTGATTGCCGTAGGGGCACGTTTTGATGACCGGGTGACGGGCAAGCTGAATACCTTTGCGCCGAACGCCAGCGTGATCCACATGGATATTGATCCGGCGGAAATGAACAAACTGCGTCAGGCGCATGTCGCGTTGCAGGGCGATCTGAACGCATTATTGCCCGCGTTACAGCAACCGTTAAATATTGACGCCTGGCGTCAGCACAATGCTGAACTGCGTACTGAGCACGCCTGGCGTTACGATCATCCCGGTGAAGCCATCTATGCGCCGCTGCTGTTAAAACAGCTGTCGGAACGTAAACCCGCAGACAGCGTGGTGACAACGGATGTGGGCCAGCATCAGATGTGGTCTGCGCAACATATGACGTACTCGCGCCCCGAGAATTTCATCACCTCCAGCGGCTTAGGTACGATGGGTTTTGGCCTGCCTGTGGCGGTTGGCGCGCAGGTTGCGAGGCCGAATGATACCGTTATCTGTATCTCCGGTGACGGCTCTTTCATGATGAATGTACAAGAGTTGGGCACCGTAAAACGCAAGCAGTTGCCGTTGAAGATTGTCTTACTCGATAACCAGCGGTTAGGCATGGTTCGACAATGGCAACAACTGTTTTTCCAGGAACGATATAGCGAAACTACCCTTACCGATAACCCCGATTTCCTCATGTTAGCCAGCGCCTTCGGCATTCCTGGCCAACACATCACCCGTAAAGACCAGGTTGAAGCGGCGCTCGACACCATGCTGAACAGTGATGGGCCATACCTGCTTCATGTCTCAATCGACGAACTTGAGAATGTCTGGCCCCTGGTGCCGCCTGGCGCCAGTAACTCAGAAATGCTGGAGAAATTATCATGATGCAACATCAGGTCAATGTGGCAGCTCGCTTCAACCCGGAAACGTTAGAACGTGTTTTACGCGTGGTTCGCCACCGTGGTTTTCAGGTGTGCTCCATGAATATGGAAGCCGCCACCGATGCGCAAAATATAAATATCGAATTGACCGTTGCCAGCCCCCGGTCGGTCGACTTACTGTTTAGTCAGTTAAGTAAACTGGTAGATGTTGCACATGTTGCTATCTGCCAGAGCACAACCACATCACAACAAATCCGCGCCTGAGCGCAAAAGGAAGAAAAATGACGACGAAAAAAGCTGATTACATCTGGTTCAATGGTGAGATGATTCGTTGGGAAGATGCGAAGGTTCATGTGATGTCCCACGCACTGCACTACGGTACTTCCGTGTTTGAAGGGATCCGTTGCTACGACTCTCACAAAGGTCCAGTGGTGTTCCGCCATCGTGAACACATGCAGCGTTTGCATGATTCAGCCAAAATCTATCGTTTTCCCGTCTCCCAGAGCGTTGATGAGCTAATGGAAGCCTGCCGCGACGTTATCCGTAAAAACAACCTGACCAGCGCATATATTCGTCCGCTGGTGTTTGTGGGCGATGTGGGGATGGGCGTTAACCCGCCTCCGGGGTACAGCACTGACGTCATCATCGCGGCGTTCCCGTGGGGCGCATACCTGGGCGCAGAAGCGCTGGATCAGGGGATCGATGCGATGGTTTCTTCCTGGAACCGCGCAGCGCCAAACACCATTCCGACAGCGGCAAAAGCGGGCGGTAACTACCTTTCTTCACTGCTGGTAGGGAGTGAAGCGCGTCGTCATGGCTACCAGGAAGGTATCGCGCTGGATGTGAATGGTTATATTTCCGAAGGCGCAGGCGAAAACCTGTTTGAAGTGAAAGATGGCGTGTTGTTTACCCCGCCGTTTACCTCCTCCGCGCTGCCAGGTATTACCCGTGATGCGATCATCAAGCTGGCGAAAGAGCTGGATATCGAAGTGCGTGAGCAGGTGCTGTCTCGCGAATCTCTGTATCTGGCGGACGAAGTGTTTATGTCCGGTACTGCGGCAGAGATCACACCGGTTCGCAGCGTGGACGGTATCCAGGTAGGCGAAGGCCGCTGCGGTCCGGTCACCAAACGTATTCAGCAAGCATTCTTTGGCCTCTTCACCGGTGAAACCGAAGATAAATGGGGCTGGTTGGATCAGGTAAATCCATAAATTAAAAATAAATGGGACGGCACGCACCGTCCCATTTAACAGACAGACACTGGGAGTAAATTACGCATGCCTAAGTATCGTTCCGCCACAACCACACATGGTCGCAATATGGCGGGTGCCCGCGCGCTGTGGCGCGCCACCGGGATGACCGATGCCGATTTTGGCAAACCGATCATCGCCGTCGTGAACTCATTCACCCAGTTTGTGCCGGGTCACGTTCACCTGCGCGATCTCGGTAAGCTGGTCGCCGAACAGATTGAAGCCGCTGGCGGCGTCGCCAAAGAGTTCAACACCATTGCCGTGGATGATGGCATCGCTATGGGTCACGGGGGCATGCTGTATTCACTGCCGTCTCGCGAACTGATCGCCGACTCGGTGGAGTACATGGTGAACGCCCACTGTGCGGATGCGATGGTCTGTATCTCCAACTGCGACAAAATCACCCCAGGGATGCTGATGGCCTCGCTGCGCCTGAACATTCCGGTAATTTTTGTCTCCGGCGGCCCGATGGAAGCCGGGAAAACCAAACTTTCCGATCAGATCATCAAGCTCGATCTGGTTGATGCGATGATTCAGGGCGCGGACCCGAAAGTTTCCGACGATCAGAGCAATCAGGTCGAACGCTCCGCTTGCCCGACCTGTGGGTCGTGTTCCGGGATGTTCACCGCTAACTCAATGAACTGCCTGACGGAAGCGCTGGGTCTGTCGCAGCCAGGCAACGGCTCGTTGCTGGCAACCCACGCCGATCGCAAGCAGCTGTTCCTCAATGCCGGTAAGCGCATTGTTGAGCTGACTAAACGTTACTACGAGCAGGACGACGCTTCCGCACTGCCGCGTAATATCGCCAGTAAAGCGGCGTTTGAAAACGCCATGACGCTGGATATCGCCATGGGCGGTTCGACCAACACCGTTTTACACCTGCTGGCGGCGGCGCAGGAAGCGGAAATCGACTTCACCATGAGCGATATCGACAAGCTTTCCCGCAAGGTTCCACAGTTGTGTAAAGTCGCGCCAAGTACGCAGAAATACCACATGGAAGACGTCCACCGCGCAGGCGGCGTACTGGGTATTCTGGGCGAGCTGGATCGCGCCGGGTTGATGAATCGCGATGTAAAAAACGTGCTGGGTCTGACGCTGCCGCAAACGCTGGAGCAGTACGACGTTATGGTCAGCCAGAATGAAGCGGTAAAACAGATGTTCCGTGCAGGCCCGGCGGGTATCCGCACGACGCAGGCGTTCTCGCAGGATTGCCGCTGGGATTCGCTGGATACCGACCGCGCCGAAGGCTGCATTCGCTCGCTGGAACATGCCTACAGCAAAGATGGCGGTCTGGCTGTGCTCTACGGTAACTTTGCTGAAAACGGCTGTATCGTAAAAACTGCGGGCGTGGATGACAGCATCCTGAAATTTACCGGCCCGGCGAAAGTCTATGAAAGCCAGGACGATGCGGTTGAGGCGATCCTCGGCGGTAAGGTGGTTGCCGGTGATGTGGTGGTTATTCGCTACGAAGGGCCGAAGGGGGGGCCTGGTATGCAGGAAATGCTCTACCCGACCACCTTCCTGAAATCGATGGGGCTGGGTAAAGCCTGTGCGCTGATCACCGATGGCCGTTTCTCCGGCGGCACGTCTGGCCTCTCTATCGGTCACGTCTCACCGGAAGCGGCCAGCGGCGGTAATATCGCCATCATCGAAAATGGCGACATGATTGCTATTGATATTCCAAACCGTGGTATTCAACTGCAACTGAGCGATGCGGAAATCGCCGCGCGTCGCGAAGCGCAGGAAGCCCGTGGTGATAAAGCCTGGACGCCGAAAGATCGTCAGCGTCCGGTCTCCTTTGCGCTGCGTGCTTATGCCAGCCTGGCGACCAGCGCCGATAAAGGCGCGGTACGCGATAAATCGAAGCTGGGAGGTTGATGATGGCCGAGTCGCAACCCCTGTCAGCCGCCCCGGAAGGGGCGGAGTACCTGCGTGCGGTACTCCGCGCGCCGGTATATGAAGCAGCGCAGGTGACGCCGCTGCAAAAAATGGAAAAACTCTCTTCGCGCCTCGACAACGTTATTCTCGTGAAGCGTGAAGACAGGCAGCCTGTACACAGCTTCAAGCTGCGCGGAGCCTACGCGATGATGGCGGGGCTCACCGAAGAACAAAAAGCCCACGGCGTTATCACCGCATCGGCGGGTAACCATGCTCAGGGCGTGGCGTTCTCCTCCGCGCGTTTGGGTGTGAAAGCATTGATTGTGATGCCGCTGGCGACCGCCGATATCAAAGTGGACGCGGTGCGCGGGTTTGGCGGGGAAGTGCTGCTGCACGGCGCGAACTTTGATGAAGCGAAAGCAAAAGCTATCGATCTGGCGCAACAGCAGGGCTTCACCTGGGTTCCGCCGTTCGATCATCCGATGGTGATTGCCGGGCAGGGCACGCTGGCGCTGGAACTGCTCCAGCAGGATGCGCATCTCGACCGCGTATTCGTGCCGGTTGGCGGCGGTGGACTGGCGGCAGGCGTGGCGGTGCTCATCAAACAACTGATGCCGCAAATCAAAGTGATCGCCGTTGAAGCGGAAGATTCGGCCTGCCTGAAAGCGGCGCTGGATGCCGGTCATCCGGTGGATCTCCCGCGTGTGGGACTGTTTGCCGAAGGCGTGGCGGTTAAACGTATCGGCGATGAAACCTTCCGTCTGTGCCAAGAATATCTCGACGACATTATCACCGTCGACAGCGATGCGATTTGCGCAGCGATGAAAGATCTGTTCGAGGATGTGCGTGCGGTGGCGGAACCTTCCGGTGCGCTGGCGCTGGCGGGGATGAAAAAATACATCGCCCAACACAATATTCGCGGCGAACGCCTGGCGCATGTGCTTTCTGGCGCGAATGTGAACTTTCATGGTCTGCGCTATGTGTCTGAACGCTGCGAGCTGGGTGAACAGCGCGAAGCGCTGCTGGCGGTGACTATCCCGGAAGAGAAAGGCAGCTTCCTGAAGTTTTGTCAGCTGCTGGGCGGCCGTTCCGTTACCGAATTTAACTACCGTTTTGCCGACGCTCAAGATGCCTGCATTTTTGTCGGCGTCCGTCTGAGCCGTGGACTGGAAGAGCGCAAAGAGATTCTCGCGCTGCTGCATGAAGGCGGCTACAGCGTGGTGGATCTCTCCGACGACGAAATGGCGAAACTGCATGTGCGCTATATGGTTGGCGGACGCCCATCGAAACCGTTGCAGGAACGTCTGTACAGTTTCGAATTTCCAGAGTCGCCCGGCGCGCTGCTGAAGTTTCTGCACACGCTGGGAACGCACTGGAATATTTCGCTGTTCCACTATCGCAGCCACGGCACCGACTATGGTCGTGTGCTGGCGGCGTTCGAACTGGGCGAAAACGAGCCTGATTTCGAAACCCGGCTGAACGAGCTGGGCTATGAGTGCCACAACGAAAGCGATAACCCGGCGTTCCGCTTTTTCCTGGCGGGTTAGGGTGTTCGGGAAAATGCCTGATGGCGCTGCGCTTATCAGGCCTACGTTCTTTTGAGCCGTAGGCCGGATAAGGCGCTTGCGCCGCCATCCGGCTAGTGGTTGGGCAGAATGTTCCAGAACGCATCAATAAGCGGCTCATGCAGCCGCTTTTTTTGTGCGCAAACGCCCAGCTCAAACGGCGTTTTCTCGTCGCTGCGCTCCAGGATCATCACGCGGTTACGCACGGGTTCAGGGCTATTTTCCAATACTACTTCCGGCAGCAGCGCCACGCCGCAGCCGAGCGCGACCATCGACACCATCGCTTCATGTCCACCGACCGTCGCGTATATCGACGGATTGCTGATTTTCTGACGGCGGAACCACAGCTCAATACGGCGACGCACCGGGCCTTGATCGGCCATGATAAACGGCACCGTTGACCAGTCGGGTTTATCCACTGAGACCTGATTTCGCACCGGGCAAGGCAATGCGGGAGCTATCAGCACCACCGCCAGATTCTCCAGCATTGAAAACGCGACCGCCCCGGGCAGGGTTTCCGGTTTACCGGCAATCGCCAGATCCGCCTCGCCCGTCACCACTTTTTCCATCGCATCGGCGGCATCGCCGGTGGTGAGTTTGATTTCCACAGAGGGATGCTCCGCCCGGAAACGGTCAAGAATGGGCGGCAGATGGCTATAAGCGGCGGTGACCGAGCAGAAGATATGCAGCTCGCCCGACAGCGACGGGCCTTGTTGGTCGATGGTGTGGCGTAACTGCTGATACTGCAACAGCGTTTGCTGGGCGAACGTTCGCAGCTCTTCTCCCGCTTCGGTGAGCGTAACGGTACGGTTATCGCGAATGAACAGCGGCTGGCCGAGATCCTCTTCGAGGCGTTGAATCTGCCGGGAGAGCGTGGAAGGGCTAACGTGCATTGCCCGCGCGCTGCGGCCAAAATGGCGACTTTCCGCCAGATGCAGGAAGGTTTTCAGATCGCGTAAATCCACTGGCTTTACTCCCGATGTCTACGTTGCAGAAATTGCAATGTGATGTTGTGAATATATCAATTTCCGCAATAAATTTCCTGTCATATAGTGAGTTCATTCTCTCTTGCACAGACACGGCAAGCGAACCGAACAATAAGCACGACACAACATCACGGAGTTACAGATATGGCTAACTACTTTAATACACTGAATCTGCGCCAGCAGTTGGCGCAACTGGGTAAATGTCGCTTTATGGGCCGCGATGAATTTGCCGATGGCGCGAGCTACCTTCAGGGTAAAAAAGTGGTCATCGTCGGCTGTGGCGCTCAGGGGCTGAACCAGGGCCTGAACATGCGTGACTCCGGTCTGGATATCGCCTACGCCCTGCGTAAAGAGGCGATTGCCGAGAAACGTGCTTCCTGGCGTAAAGCGACCGAAAACGGCTTCAAAGTGGGGACTTACGAAGAGCTGATCCCGCAGGCTGATCTGGTGGTTAACCTGACGCCGGACAAACAGCACTCCGACGTGGTGCGTTCCGTGCAGCCGCTGATGAAAGACGGCGCGGCGCTGGGTTACTCCCACGGTTTCAACATCGTGGAAGTGGGCGAGCAGATCCGCAAAGATATCACCGTGGTGATGGTGGCGCCGAAGTGCCCGGGTACTGAAGTCCGTGAAGAGTACAAACGTGGTTTCGGTGTACCGACGCTGATCGCCGTTCACCCGGAAAACGATCCGAAAGGCGAAGGGATGGCGATTGCTAAAGCATGGGCGGCGGCAACTGGCGGTCATCGTGCGGGCGTGCTGGAGTCCTCCTTCGTGGCGGAAGTGAAATCTGACCTGATGGGCGAGCAGACCATCCTGTGCGGTATGCTGCAAGCGGGTTCTCTGCTGTGCTTCGATAAGCTGGTGGAAGAAGGTACCGACCCGGCATATGCGGAAAAACTGATTCAGTACGGCTGGGAAACTATCACCGAAGCGCTGAAGCAGGGCGGCATTACGCTGATGATGGATCGTCTGTCCAATCCGGCAAAACTGCGTGCTTATGCGCTGTCTGAACAGCTGAAAACCATCATGGCGCCGCTGTTCCAGAAACACATGGACGACATCATCTCCGGTGAATTCTCCTCCGGCATGATGGCGGACTGGGCGAACGATGATAAGAAACTGCTGACCTGGCGTGAAGAGACCGGTAAAACCGCATTCGAAACCGCGCCGCAGTATGAAGGTAAAATCGGTGAGCAGGAGTACTTCGATAAAGGCGTACTGATGATCGCGATGGTGAAAGCGGGCGTTGAGCTGGCATTCGAAACCATGGTGGATTCCGGCATCATCGAAGAGTCTGCGTACTATGAGTCACTGCACGAACTGCCGCTGATCGCCAACACCATCGCCCGTAAGCGTCTGTATGAAATGAACGTGGTTATCTCTGACACCGCCGAGTACGGCAACTACCTGTTCTCTTACGCTTGCGTACCGTTGCTGAAAGCGTTCATGACTGAAATTCAACCGGGCGATCTGGGTAAAGCGATTGCTGAAGGCGCGGTTGACAACGCACAGCTGCGTGATGTGAACGAAGCAATTCGTGGCCACGCTATTGAGAAAGTGGGCCAGAAACTGCGTGGCTATATGACGGATATGAAACGCATTGCGGTAGCTGGTTAAACAGGTTGTCGGGTGGCGCTAGCGCTTACCCGACCTACAAAAAGCCATTATTTCGTAGGCCTGATAAGCGAAGCGCCATCAGGCAAAAAAGCCCGGAGTATGAACCTCCGGGCTTTTTATTAGTTGCGATACAGCACCTTAATGATGTGGTATCCGAACTGGGTGTGCAGTGGGCCGGTTGGTTCCAGCACCGGGCAGGAGAAGACCACTTTGTCGAACGCCGGAACCATCTGGCCCTGACGAAACTCACCTAAGTCACCGCCTCTTTTGCCTGACGGGCAGATAGAGTGCTTTTTCGCCAGTTTGCCAAAGTCGGCGCCATTCTTGATTTGTTCCAGAAGATCCAGCGCCAGCTTCTCTTCTTTTACCAGGATATGCAGTGCTGCTGCGGTTTTCGCCATTATTTCGCTCTCATGTCTCAAAGGTTGCCCGCCACTTTATCATTCCTTGGGGTGTCGGACATATACTCTTCGCCATCGCAGGACAGATGTCCCGCCGGGTTTAATGAACCGGGAGATGAACGACACTTTTATCAGACATATTCCCTCTGCAACAGGACAGCCGTCCTGTCTTTCCATCTCAGGAGAGAGATAACATGAGCTCAATGAAAAACGCAGAATTTTCAGGCGACTGGCTGACAGGGCTAACCCAAATCGTACGCGATCCGCAGCTGTATGAGCTGCTCAAATATTGCCCACTGGACATCATGCAGCGCTGGCGCGTTGAGGAAATACCTCGCGGAGCGCTGATTTGCCGTCAGGGCGACATTTGTCGGCAATTCTCGCTGATTGTTTCCGGTGAGGTGGATGTCTTTTACGAAGCTGAAGACGGGCGCCGTTATCGGCAGGCACATTACCGCAAAGGCGACATGCTGGGCGAGCTGGAGATTTTTGAGTCGCGGCATTACATCTGTTCGGTGATGGCGGTTGGTAGCGTTCAGTTGTTAAGCCTGCCGCAGGCGGATTTTCATCGCTGGCTGGCGCTGGATAACCATTTTAACCAGCGGATGCTGCGCTTTTTCAGCCAGCAATATTATCAGTTGTCGAAAAAGGCCAGCAGCGACAATTTGTACTCGCTGTATCAACGGGTTTGCCAGGCATTATGGCAGCGATATCAACATGATGAATCGACCACGATTTTGCTGGATAAACAAAATCTCAGTCAGGAATTTGCGGCGACGACGCGCAGTATCAACCGTATTTTGCACGATCTGAAATCGCTGAAAATTATTGATACCGACGGTGAGCGGATCGTCTTATTAGCCCCTGAAAAACTGAAACAGGAGGCGGAGATCTGAGTCCCTCAGCACAGTAAGGAGACAGAAGATGCAACCCCATATTCGATTAAGCAATAGCATGACCGGTGCGCGGTATGCGCTATTGCCCGGCGATCCTGAGCGGGTGGACAGGATCACCCACTTTCTTGATAACCCTGAGATACTGGGGCAAAACCGGGAATTTCGGGCGGCGCGCGGCACATATAAAGGGATTGAGATTCTGGTGCTGTCGACGGGAATCGGCGGGCCATCAACGGCCATTGCCATTGAAGAGTTACGGCAGATTGGCGTGGACACGCTGATTCGCATCGGTAGCTGTGGGGCATTGCAGGATACGCTGGCGCTGGGCGATCTGATTATCGCCAACGGTGCGGTCGCCGATGACGGCACCAGCAAAACCTACGCGCCAGCCTGCTATCCGGCCTGCGCAGACCCGCAGCTTATCGCCACGTTGATCCAGCAGGCGAAGCAGATGAACATTCCTGCGATTTGCGGACTGGTGCGCAGCCACGATAGCTTTTATACCGATCGTGAAGCTGAACTGGATGCGGAATGGTCAGCGCGCGGCATTCTCGGGGCGGATATGGAAACGGCGGCGCTGATGGTGGTCGGCGCACTACGTGGGCTGCGTACGGCGTCGTTGCTGAACGTGGTCGTTGCCCACAACGGCTGTCTGGACAGCAGTATTAATGATTATGTTCAACAGGAAACGCTGTGTCTGCAGGGTGAAGAACGTCAGATTTCCCTGGCGCTACAGGCCATTTATTTCGATAGCCAGCAAGGAGAGCAGTGATGGACTTTTTCAGTATTAACAACGTGATGGTCAACATTCCTCTCGGCGAAGGCGGGTATGCGCTGTCGTGGATTGAGGCTATCGGCACGGTCTTTGGTTTATTGTGCATCTGGTGCGCCAGCCGGGAAAAAATCATCAATTACCTGTTTGGTCTGATTAACGTCACCCTGTTTGCTGCGATCTTTTTCCAGATTCAGCTATATGCCAGCCTGCTGCTTCAGGTGTTCTTCTTTGCCGCCAATATCTATGGCTGGTATGCGTGGAGCCGTCAGAATGAGGCGCAAGAGGCGGCGCTGAAGGTGCGCTGGCTCTCCCGCCAGCAAACGCTGGTGCTGAGCGGTGTGTGTATTGTCGCCATCCTGCTGATGACGCGGTTTATCGACCCGGTGTTCGCCATGCTGACCCATATTATGCTCGGGATGCTGCAAACGGTAGGGGTTCAGGTGGCGATGCCAGAGCTACAGCCGGACGCGTTCCCGTTCTGGGATTCCACCATGCTGGTGCTGTCGATCGCGGCGATGGTGCTGATGACTCGCAAATATGTGGAAAACTGGCTGCTGTGGGTGCTTATTGACGTCATTAGCGTGGTGATTTACGCGGTACAGGGCGTCTATGCGATGTCGCTGGAGTATGTCCTGCTAACGGCGATTGCGATTATGGGATCGTACAGCTGGGTCCTGAGCGCAAAACGCAACGGCTATACGCCGCTTGCCGCCAGCACCTCCTGATTAACGCTTTCCAGGCTGTCTGAAAGGGCAGCCTGTTACTCCCTCGGCCCTGCTTTCTGCTACAATCCTTCCCCCGTTCGAAGATTGAGCAATATTCCCATGCGTTTAAACCCCGGCCAACAACACGCTGTCGAATTCGTCACCGGTCCCTGCCTGGTGCTGGCGGGCGCAGGTTCTGGTAAGACTCGCGTTATTACCAATAAAATCGCCCATCTGATTCGTGGTTGCGGCTATCAGGCGCGCCATATTGCGGCAGTGACCTTTACCAATAAAGCGGCGCGTGAAATGAAAGAGCGTGTCGGGCAAACGCTGGGGCGTAAAGAGGCGCGCGGGCTGATGATCTCCACTTTCCATACGTTGGGGCTGGATATCATCAAACGTGAATATGCGGCGTTGGGGATGAAATCGAACTTTTCGCTGTTTGACGATACCGATCAGGTCGCATTGCTGAAAGAGCTGACTGACGGTCTGATTGAAGATGACAAAGTTATCTTGCAACAGCTGATCTCGACGATCTCTAACTGGAAAAACGATCTGATGACGCCCACTCAGGCGGCAGCAAGCACAAAAGGGGAGCGCGACCGTATCTTCGCTCACTGTTATGGTCTGTACGATGCACATCTGAAGGCCTGCAATGTGCTCGATTTTGATGACCTGATTCTATTGCCGACGCTGCTGCTACAGCGTAATGAAGAGGTGCGCGAGCGCTGGCAGAACAGGATTCGCTATCTGCTGGTGGATGAATACCAGGATACCAACACCAGTCAGTATGAACTGGTGAAGCTGCTGGTGGGAAGCCGCGCGCGCTTTACGGTGGTGGGTGATGACGACCAGTCGATCTATTCCTGGCGCGGCGCGCGTCCGCAAAACCTGGTGTTGTTGAGTAAGGATTTCCCGGCGCTACAGGTGATCAAGCTGGAGCAGAACTATCGTTCCTCCGGGCGCATTCTGAAAGCGGCGAATATCCTGATTGCCAATAACCCTCACGTCTTTGAAAAACGCCTCTTTTCTGAACTGGGCTATGGCGCGGAACTCAAGGTGCTGAGCGCGAACAATGAAGAACACGAGGCCGAACGCGTCACTGGCGAGCTGATTGCCCATCACTTTGTGAATAAGACTGAATACAAGGATTACGCCATTCTGTATCGCGGGAACCACCAGTCGAGGGTGTTTGAAAAATTCCTTATGCAGAACCGTATTCCCTACAAAATTTCTGGCGGCACGTCGTTCTTCTCCCGCCCGGAGATTAAAGACCTGCTGGCCTATCTGCGCGTACTGACCAACCCGGATGATGACAGCGCTTTCCTGCGGATTGTGAATACGCCAAAACGAGAAATCGGCCCGGCCACGCTGCAAAAGCTGGGCGAATGGGCGATGACGCGCAACAAGAGTCTGTTTACCGCCAGTTTTGATGTGGGGCTGAACCAGACGCTGACCGGGCGCGGCTATGATTCACTGACCCGCTTTACCCATTGGCTGGGGGAAATTCAGCGTCTGGCGGAGCGTGAACCGATTGCCGCCGTGCGCGATCTCATCCACGGTATTGATTACGAATCCTGGTTGTATGAGACTTCGCCGAGCCCAAAAGCGGCGGAAATGCGCATGAAGAACGTCAACCAGCTGTTTAGCTGGATGACCGAAATGCTTGAAGGTAACGAACTTGACGAACCCATGACGCTCACCCAGGTGGTGACGCGCTTTACGCTGCGCGACATGATGGAGCGTGGTGAAAGTGAAGAAGAGTTGGATCAGGTACAGCTCATGACGCTGCATGCCTCGAAAGGGCTGGAGTTCCCGTACGTGTTTATGGTGGGGATGGAAGAAGGATTCCTGCCGCACCAGAGCAGCATTGACGAAGACAATATCGATGAGGAGCGCCGTCTGGCCTATGTGGGGATCACCCGCGCGCAGAAAGAGCTGATCTTCACGCTGTGCAAAGAGCGTCGTCAGTACGGCGAACTGGTGCGCCCGGAACCAAGCCGCTTTTTGCTGGAACTGCCGCAGGACGATCTTATCTGGGAGCAGGAGCGTAAAGTGGTAACGGCCGAGGAGCGGATGCAGAAAGGGCAGGCCAGCATAGCCAATATCCGCGCCATGATGGCGAAAGCAAAAGCGAAGTAGGTATTTTCCAGGCCGGATAAGCGTAAGCGCCATCCGGCAGCCAGTATCTAATGAACGTCCAAAGGCCAGTGGACATAGCTTTGCCACTGGCTTTCCTGATCGATCAACTCTTTACCCAGCGGGTGATGCTCCAGCCACCCTTGCGGCAAGGTTAACGTCAGATTCTCATCCTGCGCCTGCAACGTAATCTGTGGCACCAGATCGTCACGGCGACGGCTGGCAAAAATGATCGCCAGACGCAACAGGCGACAAAGATGTTCAGCGACGCGCGGCGGCACCGCATTCTGCTGGTGGAGGGAAGAGAGGTCGATCGGGTTGGTCTGATTTAACAGCAGGGTGGCTAACAGCTTCTTTTGCGCGGGGGTGAATCCCGGTAAATCCAGATTACGTACCAGATAAGCCGCGTGCTGCGGCGCCTGTTTAAAATCAACGCTCAGGCCGATTTCATGCAGCTGACAGGCACTGGTCAGGAGTTCGCGACTGATCGGCTCAAGATGCCACTTATCTTCCACCTGATCGAGAAAGTTTACCGCCAGATCCGCTACGCGATGCGCCTGTTCGGTATCGACCATAAATCGACGCTGAATGTTACGCAGCGTGCGGCTGCGAATATCCTGATCCACCGCCAGATGCAGCATGCCATACACCAACCCTTCGCGCAGCGCTCCGCCCGCAAGCGTCATACACTGGATGTCCAGTTCGGTGAAAATCGCGATCAGAATGGCCAGACCGCTGGGGAATACCAGCGCGCGTTCCAGCGTTAACCCTTCAATTTCCAACTCTTCCAGACGGCCGCAATGAATTGCGCGTTGCTTCAGCTGTTGAAGTTTCGCCAATGTGATGCGCTCATCCATGCCCTGCGCCATCATGATTTCCTGCAACGCCTGGACGGTGCCAGACGCGCCTACGCAGACTTTCCAGCCATGCTTGCGTAGCTCATCGGCGACCGGACGCAGCACTTCACGCGCGGCTTTTTCCGCTTCATCGAAGTTTTCTTGCGCCAGATTGCGATCGGTAAAGTAGCGTTCAAGCCAGGTGACGCAGCCCATTGACAGGCTAAACAGAGAGGTGGTTTGTGCGCCGGTTCCGGTGACCAGTTCGGTGCTGGCGCCGCCAATATCGACCACCAGACGCTGATCGGCGCCGCCGGTGGTATGGGCAACACCCTGATAAATCAGCCGCGCTTCTTCTTCGCCGCTAATGACCTGGACAGGACAACCGAGGATCTCCTGCGCTTTGGCGATAAACTCGCCCGCATTGACGGCGAGACGCAGCGTTGCCGTGGCGACGACGCAGATTTGCGGTTGAGGAATATCCTGTAGGCGTTCAGCGAAAAGGCGCAGACATTGCCAGCCGCGCTCCATCGCTTCAGCGGAAAGCGAATTATCACTGTTCAGGCCCGCAGCCAGACGCACCTTGCGCTTAATTCGCGTGAGCGTCTGGATGCTTCCAGCCACCTCGCGTACAACCAGCATATGAAAACTATTGGAACCGAGATCAATTGCGGCATACAGCGAAGTGGAAGTGAGCATATATTACGTTAACCTGAACGACGACGATTACGCGGCGCGCCGGTGCGACGCGGTCCATTGCCTGGGCGCGAGCGCGTCAGGCGCAACGGCTTCGGCAAATTGGTCATCAGCGCTTCCGGGTTATATTTGCTGACCGGGATAGAGTGACCAATATAAGCCTCAATGGCAGGCAGGTTCAGCGCGTACTCTTCACAGGCCAGGCTGATAGAGTGACCGCTCGCTCCTGCGCGACCCGTACGTCCGATACGGTGAACGTAGTCTTCGCAGTCATCCGGCAGGTCATAGTTAAAGACGTGCGTTACGGCCGGAATGTGCAGACCGCGCGCGGCAACGTCGGTTGCGACGAGGATATCGAGATCGCCACGGGTAAACTCGTCGAGAATACGCAGACGTTTTTTCTGCGCAACGTCGCCGGTCAACAGGCCGACACGATGACCGTCAGCTGCCAGATGCCCCCAGATGTCTTCGCAGCGATGCTTGGTATTGGCGAAAACAATGGCGCGATCCGGCCACTCTTCTTCGATCAGCGTTTGCAGCAAACGCATCTTCTCTTCGTTAGAAGGGTAGAAGAGCTCTTCTTTAATACGATGGCCTGTCTTTTGTTCCGGCTCCACTTCAACATATTCGGCGTTGTTCATCTGCTCGAACGCCAGTTCGCGAACACGGTAAGAGAGGGTTGCGGAGAATAGCATGTTCAGACGCTGATTGGCCGGCGGCATACGGCGGAACAGCCAGCGGATGTCTTTAATAAAGCCCAGATCGTACATGCGATCGGCTTCATCCAATACGACGACCTGAATGGCGCCGAGGTTAATGTGGTTTTGTTTCGCGTAGTCGATCAGACGACCCGTGGTGCCGATCAGAATATCGACGCCGCTTTCCAGCACTTTCAGCTGTTTGTCGTAGCCGTCACCGCCGTAGGCCAGGCCTAATTTCAGGCCGGTGGTCTGCGCCAGCGGTTCCGCATCGGCGTGGATCTGCACGGCCAACTCACGCGTTGGCGCCATAATTAAGGCGCGCGGCTGGTTCACCTTGCGATCGTCAATCGCGGGATGAGAGAGAAGATAATGAAACGAAGACGTCAGGAACGCCATCGTTTTTCCGGTTCCGGTTTGCGCCTGCCCTGCGACATCACGACCCGCCAGCGTTAGCGGGAGGGCCAATGCCTGAATGGGCGTACAATTATGAAACCCTTTATTTTCAAGGGCTTCTATCACCTTTGGGTGCAGGGCGAAGTCGGAAAACTTCTGTTCTGTTAAATGTGTTTTGCTCATAGTGTGGTAGAATATCAGCTTACTATTGCTTTACGAAAGCGTATCCGGTGAAATAAAGTCAACCTTTAGTTGGTTAATGCGACATCAACACGTCGTTGATGAAGGCGAAACCAACACACCAGGCTTATTCCTGTGGAGTTATTATGAGCGATAAAATTATTCACCTGACTGACGACAGTTTTGACACGGATGTACTCAAAGCGGACGGGGCTATCCTCGTTGATTTCTGGGCAGAGTGGTGCGGACCGTGCAAAATGATCGCCCCGATTCTGGATGAAATCGCTGACGAATATCAGGGCAAATTGACGGTTGCTAAACTTAACATCGACCAAAACCCAGGCACTGCGCCGAAGTATGGTATCCGTGGCATCCCGACCCTGCTGTTGTTCAAAAACGGTGAAGTCGCAGCAACCAAAGTGGGCGCACTGTCCAAAGGTCAGCTGAAAGAGTTCCTCGACGCCAACCTGGCGTAAGACGGAAGTTTCATGTTCGGGTGACCAGCATCCTAAATTATTCGGATGACTGGACGCCCGGCTTGAGTCGTGCTAACTTAGTGTTGACTTCGTATTAAACATACCTTATTAAGTTTGAGTCTTGTTTTTTCCAACGCTTCCCGTTTTTTCTCGCGCGAGAAGTGAACAGATTCCTGGCTTGTCACTCAATCCGTCTTGTCGTTTCAGTTCTGTGTACTTTCCTGTGACCAGACAGCGAACAGACATGAGTTGGTGGCCGTAAACAGGCATGGATGATCCTGCCATACCATTCACAACATTAAGTTCGAGATTTACCCCAAGTTTAAGAACTCACACCATTATGAATCTTACCGAATTAAAGAATACGCCGGTTTCTGAGCTGATCACTCTCGGCGAAAATATGGGGCTGGAAAACCTGGCTCGTATGCGCAAGCAGGACATTATTTTTGCCATCCTGAAGCAGCACGCAAAGAGTGGCGAAGATATCTTTGGTGACGGTGTGCTGGAGATATTGCAGGATGGATTTGGTTTCCTCCGCTCTGCAGACAGCTCCTACCTCGCCGGTCCTGATGACATCTACGTTTCTCCCAGCCAAATCCGCCGTTTCAACCTCCGCACTGGTGACACCATTTCTGGTAAGATTCGCCCGCCAAAAGAAGGCGAACGTTACTTTGCGCTGTTGAAAGTTAACGAAGTTAACTACGACAAACCTGAAAACGCTCGTAATAAAATCCTCTTTGAGAACTTAACGCCGCTGCACGCGAACTCACGTCTGCGTATGGAACGTGGTAACGGTTCTACTGAAGATTTAACGGCTCGCGTACTGGATCTGGCTTCCCCGATTGGCCGTGGTCAGCGTGGTCTGATCGTCGCACCGCCGAAAGCGGGTAAAACTATGCTGTTGCAGAACATCGCGCAGAGCATTGCTTACAACCATCCTGACTGCGTACTGATGGTGCTGCTGATCGACGAGCGTCCAGAAGAAGTGACCGAAATGCAGCGTCTGGTAAAAGGTGAAGTGGTTGCTTCCACCTTCGACGAACCGGCATCCCGTCACGTTCAGGTTGCTGAAATGGTGATCGAGAAGGCGAAGCGTCTGGTTGAACACAAAAAAGACGTCATCATTCTGCTCGACTCCATCACTCGTCTGGCTCGCGCCTACAACACCGTGGTTCCGGCTTCCGGTAAAGTCCTGACCGGTGGTGTGGACGCCAACGCCCTGCACCGTCCGAAGCGTTTCTTCGGCGCGGCGCGTAACGTGGAAGAGGGCGGCAGCCTGACCATTATCGCAACGGCGCTGATCGACACCGGTTCTAAGATGGATGAAGTGATCTACGAAGAGTTTAAAGGCACCGGTAACATGGAGCTGCACCTCTCCCGTAAGATCGCTGAAAAACGCGTCTTCCCGGCTATCGACTACAACCGTTCCGGTACGCGTAAAGAAGAGCTGCTCACCACTCAGGAAGAGCTACAGAAAATGTGGATCCTGCGCAAAATCATCCATCCGATGGGTGAAATCGACGCGATGGAATTCCTCATTAACAAGCTGGCAATGACCAAGACCAACGACGACTTCTTCGACATGATGAAGCGTTCGTAAGTCCGGCTGATACCGAAAACGCCACGTTTTTACGTGGCGTTTTTCTTTTGCGATTTATCTGATCTGTTAGTCAAATAAACAAGTCATCATCACATTCATTATGTGGAATTGCTGTGGGCTGTATAAACTACGAGTGGTCGAAAGTGTAATGTTCTGAATGCTCTCTTCTAGAGACAGACGTAACGCATTATACTTTAAGGAAATGATATATGCTGAGAGCACATACACTGTGAATTTACTCGCTGCTTTATCTGAGCTAATCAGTATTTTTTTATTCACAACCATTTTTATTTTTCTTGCGCGAAAAGTAGCCATCAAGATAGGTTTAGTGGATAAACCCAATTTTCGTAAACGGCACCAGGGGGTGGTTCCTTTGGTTGGCGGGATTTCTGTGTTCGCAGGAATCAGCTTTATGTTTGCTCTCTCGGATTACTATATTCCGCACGCATCGTTATACCTTTTTTCTGCTGGTGTGCTGGTTTTGGTCGGCGCATTGGATGATCGTTTTGACATTAGCGTGAAAATTCGCGCTGTGGTACAGGCCGCTATTGCTGTTGTCATGATGGTGATAGGGAAACTCCATCTCAGTAGCCTGGGGTATATTTTCGGTCCCTGGGAATTGGTGCTCGGCCCCTTTGGCTATTTCCTCACGCTCTTTGCCGTCTGGGCGGCGATCAATGCTTTCAATATGGTTGATGGTATTGATGGCTTACTTGGCGGGCTGTCCAGCGTCTCATTTGCCGCAATGGGGCTGATTCTGTGGTTTGATGGGCAGACGAGTCTGGCGGTATGGTGTTTCGCCATGATCGCCGCGATTCTGCCCTATATCATGTTAAACCTTGGTGTTCTGGGGCGTCGTTATAAAGTCTTTATGGGCGATGCGGGCAGTACGCTGATTGGCTTCACGGTTATCTGGATCCTGCTGGAAACCACGCAGGGTAAAACGCATCCTATCAGCCCGGTTACTGCGCTGTGGATTATTGCGATTCCATTAATGGACATGGTGGCGATTATGTATCGTCGCCTGCGTAAGGGCATGAGCCCCTTTTCTCCCGATCGCCAGCATATTCATCATTTGATCATGCGTGCAGGGTTTACTTCCCGACAGGCATTTGTTCTCATTACGCTCGCCGCTGCGATTCTGGCTTCCATTGGCGTTGCCGCAGAATATTCCCATTTTGTTCCAGAATGGGTCATGTTGGTGCTCTTTTTGCTAGCATTCTTCCTTTACGGTTACTGCATTAAGCGTGCCTGGAAGGTGGCGCGATTTATTAAGCGCGTGAAGCGCAGACTACGCAGAAACCGTGATAACAATCCAACGATAACCAAGTAAATTGAGGATGCGATGACACAACCATTACCGGGGGCACACGCCGTGAGCGCTGAAAATGAACTGGATATTCGTGGGTTGTTTCGTACCTTGTGGGCTGGGAAGCTATGGATTGTGGGAACAGGGCTGGCTTTTGCGCTGATTGCGTTAGCGTATACGTTTTTTGCCCGTCAGGAGTGGAGTGCAACGGCGATTTCCGACCGCCCCACCGTCAATATGCTGGGCGGCTATTACTCCCAACAGCAGTTTTTGCGCAACCTTGATATCAAAGCCAGCCTCGCGCCGGCCGATCAGCCTTCGGTAATGGATGAAGCGTATAAAGAGTTCGTCATGCAACTGGCGTCCTGGGATACGCGTCGCGATTTCTGGCTACAGACCGATTATTACAAGCAGCGCATGGTCGGCAACAGCAAAGCCGATGCCGCGATGCTGGATGAAATGATCAATAACATTCAGTTCACGCCTGGCGATTTCACTCGCAACACCAATGATAGCGTGAAGCTGATTGCGGAAACGGCGCCCGATGCCAACAACCTGCTTCGCCAGTATGTGGCGTTTGCCAGCCAGCGTGCGGCGAGCCATCTGAATGATGAGTTAAAGGGTGCATGGGCCGCGCGGACTATCCAGATGAAAGCGCAGGTTAAACGCCAGGAAGAGGTGGCGAAAAGCATTTTCTCTCGTCGTGTTCATAGCATTGAACAGGCGCTCAAAATTGCCGAGCAGCATAATATTTCTCGTACGGCGACCGATGTTCCTGCCGATGAATTACCCGACTCTGAGCTGTTTTTGCTTGGCCGCCCTATGCTACAAGCGCGTCTTGAAAACCTTCAGGCTGTCGGTCCAGCATTCGATCTGGACTATGATCAAAACCGGGCCATGTTGAACACGCTGAACGTGGGGCCGACGCTGGACCCGCGTTTCCAGACCTATCGTTATTTGCGCACGCCGGAAGAACCGGTAAAACGCGATAGCCCGCGCCGTGCTTTCCTGATGGTTATGTGGGGCATTGTTGGGGCGCTGATCGGGGCTGGCGTCGCATTAACCCGCCGCCGCGCGATTTAGCAACATCTCAGCAGTGAGGGGTTAGGCCCTCACTGCCTATTCGAAGAGAATCGATGTGAAAGTACTGACTGTATTTGGCACGCGACCGGAGGCCATTAAGATGGCGCCTCTGGTTCATGCGCTGGCAAAGGACCCTCATTTTGAGGCAAAAGTCTGCGTTACTGCGCAGCATCGGGAGATGCTCGATCAGGTTTTGAATCTCTTTTCTATTGTGCCTGACTACGATCTCAATATTATGCAGCCGGGTCAGGGGCTGACAGAGATTACCTGTCGAATCCTGGAAGGATTAAAACCGATTCTTGCCGATTTTAAACCTGATGTCGTATTGGTGCATGGCGATACGACAACCACTCTCGCCACCAGTCTGGCGGCTTTCTACCAGCGTATCCCTGTCGGTCATGTAGAGGCCGGGCTGCGAACCGGCGATCTCTACTCCCCCTGGCCTGAAGAGGCGAACCGCACCTTGACCGGTCGCCTGGCGATGTACCATTTTGCGCCGACGGAAAATTCACGGCAGAATTTACTGCGGGAACAGATCCCTGATAACCACATCTTTGTCACCGGCAATACCGTGATTGATGCGCTGATCTGGGTGCGCGATCGCGTACTGGCCAGCGATACGCTACGCGCCGAACTGGCAAAGCGGTATCCTTTCCTGTGTGACGATAAAAAAATGATCCTGGTGACCGGACATCGCCGTGAGAGCTTTGGCCGGGGGTTTGAGCAAATCTGTCATGCGCTGGCGGAGATAGCCGCTACCAATCAGGATGTACAAATTGTGTATCCGGTTCACCTGAACCCCAACGTCAGCGAACCGGTTAACCGCATCCTGGGGCATGTTGAAAATGTGATACTGATTGAGCCGCAGGATTACCTGCCGTTTGTCTGGCTGATGAACCACGCCTGGCTGATCCTTACCGATTCCGGCGGGATTCAGGAAGAGGCGCCGTCATTAGGCAAACCGGTGTTGGTTATGCGCGCAATGACGGAACGGCCAGAAGCCGTTACCGCTGGCACGGTGCGTCTGGTGGGAACCGATTCACACCGTATTGTGGAAGAAGTCACACGTTTGCTGCACGACGAAAATGAATATCAAACCATGAGCCGCGCCCATAATCCTTATGGCGACGGGCAGGCGTGCGGCCGCATTTTACACGCGTTAAAAAATAATCGGGTATCGCTATGAGTTTTACGACCATTTCTGTTATTGGGCTGGGATACATCGGGTTGCCGACGGCTGCGGCCTTTGCTTCTCGCCAAAAGCACGTTATTGGCGTGGATATCAATCAGCAGGCGGTGGACACCATCAACCGTGGAGCCATCCATATTGTTGAGCCGGATCTGGATAGCGTCGTGAAAACTGCGGTTGAAGGCGGATTCCTCCGGGCCACGACAACGCCGGTAGCAGCCGACGCGTACTTGATCGCCGTGCCGACGCCGTTCAAGGGCGATCACGACCCCGATATGGTTTATGTCGAAGCGGCCGCGAAATCTATTGCTCCCGTACTGAAAAAAGGCGCGCTGGTCATCCTCGAATCCACCTCGCCGGTGGGCGCGACAGAACAAATGGCCGCATGGCTGGCGGAAATGCGCCCGGATCTGACTTTCCCGCAGCAGGCGGGGGAACAGGCTGATGTGAACATTGCCTACTGCCCGGAGCGCGTATTGCCGGGTCAGGTTATGGTGGAGCTCATCAAAAATGACCGCGTGATTGGCGGCATGACGCCGGTATGCTCCGCGCGTGCCAGCGAGTTGTACAAGATTTTCCTTGAAGGCGAGTGTGTGGTGACTAATTCCCGCACCGCCGAAATGTGTAAGCTCACGGAAAACAGCTTCCGTGACGTCAATATCGCCTTTGCGAACGAGCTGTCGCTGATTTGCGCCGATCAGGGAATTAACGTCTGGGAACTGATTCGTCTGGCGAATCGTCATCCGCGCGTGAATATTCTCCAGCCTGGGCCGGGCGTGGGCGGCCACTGCATCGCCGTCGATCCGTGGTTTATTGTGGCGCAAAACCCGCAGCAGGCACGGCTGATCCGTACCGCGCGTGAAGTGAACGACGGTAAACCACACTGGGTGATGGCGCAGGTGAAAGCCGCAGTGGCGGATTGCCTGACGGCAACGAATAAGCGCGCCAGCGACATCAAAATCGCCTGCTTTGGTCTGGCGTTTAAACCGAATATTGACGATCTGCGTGAAAGCCCGGCGATGGGCATTGCGCAGGAGATTGCGCAATGGCATGCCGGTGAAACGCTGGTGGTAGAGCCTAATATTCATCAGTTGCCGAAAAAACTGGAAGGTCGCTGCACGTTAGCCACGCTGGAAAATGCGCTGGCGGAAGCGGATGTGCTGGTCATGCTGGTTGACCATCATCCGTTTAAAGCGATTAACGGCGACGCCGTGCGGCAACGCTACATTGTGGATACGAAAGGAGTCTGGCGCTGATGAAACGGATTCTGGTCACTGGCGGCGCGGGATTTATCGGCTCTGCCGTTGTGCGCCACATCATTGATGAAACCCCCGACGCCGTAGTGGTGGTGGATAAGCTCACCTACGCCGGAAACCTGATGTCGCTGGCGCCAGTTGCACAGCATGAGCGCTTTGCCTTTGAGAGAGTGGATATCTGCGATCGGGCATCGCTGGATCGCGTTTTTCAGCAGTACCAGCCGGATTACGTGATGCATCTGGCGGCGGAAAGCCATGTTGACCGGTCTATCGACGGCCCGGCTGCGTTTATTGAAACCAATATCGTGGGAACCTACACGCTGCTGGAAGCGGCCCGGACTTACTGGGCGACGCTCAATGATGAGAAAAAATCGGCGTTTCGTTTCCACCATATCTCCACTGACGAGGTGTATGGCGATCTGCATTCCACGGATGATTTCTTTACTGAGACCACGCCGTATGCGCCGAGCAGTCCTTATTCCGCCTCGAAAGCCAGCAGCGATCACCTGGTGCGCGCGTGGTTGCGCACCTATGGTCTGCCGACGCTGGTCACTAACTGTTCCAATAATTACGGCCCTTACCACTTCCCGGAAAAGCTGATCCCATTGATGATCCTGAACGCGCTGGCGGGTAAACCGCTGCCGGTGTATGGCAATGGACAACAGATCCGCGACTGGCTGTACGTTGAAGATCACGCCAGGGCGCTGTATCGCGTGCTGACGGCGGGCGAAGTGGGGGAGACATATAACATTGGCGGCCATAATGAGCGTAAGAATCTGGAGGTTGTGGAAACGATTTGCGATCTGCTGGAAGAACTTGCGCCACAAAAACCGCAGGGCGTGGCGCATTATCGCTCCCTGATCGCTTTTGTGGATGACCGTCCAGGCCATGATTTACGCTATGCCATCGACGCAGCGAAAATTGCGCGTGAACTTGGCTGGACGCCGCAGGAAACCTTTGAAAGCGGAATGCGGAAAACCGTGCAGTGGTATCTGGCGAATGAGGCCTGGTGGAAGCCCGTGCAGGATGGCAGCTATCAGGGTGAACGTTTAGGTCTGAAGGGCTAAACCCGGAGGAGGAACGCATGAAAGGTATCATTCTGGCGGGCGGCTCTGGCACCCGCCTGCATCCGATTACGCGCGGCGTGTCAAAGCAGCTTCTGCCGATTTATGACAAGCCGATGATCTACTATCCGCTGTCGGTACTGATGCTGGCGGGTATCCGGGAAATCCTGATTATCACCACACCGGAAGATAAGCACTATTTTCAGCGTCTGCTGGGCGATGGTTCGGAGTTTGGCATTGAGTTGCAGTATGCCGAACAACCCAGCCCGGATGGGCTGGCGCAGGCCTTTATCATTGGTGAAACATTCCTTAACGGCGAGCCGTCCTGTCTTGTACTGGGCGACAATATCTTCTTTGGTCAGGGTTTCAGCCCGAAATTGCGTCATGTGGCGGCGCGAACCGAAGGGGCGACCGTTTTTGGTTATCAGGTTATGGACCCGGAACGTTTTGGCGTTGTGGAGTTCGACGACAATTTTCGCGCGGTCTCGCTGGAAGAAAAGCCGAAACAGCCGAAATCAAACTGGGCGGTGACCGGTCTCTATTTTTACGACAGCAAGGTAGTAGAGTACGCGAAGCGCGTGAAGCCTTCCGAGCGCGGTGAGCTGGAGATTACGTCCATTAATCAGATGTACCTTAATGACGGCAAGCTGACGGTTGAGTTGCTCGGTCGTGGCTTTGCGTGGCTGGATACCGGCACCCATGACAGCCTGATTGAAGCGAGCACGTTTGTGCAGACGGTTGAAAAACGCCAGGGCTTCAAAATTGCCTGTCTGGAAGAGATCGCCTGGCGTAACGGCTGGCTGGATGACGAGGGCGTAAAACGCGCCGCCAGTTCTTTAGCGAAAACCGGCTATGGCCAATATTTACTGGAGCTACTCTGTGCCCGTCCGCGCCAGTATTGAACCATTAACGTGGGAAAATACGTTCTTTGGCGTCAATAGCGCTATTGTTCGCGTGAACCCTGCCGCGCCGGTGTTAACGCCAGAGGCATTGCAACCCTGGTCGCGCGTGCAGGCGAAAATTTCTGCTGCGCGCACGGATGAATTAGATGCGCTGCAACAGTTGGGGTTTTCGCTGGTAGAAGGCGAAGTCGACTTCAGCCTGCCGGTCGCTGGCGTTGAACGTATTTCTGGCGTGGAAATTGCACAAATTGCCGATATTCCCGCGTTACGTCAACAGGCGTCCGCCGCGTTTGCGCAAAGCCGTTTCCGCGCACCGTGGTATGCGCCGGACGCCAGCGTCCGTTTTTATGCTCAGTGGATTGAAAATGCCGTGCGCGGCACCTTCGATCACCTGTGTCTGGTTATCCGGGCGGCGAATAACGATATTCGCGGGTTTGTCTCGCTGCGCGAACTGAACGACACCGATGCGCGCATCGGCCTGCTGGCCGGGCGTGGCGCAGGGGCAGAATTAATGCAGGCGGCGCTCGCGTGGGCGCAGTCTCGCGGAAAGACAACATTGCGGGTGGCGACCCAGATGGGCAACACCGCCGCGCTTAAACGTTATATACAGAGCGGTGGCAACGTAGAAAGCACCGCGTACTGGTTATACAGGTGACAAAATGATTCCATTTAACGCGCCGCCGGTGGTGGGAACCGAACTCGATTACATGCAGTCAGCGCTGGGAAGCGGCAAACTTTGCGGAGATGGCGGCTTTACGCGCCGTTGCCAGCAGTGGCTGGAGCAACGTTTTGGCAGCGCTAAAGTGTTGCTGACGCCATCCTGTACGGCGTCACTTGAAATGGCGGCATTGCTGCTGGACATCCAGCCGGGCGATGAAGTCATTATGCCAAGCTACACCTTCGTTTCTACCGCCAACGCCTTTGTGCTGCGCGGGGCGAAAATCATTTTCGTCGATATCCGCCCGGATACCATGAACATTGATGAAACGCTGATTGAAGCGGCGATTACCGACAAGACGCGCGTCATTGTTCCGGTGCATTACGCGGGCGTCGCTTGCGAAATGGACACCATTATGGCGATTGCGAAGCGTCATAATCTGTTTGTGGTGGAAGATGCCGCGCAGGGTGTGATGTCGACCTGGAAAGGCCGTGCGCTGGGGACGATTGGTCATATCGGTTGCTTCAGTTTTCACGAAACCAAAAACTACACGGCAGGTGGTGAAGGCGGCGCGACGCTGATTAACGACCGTTCCCTGATTGAACGGGCGGAAATCATCCGTGAAAAAGGCACCAATCGCAGCCAGTTCTTCCGGGGACAGGTGGATAAATACACCTGGCGGGATATCGGCTCCAGCTATCTGATGTCCGATCTCCAGGCGGCGTATCTGTGGGCGCAGTTGGAAGCGGCCGATCGCATCAATCAACAGCGTCTGGCGCTGTGGCAGACCTACTATGACGCACTGGTGCCGCTGGCGCGCGCGGGACGTATTGACCTGCCCTCTATCCCGGACGACTGTAGGCACAACGCGCATATGTTTTATATCAAGTTGCGGGATATTACCGATCGCAGCGCGCTGATCAACTTCCTGAAAGAAGCGGAAATCATGGCGGTGTTCCATTACATCCCGCTACATGATTGTCCGGCAGGCGACAAGTTTGGCGAGTTCCGTGGCGAAGATCGGTACACCACCAAAGAGAGCGAGCGCCTGCTGCGCTTGCCGCTGTTTTATAATCTGTCTCCCGTTAATCAGCGAACGGTGATTTCGACCTTGCTGAACTATTTCTCCTGATATGTCGCTTGCGAAAGCGTCCCTGTGGACGGCCGCCAGTACGCTGGTGAAAATTGGCGCAGGCTTACTGGTCGTAAAACTGCTGGCGGTGTCGTTTGGCCCTGCGGGCGTCGGCCAGGCGGGTAACTTCCGCCAGATGGTGACCGTGCTCGGCGTGCTGGCCGGGGCCGGGATATTTAACGGGGTGACGAAGTATGTCGCTCAGCATCATGATAACCCTGCCCGGTTGCGTAACGTGGTGGGCACTTCATCCGCAATGGTGCTGGTGTTCTCCACGCTACTGGCGCTGGTCTTCGTGCTGGCGGCGGCCCCCATTAGCCAGGGGCTGTTTGGGCACAGCCACTACCAGGGGCTGGTGCGTTTAGTGGCGCTGGTGCAGATGGGGATCGCCTGGGCGAACCTGCTGCTGGCGCTGATGAAAGGGTTTCGTGACGCTGCCGGGAATGCGCTGTCGCTGATTGTGGGGAGCCTGGTGGGGGTTGTGGCCTACTATGGCTGCTACCGTCTGGGCGGCTATGAAGGTGCGCTGCTGGGTCTGGCGCTGGTGCCTGCGCTGGTGGTGATCCCGGCGGCGATTATGCTGATTAAACGCGGCGCGATCCCGCTTAGCTACCTGAAACCGTCGTGGGATAAAGGGCTTGCCGGACAGCTCAGCAAATTTACGCTGATGGCGCTGATTACGTCCGTCACGCTACCGGTGGCTTATGTGATGATGCGAAACCTGCTGGCGGCGCATTACAGCTGGGATGATGTTGGTATCTGGCAGGGCGTAAGCAGTATTTCCGATGCCTATCTACAATTTATTACCGCCTCGTTTAGCGTGTACTTATTGCCAACGCTGTCGCGTCTGACCGAAAAGCAGGCGATTACGCGCGAAGTGGTGAAATCGCTGAAATTTGTTCTGCCTGCGGTGGCGGCGGCGAGTTTTACGGTCTGGCTGCTGCGCGATTTCGCCATCTGGCTGCTCTTTTCCGCCAAATTCACCGCCATGCGCGATCTGTTCGCCTGGCAACTGGTGGGCGATGTGCTGAAAGTGGGCGCGTACGTTTTTGGCTATCTGGTGATCGCGAAAGCGTCGCTGCGGTTTTATATTCTGGCTGAGATTAGCCAGTTCATTTTGTTGACGGCATTCGCTCACTGGCTTATCCCCGCGCATGGCGCGCTGGGGGCGGCACAGGCGTATATGGCCACTTATGTGGTCTATTTCTCTCTCTGTTGTGGCGTGTTTTTACTCTGGCGTAGGCGGGCATGACTGTACTGATTCACGTACTGGGATCGGATATCCCTCACCATAATCAAACCGTGCTGCGGTTTTTCAATGATGCGCTGGCCGCGACAAGCGAGCATGCGCGCGTGTTTATGGTTGCAGGTCAGGATGCGGGGCTCAGGGAAAGCTGCCCGGCTCTGTCGCTGAGTTTCTACGCCGGGAAAAAAACGCTGGCTGAGGCGGTCATCGCCAAAGCGAAAGCCAATCGCCGGCAACGTTTCTTCTTCCACGGTCAGTTCAATACCAGCCTGTGGCTGGCGCTGCTAAGTGGCGGAATCAAACCTGAGCAGTTTTACTGGCACATCTGGGGCGCGGATCTGTATGAAGTTTCCCGTGGGCTGAAATTCCGTCTGTTTTACCCCGTTCGCCGCATGGCGCAAAATCGAGTGGGCTGTGTGTTCGCTACTCGTGGCGATTTGAGCTATTTCGCCCGTCAGCACCCGCGCGTGCGTGGTGAACTGCTCTATTTCCCGACGCGAATGGACTCTTCGCTTAATAACATGGCAAACGATCGTCCGCGTGAAGGGAAAATGACGGTTCTGGTGGGTAACTCCGGCGATCGCAGTAACGAACATATTGCGGCGTTACGCGCGGTGTATCAGCAGTTTGGCGACACGGTAAATGTGATCGTGCCGATGGGCTATCCGGCCAATAACGATGCGTACATTGATGAAGTCCGTCAGGCGGGACAGGCGCTGTTCAGTGCGGAAAATTTGCACATCCTCAGCGAAAAACTGGAATTCGATGCTTATCTGGCGCTGCTTCGCCAGTGCGACCTCGGGTATTTCATCTTTGCCCGTCAGCAGGGAATCGGCACGTTGTGCCTGCTTATCCAGGCGGGTGTCCCGTGCGTGCTTAACCGTGAGAACCCGTTCTGGCAGGATATGGCGGAACAGCATCTGCCCGTGTTGTTCACGACGGACGCGCTTAATGAGGGCGTGGTTCGTGAGGCGCAGCGGCAGCTGGCGTCCGTGGATAAAAGCGGGATCACCTTCTTTAGCCCAAATTACCTTGAACCGTGGCATAACGCGTTACGCATTGCCGCAGGAGACGCCGCATGAGCCTGATGCAATTTAGCGGGTTACTGGTCGTCTGGCTGCTCTCTACGCTGTTTATCGCCACGTTGACCTGGTTTGAGTTTCGCCGCGTGCGCTTTAACTTCAACGTATTCTTTTCATTGCTGTTTTTGCTGACCTTTTTCTTCGGCTTCCCGTTGACCAGCGTGCTGGTGTTCCGCTTTGACGTCGGCGTGGCGCCGCCGGAAATCCTGTTGCAGGCGTTATTGTCCGCCGCGTGTTTTTATGCCGTTTATTACGTGACCTATAAAACCCGCTTACGTAAACGCGTGACGGATGTGCCGCGCAAGCCGCTATTTACCATGAACCGGGTGGAGACTCACCTTACCTGGGTCATGCTGATGGGGATTGCACTGGTGAGCGTTGGCATCTTCTTTATGCACAATGGGTTCCTGCTGTTCCGGCTGCACTCTTACAGCCAGATCTTCTCCAGCGAAGTCTCCGGCGTGGCATTGAAACGCTTCTTCTACTTCTTTATTCCGGCGATGCTGGTGATCTACTTCCTGCGCCAGGACAGTAAAGCGTGGCTGTTTTTCCTGGTGAGTACCGTTGCGTTTGGCCTGCTGACCTACATGATTGTTGGCGGCACGCGCGCTAACATCATCATCGCGTTTGCCATCTTCCTGTTTATCGGCATTATTCGTGGCTGGATCTCGCTGTGGATGCTGGTGGCGGCGGGTGTGCTGGGAATTGTCGGGATGTTCTGGCTGGCGCTGAAGCGCTATGGGCTGAACGTGAGCGGCGATGAGGCGTTTTACACTTTCCTGTATCTGACCCGCGATACCTTCTCGCCGTGGGAGAACCTGGCGCTGCTGTTGCAAAACTACGACAACATCGATTTCCAGGGACTGGCGCCGATCGTCCGTGATTTTTATGTCTTTATTCCTTCGTGGCTGTGGCCTGGGCGTCCGGGTATTGTGCTGAATTCAGCCAACTACTTTACCTGGGAAGTGCTGAACAACCACTCTGGCCTCGCCATTTCCCCCACGCTGATTGGTTCGCTGGTGGTGATGGGCGGCGCGCTGTTTATCCCTCTGGGGGCGGTCGCGGTTGGGCTGATTATCAAATGGTTTGACTGGCTGTATGAGCTTGGCAACCGCGAGACGAATCGCTATAAGGCGGCGATTTTGCACAGTTTCTGCTTTGGCGCCATCTTCAATATGATTGTTCTGGCGCGAGAAGGGCTGGATTCTTTTGTCTCGCGAGTGGTCTTTTTCCTCGTGATTTTTGGTGCCTGCCTGCTGGTGGCAAAACTCTTGTTCTGGCTTTTCGATTGTGCCGGGTTGGTCCATCAACGGGCGAAACCGCAGCCGCAGACTCAGGTTGAAGGATAATAATGACGGATAACACGACAGCGCCGCTCTATTCACTTCGTGGATTGCAGCTGATTGGCTGGCGCGATATGCAACATGCGCTGAATTACCTGTTTGCCGATGGGCAAATGAAGCAGGGTACGCTGGTGGCGATCAATGCTGAGAAAATGCTGACCGCAGAAGATGACCCGGAAGTCAGGGCGTTGATTGATGCCGCCGAGTTTAAATATGCGGATGGCATTAGCGTCGTGCGCTCAGTGCGTAAGAAATTCCCCCAGGCGCAGGTTTCACGGGTGGCCGGGGCCGATCTCTGGGAAGAACTGATGGCGCGCGCTGGTAAAGAAGGGACGCCCGTTTTTCTGGTCGGCGGTAAGCCGGAGGTGCTGGCGCAGACGGAAGCGAAACTGCGTGCGCAGTGGAACGTCAATATTGTCGGTAGCCAGGACGGTTATTTTAAACCTGAGCAGCGCCAGGCGCTGTTTGAGCGCATCCATGCCAGCGGGGCGAAGATTGTGACCGTGGCGATGGGATCGCCGAAACAAGAAATCCTGATGCGCGACTGTCGGGTGATTCATCCTCAGGCCTTATATATGGGGGTGGGCGGCACCTACGATGTCTTTACCGGTCATGTGAAACGCGCGCCCAAAATGTGGCAGACGCTGGGGCTGGAGTGGCTGTATCGCCTGCTGTCTCAGCCGAGCCGTATCACCCGCCAGCTGCGTCTGTTGCGCTATCTCCGCTGGCATTACACCGGCAATCTCTGAACGCTGCTTTTCTTACGGGCAGCGCATTCTGCTTAATGCGTTGCCCGCCTCCCACATTTTTGTTCCTTTTTTACACAAAACATGCATTTTTTTAATGCTTCATTTGCCATTTTGCCAAATTTAAGAAACCATTCGCATCGCTTGATGTACCCATAACAATAACCGGCAACAACGCCGGAACGAGTGCAAACACGACAAGAGGATTTATGGCAGAGAAAAAACCGGAGCTACAGCGTGGGCTGGAAGCTCGTCATATCGAATTGATCGCCCTTGGGGGCACGATTGGCGTTGGGCTGTTTATGGGCGCCGCCAGTACGCTGAAATGGGCGGGGCCCTCCGTGCTGCTGGCGTATATCGTTGCCGGGCTGTTCGTCTTTTTCATCATGCGCTCAATGGGCGAAATGCTGTTCCTGGAGCCGGTTACTGGCTCATTCGCCGTTTATGCGCACCGTTACATGAGCCCCTTCTTTGGCTATCTCACCGCGTGGTCATACTGGTTTATGTGGATGGCGGTGGGGATATCGGAAATAACCGCTATCGGGGTATACGTGCAGTTCTGGTTCCCGGACATGGCGCAATGGATACCCGCCCTGATCGCCGTTGGGCTGGTGGCGCTGGCTAATCTGGCCGCCGTCCGTCTGTACGGCGAAATCGAGTTCTGGTTTGCGATGATCAAAGTCACCACCATCATTGTGATGATTGTGGTCGGACTGGGGGTGATTTTCTTTGGCTTTGGTAATGGCGGTCAGGCGATCGGTTTTGGCAACCTGACAGAACACGGCGGCTTCTTTGCCGGTGGCTGGAAAGGGTTCCTGACGGCGTTGTGTATTGTGGTCGCCTCCTATCAGGGCGTGGAGCTGATCGGCATTACCGCGGGTGAAGCGAAGAATCCGCAGGTTACGCTGCGCAGCGCGGTAGGCAAGGTACTGTGGCGTATCCTGATTTTCTATGTAGGGGCGATTTTCGTTATCGTGACAATCTTCCCGTGGAACGAAATCGGCAGTAACGGCAGCCCGTTTGTACTCACCTTTGCCAAAATCGGGATTACCGCTGCGGCGGGCATTATTAACTTCGTGGTGCTGACCGCCGCGCTTTCCGGCTGTAACAGCGGCATGTATAGCTGCGGACGTATGCTGTATGCCCTGGCGAAAAACCGCCAGCTTCCGGCGGCGATGGCGAAAGTCTCCCGTCATGGTGTACCGGTTGCCGGGGTGGCGCTGTCGATCGCGATTCTGCTGATTGGTTCATGCCTGAACTACATTATTCCGAACCCGCAGCGGGTGTTTGTGTATGTCTACAGCGCCAGCGTATTGCCGGGTATGGTGCCGTGGTTCGTGATCCTGATTAGCCAGTTGCGTTTCCGTCGTGCTCATAAAGACGCGATGATCAGCCATCCTTTCCGTTCTATTATGTTCCCGTGGGCGAATTATCTGACGATGGCGTTCCTGGTTTGCGTTTTAATTGGCATGTACTTGAATGAAGATACCCGTATGTCGCTGTTTGTCGGCATCATCTTCCTGCTTGCCGTCACGCTCGTCTACAAGGTTTTCGGCCTGAATCGCGCCGGAACTGCCCACAAGGTGGGGGAATAAGCAGCAAAACGCGCAAAGCGTAACCAAACGCGCATTTTATTTAAAAAGGCACTAGACAGAGGGGTGGGAAGTCCGTATTATCCACCCCCGCAACGGCGCTAAGCGCCCGTAGCTCAGCTGGATAGAGCGCTGCCCTCCGGAGGCAGAGGTCTCAGGTTCGAATCCTGTCGGGCGCACCATTTACCCGGTGCTGGAGCTGCGGTGGTTTTAATACCGCGTAAAAGATTTCAGTGGTGGCTATAGCTCAGTTGGTAGAGCCCTGGATTGTGATTCCAGTTGTCGTGGGTTCGAATCCCATTAGCCACCCCATTATTAAAAGTTGTGAAATGCGAAGGTGGCGGAATTGGTAGACGCGCTAGCTTCAGGTGTTAGTGTCCTTACGGACGTGGGGGTTCAAGTCCCCCCCCTCGCACCACGACTTAAAGAGTTGAACTAAAAATTCAAAAAAAGCAGTACATCGGCGAGTAGCGCAGCTTGGTAGCGCAACTGGTTTGGGACCAGTGGGTCGGAGGTTCGAATCCTCTCTCGCCGACCAATTTTGAACCCCGCTTCGGCGGGGTTTTTTGTTTTCACCTCTTCTTCCTCTTCTTTCCCGATCCCCTTATATAGCTGTCGCAATGTTGAGACATTCCAGGCTTTTGTTGTCGCTATCTGGTGACGTCTAACGCCATGATTTATCACTAATTATCGGTATTGCGTGTTATTTGTCTCCGTTCAGAGACAAAGAGGGGATTTTTATGGCGAAGAAGGCTGGCAGAAACCGCCGCAGAGCCGCGAATGGCCTGATACGTTAAAAAGTCTGAATCCTTATTTTTGGCGGTGCAATCCTGGCATGCAATGTGCAATAATATCCCTGTAGATGCTCATTCCATCTCTTATGTTCGCCTTGGTGCCTCATAAACTTAGGAATGATGCAGAGCCGTTTACGGTGCTTATCGTCCACAGACAGATGTCGCTTACGCCTCATCAAACACCATGGACATAACGTTGAGTGAAGCACCTATTTATGTTGTCATACAGACCTGTTTTGACGCCTGCTCATTTGAGCAGGCGTTTTTTTATGGGGAAGCGGAAGAGAACTGCCGGATGGCGGTTTCGCTTTATCCGGCCTACGGTGACCTGGCAGGCCCGGTAAGCGTAGCGCCACCGGGCAATGGGAATTACTGCGGAGGATTGTTCTGCAAGGTCAGCATAAGACCGTCGCGGCGCATGGTGGCCGCTTCTTCCGGCTGATGCAACCGGTCCAGCGCATCGGCGAGCCAGGCGTAGTCGTAGGCGTCAGGGCGTTGCTTGAGCGCGGCGCGGAAGGCGAACGTTGCCTCCTGCCATTCGCCATGCTTCATCAACGACTGACCCAGCGTGCTCCACAGTAGCGGGCGATCGCCAACGGTTTTAATCTGCTGGCGCAGCACTTTTTCCAGCTGCTCCGGGTTGTTGGTTTTCAGGCGCGGGATCGGCAGAACCAGGCGGTCGTCATACTGGCGCTTCAGGCCGTCGATGATGATCTGCTGCGCCATATCGTGATCGTCGCATTCAATCAGATGCTCTGCCATTGCCACTTGCAGCGGAACCTGGTGGCGAGTTTTACGGCTCTGGTTCTTCCACCATTCGCGTAATCCTTCGCTGCCCTGATCGGCTCGCGCCTGATCCATCAGCCCAATCCAGGCCTGCTGTTCCAGCATGGCGCGATGTTCTTCATCGCCGACGTTGGCCTTCGCCATTGATGGGATGATGTCCAGCAGTGAACTCCATGCTCCGGTGCGGATGTAAGCCTGTTCCGCCAGGCGCAGCACTTCTGGATGACGCGGGGTAACTTCCAGCAGTTTATCCACGCCGTGACGCGCCGCATGATTCTCGTTGCGCGCCAGTTGCAGACGTACGCGGGCGATCTCCACCGGAATCGTGTCATTGCCCGCCAGTTCTGCGGCACGTTCCAGATGCTGATTAGCGCGCGCTTCGTCACCACGCTGCTGCGCGGCTTCGGCGGCCAGCAGATAGTTCACCACCGGCTGTTCAGCGTGATCGGCATTCTTCGCCATCAGCTTCTCAACCTGCTGGTAATCGCCTTCTGCCAGCTTAAGCAGCGCCTGTTCAGTCTGCTTACGTGCGCGGCGGCGTTTACGCCCGACAAACCAGCCGCGAGTGTGCGCGCCGGTGCGGAAAACGCGTCGCAGCAGCCACTCAATGGCGAACAGAATGACCATCATAACGATCAGGATGATCACCAGCCCCGTTACGCTGGTCTCAATGTTGTAATTATCGGTCTGGATCAGAACATAGCCCTGATGACCGGCGATCATTGGGCCTATGACGATACCGGCGATCAACAACACAAAGAGCAATAATACTTTCAGCATCATTATTCTCCTTGCGGCGCGGCTGCCGGTGCTTCTGCCTGCGGAGCAGGGGCCTGAGCCGCTTCGGTCGTGGCCGCCGCCGGCTGCGCCAGCAGGTTACGCACGCGAGTCTGCATCAGTTTCTCAAGAATCGGCTGGCTCTGTAACGTCTCCGGCACGTCCATCGTGATGCTCTGTTGACTCAGTTTATCCACGTCATCAAGAAACGCTTTGGTCGTTGCGTCGTCGGTGTCGTAGTACGCGCGTACCCAGGTGGAGACATTATCCAGCGCCTGACGGTAAGTCTCTTCCTGATGACGCGGCACGGCTTGCGCCGCCACTAACAGGCGGGAGCGGATGTTTTCACGTAAGTAAACGTCCTGGTTCGGTGCCAGCAGCGGGACGGCGGTGTCATCACGACGGCGAATAGTAATAAAGCTGTCCATAAAGTTCTGCCAGCTTTTTTGCAGGTTAACGCGCCATTCGCTGATCGAGCTGGACAGCTCGCTGCTGTCGGAGTCCATTGGCGAATCGTCGGTGTCATTATCGGCCAGACGCAGGTTATCAATCTGGTTAGAGAGCTGGTTCACTTTGAGGATAATGCCGTCGTAGTCCACCTGCGCCACCGCCGACAGGCTGGCAATATCATCGGTAATGGCGCGGCGCGCGGCGATCAGACTGGGGTCGTTCATGTCTGCCAGGCTGGCATCCGCGCTTTTGAGCAGCGCCGCAGCGGTGGTGACATCCTGATCGCTCCACAATTTACGTCCGGCGAGTTTGACCAGAAAATCAGATTGCGCCAGCAGCCAGGTTTTGGCGTCGCTGCCGGAGATCGTCGCGACTTTCTGTTGCACTTCATCCAGCTGTTTCGCCAGCGCGGCCTGTTGGCGATTTGCATCATCCAGTTGCGTCGCCTGCTGTTTGATAATGCCTTCCAGCTCCGCTTTTTGGCTTTCCTGGGCTTTTTGCAGCGCCGTAAGTTGGTTAACCAGCGCATCGCTGGTGGCTGTTTGTTTAACGGCCTGCTGCTTTCCCCAGCCATACAGACCGACGCCCGCGGCCAGGGCAATGGCGATTGCCACCGCACTCAATACCAGCGCGGCGCCGTTCTTACTCTTCTTTTCTGCATTGACTGGCTGCGGCGTGGTTTCCACGGCCTCCCTGGTCTCTTCAACCACGGCGGAGGATTTTTCTTGTTCCGTCATTATGGCATCCCATTATGAGAGTTATTGTAATGCGCGCAGTAGCGCATCGTTGTCGGCGTTATCAGCGACCTTAATATCTTGCCAGCCCAGTTCCCGGGCGAGGTGCGCCAGACGCTCACTGACGACCAGCAGCCGACAGCGTAGTAACCAGTGCTCACGATACCACTGCGGGATCAGCGACCAGAGCTGTTGCAGCATTTCGCCGCTGGTGACAACAATCGTCGTCACGCCGCGAGAGTGCCAGCGCATCGCCTCTTCCGCGCCATCGTAATATTTTGCACTGCGTTGATAACATTCACAAAAGGTGACTTCAGCGCCGCGTTCTGTGAGGGTTTTGCCTAACAGTTCACGCCCACCGTTGCCCCGTAAAATAATCGCTCGTTTTCCCGCAATATTTTGTAATTCAGGTAATTGTAGCAAGACTTCGCTGATTTCCCGATCCAGAGGATAGCGAATATCGCATCCGCTAACGGTATGCAACGCCAGCGCCGTTGTGCGCCCGATGGCGAAGTAGCGTGGCTGCACAGGCCAGCCCAGCCCCTGCTGTTGCAGTTGGGCGTGGGCAAAGGCGACGGCGTGTTGCGAGAGGGCGAACACCAGATCGTTGTCCGTGAGCGCCGCCAGGCGATCGGCAAGCGTTACCAGTTCCCGGCCCGGCGTAAACTCAATAAGCGGAAAACTCCAGGCCACCTGCCCCAGTGTGCGCAGACGGCTCACTAACTCTTCCCCGGAGGGAGACGGGCGGGTGACCAGAATACTCATGCGGGCGCTTCTCCGTTATAAACCTCGGTCAGAATCGCGCGGGCGCCGTTTTCCAGCAGCTCTTCCGCCAGGGAAATGCCCATTTGCGCGGCGTCCTGCGGCAATCCACGACGTTCTCCGCGAATCATCTGCGAACCGTCAGGTGCGCCAACCAGCGCACGCAGCCAGACTTCACCATCAATGATTTCAGCATAGCTGCCAATCGGCACCTGACAGCCCCCTTCCAGTCGGGTGTTCATGGCGCGTTCGGCTTTTACACGTAGCGCGGTTTCTTCATGGTTCAGCGGCGCTAACAGCGCCTGAGTACGTGCGTCATCCAGTCGGCATTCAATGCCCACTGCGCCTTGCCCTACGGCAGGGAGAGAGATTTCGGGAGGCAGCGCGGTGCGAATACGCGACGTCAGACCTAACCGTTTTAACCCGGCAACCGCCAGGATAATTGCGTCATAATCACCGTTATCGAGCTTGCTCAGGCGTGTGCCGACGTTGCCGCGCAGCGAGCGGATGACGAGATCCGGGCGACGCTCGGCCAACTGGCACTGGCGACGCAAACTTGATGTGCCGACGATGCTGCCTGCGGGCAGTTCATCCAGATTGTTGTATTGGTTCGAGACGAAAGCATCGCGTGGATCTTCGCGTTCGCAAATCGTGACCAGGCCAAGCCCTTGCGGGAATTCTACCGGCACATCTTTCATCGAATGCACGGCGATATCGGCGCGCTTTTCCAGCAGCGCGACTTCCAGCTCTTTTACAAACAAGCCCTTACCGCCCACTTTTGCCAGAGGGGTGTCCAGAATCACGTCGCCGCGCGTCACCATCGGCACCAGTTCCACGACCAGTCCCGGATGCTGTGCTATCAACGCGTCTTTGACATAATGTGCCTGCCAGAGCGCAAGGGGGCTTTGGCGTGTGGCAATTCTTAAAACATTGTCTAACATGCTTGTTACCGTCATTATCGTCCGTGGACCATCCTAACATCCTTACAAGTGGGATGTCAGTGTTACGGTCAAAGGTGAGTAAGAGGATCAGGCGCGGCGTCGCGACTGGCAGTGAATAATGACGAGAAACCGCCTGACCGTATTAAGGAATTTACACGCAGCTAACGGTGCTACACTTGTATGTAGTGCATCTTTCTTTACGGTCAATGAGCAAGGTGTTAAATTGATCACGTTTTAGACCATTTTTTCGTCTTTACCCCTTAATGGGGAGAAGGATGAAAAAGGTAACGGTTATTTTTGACATACGGTTTATCCCGAATGGTTTGGTTGTCCGCACTCGCGATGGCAATCAGACGCATGACGGGTAGCAACATCAGGCGATACGTCTTGTACCTCTATATTGAGACTTTGAAACAGAGACTGGATGCCATCAATCAATTGCGTGTGGATCGCGCGCTTGCTGCCATGGGCCCTGCCTTCCAGCAGGTATACAGTCTGCTGCCGACATTATTGCACTACCATAATCCGCTGATGCCGGGTTACCTCGACGGTAACGTTCCCAAGGGCATATGCTTTTACACGCCTGATGAAACCCAACGCCACTACCTGAATGAACTTGAACTGTACCGGGGTATGTCCACGCAGGACCCGCCGAAAGGCGAGCTGCCGATCACCGGCGTGTACTCGATGGGCAGTACATCTTCAGTAGGGCAAAGCTGTTCTTCTGACCTGGATATCTGGGTCTGCCACCAGTCCTGGCTTGATAGCGAAGAGCGCCAGTTGCTGCAACGTAAATGCAGTCTGCTGGAAAGCTGGGCCGCTTCGCTGGGCGTGGAAGTCAGCTTCTTCCTGATCGACGAAAACCGTTTCCGCCATAATGAAAGCGGCAGTCTGGGTGGTGAAGACTGCGGCTCGACGCAGCACATCCTGCTGCTCGACGAATTTTATCGCACCGCTGTGCGTCTGGCCGGTAAGCGTATTCTGTGGAATATGGTGCCGTGCGACGAAGAAGAGCATTACGACGACTACGTCATGACGCTCTACGCGCAGGGTGTCCTCACGCCAAACGAATGGCTGGACCTGGGCGGATTAAGCTCGCTTTCCGCCGAAGAGTACTTTGGCGCCAGCCTCTGGCAGTTGTACAAGAGTATCGATTCCCCGTACAAAGCGGTGCTGAAAACACTGCTGCTGGAAGCCTACTCCTGGGAATATCCCAATCCGCGCCTGTTGGCGAAAGACATTAAACAGCGCCTGCATGACGGCGAGATCGTTTCGTTTGGTCTCGACCCGTATTGCATGATGCTGGAACGCGTGACCGAATACCTTACGGCTATCGAAGATCCGACGCGTCTTGATTTAGTCCGTCGATGTTTCTACTTAAAAGTGTGTGAGAAACTGAGCCGCGAACGCGCCTGCGTTGGCTGGCGTCGTGAAGTGTTAAGTCAGTTAGTGAACGAGTGGGGATGGGACGACGCCCGTCTGACAATGCTCGACAACCGGGCGAACTGGAAGATCGATCAGGTACGCGAAGCGCATAACGAACTGCTCGACGCCATGATGCAGAGCTATCGTAATCTGATCCGTTTTGCCCGCCGTAACAATCTCAGCGTTAGCGCCAGCCCGCAGGATATTGGCGTGCTGACGCGTAAACTGTATGCCGCATTTGAAGCCTTGCCGGGCAAAGTGACGCTGGTGAACCCGCAGATTTCACCGGATCTCTCCGAACCGAACCTGACCTTTATCCATGTGCCGCCGGGCCGGGCCAACCGTTCTGGCTGGTATCTCTACAACCGTGCGCCGAACATGGATTCGATCATCAGCCATCAGCCGTTGGAATATAACCGCTACCTGAACAAACTGGTGGCGTGGGCCTGGTTTAACGGTTTGCTGACGTCGCGTACCCACCTGTTTATTAAGGGCAACGGCATTGTGGACCTGCCTAAGTTGCAGGAGATGGTGGCCGATGTGTCGCACCATTTCCCGCTGCGTTTGCCTGCGCCAACGCCGAAAGCGCTCTACAGTCCGTGTGAAATTCGCCATCTGGCGATCATCGTTAACCTTGAATATGACCCGACGGCGGCGTTCCGCAATCAGGTGGTGCATTTTGATTTCCGTAAGCTGGATGTCTTCAGCTTTGGCGAAGAGCAAAACTGCCTGGTCGGCAGTGTCGACCTGTTGTATCGCAACTCGTGGAACGAAGTGCGTACTCTGCACTTCAACGGCGAACAGGCGATGATCGAAGCGCTGAAAACGATTCTCGGCAAAATGCACCAGGATGCCGCGCCGCCGGACAGCGTGGAAGTGTTCTGCTATAGCCAGCATCTGCGCGGCCTGATCCGCACCCGCGTACAGCAACTGGTCTCCGAGTGCATTGAACTGCGCCTCTCCAGCACCCGCCAGGAAACCGGACGCTTTAAAGCGCTGCGCGTTTCGGGCCAAACCTGGGGGCTGTTCTTCGAGCGCCTGAATGTTTCGGTGCAGAAACTGGAAAACGCCATTGAGTTTTACGGCGCGATTTCGCACAACAAACTTCACGGACTTTCCGTTCAGGTTGAGACCAACCATGTGAAATTACCGTCGGTGGTGGATGGGTTCGCCAGCGAAGGGATCATCCAGTTCTTCTTTGAAGAAACCGGCGATGAGAAAGGCTTTAATATTTATATTCTGGACGAGAGTAACCGGGCGGAAGTGTATCACCACTGCGAAGGCAGCAAAGAAGAGCTGGTACGCGACGTGAGCCGCTTTTATTCGTCGTCGCACGATCGCTTCACCTACGGCTCCAGCTTCATCAACTTCAACCTGCCGCAGTTCTACCAGATTGTGAATACCGACGGTCGCGAGCAGGTCATTCCGTTCCGTACCCAGCCCATCAGCGCCGTGCCACCGGCAAACCAGGACAACGACGCGCCGCTGTTACAGCAGTATTTCTCGTGAACATGATGCCGGATGGCGGTGTTACAAATGACGCGAGATACGTAGGCCGGATAAGCACAGCGCCATCCGGCAATAAAACTTAGCGGAAGCTCACCGCTTCTCCAGCCTGTTGTGTCGCGGCCTGCTCCAGCAGATCCCAGAAGGTTTCGCCGCTGCGATCGCAAATCCATTCGTCGCCTTTCAGGTCAAAATGGTAGCCGCCCTGTTTGGTCGCCAGCCATACCTGGTGCAGCGGCTCCTGACGGTTGATGATGATTTTGCTGCCGTTCTCAAAGGTAATGGTTAGCACGCCGCCGTTGATTTCGCAGTCGATATCGCTGTCGCCGTCCCAGTCGTCCAGACGTTCTTCAATGGTCATCCACAGGGTGTCTGCGAGGCGATGAAATTCACTGTCGTTCATTGTTGTTTCCCGTTTTTTACGTGATGGCGGCAGTATAACCTGGAAGAATTCATGATGCAGTTTTCAGCCAACTCTTGCTTTTACGTCTTCTCCTGCGATGATAGAAAACAGAAAGCATGAACTTACAGGCAATCCATAATGAAAAATGTGTTTCAGGCACTCGCTGTACTTCTCACTCTGTTCAGCCTGACCGGCTGCGGTCTGAAAGGCCCGCTCTATTTTCCACCTGCTGACAAAAACGCGCCGCCGCCGACGCATGAGGTTGATTCGCAAATCCAATCGACGACGCCCGATCAAAACGATCGCGCTACGGGAGACGGCCCTTCTCAGGTGAACTATTGACGGTACGTTTCTGTCCCCGCGTAAATGGAGTGAATGATGCAATTCTCTAAAATGCATGGCCTTGGCAACGATTTTATGGTCGTCGACGCGGTAACGCAGAATGTCTTTTTCTCGCCGGAGTTGATCCGCCGCCTGTCAGACAGGCATCTGGGCGTGGGGTTCGACCAGCTTCTGGTTGTCGAGCCTCCTTACGATCCTGAACTGGATTTTCATTACCGCATCTTCAACGCCGATGGCAGCGAAGTGTCGCAGTGCGGTAACGGCGCCCGCTGCTTTGCGCGATTTGTGCGTCTGAAAGGGCTGACCAATAAGCGCGATATCCGCGTCAGCACGGCCAATGGCCGGATGGTGCTGAGCGTCACAGATGATGAGCTGGTGCGGGTGAACATGGGTGAGCCAAACTTTGAACCCGCGCAGGTTCCTTTTCGCGCCAACAAAGCGGAAAAGACCTATATTATGCGAGCGGCCGAGCAGACAATATTGTGCGGCGTGGTTTCAATGGGGAACCCGCACTGCGTGATTCAGGTCGATAATATCGACACGGCGGCAGTCGAAACGCTGGGACCGGTTCTGGAAAGCCATGAACGTTTTCCAGAACGAGCGAATATTGGGTTTATGCAGGTTGTGAAGCGCGAGCATATCCGATTACGCGTTTATGAACGTGGGGCAGGAGAAACTCAGGCCTGCGGCAGCGGCGCATGCGCCGCCGTTGCGGTGGGCATTCAGCAGGGTTTGCTGGCAGAAGAAGTACGCGTGGAATTACCTGGCGGTCGCCTTGATATCGCCTGGAAAGGCCCGGGTCATCCGTTGTATATGACTGGCCCGGCGGCACATGTCTACGACGGATTTATTCATCTATGAAGCAACCAGGGGAAGAACTACAGGAAACACAGATGGAACTGGACGACCGGGCGGTCGTCGATTATCTACTGCGTAACCCTGAGTTTTTTATCCGTAATGCGCGCGCCGTTGAGGCGATGCGCGTTCCTCATCCCGTGCGGGGGACGGTGTCGCTTGTTGAGTGGCACATGGCCCGCGCCCGGAATCATATCCATGTTCTTGAAGAGAACATGACGCTGCTAATGGAACAGGCGAATGCCAACGAAAGCCTGTTCTACCGTCTGCTGCATTTGCAGGGACGGCTGGTTTCCGCCAGTAGCCTGGATGAAATGCTGATGCGGTTTCATCGCTGGGCGCGGGAGCTGGGGCTGGCGGGCGCGACCATCCGGCTGTTTCCCGATCGCTGGCGACTCGGCGCGCCGTCGAATCATACCCATCTGGCGTTAAGCCGTCAGGCCTTTGAACCGCTGCGTATCCAGCGTCTGGGGCAGGCGCAACACTATCTTGGCCCATTGAATGGCCCGGAACTGCTGGTGGTGCTGCCTGAAGCCAAAGCGATTGGCTCGGTGGCGATGTCGATGCTGGGGCGTGATGGCGATCTGGGGGTCATACTCTTCAGTAGCCGCGATGTGCATCATTACCAGCAGGGGCAGGGGACACAGTTACTGCAAGAAATCGCCTTGATGTTGCCGGAACTGCTGGAGCGCTGGATTGAACGTGTATGACCGAATTATCGCTTTCTCAGGACGTTGCGCGCTTCTTGCGTTACCTGGGCGTAGAACGGCAACTTAGCCCCATTACGCTACTGAACTATCAGCGTCAGCTTGATGCCATTATCGCTTTAGCCGGAGAAACCGGTCTGCAAAGCTGGCAACAATGTGACGCTGCGATGGTGCGCGCTTTCGCGGTACGCAGCCGCCGTAAAGGGTTAGGGCCCGCCAGCCTGGCGTTGCGCCTCTCTGCTTTACGCAGTTTCTTTGACTGGCTGGTGAGCCAGGGTGAACTCAACGCTAATCCGGCGAAAGGCGTCTCCGCGCCGAAAGCGCCTCGTCACCTGCCGAAAAATATCGACGTGGATGATATCAACCGCCTGCTGGATATCGACCTCAACGATCCGCTTGCCGTGCGCGATCGGGCGATGCTGGAGGTGATGTATGGCGCGGGGTTGCGTTTGTCTGAACTGGTGGGGTTAGACATCAAACACCTCGATCTCGATACGGGCGAAGTGTGGGTGATGGGGAAGGGCAGCAAAGAACGGCGTCTGCCCATTGGCCGCAATGCGGTGGCGTGGATTGAGCATTGGCTGGATCTGCGCGGCCTGTTCGGCAGCGATGACGATGCGCTGTTTCTCTCAAAGCTCGGGAAACGGATCTCCGCGCGCAATGTACAAAAACGGTTTGCGGAGTGGGGCATTAAGCAAGGGCTGAATAGCCATGTCCATCCGCATAAACTGCGTCACTCGTTCGCGACCCATATGCTGGAGTCGAGCGGCGACCTGCGCGGCGTGCAGGAGCTGTTAGGCCATGCCAATCTGTCCACCACGCAAATCTATACTCATCTTGATTTTCAACACCTGGCCTCGGTGTACGATGCGGCGCATCCACGCGCCAAACGGGGGAAATAATGCGTTTTTACCGGCCTTTGGGACACATCTCAGCACTCACGTTCGATCTGGATGACACCCTTTATGATAACCGTCCGGTTATCCTGCGCACCGAGCAGGAAGCGCTCACCTTTGTGCAAAACTACCATCCTGCGCTGCGTACATTGCAGAATGCCGACCTGTATCGCCTGCGTCAGGCGGTACGCGAAGCAGAGCCGGAAATTTATCATGATGTGACGCGATGGCGTCATCGCGCCGTGGAGCGCGCCATGCTGGAAGCGGGCCTGTCAGCGGAAGAGGCAATGGCGGGGGCGAACGCCGCGATGATCAATTTCGCAAAGTGGCGCAGCCGTATCGATGTTCCGCAAGTGACGCATGACACGCTGAAGCGGCTTGCAAAAAAATGGCCGCTGGTGGCCATTACTAACGGCAATGCGCAGCCGGAACTGTTTGGGCTGGGCGATTACTTCGAATTTGTGCTGCGCGCAGGCCCGGACGGGCGTTCTAAACCGTTCAGCGACATGTACTCTCTGGCGGCGGAGAAGCTCAACATGCCGATCGGCGAGATCCTCCACGTCGGCGACGATCTGACGACCGATGTCGCCGGGGCGATCCGCTGTGGAATGCAGGCCTGCTGGATCAAACCGGAAAATGCCGACCTGATGCAGACCACTGACAGTCGTTTACTGCCGCATATCGAAATTTCACGGTTGGCATCTTTGACCTCGCTGATATAATCACCAGCAGTATTGTATATATACCCAGCTTTTTGGCGGATGGCGCTGCGCTTATCCGCCCAACACACTTTTACGCGGCGGTGCCAATGGACGTTTCTTACCTGCTCGAAAGCCTTAATGATAAACAGCGCGAAGCGGTGGCTGCGCCACGTAGCAACATGCTGGTGCTGGCGGGAGCGGGGAGCGGCAAAACCCGCGTGCTGGTGCACCGTATCGCCTGGCTGCTGAGCGTAGAGAATAATTCACCCTATTCCATTATGGCCGTTACCTTCACCAATAAGGCGGCGGCGGAAATGCGCCACCGTATCGGTCAGTTAATGGGAACCACGCAGGGCGGGATGTGGGTCGGCACCTTCCACGGTCTGGCGCACCGTCTGCTGCGCGCGCACCATATGGACGCCAACCTGCCGCAGGATTTCCAGATCCTCGACAGCGAAGATCAGCTGCGCCTGCTCAAGCGCCTTATTAAAGCGATGAACCTTGACGAGAAGCAGTGGCCGCCGCGTCAGGCAATGTGGTACATCAACAGCCAGAAAGACGAAGGGCTGCGTCCGCACCATATTCAGAGCTACGGCAACCCGGTGGAGCAGACCTGGCAGAAGGTTTACCAGGCCTATCAGGAAGCGTGCGATCGCGCAGGGCTGGTGGACTTTGCCGAACTGCTACTGCGCGCGCATGAACTGTGGCTCAACAAGCCGCATATCCTTCAGCACTACCGCGAACGTTTTACCAATATCCTGGTGGACGAATTCCAGGATACCAACAACATCCAGTACGCGTGGATCCGTCTGCTGGCAGGCGATACCGGCAAAGTGATGATCGTCGGCGATGATGACCAGTCTATTTACGGCTGGCGTGGAGCGCAGGTAGAGAACATCCAGCGTTTCCTCAAGGATTTCCCGGGCGCGGAAACCATTCGTCTGGAGCAGAATTACCGCTCGACCAGCAACATCCTCAGCGCGGCGAACACCCTGATTGAAAACAACAATGGCCGTCTGGGGAAAAAGCTGTGGACCGATGGCATTGATGGCGAGCCGATTTCACTGTATTGCGCGTTTAATGAGCTGGATGAGGCGCGTTTTGTTGTTAACCGCATCAAAACCTGGCAGGACAACGGCGGGGCGCTGGAACAGTGCGCCATTCTCTATCGCAGCAACGCCCAGTCGCGCGTGCTGGAAGAGGCGCTGTTGCAGGCCAGTATGCCGTACCGTATTTATGGCGGTATGCGCTTCTTCGAACGTCAGGAAATTAAAGATGCGCTCTCCTATCTGCGCCTGATCGCCAATCGTAATGATGATGCGGCGTTTGAGCGCGTGGTGAATACCCCGACGCGCGGTATTGGCGATCGCACGCTGGACGTTGTGCGCCAGACCTCGCGCGACCGTCAGTTAACCTTGTGGCAGGCGTGCCGCGAGCTGTTGCAGGAGAAAGCGCTGGCTGGCCGCGCCGCAAGCGCCCTGCAACGCTTTATCGAGCTAATTGACGCGCTGGCGCAGGAGACGGCAGATATGCCGCTGCATGTTCAGACCGATCGGGTGATTAAAGACTCGGGTCTGCGCATGATGTACGAGCAGGAAAAAGGCGAGAAAGGCCAGACGCGTATTGAGAACTTAGAAGAACTGGTGACGGCGACGCGCCAGTTCAGCTACAACGAAGAAGATGAAGACCTGATGCCGTTGCAGGCGTTTCTCTCTCACGCCGCGCTGGAAGCGGGAGAAGGGCAGGCGGATACGTGGCAGGATGCGGTTCAACTGATGACCTTGCACTCGGCGAAAGGGCTGGAGTTTCCGCAGGTGTTCATCGTCGGCATGGAAGAGGGGATGTTCCCCAGCCAGATGTCGCTGGATGAAGGCGGGCGCCTTGAAGAAGAGCGTCGCCTGGCCTACGTCGGCGTAACCCGCGCGATGCAGAAGCTGACGTTGACCTATGCGGAAACTCGCCGTCTGTATGGCAAAGAGGTCTACCACCGCCCGTCGCGCTTTATCGGCGAATTGCCGGAAGACTGTGTGGAAGAAGTGCGGCTGCGTGCCACGGTCAGCCGTCCGGTGAGTCACCAGCGGATGGGAACCCCGATGGCGGAAAACGACACCGGGTACAAGCTGGGACAGCGCGTGCGTCACCCGAAATTCGGTGAGGGCACGATCGTCAATCTGGAAGGCAGCGGTGAACATACCCGGTTGCAAATCGCGTTTCAGGGGCAGGGCATTAAATGGTTTGTTGCTTCTTATGTTCAATTCGAAAATGCGTAACTTTCAGAAAAATATCATTATTTTGTAATAATCTGCTAGCCTTATACGCTGAAGGGCAATAATTGTTCTTCAGCGTTTCGTTGCGTGTTGACGTCAAATTTTTGCTGGCGTAACATGCGCGCACGATTACGCTAAGAGGACATTCGCCTTGGACACACCCAGTAGATGCTGGCTCATTATCCTGTCATTCAGGATCAACTCCTAAGGCTATCCCTTTTTGCTGATAGCCTTAGCGGTTGTCAGCGACCTTCTCTTTTTCCCGTCGCGCTGAGTCAGGCTGTTTAATGGTCTGAAACCCAATTTGTTTCTGTGTGCCCACCCGAACTGTCCGATATTTTTAAGCATTGGGAGTCCCGGTCATGCTGAGCGCATTTCAACTGGAAAATAATCGACTGACCCGGCTGGAAGTCGAAGAGTCACAAACCCTGATTGATGCCGTATGGGTCGATTTGGTCGAACCGGACGACGACGAGCGACTGCGCGTACAATCTGAGCTGGGCCAAAGCCTGGCGACACGTCCTGAACTGGAAGACATCGAAGCATCCGCGCGTTTCTTTGAAGACGAAGACGGGCTGCACATCCACTCCTTTTTCTTTTTCGAAGATGCGGAAGACCACGCCGGTAACTCCACGGTGGCATTCACCATTCGCGATGGCCGCCTGTTTACGCTGCGTGAACGCGAACTGCCCGCTTTCCGCTTGTACCGTATGCGCGCCCGTAACCAGGCGATGGTGGACGGCAATGCCTATGAATTACTGCTCGACCTGTTTGAAACAAAAATCGAACAGCTGGCGGATGAAATTGAAAACATCTACAGCGATCTGGAAGAACTAAGCCGCGTGATCATGGAAGGGCATCAGGGCGATGAATATGACGAAGCGCTCTCCACGCTGGCAGAGCTGGAAGATATCGGCTGGAAAGTTCGCTTATGTCTGATGGATACCCAGCGCGCGCTTAACTTCCTGGTACGCAAGGCGCGTCTTCCGGGGGGGCAACTGGAGCAGGCGCGTGAGATCCTGCGCGATATCGAGTCCCTGCTGCCGCACAACGAATCCCTGTTCCAGAAGGTGAACTTCCTGATGCAGGCGGCGATGGGCTTCATCAACATCGAGCAGAACCGCATTATCAAGATCTTCTCGGTGGTATCTGTGGTGTTCCTGCCGCCGACGCTGGTGGCGTCCAGCTATGGGATGAACTTTGAGTTTATGCCGGAGCTGAAGTGGAGCTTTGGTTACCCTGGCGCGATTATCTTTATGATCCTCGCGGGTCTGGCGCCGTATTTGTACTTCAAGCGTAAGAACTGGCTGTAATATTGCGCCCGGTGGCGCG
>NZ_JAOWGI010000016.1:52720-84607 GCF_030333225.1 Citrobacter sp. CK202
GGCCGGATAAGCGACGCGCCACCGGCACGCTTTTATCCTCGAACTTTGCGTCTTTGTGTATAAATCGCATCCATCACAAAAATCGCCAGCGCCACCCAAATAAAGGCGAACGTCACCATCTTATCGGCGCCCGGTATTTCTCCATAGAACGTCACGGCCAGCAGGAACATCAAGGTTGGGCCAATGTACTGGAAAAAACCCAGCGTGGAGAGGCGCAGGCGCGTCGCCGCCCCGGTAAAGCACAGCAGCGGCACCGTGGTGACGATACCTGCCGCAATCAGCAACAGATTCAGCGACAGCGGATTCTGCCCCATATGGCTGGTTGGGCTATCCGCGATGCCAAACAGATAAATCGCGGCGACCGGCAATAGCCACAGCGTTTCGATCAGCATCCCCGTTTGTGCTTCAACCGCAATCTTCTTACGTACCAGGCCGTAAAACGCAAAGCTAAACGCCAGCCCCAGTGCGATGACCGGCAGAGAGCCGAAGGTCCAGAGCTGCACCAGTACGCCGCAGGCCGCCAGAATCACCGCCAGCCACTGCATACGACGGAAGCGCTCGCCGAGGAACAGCATTCCCAGCAGAATGTTAACCAGCGGGTTAATAAAATACCCGAGGCTGGCTTCCAGCATATGGTGGTTATTGACCGCCCAGATAAAGAGCAGCCAGTTTCCACCGATCAGCACGGCTGACAGCGCCAGCATGAAAATTTTCTTCGGCGTTTGCAGCAGTGTTTTAACGCCAGACCACTGGCGGCTGATGCTCATCAGCGCGATCATAAAGAAAAATGACCAGATCACGCGGTGCGTCAGGATCTCGTCTGCGGGCACGTAGTAAATCAGTTTGAAGTACGCGGGTGCGATGCCCCAAATAAAATAGGCGGCAAGAGCGAGTAACACGCCCTGCCGCGTTTGCTTAGCATCCATCGGGAAAACTCATATCAGAAATGTAACAACAGTTTACCTGTTTTTATCCCACCATATAAGTTGCGGTCGCACTGGCAATGTAAAGCTGTTCTTCGTTGTGCAGTTCCACACGCGCCACAGCGACTTTATTGCCCGCGCGCAACAGGCTGCTGGTGGCGGTGAAGCGGTTGCCTCTGCCCGGGCGCAGGTAGTCAACGCGCAGATCGATAGTTCCCATACGCGACATGCGCTGGCGTAGCTCGTCTTCGCTGATGGTCTCATGGCGGGTCAGCGTGCTGCCCACGCACACCAGTCCGGCGGCGACGTCCAGCGCGGAGGCGATCACCCCGCCGTGTAAAATACTTTGCGCCCAGTTGCCTACCATCATCGGCTGATTGTTAAAGGCCAGTTGGGCAAACTCCTTTTCATAGCGTTCCAGCTCCAGTCCTAATGCCCGGTTAAAAGGCATATGGTAAACAAACATCTCGCCCACCAGTTTCAGGGCCTGCTCAGCGGTAAGTACGGAAGACATACGATCCAGACACTCCGTTGGTTAATGAAATGTTGATATTATGCTTCTTATTTGTTGTTTTCTACTTTAAGAGAGGATAACTAAACAGGGATTAAGTAAGTATGTAGAATGGCTGGCAGATAATTATACCATTCAACACTTATTGCGTTCAGGAGAACACGACCGATGCGGGCGATTTTGGGTTGGTTATTACCAGCAGCAATGCTGCCATTGGCTGTATATGCGCAGGAAGCGACAGTGAAAGAAATTCATGACGCGCCTGCGGTACAGGGCAGTATTATCGCAAACATGTTGCAGGTGCATGATAATCCCTTCACGCTTTATCCTTATGATACGAACTACCTGATCTACACCAATACCAGCGATCTGAACAAAGAAGCGATCAGCTCTTATAACTGGTCTGAAAACGCGCGCAAAGACGAAGTGAAGTTTCAGCTGAGCCTGGCCTTCCCGTTCTGGCGTGGGATTGTTGGGCCAAACTCGGTGCTGGGGGCGTCGTACACGCAGAAATCCTGGTGGCAGTTGTCCAACAGCGAAGAGTCCTCGCCGTTTCGTGAGACTAACTACGAACCGCAGTTGTTCCTCGGCTTTGCCACGGATTACCACTTTGCAGGCTGGACGCTGCGCGATGTGGAGATGGGGTATAACCATAACTCCAACGGGCGTTCCGATCCGACTTCGCGGAGCTGGAACCGCCTGTATACGCGTCTGATGGCGCAAAACGGTAACTGGCTGATGGAAGTGAAACCGTGGTACGTCGTTGGCGGCACCGGCGATAACCCCGATATCACTAAATATATGGGCTACTATCAGCTTAAAATCGGCTATCACCTGGGAGATGCGGTGCTGAGTGCTAAAGGCCAGTACAACTGGAATACCGGTTACGGCGGGGCAGAAGTGGGGTTAAGTTACCCGATGACGAAACATGTGCGCCTCTATACCCAGGTATACAGTGGCTATGGCGAATCGTTAATCGACTATAACTTTAATCAGACGCGTGTCGGCGTGGGTGTTATGCTGAATGACATATTCTGATCTGCGCAATGATTGTGTTTAAAACATTGCAGTTTCTTTCGCAGGCGCTGAAAATAGCGCCTGTTTTTATTTCAGGCAAACGGGGTTAATGTGGCGCAGGCGGAAGTGTTGAATCTGGAATTGGGGGCTAAACAGGTTTTACAGGAAACCTTTGGCTACCAACAGTTTCGCCCAGGCCAGGAAGAGATCATTGAGACGGTCGTCTCGGGTCGTGATTGCCTGGTCGTCATGCCGACCGGCGGCGGCAAATCCCTGTGTTACCAGATTCCAGCCTTACTGCTTAACGGACTTACTGTTGTCGTTTCGCCGCTTATCTCCCTGATGAAAGATCAGGTCGACCAGTTGCTGGCAAACGGCGTGGCGGCGGCGTGCCTGAACTCGACGCAGAGCCGTGAACAGCAGCATGAGGTGATGGCCGGTTGCCGAACCGGGCTGGTTCGCCTGCTGTATATTGCGCCGGAGCGCCTGATGCTGGATAACTTCCTTGAGCATCTGGCACACTGGAATCCGGTCTTACTGGCCGTCGATGAAGCGCACTGTATCTCGCAGTGGGGGCATGACTTCCGCCCGGAATACGCCGCGCTCGGTCAGCTCCGCCAGCGTTTTCCTTCCCTGCCGTTTATGGCGTTGACCGCCACCGCAGATGACACCACCCGACTGGATATTGTTCGCCTGCTGGGGCTGAACGATCCGTTAATCCAGATCAGCAGCTTTGACCGTCCGAACATCCGCTACATGCTGATGGAGAAATTTAAGCCGCTCGATCAACTGATGCGCTATGTGCAGGAACAGCGCGGCAAGTCCGGTATCATCTACTGTAACAGCCGGGCGAAGGTGGAGGACACCGCCGCACGTCTGCAAAGTCGCGGCATCAGCGCGGCGGCGTATCATGCCGGTCTGGAAAATAACGTGCGCGCCGATGTGCAGGAGAAGTTCCAGCGCGACGATCTGCAAATCGTCGTGGCGACCGTTGCATTTGGTATGGGCATTAACAAACCTAACGTGCGTTTTGTGGTGCATTTTGATATTCCCCGCAACATTGAATCCTACTATCAGGAAACCGGCCGCGCCGGGCGTGACGGCCTGCCCGCAGAGGCGATGCTGTTCTACGATCCGGCTGATATGGCGTGGCTGCGCCGCTGTCTGGAGGAGAAACCCGCCGGGCAGCTACAGGATATTGAACGGCATAAACTGAACGCGATGGGGGCGTTTGCCGAAGCGCAGACCTGTCGTCGTCTGGTGCTGCTGAACTACTTTGGCGAAGGGCGGCAGGAACCCTGCGGCAACTGCGATATTTGCCTCGACCCGCCAAAACAGTACGACGGCCTGATGGATGCGCGTAAAGCCCTGTCGACGATTTATCGCGTTAATCAGCGTTTTGGTATGGGCTATGTGGTGGAAGTATTGCGCGGCGCGAACAATCAGCGTATCCGCGATTTAGCTCATGACAAATTGCCGGTGTACGGCATTGGTCGCGATCAGAGCCATGAGCACTGGGTCAGCGTGATTCGTCAGCTTATTCATCTGGGTATGGTTACGCAGAATATTGCCCAACATTCGGCGTTGCAGTTAACCGAAGCGGCGCGTCCGGTGCTGCGTGGCGAAGTGCCGTTGCAGCTTGCCGTGCCGCGTATCGTCGCGTTGAAGCCGCGAGTGATGCAGAAATCTTTCGGCGGCAATTACGATCGCAAACTGTTCGCCAAACTGCGCAAATTGCGTAAGGCCATTGCCGATGAAGAGAATATCCCGCCGTATGTCGTCTTTAACGATGCGACGCTGATTGAAATGGCCGAACAGATGCCGGTTTCGCCGAGTGAAATGCTGAGCGTTAACGGCGTCGGCATGCGCAAGCTGGAGCGTTTCGGTAAAGAGTTTATGGCGCTGATCCGCGCGCATGTCGATGGTGACGACGAAGAGTAGTCAGCCAGGTAAAAAAGTGCCAGGATGGTGACTCGGTAAACTATTCCCCCGCGAGTCATTTTTATGTTGATGCTATTTCTCACCGTAGCGATGGTGCATATCGTTGCGTTAATGAGTCCTGGACCGGACTTTTTCTTTGTCTCTCAAACCGCCGTGAGCCGCTCACGCAAGGAAGCGATGATGGGCGTGCTGGGTATTACCTGCGGCGTCATGGTTTGGGCGGGCGTTGCGTTGCTCGGCCTGCATCTGATTATCGAGAAAATGGCCTGGCTGCATACCATCATTATGGTGGGTGGTGGTTTGTACCTGTGCTGGATGGGCTATCAGATGTTGCGTGGCGCGCTAAAAAAACAGGACGTCGCCGCGCCTGCGCCGCAGATTGAACTGGCGCAAAGCGGTCGTAGCTTTGTGAAAGGTTTGCTGACGAACCTGGCGAACCCGAAAGCGATCATCTATTTCGGATCGGTCTTTTCACTGTTCGTTGGCGATAACGTCGGCGTAGCCGCGCGCTGGGGTATTTTCGCGTTGATTATCGTGGAAACGCTGGCCTGGTTTACCGTGGTCGCCAGCCTGTTCGCGCTACCGAAAATGCGTCGCGGTTATCAGCGTCTGGCGAAGTGGATCGACGGCTTTGCCGGTGCGTTGTTTGCCGGTTTCGGCATTCACCTGATTATTTCGCGTTAATTATCGTAGGCCGGATAAGCGTTAGCGCCATCCGGCAATTTCTCAGGCATGCCTTGCGGACGCCAGCAGCGCACCCACCAGCATAAACAGCGAACCAAATACCTTATTCAACGCCTTCATTTGCTTCGGCCCTTTAATCCAGCCTGCGATACGTGTCGCCAGCGTCGCGTAACCGATCATCACAATGATATCAACGACAATGGTTGTGATGCCGAGCACGACGTACTGCATCAGCTGCGGCTCCTGCGGCTTGATAAACTGCGGAAATAGCGCGGCGAGGAAAACAATGCTCTTTGGGTTGGTCAGGTTTACAAATACCGCGCGCCTGAACAGACGGCTTCGGGACTGTGTGTGCGCCAGCGTGTTGAGATCGATAGCGCCTGCGGCACGCCATTGCTGGATACCCAGCCAGATCAGATAAGCGGCGCCCGCCCATTTCAGGACTTCGAATGCGACGACGGAACGTGAAAACAGCGTCCCCAGGCCCACGCCAACCAGTACGATGTGAATGCCAAGCCCGGTCTGTAAACCCGCAATAGACGCCGTTGCGCCGCGATAGCCGTGGCTGATTGCCGTGGTCATGGTATTGATGGCGCCGGAGCCGGGAGAAAGGCTCAAAATAATGGATGTCAGCAGATAAGCGAACCACCATTCGAAGGTCATGAGGAACTCCCTGATTGTCTGTTTTTATGCCACAATACCCTACTGTCGCTGTATTGTGTCAGGCATCATAAAGAAAACGATTTTTACCTGGTAAACGAGGCTGGATACCCGATGTTTCAGCAGCAAAAGGACTGGGAAACGAGAGAAAACGCGTTCGCTGCTTTTTCTATGGGGCCACTGACAGATTTCTGGCGTCAGCGGGAAGAAGCAGAATTCACGGGCGTGGACGACGTTCCCGTACACTTTGTCCGCTTTCACGCAAAGAAAAATGATCGTGTCATCGTCATCTGTCCAGGTCGCATTGAAAGCTACGTAAAGTATGCCGAACTGGCGTATGACCTGTTCCATCTTGGTTTTGATGTCCTCATCATCGACCACCGCGGGCAAGGGCGCTCCGGGCGTTTGCTGTCGGATACGCACCGTGGTCATGTGGTCAATTTTAACGATTATGTCGATGACTTAACCGCATTCTGGCAGCAGGAAGTGCAATCGGGGCCGTGGCGGAAACGCTATATTCTGGCGCACTCTATGGGGGGCGCTATTGCCACGCTGTTCCTGCAACGCAACGCCGTCCAGTGTGATGCCATCGCGCTTTGCGCGCCGATGTTTGGTATCGTGATGCGCTTACCGGAGTGGATGGTGCGCCACATTCTTGACTGGGCCGAGGGGCATCAGCGAATCCGTGAAGGGTATGCCATTGGCACCGGGCGCTGGCGAGCGCTGCCTTTTAGTATGAATGTGCTAACGCACAGTCGGCAGCGCTATCGGCGCAATTTGCGTTTCTATGCCGATGAACCCCGGCTGCGCGTCGGGGGGCCGACTTACCACTGGGTGCGTGAAGGTATTCTGGCCGGTGAGCAGGCTCTGGCGGGGGCGGGTGATGACGCAACCCCTGTGCTACTCGTTCAGGCTGAAGAAGAGCGTGTGGTGGATAACCGCGCGCATGACCGTTTTTGTGAAATCCGCGCCGCAGCGGGCCATCCCGTGGAGGGAGAGCGACCGCTTGTCATAAAAGGCGCGTACCATGAGATCCTTTTTGAAAAGGACGCAATGCGCTCAGTCGCGCTTAACGCCATTGTCGAATTTTTCGACAGGCATAACTAATTCATCCAGCGGAAACCGCTTTGCCTTGAGGTTTAATTTTCTTATGTATCAGGTTGTTGCGTCTGATTTAGATGGTACGCTGCTCTCTCCCGATCACACGTTGTCCCCTTACGCGAAAGAGACGCTGAAATTATTGACCGCCTGTGGCGTGAATTTTGTGTTCGCGACTGGCCGCCACCACGTCGATGTGGGGCAAATCCGCGATAATCTTGAGATTAAGTCTTACATGATTACCTCCAACGGCGCGCGCGTGCATGACACCGACGGGAACCTGGTGTTCACCCACAACCTTGACCGCGACATCGCCAGCGATCTGTTTGGCGTAGTGAATGCAAGCCCGGATATCGTGACTAACGTCTATCGCGATGACGAGTGGTTTATGAACCGCCACCGCCCGGATGAAATGCGTTTTTTCAAAGAAGCGGTATTTCACTATTCGCTGTTCGAACCTGCGATGCTGGAGCCCGAAGGGGTCAGCAAAGTGTTCTTCACCAGCGATGCGCATGAAAAACTACTGCCGCTGGAGCAGGCGATTAACGCACGTTGGGGCGATCGCGTGAACGTCAGTTTCTCTACGCTGACCTGTCTGGAAGTGATGGCGGGAGGCGTGTCGAAAGGGCATGCGCTGGAAGCCGTCTCGAAAGCGATGGGTTACAAATTGCAGGATTGCATTGCGTTTGGCGATGGTATGAACGACGCGGAAATGCTCTCGATGGCGGGGAAAGGCTGCATTATGGGCAATGCCCATCAGCGCCTGAAAGATCTGCATCCGGGTCTGGAAATCATTGGCATCAATGCTGACGATGCCGTACCGCATTATCTGCGTAAGCTCTTTTTGCGGTAATGCGATTGCTCTTTAGTTGACCAGTTGTCAACTAAACTCTCCGCTACAATGGGTGCCCCTTATTCAAAGAGACATCCATTGTGGCGCTACTCATCATTACCACTATCCTGTGGGCCTTCTCCTTTAGCCTGTTCGGCGAGTATCTCGCGGGTCATGTTGATAGCTATTTTGCAGTGCTGGTGCGTGTTGGGCTGGCAGCGCTGGTGTTTCTCCCGTTTCTGCGTACCCGTGGGCATAGCGTAAAAACCATTGGCCTGTATATGCTGGTGGGAGCGATGCAGCTTGGCATTATGTATATGCTGAGTTTCCGCGCCTATCTCTATCTGACGGTCTCCGAACTGCTGCTGTTTACCGTCCTCACGCCGCTTTATATCACGCTGATTTATGATTTGATGAGCAAGCGTCGCCTGCGCTGGGGTTATGCCTTCAGCGCGTTGCTGGCGGTCATCGGCGCTGGGATTATTCGTTACGACCAGGTTACCGATCATTTCTGGACGGGGTTACTGCTGGTACAGCTTTCCAATATCAGTTTTGCCATCGGGATGGTGGGCTACAAGCGTCTGATGGAAACCCGGCCTATGCCGCAACATAACGCGTTCGCCTGGTTTTACGTTGGGGCGTTTCTGGTGGCCGTTGTCGCCTGGTCTATGCTGGGGAACGCGCAGAATATGCCGGAAACGACGCTACAGTGGAGCATTCTGATCTTCCTGGGCGTGGCGGCGTCGGGCATCGGCTACTTCATGTGGAACTATGGCGCGACCCAGGTGGATGCCGGTACGTTAGGCATCATGAACAATATGCATGTGCCTGCGGGACTGTTGGTTAATCTGGCGATCTGGCATCAACAGCCCCACTGGCCGAGTTTTATTACAGGCGCGCTTGTGATACTGGCTTCCCTGTGGGTACATCGGAAGTGGGTCGCTCCGCGCTCCGTACAAACGGCAGATGGTCGCATGCGTGGTTCCGCGCCGAGCGAATAAACGCTTCAGTCACCGCCTGACGCTGCTCGCCATCGCGCACCGCAGCGTAGAGGCGGCTCCATAAACCGTCGCCCAGGGTTTTGGTGACGACCAGCCCCTGGCGTTCGAAACTCTCCACTACCCAGTGCGGCAGGGCGGCAATGCCCATTCTGGCGGCGACCATCTGAATCAGCAGTAGGGTGTTATCCACGTTTTTCAGTGACGGGCTGATGCCGGCGGGTTGCAGGAAATGCCGCCAGACATCCAGTCGGCTGCGCTGTACCGGATAGATCAACAGCGTCTCGCTGGCTAAATCTTCCGGCGTAATCTGCGCCTTACTGGCCAGCGGATGATCGGGCGCCAGCACCAGTCGTACTTCAAAATCGAACATCGGCGAATAGTGCAGCCCGCTGCGCGGCAGGATGTCTGATGTCATCACCAGATCCAGCTCCCCCTGTTGCAGCGCGGGCTGGGGATCAAACGTCACGCCGGATTTGAAATCCATCTCAACCTGCGGCCACCTGGCGTGGAAGTTTTCCAGCGCCGGGGTCAGCCACTGAATACAGCTATGGCATTCAATCGCAATGCGTAATCGGGTCTGCTGTGGTTCGTTACAGGCCTGTAGGGCGCGGCTAATCTGCGGCAGTACCTGGTTTGCCAGTTGCAGGAGAATTTCCCCCTGTGGCGTAAAACGCAGCGGCTGACTCTTACGGACAAATAACCGGAAGCCAAGGCGCTGTTCCAGATCGCTGAACTGGTGAGACAAGGCGGATTGGGTCTGGTGCAGCGTAGCCGCCGCAGCCGCCAGCGAACCGCTATTCCGCAACGCCTGGAGCGTTTTCAGGTGTTTAATCTCGATCATGAAAGTCCTTCACTTCGGCATGAGTAAATTGCGCTTGAGGAATATACAGTACCTGCCAATTATAGATGTGTAAACATCTGGACGTCTAAAACTCGTCATATTTCGACTTGCAGATGCGTTGGCTTCCTCGCTTACCCCAGTCACTTACTTCAGTAAGCTCCTGGGGATGCGCATCGTTGCCGCCTTCCTGCAAGCCGAACTATTTAGAGTTTTTTATTCAGATTCAATGAAATAAGAGAGGAATAAACATGACAATCCGCAATCACACCCTCGGTTTTCCTCGCGTTGGCCTGCGTCGTGAGTTAAAAAAAGCGCAAGAGAGCTACTGGGCGGGCAACGCCACCCGTGAAGACCTGCTGGCAACCGGACGTGAACTGCGTGCGCGCCACTGGGATCAACAAAAGCAGGCGGGCATCGACCTGCTGCCGGTGGGCGATTTCGCCTGGTACGACCATGTTCTGACCACCAGCCTGTTGCTGGGCAATGTACCGGCTCGTCATCAGAACAGCGACGGCTCGGTGGATATCGACACTCTGTTCCGCATTGGCCGCGGTCGCGCGCCGACCGGTGAACCGGCTGCGGCGGCGGAAATGACCAAATGGTTTAACACCAACTATCACTATATGGTGCCGGAGTTTGTGAAGGGCCAGCAGTTTAAACTGACCTGGACTCAGCTTCTGGATGAAGTGGACGAAGCGCTGGCGCTGGGTCACAAGGTGAAACCGGTACTGTTGGGGCCGGTAACCTACCTGTGGCTGGGTAAAGTGAAAGGTGAGTCGTTCGACCGTCTGAGCTTGCTGAACGACATTCTGCCGGTCTACAAACAGGTACTGACCGAGCTGGCGAAACGCGGCGTTGAATGGGTACAGATTGATGAACCTGCGCTGGTGCTGGAACTGCCGCAGGAATGGCTGGATGCTTACAAGCCTGCGTATGATGCGCTGCAAGGCCAGGTGAAGCTGCTGCTGACGACCTATTTTGAAGGCGTTACGCCGAATCTGGATACCATCGCCGCGCTGCCGGTGCAGGGTCTGCACGTTGATCTGGTACACGGTAAAGATGACGTTGCCGAACTGCACAAGCGTTTGCCGTCTGACTGGCTGCTGTCTGCGGGTCTGGTTAACGGTCGCAACGTCTGGCGCGCCGATCTTACGGAAAAATATGCGCAAATTAAGGACATTGTCGGCAAACGCGACCTGTGGGTGGCCTCGTCCTGCTCTCTGCTGCACAGCCCGATCGACCTGAGCGTCGAAACCCGTCTGGATGCGGAAGTGAAAAGCTGGTTTGCTTTCGCGCTGCAAAAATGCGGTGAGCTGGCGCTGCTGCGCGATGCGCTGAACAGCGGCGACACGGTAAAACTTGAAGCGTGGAGCGCGCCGATTCAGGCTCGTCGCCACTCCACCCGCGTGCACAACGCGGCGGTGGAGAAACGTCTGGCGGCGATTACCGCCCAGGACAGCCAGCGTGCCAGCCCTTATGCCGAACGTGCCCAGGCGCAGCGTAACCGTTTTAACCTGCCGTCATGGCCGACCACCACGATCGGCTCATTCCCGCAGACGACGGAAATCCGCGGCCTGCGTCTGGACTTCAAAAAGGGCAACCTTGATGCAAATCACTACCGTACCGGCATCGCTGAACACATCAAACAGGCGATCGTTGAGCAGGAGCGTTTAGGTTTAGACGTACTGGTACACGGTGAAGCCGAGCGTAACGACATGGTGGAGTACTTCGGTGAGCATCTGGATGGTTTTGTTTTCACCCAGAATGGCTGGGTGCAGAGCTATGGCTCCCGCTGCGTGAAACCGCCGGTCGTCATTGGCGATGTCAGCCGCCCGGAACCGATCACCGTGGAGTGGGCGAAATACGCGCAGTCCCTGACTGATAAACCGGTGAAAGGGATGCTGACCGGCCCGGTGACGATCCTCTGCTGGTCATTCCCGCGTGAAGATGTGAGCCGTGAAACCATCGCTAAACAGATTGCGCTGGCGCTGCGTGATGAGGTTGCCGATCTGGAAGCGGCGGGAATCGGCATCATTCAGATTGATGAACCGGCACTGCGTGAAGGGCTGCCGCTGCGTCGCAGCGACTGGGATGCTTACCTGCAATGGGGTGTGGAAGCCTTCCGCATCAACGCTGCGGTGGCGAAGGATGATACCCAGATCCATACCCACATGTGTTACTGCGAGTTCAATGACATCATGGATTCTATCGCGGCGCTGGATGCGGACGTGATTACCATTGAAACGTCGCGTTCTGATATGGAGCTGCTGGAATCGTTTGAAGAATTTGAATACCCGAACGAAATCGGGCCGGGCGTCTACGACATTCACTCGCCGAACGTACCGAGCGTCGAGTGGATTGAAGCCCTGCTGAATAAAGCCGCTCAGCGTATTCCGGCGGAACGTCTGTGGGTGAACCCGGACTGCGGCCTGAAAACCCGCGGCTGGCCGGAAACCCGCGCCGCGCTGGCGAACATGGTCAAAGCCGCGCAGAATCTGCGTCAGGCATAATTCGCTGCTCGGGAAGCGCTAGCGCTTACCCGGGTTACAGGAAATCGCAACTGTTGTAGGCCCGGTAAGGCGTAGCCGCCACCGGGCAATTAACGTTTATTTCTTCCCGCCGTACTGCGCAAACCACTCAAGCATTCTTTGCCAGCCATCTTTCGCCGACTCTTCATGATAGCTCGGACGATAATCCGCATTAAAAGCATGTCCTGCATCCGGGTAAACGACGATCTCCGCTTTGGCGTTTGCTGCGCGCAGCGCCTGCCGCATGGTTTCGACGGTATCCACGGGAATGCCAGTGTCCTGCCCGCCATACAGCCCCAGAACCGGCGCGTTCAGATCGGTCGCGATATCCACCGGGTGTCTGGGCGAGTTCAGGGTTTTGTCCCCGACCAGCTTTCCATACCATGCTACCGCGGCTTTTAACTGTGGATTGTGTGCAGCATACAGCCAGGTAATACGCCCGCCCCAGCAAAAGCCGGTTATCATCAGACGATGCACATCGCCGCCGTTGCGGGAGGCCCAACTGGCGACGTGGTCCAGATCCGCCAGTACCTGAGAGTCCGGTACTTTGGCCACCAGACCGCTTAACAGCGTTGGGATATCGGCAAAATCATTCGGATCGCCTTCGCGGAAATAGAGTTCTGGTGCGATAGCCAGATACCCTTCCAGCGCCAGGCGGCGGCAAACGTCGCGAATATGTTCATGAACGCCAAAGATCTCCTGCACCACAATGACAACGGGTAACGCGCCATCGTTCACTTTTGGCCGCGCGTGCCAGGCGGGCATCTCATCACCCTGAGTAGGAATGGATGTTACGCCTGCGATAATGGCGTCATCCGGGGTGTGAACCGTTGTGGTAGCAAGGGGGGAAGCAGCAGGTGCAAAGCCAGATTGTTGTGTCGTTGTCATGGTATTCTCCGTACCCTTAAGGAAATAGCGCAATGTTAAATATAGACAGCATGCAACAAATCACATTGCCTGAAACAGGCTATCTTTTGTGCAATGGTGCGCGGTATTGATATGTTTATGTGATGTGACTCACTATTTCATGGTAATTCAATGCAATTTATTTACTTCATGGTGATGAGTGTCACGAAACTATTTTTAGCTCTTCGGTAAAGTGTCTTTTTGCTTCTTCTGACAAACCCGATTCACAGAGGAGTTTTTATGTCCAAGTCTGATGTTTTTCATCTCGGCCTCACCAAAAATGATTTACAAGGGGCTACGCTGGCTATCGTCCCTGGCGACCCGGAGCGTGTGGAAAAGATCGCCGCGCTGATGGAAAAGCCGGTTAAGCTGGCATCTCATCGCGAATTCACCACCTGGCGTGCTGAGCTGGATGGTAAAGCTATCATCGTCTGCTCTACCGGTATTGGCGGCCCGTCCACCTCTATTGCGGTAGAGGAACTGGCGCAACTGGGTATTCGTACTTTCCTGCGTATCGGCACCACTGGCGCTATTCAGCCGCATATCAACGTGGGCGATGTGCTGGTCACAACCGCGTCTGTACGTCTGGACGGAGCGAGCCTGCACTTTGCGCCGATGGAGTTCCCGGCCGTCGCCGATTTTGAATGTACGACTGCGCTGGTTGAAGCGGCGAAATCCGTGGGCGCGACCACTCACGTTGGCGTTACCGCCTCTTCTGACACCTTCTATCCGGGTCAGGAACGTTACGACACCTTCTCTGGCCGCGTCGTTCGTCATTTCAAAGGTTCTATGGAAGAGTGGCAATCGATGGGCGTCATGAACTACGAAATGGAATCCGCCACGCTGCTGACCATGTGCGCGAGCCAGGGTCTGCGTGCCGGTATGGTGGCGGGCGTCATCGTTAACCGCACTCAGCAAGAGATCCCGAATGCGGAAACGATGAAACAGACCGAAAGCCATGCGGTGAAAATTGTCGTGGAAGCGGCGCGTCGTCTGCTGTAATTCTTCCCTTCCCCACGAAAGGCCGACGCGTTCGGCCTTTTCTTTTTGCGTAGCGCCTCGCAGGAAAACCCTTTCAAACTGGACGTTTATACAGCACAATTCTATTTTGTGCGGGTAATTCCTTGATGCAGGGGGCGTGGTGGATATCACAATCATTTTGTATGCCGTGTTGGCGCTGGCAGGTGTGGGGGTAGGCTGGCTGATCGCCAGTTATCAACAGGCGCAGCATAAGGCCGAACAGCTGGCGGAGCGTGAAGAGATTGTGGCGTCGCTCAGCGCTGCAAGACAGCAGGTCGCGCTAAGCGAACACTGGCGCGAAGAGTGTGAACTGCTCAATAACGAACTGCGCAATCTGCGGGACATCAACACCTCGCTGGAAGCGGATCTGCGTGAAGTCACCACGCGGCTGGAGGCCACTCAGCTGCATGCGGAAGATAAAATCCGCCAGATGATCAACAGCGAACAGCGCTTAAGCGAGCAGTTTGAGAACCTTGCCAACCGCATCTTCGAGCAGAGCAACCGCCGGGTTGATGAGCAAAACCGCCAGAGTCTGAATAGCCTGTTAACGCCGCTGCGCGAACAGCTGGATGGCTTCCGTCGCCAGGTGCAGGACAGCTTTGGTCAGGAGGCGCGTGAACGCCACACCCTGGCGCATGAGATCCGCAATCTACAACAGCTGAATGCGCAGATGACGCAGGAAGCGGTGAACCTGACGCGCGCATTGAAAGGCGATAATAAAACCCAGGGTAACTGGGGAGAAGTGGTGCTGACGCGCGTGCTTGAAGCCTCGGGTCTGCGTGAAGGTTATGAGTATGAAACCCAGGTGAGTATTGAAAATGACGCCCGCTCGCGTATGCAGCCGGATGTCATTGTGCGTCTGCCGCAAGGGAAGGATGTCGTCATCGACGCCAAAATGACGCTGGTTGCCTATGAGCGCTATTTTAACGCTGAAGATGAGTACACGCGCGAAAGCGCGTTGCAGGAGCACATCGCGTCAGTACGTAACCATATTCGCTTGCTGGGGCGCAAGGATTACCAGCAGTTGCCGGGGTTACGCACGCTCGACTATGTGCTGATGTTCATTCCTGTCGAGCCTGCGTTTTTACTGGCGCTGGACAGACAGCCCGAACTGATTACCGAAGCGCTTAAAAATAATATTATGCTGGTCAGCCCGACGACGTTGCTGGTGGCGTTGCGTACGATTGCCAACTTATGGCGCTATGAGCATCAAAGCCGCAACGCGCAGCACATCGCAGACAGAGCCAGCAAACTCTACGACAAGATGCGCTTATTTATCGATGACATGTCGTCCATCGGCCAGAGTCTGGACAAAGCGCAGGACAACTACCGGCAAGCCATGAAAAAACTCTCCTCAGGGCGTGGAAATGTGCTGGCGCAGGCGGAGGCTTTTCGTGAACTGGGGGTGGAAATCAAACGCGAGATAAATCCAGATCTGGTTGAACGTGCGACCTCGCAGGATGAAGAGTATCGTTTACGCGCGGTTCCTGAAGATCAGCAGGATACGCCTTGTGCTGACGATGAGCGGGTAAATCAGCAATCGCACTAGTTCCTTCGGGGTAGCGGAGCCCGGTTGAAGGGTAGGGCAAATTGGCCCAATCTGTTACACTTCTCGAACATTTTATTGATGAGCAGGCACTGAGATGGTGGAAGATTCACAAGAAACGACGCACTTTGGCTTTCAGACCGTCGCTAAAGAGCAGAAAGCTGACATGGTGGCCCACGTTTTTCATTCTGTGGCGTCAAAGTACGATGTCATGAATGACTTGATGTCATTTGGCATTCACCGCTTGTGGAAGCGCTTCACCATCGACTGTAGCGGCGTACGTCGTGGTCAGACTGTTCTTGACCTGGCGGGCGGTACAGGCGACCTGACAGCCAAATTCTCGCGTCTGGTTGGCGAAACCGGCAACGTTATCCTGGCGGATATCAATGACTCGATGCTCAAAATGGGCCGCGAGAAGCTACGTAACATTGGCGTGATTGGCAATGTTAAGTACGTGCAGGCCAACGCCGAAGCGCTACCTTTCCCGGATAACACATTCGATTGCATCACCATTTCGTTTGGTCTGCGTAATGTGACGGAAAAAGAGAAAGCGCTGCGCTCCATGTACCGTGTACTGAAACCGGGCGGGCGTTTGCTGGTGCTTGAGTTTTCTAAACCAATTATCGAGCCGCTGAGCAAAGCGTATGACGCATATTCATTCCACATTTTGCCGCGTATTGGCTCAGTCGTGGCGAATGATGCGGACAGTTACCGCTATCTGGCGGAATCTATCCGTATGCATCCGGATCAGGACACCTTAAAAGCGATGATGCAGGACGCCGGGTTTGAAAGCGTCGATTACTACAACCTGACGGCGGGCGTTGTTGCGCTGCATCGTGGCTATAAGTTCTGACAGGAGACCAGGGATGCCTTTTACACCCTTCGTGACCGCAGGAATCGAAAATCTGCTCAATACCTTTCTGTACCGTTCACCGGCGCTGAAATCCGCCAGAGCGCGTTTGCAGGACAAGGTGCTGCGTGTAGAGCTCAAAGGATTTTCGACGCCGCTCGTATTGGTGTTCAGTGAACGCCAGGTCGATGTGCTGGGGGCATGGGAAGGCGAGGCTGATTGCACGGTTATCACGCATGCCAGCGTGTTGCCTGAATTGCGCGATCGCCAGCGGCTTACCGCGCTTATTCGCAGCGGCGAGCTGGAGGTTCAGGGCGATATTCAGGTGGTACAGAATTTTGTGGCGCTGGCCGATCTGGCGGAATTCGATCCCGCAGAGCTTTTAGCGCCTTATACCGGCGATATCGCGGCGGAAGGGATCAGCAAAGTCCTGCGTGGCGGCGCTAAGTTTTTACGTCATAACATTCAGCGTCAGCAGCGTTATATCGCTGAGGCGATGACTGAAGAGTGGCGTATGGCGCCTGGGCCGCTGGAAGTGGCATGGTTTGCAGAAGAAACGGCAGCCGTTGAGCGTGCAGTAGACGCGCTGACTAAACGGCTGGAAAAACTGGAGGCCAAATGACGCCAGGTGAAGTACGGCGCCTTTATTTCATCATTCGCACCTTTTTAAGTTACGGCCTTGATGAGCTGATCCCCAAAATGCGTATCACGCTGCCGCTTCGGTTATGGCGTTACTCATTATTCTGGATGCCGAACCGGCATAAAGACAAACCGCTGGGTGAACGATTAAGGCTGGCTTTGCAGGAGCTGGGGCCGGTGTGGATCAAATTTGGTCAAATGCTTTCCACCCGTCGTGACCTTTTCCCGCCTCAGATTGCCGATCAGCTTGCGCTATTGCAGGATAAAGTCGCCCCTTTTGATGGCGCGCTGGCGAAAGCACAAATTGAAGAAGCAATGGGTGGCCTGCCTGTTGAAGAGTGGTTTGATGACTTTGACATCCAGCCATTAGCCTCTGCGTCGATTGCCCAGGTACATACCGCGCGGCTGAAGTCGAACGGTAAAGAGGTGGTGATTAAGGTTATCCGCCCGGATATTCTGCCGGTTATTAAAGCCGATTTAAAACTGATCTACCGTCTTGCCCGTTGGGTGCCGCGCCTGCTGCCGGATGGACGACGCCTTCGCCCGACCGAAGTCGTTCGCGAGTATGAAAAAACGCTGATCGATGAGCTGAATTTGCTGCGTGAATCGGCAAACGCCATCCAGCTACGGCGTAATTTCGAAAACAGCCCCATGCTGTATGTTCCCGAAGTCTATTCCGACTACTGTAGTCAGGACATGATGGTCATGGAGCGGATTTACGGCATTCCCGTTTCGGATGTGGCGACGCTGGAAAAGAACGGCACCAACATGAAGCTGCTGGCTGAGCGTGGCGTACAGGTCTTCTTTACCCAGGTGTTCCGCGACAGTTTTTTCCATGCGGATATGCACCCTGGCAATATCTTCGTCAGCTATGAGCATCCTGAAAATCCGAAATACATTGGGATTGATTGCGGCATTGTGGGGTCGCTGAACAAAGAGGATAAACGCTATCTGGCGGAGAATTTCATCGCGTTTTTTAACCGTGACTACCGCAAAGTAGCGGAACTGCATGTGGATTCAGGGTGGGTGCCACCGGATACCAATGTTGAAGAGTTTGAGTTTGCTATCCGCACCGTGTGCGAGCCTATTTTCGAAAAACCGCTGGCGGAAATCTCGTTTGGTCACGTTTTATTAAACCTTTTCAATACGGCGCGTCGATTTAACATGGAAGTCCAGCCACAGCTGGTATTGTTACAAAAGACATTGCTGTATGTTGAAGGGGTTGGACGCCAGCTCTATCCACAGTTGGATCTGTGGAAAACGGCGAAGCCGTTTCTTGAATCCTGGATTAAAGATCAGGTTGGCATTCCTGCGCTCACCAGAGCACTTAAGGAAAAAGCGCCGTTCTGGGTCGAAAAAATGCCAGAAATACCTGAACTGGTGTATGACAGTTTGCGCCAGGGCAAATATTTACAGCACAGTGTTGATAAGATTGCGCGCGAGCTTCAGGAGAATCATGTGCGTCAGGGACAATCCCGCTATTTACTGGGCATTGGCGCGACGTTGTTGTTAAGTGGGACATTCCTGCTTGTCAGCCGCCCGGAATGGGGGCTGATGCCTTGCTGGTTAATGGCCGGAGGCCTGGTCGCCTGGCTGATTGGCTGGCGTAAAACTCGCTGATTTTTTCATCGCTCAAGGCAAGTCGTGTATAATGCGACCTTAATAATTCATCATCTATCACAGAGGAACTCGTATGGGTGGTATCAGTATTTGGCAGTTGTTGATCATTGCCGTCATCGTTGTACTGCTATTTGGCACCAAAAAGCTCGGCTCCATCGGTTCCGATCTTGGCGCGTCCATTAAAGGCTTCAAAAAAGCGATGAGCGATGATGATGCGAAGCAGGATAAAACCAGTCAGGACGCTGATTTTACCGCTAAATCTATCGCTGATAAGCAAGGTGAAGCGCAAGGCGAAGCGAAGAAAGAAGACGCCAAAAGTCACGATAAAGAGCAGGTATAATTCGTGTTTGACATCGGTTTTAGCGAACTGCTGTTGGTATTCGTGATCGGCCTCATCGTTCTGGGGCCTCAACGATTGCCGGTAGCGGTAAAAACGGTAGCGGGCTGGGTACGCGCGTTGCGATCCCTTGCGACCACGGTGCAGAATGAACTGACCCAGGAGCTGAAGCTCCAGGAGTTTCAGGACAGTCTGAAGAAGGTCGAAAAAGCGAGCCTCCAGAACCTGACTCCAGAACTGAAAGCCTCGATGGATGAACTTCGTCAGGCCGCGGAGTCGATGAAGCGTTCCTACAGCGCCAACGATCCTGAAAAAGCGAGCGATGAAGCGCATACCATCCATAATCCGGTGGTGAAGGATAACGAAGCGCAGCATGAAGGGGTTACACCTGCCGCCGCTGAAACCCAGGCCAATTCTCCTGAGCAAACACCGGAAACGGCTAATGCCGGGCAGCCTGAACAGACGGAAGCCGCTTCCGTAAACGAGATGGACGCAGAAAAGAAATCCGCCGCGACTGTTGTCGAATCCTCCCCCTCGTCGAGTGATAAATCGTAAACATGGCTGTAGATGATACCCAACCTCTTATTACGCATCTGATTGAACTGCGTAAGCGTCTGTTGAACTGCATTATTGCGGTTATTGTGATTTTTCTGGCGTTGGTCTATTTCGCCAATGACATTTATCACATGGTTGCCGCGCCGCTGATCGAACAGATGCCGCAGGGTGCGACGATGATCGCCACCGACGTGGCCTCGCCGTTTTTCACCCCTATCAAACTGACTTTCATGGTGTCGCTGATCCTGTCTGCGCCCGTGATTTTGTACCAGGTATGGGCGTTTATTGCCCCTGCGCTGTATAAGCATGAACGTCGTCTTGTCGTGCCGCTGCTGGTGTCCAGCTCGCTGTTGTTCTATATCGGCATGGCGTTCGCCTACTTTGTGGTCTTCCCGCTCGCGTTTGGTTTCCTTGCCAATACCGCGCCGCAGGGCGTACAGGTTTCTACCGATATCGCCAGTTACCTCAGCTTTGTGATGGCGTTATTTATGGCATTCGGCGTCTCTTTCGAGGTGCCCGTCGCGATTGTCCTGCTCTGCTGGATGGGGGTAACTACCCCTGAGGACTTGCGTAAGAAGCGTCCTTACGTCGTGGTTGGCGCGTTTGTCGTGGGGATGCTGCTGACGCCGCCAGATGTATTCTCACAAACATTGCTGGCGATACCGATGTACTGCCTGTTTGAGGTTGGCGTGTTCTTCTCTCGCTTCTATGTCGGTAAACGACGTCCACGAGAAGAAGATGACGAGGCCGAGACTGAGCAGGCCGGGAAAACTGAAGAATAAACGCAACCGCCCGTCAGGGCGGTTGTTATATGGGAGGAAGCATGTTTGATATCGGCGTTAATTTAACCAGTTCGCAATTTGCGAAAGATCGCGATGACGTGGTGACGCGCACGCTGGCTGCCGGGGTGTCGGGTATGCTTCTGACCGGAACCAATCTGCACGAAAGCCAGCAGGCGCAAAAACTGGCGCAGCGTTATGCCTGCTGCTGGTCGACGGCTGGCGTACATCCGCATGACAGCAGCCAGTGGCAATCAGAAACTGAAGATGCGATCGTCGCTCTGGCGAGCCAGCCGGACGTGGTGGCGATTGGCGAATGTGGTCTGGACTTCAATCGTAATTTTTCCACGCCGCAAGAACAGGAACGCGCATTCCAGGCGCAGTTGCGCATTGCCGCTGAGTTGCAAATGCCCGTTTTTATGCATTGTCGGGATGCGCATGCGCGTTTTCTGGCGCTGCTTGAGCCGTGGCTGGATAAACTCCCGGGCGCGGTGTTGCATTGCTTTACCGGTACGCGTGAGGAGATGCAGGAGTGCATAGACAGAGGGCTTTATATCGGTATCACGGGTTGGGTCTGCGATGAACGTCGCGGTCTTGAATTGCGTGAGTTGCTGCCCTTCATTCCTGCGGAAAAACTGTTGATTGAGACCGACGCCCCCTACCTGTTGCCGCGCGATCTCACGCCTAAACCGGCTTCGCGGCGTAACGAACCGGCGTATCTGGCGCACATTCTTGCGCGCGTTGCCCACTGGCGCGGGGAAGACCCGCAATGGCTGGCGGCCACAACGGATGCCAATGTCAAAACGCTGTTTGGGATTGCCTTCTAAAGCGCGCTTAAACTTTACGAAACGCGGTGTTTTTCACGCTCTGCTTCACCTCTTTATTCAGCAGGTTAAGCAGCAGCATGGAGCGCGCTTCGCCATCCGGTTCGGTAAAAATCGCCTTCAGACCTTCAAATGCGCCTTCAGTGATAATCACGCTGTCTCCCGGGTAGGGCGTTTCGGGATCAACAACGCCTTCCGGTTTGTAGACAGAAAGCTGATGAATCACGTTGGACGGAACGGTGGCAGGGTGCGCGCCAAACCGCACGAAGTGGCTGACGCCGCGCGTGGCGTTGATCGTGGTGGTATGAATCACTTCCGGGTCGAATTCAACAAACAGATAGTTAGGAAAGAGCGGTTCGCTAACGGCGGTACGTTTGCCGCGCACCATTTTTTCCAGCGTGATCATCGGCGTCAGGCAATTTACCGCCTGTCTTTCGAGGTGTTCCTGGGCACGCTGAAGTTGCCCACGCTTGCAGTACAGTAAATACCAGGATTGCATAATAACTCTTATCCGCTTGTCCGGGGCGCAAGCATAACAAAAGCCATGCGCTAAGTTAATTATACCCGTTGTATTTCAGGCTGCTTCTTTGTTGGCTACCTCGCCGCAACCTGAAATTCATTGGGTAGATAACCCCTGGGTTCCCCTGTACCGTCAGAGTTCACGCTAATTTAACAAAAATACAGCATCACGATGATGAACGCCGTATAATGAGGCGCTTACAAAGAGGCCACAACTGACGCCATGAAATATCACGACTTACGCGACTTCCTGACGCTGCTGGAACAGCAGGGTGAACTCAAACGCATTACGCTTGCGGTAGATCCCCATCTGGAAATGACTGAAATTGCTGACCGTACGCTGCGTGCGGGCGGGCCTGCTCTGTTGTTTGAAAATCCCAAAGGCTATGCGATGCCGGTGCTGTGCAACCTGTTTGGCACGCCCAGACGCGTCGCAATGGGCATGGGCCAGGAAGATGTCACCGCTTTGCGCGAAGTCGGCAAGCTGCTGGCGTTTCTGAAAGAGCCGGAGCCGCCGAAAGGGTTCCGCGACCTGTTTGATAAGCTGCCGCAGTTTAAGCAAGTGCTGAACATGCCGACCAAACGGCTACGCGGCGCGCCGTGCCAGCAGAAAGTGTTCTCTGGCGACGACGTTGATTTACAGCGTATTCCCATCATGACCTGCTGGCCGGAAGATGCCGCGCCGCTTATTACCTGGGGGCTGACCGTGACGCGCGGCCCTCACAAAGAGCGGCAAAATCTGGGGATCTACCGTCAGCAACTGATCGGCAAAAACAAGTTGATCATGCGTTGGTTGTCGCATCGTGGCGGCGCGCTGGATTTCCAGGAGTGGTGCGCGGCGCATCCTGGTGAGCGTTTCCCGATTGCCGTGGCGCTGGGCGCCGATCCGGCCACCATTCTCGGCGCAGTGACTCCCGTACCGGATACACTGTCGGAATACGCGTTTGCAGGGCTGCTGCGTGGCACAAAGACGGAAGTGGTTAAATGTCTCTCCAGCGATCTTGAAGTACCTGCAAGTGCGGAAATCGTCCTGGAAGGTTATATTGAACCGGGCGAAATGGCGGCGGAAGGGCCGTATGGCGACCACACCGGTTATTACAATGAAGTGGATAACTTCCCGGTTTTCACCGTTACGCACATTACGCAGCGTGAAGACGCCATTTATCACTCGACTTATACCGGCCGACCGCCTGATGAACCTGCTGTGCTCGGTGTGGCGTTGAATGAAGTCTTCGTCCCGATTTTGCAAAAGCAGTTCCCGGAAATTGTTGATTTCTATCTTCCGCCGGAAGGGTGTTCTTATCGACTGGCCGTTGTAACGATGAAAAAGCAGTACGCGGGCCATGCGAAACGCGTCATGATGGGTGTTTGGTCATTTTTACGCCAGTTTATGTATACCAAATTTGTTATCGTCTGCGATGACGACGTCAACGCACGCGACTGGAATGATGTGATTTGGGCGATCACCACCCGTATGGACCCGGCGCGGGATACGGTGCTGGTAGAAAACACCCCCATTGATTATCTGGATTTTGCCTCGCCGATCTCCGGGCTAGGTTCAAAAATGGGACTGGATGCCACAAACAAATGGCCGGGCGAAACCCAACGTGAGTGGGGGCGTCCTATCAAGAAAGATCCTGAAGTGACTGCGCGTATTGACGCGATTTGGGATGAGTTGGCCATCTTTAACGACGGTAAAGGCGCCTGAGGCGCGATCGTTTTGCCCTATAGACCCGACAGAGGGAGCGCATGACAACCTTAAGCTGTAAAGTGACCTCGGTAGAAGCTATCACCGATACCGTATATCGCGTTCGTTTAGTGCCAGACGCGGCGTTTTCCTTTCGCGCTGGTCAGTATCTGATGGTCGTAATGGATGAGCGGGATAAGCGTCCGTTCTCTATGGCCTCCACGCCGGATGAGCACGGATTCATTGAGCTGCACATTGGCGCTTCGGAGCTTAATCTGTATGCGATGGCGGTGATGGATCGCATTCTGAAAGACAGAGAAATTGTCGTCGATATTCCGCATGGCGAAGCCTGGCTGCGTGATGATGAAGAGCGCCCGCTGATTCTGATTGCGGGGGGAACGGGTTTCTCCTATGTCCGTTCAATTTTGCTGACGGCGCTTGCGCGTAATCCGAATCGCGACGTGACGATCTACTGGGGCGGACGTGAAGAGAAGCATCTTTACGATCTCGCTGAGCTGGAGGCGCTTTCGGTTCAGCACCCGAATCTGCGCGTTGAGCCGGTGGTAGAGCAACCGGAAGAAGGCTGGCGTGGCCGCACGGGCACGGTATTAACTGCGGTATTGCAGGATCACGGTACGCTGGCGGGGCATGACATCTACATTGCCGGTCGTTTTGAGATGGCGAAAATCGCTCGTGACCTGTTCTGCAATGAGCGTAACGCGCGGGAAGATCGCCTGTTTGGCGATGCGTTTGCCTTTATCTAAGCAATAAAAAAACCCGCCCCTGACAGGCGGGAAGAACGGCAACTAAATTGTTATAGAGTGGCATTTGCGTTGTAGGCCGGATAAGACGCCTGAGCGTCGTCATCCGGCATGGTCGCCGGGGGCGCTTCGCTTGCCCGGCCTGCAATAAATAACGCTCTATGATTGAACTCGCTCAAATACTGTCGCGATACCCTGACCTAATCCGATACACATCGTCGCCAGGCCAAACTGGGCGTCTTTGCGCTCCATCAGATTCAACAGCGTGGTGCTGATGCGCGCCCCGGAACAACCCAGCGGGTGGCCCAGTGCGATCGCGCCGCCGTTGAGGTTGATCTTCTCGTCAATCTGCTCCATCAGTCCCAGATCTTTTATACACGGCAGGATCTGCGCGGCGAACGCTTCGTTCATTTCAAACAAATCAATATCGCTGGCGGCAAGCCCTGCTTTTTTCAGCGCCAGTTTTGACGCCGGAACCGGGCCGTAACCCATAATCGAGGGATCGCAACCGACAACCGCCATTGAACGAATGCGGGCGCGTGGTTGCAGACCCAGTTCACGCGCACGGCTTTCGCTCATTACCAGCATGGCGGCTGCGCCATCGGAGAGGGCGGAAGAAGTGCCTGCGGTCACGGTGCCGCTGACCGGATCAAACGCGGGGCGCAGAGTCGACAGCGCTTCGACGGTGGTCTCCGGGCGGATGACTTCGTCGTAGCTAAACTGCTTCAGCACGCCGTCGGCGTCATGACCGCCGGTCGGGATGATCTCGTTTTTAAACGCGCCGGACTGCGTGGCTGCCCAGGCGCGGGCGTGTGAACGTGCGGCAAACGCATCCTGCATTTCACGGCTGATGCCGTGCATACGGGAAAGCATTTCTGCCGTCAGCCCCATCATCCCGGCGGCTTTGGCTACGTTGCGGCTCAGGCCGGGATGGAAATCGACGCCATGACTCATTGGTACATGGCCCATATGCTCCACGCCGCCAATCAGGCACGTCTGCGCGTCACCGGTCATGATCATCCGTGCGGCATCGTGCAGCGCCTGCATGGAGGAACCACACAGACGGTTAACGGTGACCGCCGGAACGGAGTGGGGGATTTCAGCCAGTAGCGCGGCGTTGCGGGCGATGTTAAAACCCTGCTCCAGCGTTTGTTGCACGCAGCCCCAGTAAATGTCGTCGATAGCGGTTGCTTCCAGCGCGGGATTACGCGCCAGCAGACTGCGCATTAAGTGTGCGGAGAGATCTTCTGCCCGCACGTTACGAAATGCGCCGCCCTTTGAACGGCCCATCGGGGTGCGAATTGCATCGACAATGACAACCTGTTCCATTGTGACTCCTTAAGCCGTTTTCAGGTCGCCAACCGGGCGGGCTGGCTCAACCGGGGGATAGTACGGTTCGTTATGGCGCGCTTTGTTACGCAGACCTTCCGGCACTTCATAGAGTGGGCCGAGGTGCTGATACTGCTGCGCCATATCGAGATATTTTGCGCTGCCGAGCGTATCCAGCCAGCGGAACGCGCCGCCGTGGAACGGAGGGAAGCCCAGACCGTAAACCAGCGCCATATCCGCTTCTGCCGGACTGGCGATGATGCCTTCTTCCAGACAGCGCACCACTTCGTTGACCATCGGAATCATCATGCGGGCGATAATCTCTTCGTCGCTGAAGTCGCGCTTCGGCTGGCTGACCTCTGCCAGCAGGCTGTCCACGGCCGCATCTTCTTCTTTCTTCGGCTTGCCTTTGCTGTCTTCTTTATAGCGCCAGAATCCCAGACCGTTTTTCTGACCATAGTGGCTGGCGTCAAACAGCGCGTCGATGGCATCACGATAATCTTTCTGCATACGCTGTGGGAAACCGGCCGCCATGACTGCCTGCGCATGATGCGCGGTATCAATCCCGACCACATCCAGCAGATAAGCCGGGCCCATCGGCCAGCCAAACTGTTTCTCCATCACTTTGTCGACTTTGCGGAAATCGGCGCCGTCGCGCAGTAGCTGGCTGAAACCGGCGAAATACGGGAACAGTACGCGGTTAACAAAGAAGCCGGGGCAGTCGTTGACCACAATCGGCGTTTTGCCCATTTTGCTGGCCCAGGCGACGACTTTAGCGATGGTTTCATCCGAGCTTTTCTCACCGCGGATGATTTCAACCAGCGGCATCCGGTGTACCGGGTTAAAGAAGTGCATGCCGCAGAAGTTTTCCGGGCGCTTCAGCGCGCTTGCCAGTTCACTAATTGGAATGGTGGACGTATTTGACGCCAGCACGGTATCCGGGCGGACGTTGTCTTCGGTCTCCGCCAGTACCGCTTTCTTCACTTTCGGGTTTTCCACTACCGCTTCGACCACCACATCAACGCGATCAAAACCGGCGTAGTTCAGCGTTGGGTGAATCGTTGAAATCACGCCCGCCAGTTTCAGGCCGTCGATCCTGCCGCGTTCCAGCTGCTTATTCAGTAGTTTCGCCGCTTCGGTCATGCCCAGCATCAGGGATTTGTCGTTGATATCTTTCATGATCACTGGCACGCCTTTCCAGGCTGACTGGTAAGCGATGCCGCCGCCCATAATACCTGCGCCCAGTACGGCTGCCTGCTTCGGTGTTTCAACGTCTTTGGTCAGCTTTTTCGCTTTACCTTTCACGAACTGATCGTTGAGGAAGATACCGACCAGCGCGCGGGCTTCATTGGTATGCGCCAGCGGGACAAAGCTTTTATTTTCCAGATTCAGGGCTTCTTCACGGCCAAAGCGTGCGGCGGCTTCGATCGTTTTCACGGCGGTCATCGGGGCGGGGTAATGCTTCCCGGCCGTCTGCGCCACCATGCCTTTGGCGATGGTAAAGCTCATCGCCGCTTCAATTTTACTGAGCTTCAACGGTTCCAGCTTCGGCTGGCGTTTAGCTTTCCAGTCCAGTGAGCCGTCAATCGCCTGACGTAATACCGCTATTGCGCCATCAAGCAGTTTTTCCTGTTTCACGATACCGTCGACCAGGCCGATTTTCAGCGCCTGCTCAGCGCCGATGTCTTTCCCGGCAGCAATAATTTCCAGCGCGCTGTCAGCGCCCAGCATACGCGGCATACGGACAGAACCGCCAAAGCCCGGCATGATGCCCAGCTTCGTTTCTGGCAGGCCAATGCGCAGATCCGGCGTCACCAGACGATAATCGGTTGCCAGTACGCACTCGCAGCCGCCGCCCAGCGCATAGCCGTTGATGGCGGAAAGCGTTGGCACCGGTAAATCTTCGAGGCGATTAAAGACGCTATTGGCAAAGTGCAGCCACTGGCTTAACTGTTCTTCAGGAACAAGGAACAGCGAAAGGAATTCGGTGATATCAGCACCGACAATAAAGGCTGCTTTGTTAGAGCGCAGCAGCAGCCCTTTTAAATCTGTTTGCTTTTCCAGCACGTCCAGCGCCTGGCCGAGGCTGGCGACGGTCGCAGTGTCGAGTTTATTGACCGATCCTGGGGCATCGAACACCAGTTCGGCGATGCCATCTTCCAGCCAGTCGAGGTACAGGGTGTCGCCTTTGTAAAGCATGTCAGTCTCCTGAATCCGCAAGGTGATCTGGTCATACCAGATGAAGCGAGTGTGTATTTTGTGTTAAAAAAATGCAAATGAGAGATTAAAAAAATGCCGATGCGATCACGCTCGGCAGAAATCACGCTCTCCCGGAGCGATGTGCTAAGATGCGGAGACTCGAGGTCAAAAAAACAGAAGGGTAGAAAATGGAATCACTGGCCGCACTCTATAAAAATCATATCGTTACCTTACAAGAACGGACGCGTGACGCACTGGCGCGTTTTAAGCTGGATGCGCTACTTATTCACTCCGGCGAGCTTATCAACGTCTTCCTCGACGACCATCCCTATCCGTTTAAAGTTAACCCGCAGTTTAAAGCCTGGGTACCGGTCACACAGGTTCCAAATTGCTGGTTGCTGGTCGATGGCGTGAATAAACCCAAACTGTGGTTCTACCTGCCGGTGGATTACTGGCACAACGTTGAGCCGCTGCCCACGTCGTTCTGGACCGAAGAGGTAGAGGTGATTGCCCTGCCGAAAGCCGACGGTATTGGCAGCCAGCTCCCTGCCGCGCGCGGTAATATCGGTTACATCGGTCCGGTGCCGGAGCGTGCGCTGCAACTGGATATCGCCGCCAGCAACATCAACCCGAAAGGGGTGATCGATTACCTGCATTACTACCGTGCGTACAAAACGGATTACGAACTGGCCTGTATGCGTGAAGCGCAGAAAACGGCGGTGAACGGCCATCGCGCGGCAGAAGAAGCGTTCCGTTCCGGTATGAGCGAGTTCGACATTAACCTGGCTTACCTGACCGCGACCGGCCACCGTGACACCGATGTGCCTTATAGCAATATCGTGGCGCTCAACGAGCACGCTTCGGTTCTTCATTACACCAAACTGGATCATCGCGCGCCGTCTGAAATGCGCAGCTTCCTGCTGGATGCCGGGGCGGAATATAACGGTTACGCCGCAGACCTGACGCGTACCTGGGCGGCAAACAATGACACCGATTACGCTCAGTTAATCAAAGATGTGAATGACGAACAGCTGGCGCTGATTGCGACCATGAAAGCGGGCGTCAGCTACGTGGATTATCACATTCAGTTCCATCAACGCATCGCGAAATTGCTGCGTAAGCATCAGATTGTCACCGATATCAGCGAAGAAGCGATGGTCGAGAACAATCTCACCGGGCCGTTTATGCCGCACGGTATTGGTCATCAACTGGGTCTTCAGGTTCATGATGTTGCAGGCTTTATGCAGGACGATACCGGGACGCATCTGGCCGCGCCGTCGAAATACCCTTATCTGCGCTGCACCCGCGTGCTGCAACCGCGCATGGTGTTGACCATTGAGCCGGGGATCTACTTTATCGAATCGCTGTTGGCGCCGTGGCGCGAGGGGCAATTCAGCAAGCACTTCAACTGGCAGAAAATTGAAGCGCTGAAACCGTTCGGCGGCATTCGTATTGAAGACAACGTGGTGATTCACGAAAACGGTGTTGAAAATATGACGCGGGATTTGAAACTGGCGTGATGGACAGCTGGTTAATCCCTGCGGCGCCGGTCACTGTCGAGGAAGAGATCAAAAAAAGCCGCTTCATTACGCTGCTCGCCCACACGGACGGCGTTGAAGCGGCGAAAGCCTTTGTTGATGCTGTCAGAGCGGCGCATCCAGATGCGCGTCATCATTGCGTGGCATGGGTGGCGGGCGCGCCGGATGATTCACAACAGCTGGGATTTTCTGATGATGGCGAACCGGCGGGAACGGCGGGCAAACCGATGCTTGCCCAGCTAATGGGCAGCGGCGTTGGCGAGATCACCGCTGTCGTGGTGCGTTACTATGGCGGTATTCTGCTCGGCACCGGTGGGCTGGTAAAAGCCTACGGCGGCGGCGTGAATCAGGCGTTGCGTCAGTTAACGACGCAGCGCAAGACGCCGTTAACCGAATATACTTTGCAGTGTGAGTACGGCCAACTGGCCGGAATAGAAGCATTATTAGGGCAGTTTGCCGGTCAAATCGTTACCAGCGATTATCAGGCATTCGTTCGGCTCAGGGTGGCGCTTCCTTATGCGAATGTGGATGAATTTTCAGCAAGGCTGGCGGATTTTAGCCGTGGTTCATTGCAATTGTTAGCGATTGAAGAATAATCCCACCTCATTTTGAAGAACAAAGGAAGCGGCAGAGATGCATTTTCGCGCCATTACCCGAATCGTTGGACTGTTGGTCATTTTATTTTCGGGAACAATGATCCTCCCTGGACTGGTTGCGTTGATCTACCGTGATGGGGCGGGGCGGGCATTCACGCAGACATTCTTTGTCGCACTGGTGATCGGCTCTCTGCTGTGGTGGCCCAACCGCCGGGAGAAAGGCGAGCTTAAATCCCGCGAAGGGTTTCTCATTGTGGTGCTGTTCTGGACCGTACTGGGAAGCGTGGGGGCGTTGCCGTTTATCTTCTCTGAAAGCCCGAACCTCACTATTACCGATGCTTTTTTTGAATCATTCTCCGGCTTAACGACAACGGGCGCGACGACGCTGGTGGGGCTGGACTCTTTACCGCACGCGATTCTCTTTTACCGCCAGATGCTGCAATGGTTTGGCGGGATGGGGATCATTGTGCTGGCGGTGGCGATTCTCCCTATCCTCGGCGTCGGGGGGATGCAGCTCTACCGCGCAGAAATGCCGGGGCCGCTGAAAGACAATAAAATGCGCCCGCGTATTGCGGAAACGGCAAAGACGCTATGGCTGATTTATGTGTTACTGACGGTGGCCTGCGCGCTGGCGCTATGGTTCGCCGGAATGCCCGCGTTTGACGCCATTGGGCACAGTTTTTCTACTATCGCCATTGGCGGTTTCTCTACGCACGATGCCAGCGTCGGTTATTTCGATAGCCCGACCATTAACAGCATCATGGCTATCTTCTTGCTGATCTCTGGCTGTAACTACGGTCTGCACTTCTCTTTATTAAGCGGGCGCAGCCTGAAAGTTTACTGGCGTGACCCTGAATTTCGCATGTTCATTGGCGTTCAGTTGACGCTGGTGGTGATCTGTACGCTGGTGCTGTGGTTCCACGATATCTATAACTCGGCGCTGACCACGCTCAACCAGGCGTTCTTTCAGGTCGTATCAATGGCGACAACCGCCGGGTTTACCACCGACAGCATCGCCCGCTGGCCGCTCTTTCTGCCGGTGCTGCTGTTATGCTCTGCGTTTATCGGCGGCTGTGCGGGGTCAACGGGCGGCGGGCTGAAGGTGATCCGCATCTTGCTGCTGTTCAAACAGGGGAACCGTGAACTGAAGCGTCTGGTCCATCCGAATGCGGTTTACAGTATAAAACTGGGGCACCGTGCGCTGCCGGAACGTATCCTCGAAGCGGTATGGGGATTCTTTTCTGCTTATGCCTTAGTCTTTATTGTCAGTATGCTAGCCATTATCGCGACTGGCGTGGATGACTTTTCCGCGTTTGCCTCCGTTGTGGCGACCCTTAACAACCTGGGGCCAGGGTTAGGTGTGGTTGCGGACAACTTTGCCAGCATGAACCCTGTTGCGAAATGGATTCTGATCGCCAATATGTTATTTGGTCGTCTTGAAGTCTTTACTTTGCTGGTACTTTTTACCCCTACCTTCTGGCGTGAATAATGGAGTAACACGTGAAAACATTGATTCTTTTTTCTACCCGGGACGGACAAACGCGCGAGATAGCTTCTTATCTGGCCTCGGAATTAAAGGAGTTGGGGATCTGGGCGGATGTGATTAATCTCCATCGTACTGAAGAGCTGGACTGGCAAAGTTACGATCGCGTGGTGATTGGCGCCTCTATTCGTTATGGTCATTACCATGCCGCTTTCCAGGAGTTTGTGAAGAAGCACGCTACGCGCCTGAACGCGATGCCGAGTGCGTTTTATTCCGTTAACCTGGTCGCGCGTAAACCTGAAAAGCGCACACCGCAGACCAACAGCTACGCGCGCAAGTTTCTGATGAGTTCGCAGTGGCGACCCGATCTTTGCGCCGTTATTGCTGGCGCGCTTCGTTACCCTCGTTACCGCTGGTATGACCGTCTGATGATTAAACTCATTATGAAGATGTCTGGCGGTGAAACGGATACGAGTAAAGAAGTGGTCTATACCGACTGGGAACAAGTGGCGAATTTTGCCCGCGACATCGCCCAATTAACCAACAAATCGTTGGCAAAATAAACGTAAAGAATAAAAAACACGCAGTCGGAAAATAATTTTAAATTTCCCCTTGTCAGGCCGGAATAACTCCCTATAATGCGCCTCCACTGACACGGAACAA
>NZ_JAOWGI010000017.1:0-28487 GCF_030333225.1 Citrobacter sp. CK202
AAAGCTCGTGGTATCACCATCAACACTTCTCACGTTGAATACGACACCCCGACTCGCCACTACGCGCACGTAGACTGCCCGGGCCACGCCGACTATGTTAAAAACATGATCACCGGTGCTGCGCAGATGGACGGCGCGATCCTGGTTGTTGCTGCGACTGACGGCCCGATGCCGCAGACCCGTGAGCACATCCTGCTGGGTCGTCAGGTAGGTGTTCCGTACATCATCGTGTTCCTGAACAAATGCGACATGGTTGATGACGAAGAGCTGCTGGAACTGGTTGAGATGGAAGTGCGTGAACTGCTGTCTCAGTACGATTTCCCGGGCGACGACACGCCGATCGTTCGTGGTTCTGCTCTGAAAGCGCTGGAAGGCGAAGCTGAGTGGGAAGCGAAAATCATCGAACTGGCTGGCTACCTGGATTCCTACATCCCGGAACCAGAGCGTGCGATTGACAAGCCGTTCCTGCTGCCGATCGAAGACGTATTCTCCATCTCCGGTCGTGGTACCGTTGTTACCGGTCGTGTAGAGCGCGGTATCATCAAAGTGGGCGAAGAAGTTGAAATCGTTGGTATCAAAGAGACTGCGAAGTCTACCTGTACTGGCGTTGAAATGTTCCGCAAACTGCTGGACGAAGGCCGTGCTGGTGAGAACGTAGGTGTTCTGCTGCGTGGTATCAAACGTGAAGAAATCGAACGTGGTCAGGTACTGGCTAAGCCGGGTTCCATCAAGCCGCACACCAAGTTCGAATCTGAAGTTTATATCCTGTCCAAAGACGAAGGCGGCCGTCATACTCCGTTCTTCAAAGGCTACCGTCCGCAGTTCTACTTCCGTACAACTGACGTGACTGGCACCATCGAACTGCCGGAAGGCGTAGAGATGGTAATGCCGGGCGACAACATCAAAATGGTTGTTACCCTGATCCACCCGATCGCGATGGACGACGGTCTGCGTTTCGCAATCCGTGAAGGCGGCCGTACTGTTGGCGCAGGCGTGGTTGCTAAAGTTCTCGGCTAATCGCTGATAACATTTGACGCAATGCGCAATAAAAGGGCATCATTTGATGCCCTTTTTGCACGCTTTCACATCAGAACCTGGCTCATCAGTGATTTTTTTTGTCATAATCATTGCTGAGACAGGCTCTGCTGAGGGCGTTTAGTCCGAAACGCAACACAGAGCATTTCGGTTTGGATTGCCTCGCATACGCGGGGTGAAAATGTTTGTAGAATACTTCTGACAGGTTGGTTTATGAGTGCGAATACCGAAGCTCAAGGAAGCGGGCGCGGCCTGGAAGCGATGAAGTGGGTCGTTGTTGTCGCATTGCTGCTTGTGGCTATTGTGGGCAACTACCTCTATCGCGACATGATGCTGCCGCTGCGTGCGCTGGCCGTAGTAATTCTGATTGCTGCAGCGGGTGGTGTCGCGCTGTTGACGACAAAAGGTAAAGCAACCGTTGCTTTTGCCCGTGAAGCGCGTACCGAAGTCCGTAAGGTCATTTGGCCGACTCGCCAGGAAACATTGCACACCACGCTGATTGTGGCTGCGGTTACCGCAGTAATGTCACTGATCCTGTGGGGACTGGATGGTATTCTGGTTCGCCTGGTATCCTTTATCACTGGCCTGAGGTTCTGAGATGTCTGAAGCTCCTAAAAAGCGCTGGTACGTCGTTCAGGCGTTTTCCGGTTTTGAAGGCCGCGTAGCAACATCGCTGCGTGAGCATATCAAATTACACAATATGGAAGAGTTGTTTGGTGAAGTCATGGTGCCGACCGAAGAAGTGGTCGAAATCCGTGGCGGCCAGCGTCGCAAAAGCGAGCGCAAATTCTTCCCGGGCTACGTCCTGGTTCAGATGGTGATGAACGACGCAAGCTGGCACCTGGTGCGCAGTGTTCCGCGTGTGATGGGCTTCATCGGCGGTACATCTGACCGTCCGGCGCCAATCAGCGACAAAGAAGTTGATGCGATCATGAACCGCCTGCAACAGGTCGGTGATAAACCGCGTCCGAAAACGCTGTTTGAACCGGGTGAAATGGTTCGTGTTAACGACGGTCCGTTTGCTGACTTTAACGGCGTTGTTGAAGAAGTGGACTACGAGAAGTCCCGCCTGAAGGTGTCTGTTTCTATCTTTGGTCGTGCGACCCCGGTAGAACTGGACTTTGCCCAGGTTGAGAAAGCCTAAGCAGCGATCAAAAAAGCGGCGATTTAATCGTTGCACAAGGCGCGAGATTGGAATACAATTTCGCGCCTTTTGTTTTTATGGGCCTGGCCCGTAAAACGATTTTTTATATCACGGGGAGCCTGTTTTCAGGCGTTATACCCAAACGAGGAAATTGCAATGGCTAAGAAAGTACAAGCCTACGTCAAGCTGCAAGTTGCAGCTGGTATGGCTAACCCGAGTCCGCCAGTAGGTCCGGCTCTGGGTCAGCAGGGCGTAAACATCATGGAATTCTGCAAAGCGTTCAACGCAAAAACTGATTCCATCGAAAAAGGTCTGCCGATTCCGGTTGTTATCACCGTTTACGCTGACCGTTCTTTCACCTTCATTACCAAAACGCCTCCGGCAGCAGTTCTGCTGAAGAAAGCGGCTGGTATTAAGTCTGGTTCCGGCAAGCCGAACAAAGACAAAGTAGGTAAAATTTCCCGCGCTCAGCTGCAGGAAATCGCGCAGACCAAAGCTGCCGACATGACTGGTGCCGACATTGAAGCGATGACTCGCTCCATCGAAGGTACTGCACGTTCCATGGGCCTGGTAGTGGAGGACTAAGAAATGGCTAAACTGACCAAGCGCATGCGTGTGATCCGTGAGAAAGTTGATGCGACCAAACAGTACGACATCAACGAAGCTATCTCTCTGCTGAAAGAACTGGCCACTGCTAAGTTCGTAGAAAGCGTAGACGTTGCCGTTAACCTCGGCATCGACGCGCGTAAATCTGACCAGAACGTACGTGGCGCAACTGTACTGCCGCACGGTACTGGCCGTTCCGTTCGCGTAGCCGTATTTACCCAGGGTGCAAACGCTGAAGCTGCTAAAGCTGCTGGCGCTGAACTGGTAGGTATGGAAGATCTGGCTGAACAGATCAAGAAAGGCGAAATGAACTTTGACGTTGTTATTGCTTCCCCGGATGCAATGCGCGTTGTTGGCCAGCTGGGCCAGGTTCTGGGTCCGCGTGGCCTGATGCCGAACCCGAAAGTGGGTACTGTAACGCCTAACGTTGCTGAAGCGGTTAAGAACGCTAAAGCTGGTCAGGTTCGTTACCGTAACGACAAAAACGGCATCATCCACACCACCATCGGTAAAGTGGATTTTGACGCTGACAAACTGAAAGAAAACCTGGAAGCTCTGCTGGTTGCGCTGAAAAAAGCAAAACCGACTCAGGCGAAAGGCGTGTACATCAAGAAAGTTAGCATCTCCACCACCATGGGTGCTGGTGTTGCCGTTGATCAGTCCGGTCTGACTGCGACTGTGGCGAACTAATATTCGCCTTTACGTGGGCGGTGATTTTGTCTACAATCTTACCCCCACGTTTCTGTTGAAATAAACAGAACTCTATGCGAGTCATTTGAATTGTAGCAGCTAACGCGGCTACGGTTCAAAGGGCGAAGTCATAGACAAGATTTGTTCGTTGGAGCCTGGCCTATCCAGGCCTCCGTCGAAGACCGCAGGTGTTTCGTAAGAAACTTAATGCCCTGCGTAGACGGTGACAGAACGCTAAGATTATTTTTTATACTCTGGCTTGTTTCTGCTCACCGTATTAAGACGCTCTCCTCGTTGAGGAGAGTGAAGTGAGTTCCAGAGCATGAGCTCTGGCAAACATCCAGGAGCAAAGCTAATGGCTTTAAATCTTCAAGACAAACAAGCGATTGTTGCTGAAGTCAGCGAAGTAGCCAAAGGCGCGCTGTCTGCAGTAGTTGCGGATTCCCGTGGCGTAACTGTAGATAAAATGACTGAACTGCGTAAAGCAGGTCGTGAAGCTGGCGTTTACATGCGTGTTGTTCGTAACACCCTGCTGCGCCGCGTCGTTGAAGGTACTCCGTTCGAGTGCCTGAAAGACACGTTTGTTGGTCCGACCCTGATTGCATACTCTATGGAACACCCGGGCGCTGCTGCTCGTCTGTTCAAAGAGTTCGCGAAAGCGAATGCAAAATTTGAGGTCAAAGCCGCTGCCTTTGAAGGTGAGCTGATCCCGGCGTCTCAGATCGACCGCCTGGCAACTCTGCCGACCTACGAAGAAGCAATTGCACGCCTGATGGCAACCATGAAAGAAGCTTCGGCTGGCAAACTGGTTCGTACTCTGGCTGCTGTACGCGATGCGAAAGAAGCTGCTTAATCGCAGTTATCTTTGTAACGCATCCGCTTACGTATAAACTTATTCTGATATTCAGGAACAATTTAAATGTCTATCACTAAAGATCAAATCATTGAAGCAGTATCCGCTATGTCCGTAATGGACGTTGTAGAACTGATCTCTGCAATGGAAGAAAAATTCGGTGTTTCCGCTGCTGCTGCTGTAGCTGTAGCTGCTGGCCCGGTTGAAGCTGCTGAAGAAAAAACTGAATTCGACGTAATTCTGAAAGCTGCTGGCGCTAACAAAGTTGCTGTTATCAAAGCAGTACGTGGCGCAACTGGCCTGGGTCTGAAAGAAGCTAAAGACCTGGTAGAATCTGCTCCGGCCGCTCTGAAAGAAGGCGTGAGCAAAGATGACGCTGAAGCTCTGAAAAAATCTCTGGAAGAAGCTGGCGCTGAAGTTGAAGTTAAATAAGCCAACCCTTCCGGTTGCAGCCTAAGAAATTAGGCTGATGGCTGGTGACTTTTTAGTCACCAGCCTTTTTGCGCTGTAAGGCGCCAGTAGCGTTTCACACTGTTTGACTACTGGTTGTCCTGACAATGCTTGTTTCTATCGACGACTTAATATACTGCGACAGAACGCCCGTTCTGTGTAAATCGCAATGAAATGGTTTAAGCGTGATAGCAACAGGCATTGCGGAAAGTATTCCATTTTCCGGTCAACAAAATAGTGTTGCACAAACTGTCCCTCCGCAGGACAGATGGGTCGACTTGTCAGCGAGCTGAGGAACCCTATGGTTTACTCCTATACCGAGAAAAAACGTATTCGTAAGGATTTTGGTAAACGTCCACAAGTTCTGGATGTACCTTATCTCCTTTCTATCCAGCTTGACTCGTTTCAGAAGTTTATCGAGCAAGATCCTGAAGGGCAGTACGGTCTGGAAGCTGCATTCCGTTCCGTGTTCCCGATTCAGAGCTACAGCGGTAATTCCGAGCTGCAATACGTCAGCTACCGCCTTGGCGAACCGGTGTTTGACGTTCAGGAATGTCAGATCCGTGGCGTGACCTATTCCGCACCGCTGCGCGTAAAACTGCGTCTGGTGATCTACGAGCGCGAAGCGCCGGAAGGCACCGTAAAAGACATTAAAGAACAAGAAGTCTACATGGGCGAAATTCCGCTCATGACCGACAACGGTACTTTCGTTATCAACGGTACTGAGCGTGTTATCGTTTCCCAGCTGCATCGTAGCCCGGGTGTCTTCTTCGACAGCGATAAAGGTAAAACTCACTCTTCCGGTAAAGTACTGTATAACGCGCGCATCATTCCTTACCGTGGTTCATGGCTGGACTTTGAGTTCGATCCGAAAGACAACCTGTTTGTCCGTATCGACCGTCGTCGTAAACTGCCTGCGACCATCATTCTGCGTGCACTGCAATACACCACTGAACAGATCCTGGACCTGTTCTTTGAGAAAGTGATCTTCGAGATCCGCGACAACAAGTTGCAGATGGAACTGGTGCCGGAACGCCTGCGTGGTGAAACCGCCTCCTTTGACATCGAAGCCAACGGCAAAGTGTACGTCGAAAAAGGTCGTCGCATTACTGCGCGCCACATTCGCCAGCTGGAAAAAGACGATATCAAACATATCGAAGTTCCGGTTGAGTACATCGCGGGTAAAGTGGCGTCTAAAGACTATGTTGACGAATCAACTGGCGAGCTGATCTGCGCAGCGAACATGGAGCTGAGCCTGGATCTGCTGGCGAAGTTGAGCCAGTCTGGCCACAAGCGTATCGAAACGCTGTTCACCAACGATCTGGATCACGGCCCGTACATTTCTGAAACGGTACGCATCGACCCGACCAACGATCGTCTGAGCGCGCTGGTAGAAATCTACCGCATGATGCGCCCGGGTGAGCCGCCGACTCGTGAAGCGGCTGAAAGCCTGTTTGAGAACCTGTTCTTCTCCGAAGACCGCTATGACCTGTCTGCGGTTGGTCGTATGAAGTTCAACCGTTCTCTGCTGCGCGATGAAATTGAAGGTTCCGGTATCCTGAGCAAAGACGACATCATTGACGTGATGAAGAAGCTCATTGATATCCGTAACGGTAAAGGCGAAGTCGATGATATCGACCACCTCGGCAACCGTCGTATCCGTTCCGTAGGCGAAATGGCGGAAAACCAATTCCGCGTTGGCCTGGTGCGTGTTGAGCGTGCGGTGAAAGAGCGTCTGTCTCTGGGCGATCTGGATACCCTGATGCCTCAGGACATGATCAACGCCAAACCGATTTCTGCGGCAGTGAAAGAGTTCTTCGGCTCCAGCCAGCTGTCTCAGTTTATGGACCAGAACAACCCGCTGTCTGAGATTACGCACAAACGTCGTATCTCCGCACTCGGCCCAGGCGGTCTGACCCGTGAACGCGCAGGCTTCGAAGTTCGAGACGTACACCCGACCCACTACGGTCGCGTATGTCCTATCGAAACGCCTGAAGGTCCGAACATCGGTCTGATCAACTCCCTGTCCGTGTACGCACAGACTAACGAATACGGTTTCCTCGAGACGCCGTATCGTAAAGTCACCGACGGCGTTGTGACTGACGAAATTCATTACCTGTCTGCTATCGAAGAAGGTAACTACGTTATCGCTCAGGCGAACTCCAACCTGGATGACGAAGGCCACTTTGTAGAAGATCTGGTTACCTGCCGTAGCAAAGGCGAATCCAGCTTGTTCAGCCGCGACCAGGTCGACTACATGGACGTTTCCACTCAGCAGGTGGTTTCCGTCGGTGCGTCCCTGATCCCGTTCCTGGAACACGATGACGCCAACCGTGCATTGATGGGTGCGAACATGCAACGTCAGGCGGTTCCGACTCTGCGCGCTGATAAGCCGCTGGTTGGTACCGGTATGGAACGTGCTGTTGCCGTTGACTCCGGTGTAACTGCGGTTGCTAAACGTGGCGGTACTGTTCAGTACGTGGATGCGTCCCGTATCGTTATCAAAGTTAACGAAGACGAGATGTACCCGGGCGAAGCAGGCATCGACATCTACAACCTGACCAAATACACCCGCTCTAACCAGAACACCTGTATCAACCAGATGCCGTGTGTTTCTCTGGGTGAGCCGGTTGAGCGCGGCGACGTGCTGGCTGACGGTCCGTCCACCGATCTCGGTGAACTGGCGCTGGGCCAGAACATGCGCGTAGCGTTCATGCCGTGGAACGGCTACAACTTCGAAGACTCCATCCTCGTTTCCGAGCGTGTTGTCCAGGAAGACCGTTTCACCACCATCCACATTCAGGAACTGGCCTGTGTGTCCCGTGACACCAAGCTGGGGCCGGAAGAGATCACCGCTGATATCCCGAACGTGGGTGAAGCTGCGCTCTCTAAACTGGATGAATCCGGTATCGTTTACATCGGTGCGGAAGTGACCGGCGGCGACATTCTGGTTGGTAAGGTAACGCCGAAAGGTGAAACCCAACTGACGCCAGAAGAGAAACTGCTGCGTGCGATCTTCGGTGAGAAAGCGTCTGACGTTAAAGACTCTTCTCTGCGCGTACCAAACGGTGTTTCCGGTACGGTTATCGACGTTCAGGTCTTTACTCGCGATGGCGTAGAAAAAGACAAACGTGCGCTGGAAATCGAAGAGATGCAGCTGAAGCAGGCGAAGAAAGACCTGTCTGAAGAATTGCAGATCCTCGAAGCTGGCCTGTTTAGCCGTATCCACGCTGTGCTGGTTTCCGGTGGCGTTGAAGCTGAGAAGCTCGACAAACTGCCGCGCGATCGCTGGCTGGAACTGGGCCTGACCGACGAAGAGAAACAAAATCAGCTGGAGCAACTGGCTGAGCAGTACGACGAACTGAAACACGAGTTCGAGAAAAAACTCGAAGCGAAACGCCGCAAAATCACTCAGGGCGACGATCTGGCACCGGGCGTGCTGAAGATTGTTAAGGTATATCTGGCGGTTAAACGCCGTATCCAGCCTGGTGACAAGATGGCAGGTCGTCACGGTAACAAGGGTGTAATTTCTAAGATCAACCCGATCGAAGATATGCCTTACGATGAAAACGGCACGCCGGTAGACATCGTACTGAACCCGCTGGGCGTACCGTCTCGTATGAACATCGGTCAGATTCTGGAAACCCACCTGGGTATGGCTGCGAAAGGTATCGGCGATAAGATCAACGCCATGCTGAAACAGCAGCAGGAAGTCGCGAAACTGCGCGAATTCATCCAGCGTGCGTACGATCTGGGCGCTGACGTTCGTCAGAAAGTTGACCTGAATACCTTCAGCGATGAAGAAGTTCTGCGTCTGGCTGAAAACCTGCGCAAAGGTATGCCGATCGCAACGCCGGTGTTCGACGGTGCGAAAGAAGCGGAAATTAAAGAGCTGCTGAAACTGGGTGACCTGCCGACTTCCGGCCAGATCACGCTGTTTGACGGCCGTACCGGTGAACAGTTCGAGCGTTCGGTAACCGTAGGTTACATGTACATGCTGAAACTGAACCACCTGGTCGACGACAAAATGCACGCTCGTTCCACCGGTTCCTACAGCCTGGTTACTCAGCAGCCGCTGGGTGGTAAGGCGCAGTTCGGTGGTCAGCGCTTCGGGGAGATGGAAGTGTGGGCGCTGGAAGCATACGGCGCAGCATACACCTTGCAGGAAATGCTCACCGTTAAGTCTGATGACGTGAATGGCCGTACTAAGATGTATAAGAACATCGTGGACGGCAACCATCAGATGGAACCGGGCATGCCGGAATCCTTCAACGTATTGTTGAAAGAGATTCGTTCGCTGGGTATCAACATCGAACTGGAAGACGAGTAATTCTCGCTCAAACAGGTCACTGCTTCCGGGGTAATACCCGGCAGCGGAATGTGCTAACTCCGACGGGAGCAAATCCGTGAAAGACTTATTAAAGTTTCTGAAAGCGCAAACTAAAACCGAAGAGTTTGATGCGATCAAAATTGCTCTGGCTTCGCCAGACATGATCCGTTCATGGTCTTTCGGTGAAGTTAAAAAGCCGGAAACCATCAACTACCGTACGTTCAAGCCTGAGCGTGACGGCCTTTTCTGCGCCCGTATCTTCGGGCCGGTAAAAGATTACGAGTGCCTGTGCGGTAAGTACAAGCGCCTGAAACACCGTGGTGTGATCTGTGAGAAGTGCGGCGTTGAAGTGACCCAAACTAAAGTACGCCGTGAGCGTATGGGCCACATCGAGCTGGCGTCCCCGACTGCTCACATCTGGTTCCTGAAATCTCTGCCGTCTCGTATCGGCCTGCTGCTCGATATGCCGCTGCGCGATATCGAACGCGTGCTGTACTTCGAATCCTATGTGGTTATCGAAGGCGGTATGACTAACCTGGAACGCCAGCAGATCCTGACTGAAGAACAGTATCTGGACGCGCTGGAAGAGTTCGGTGACGAATTCGACGCGAAGATGGGTGCGGAAGCTATTCAGGCCCTGCTGAAGAGTATGGATCTGGAGCAAGAGTGTGAAACTCTGCGCGAAGAGCTGAACGAAACCAACTCCGAAACCAAGCGTAAAAAGCTGACCAAGCGTATCAAACTGCTGGAAGCGTTCGTTCAGTCTGGTAACAAACCAGAGTGGATGATCCTGACCGTTCTGCCGGTTCTGCCGCCAGATCTGCGTCCGCTGGTTCCGCTGGATGGTGGTCGTTTCGCAACGTCGGATCTGAACGATCTGTATCGTCGCGTGATCAACCGTAACAACCGTCTGAAACGTCTGCTGGATCTGGCTGCGCCGGACATCATCGTACGTAACGAAAAACGTATGTTGCAGGAAGCGGTTGACGCCCTGCTGGATAACGGTCGTCGCGGTCGTGCGATCACCGGTTCTAACAAACGTCCTCTGAAATCTTTGGCCGACATGATCAAAGGTAAACAGGGTCGTTTCCGTCAGAACCTGCTCGGTAAGCGTGTTGACTACTCCGGTCGTTCTGTTATTACCGTAGGTCCATACCTGCGTCTGCATCAGTGCGGTCTGCCGAAGAAAATGGCGCTGGAGCTGTTCAAACCGTTCATCTACGGCAAGCTGGAACTGCGTGGCCTCGCCACCACCATCAAAGCCGCGAAGAAAATGGTTGAGCGTGAAGAAGCTGTCGTTTGGGATATCCTGGACGAAGTTATCCGTGAACACCCGGTACTGCTGAACCGTGCGCCAACACTGCACCGTTTGGGTATCCAGGCATTTGAACCGGTACTGATCGAAGGTAAAGCTATCCAGCTGCACCCGCTGGTTTGTGCGGCATATAACGCCGACTTCGATGGTGACCAGATGGCTGTTCACGTACCGCTGACGCTGGAAGCCCAGTTGGAAGCGCGTGCGCTGATGATGTCTACCAACAACATCCTGTCCCCGGCGAACGGCGAACCTATCATCGTTCCGTCTCAGGACGTTGTATTGGGTCTGTACTACATGACCCGTGACTGTGTTAACGCCAAAGGCGAAGGCATGGTGCTGACTGGCCCGAAAGAAGCTGAGCGTATTTATCGCGCTGGCCTGGCCTCTCTGCATGCGCGCGTTAAAGTGCGTATCACCGAATACGAAAAAGATGCTAACGGCGAATTCGTGGCGAAAACCAGCCTGAAAGACACGACCATCGGCCGTGCCATTCTGTGGATGATCGTACCGAAAGGTCTGCCTTTCTCCATCGTCAACCAGGCGCTGGGTAAGAAAGCCATCTCTAAAATGCTGAACACCTGCTACCGTATTCTGGGCCTGAAACCGACCGTTATTTTTGCGGACCAGACGATGTACACCGGCTTTGCTTATGCAGCGCGTTCAGGTGCATCCGTTGGTATCGACGATATGGTTATCCCGGAGAAGAAACACGAGATCATCTCCGAAGCGGAAGCCGAAGTTGCTGAGATCCAGGAACAGTTCCAGTCTGGTCTGGTAACAGCGGGCGAACGCTATAACAAAGTTATCGATATCTGGGCTGCGGCGAACGATCGTGTATCCAAGGCGATGATGGACAACCTACAGACCGAAACCGTGATTAACCGTGACGGTCAGGAAGAGCAGCAGGTTTCCTTCAACAGCATCTACATGATGGCCGACTCCGGTGCGCGTGGTTCTGCGGCACAGATTCGTCAGCTTGCTGGTATGCGTGGTCTGATGGCGAAGCCAGATGGCTCCATCATCGAAACGCCAATCACCGCGAACTTCCGTGAAGGTCTGAACGTACTCCAGTACTTCATCTCCACTCACGGTGCGCGTAAAGGTCTGGCGGATACCGCACTGAAAACAGCGAACTCCGGTTACCTGACTCGTCGTCTGGTTGACGTTGCGCAGGATCTGGTGGTGACTGAAGACGACTGCGGCACTCACGAAGGTATCCTGATGACTCCGGTTATCGAGGGTGGCGACGTTAAAGAGCCGCTGCGCGATCGCGTACTGGGTCGCGTGACTGCTGAAGACGTACTGAAGCCGGGCACCGCAGATATTCTGGTTCCGCGCAACACGCTGCTGCACGAACAGTGGTGTGACCTGCTGGAAGAGAACTCTGTTGACGCCGTTAAAGTGCGTTCCGTTGTATCCTGTGACACCGACTTTGGTGTATGTGCGCACTGCTACGGTCGTGACCTGGCGCGTGGCCACATCATCAACAAAGGTGAAGCTATCGGCGTTATCGCGGCACAGTCCATCGGTGAGCCGGGTACACAGCTGACGATGCGTACGTTCCACATCGGTGGTGCGGCATCTCGTGCGGCTGCTGAATCCAGCATCCAGGTGAAAAACAAAGGTAGCATCCGTCTGAGCAATGCGAAGTCGGTTGTGAACTCCAGCGGTAAACTGGTTATCACCTCCCGTAACACCGAGCTGAAACTGATCGACGAATTTGGTCGTACCAAAGAGAGCTATAAAGTGCCTTACGGCTCTGTTATGGCGAAAGGTGATGGCGAGCAGGTTGCTGGCGGCGAAACCGTTGCAAACTGGGACCCGCACACCATGCCGGTTATCACCGAAGTAAGTGGTTTTGTCCGCTTCACTGACATGATCGACGGCCAGACCATTACTCGTCAGACTGACGAGCTGACCGGTCTGTCTTCTCTGGTGGTCCTGGATTCCGCAGAGCGTACTACGGGTGGTAAAGACCTGCGTCCGGCGCTGAAAATCGTTGATGCTCAGGGTAACGACGTTCTGATCCCTGGCACCGATATGCCTGCGCAGTACTTCCTGCCGGGTAAAGCGATTGTTCAGCTGGAAGATGGCGTACAGATCAGTTCTGGTGACACCCTGGCGCGTGTTCCGCAGGAATCCGGCGGTACCAAGGATATTACCGGTGGTCTGCCGCGCGTTGCTGACCTGTTCGAAGCGCGTCGTCCGAAAGAGCCGGCAATCCTGGCTGAAATCAGCGGCATCATTTCCTTCGGTAAAGAAACCAAAGGTAAACGTCGTCTGGTTATCACCCCGGTAGATGGTAGCGAGCCGTACGAAGAGATGATTCCGAAATGGCGTCAGCTCAACGTGTTCGAAGGTGAACGTGTAGAACGTGGTGACGTGGTTTCCGACGGCCCGGAAGCGCCGCACGACATTCTGCGTCTGCGTGGTGTTCATGCTGTTACTCGTTACATCGTTAACGAAGTACAGGACGTATACCGTCTGCAGGGCGTTAAGATTAACGATAAACACATCGAAGTTATCGTTCGTCAGATGCTGCGTAAAGCCACCATCGAAAACGCAGGTAGCTCCGACTTCCTGGAAGGCGAGCAGGTTGAATACTCCCGCGTCAAGATCGCTAACCGCGACCTGGAAGCGAACGGCAAAGTGGGTGCAACGTTCTCCCGCGATCTGCTGGGTATCACCAAAGCGTCTCTGGCAACCGAGTCCTTCATCTCTGCGGCATCGTTCCAGGAGACCACGCGTGTCCTGACCGAAGCAGCCGTTGCGGGTAAACGCGACGAACTGCGTGGCCTGAAAGAGAACGTTATCGTGGGTCGTCTGATCCCGGCTGGTACCGGTTATGCGTACCACCAGGATCGTATGCGCCGCCGTGCTGCGGGTGAACTCCCGGCTGCACCGCAGGTGACTGCTGAAGATGCGTCTGCCAGCCTGGCAGAACTGCTGAACGCAGGCCTGGGCGGTTCTGATAACGATTAATCGTTGCTGACCATAATAAAAAACCCGCTTCGGCGGGTTTTTTTATGCCTGATGGCGCTTTGCTTATCAGGCCTACGGACACGGGGTGGACTTGTAGGCCGCCTGATGGCGCTTTGCTTATCAGGCCTACGGATACTACGGATTACGGGGTGGACTTGTAGGCCGGATAAGGCGTAGCCGCCATCCGGCAACGGGTCTGCGGTACGCTTTAATTTACCAGCGGCAACCGACGATAAAGCTCAATCATATCGCCTGCCAAATCCTGAATAACCATCGCGTTCATCAGATGATCCTGGGAATGAACGGTGATCAGATTAACAGGCAGTTTTCCGGTTCCTTCATCAATCCCAATCAGCTTTGTCTGGATGCCGTGTGCCAGTTTGACAAACTCGCGCGACTCTTCCATCGCTTTCTCGGCGCCAGCAAAATCGCCTTTTCGCGCCAGTTGCAGTGCGGTCAGTGCCGAACTACGGGCTGCGCCTGCGTTGACCAGCAGCTCCATGATGATCGTCTCTAACTCTTCCATGCTATTACTCCATGAGCTTGAGGGCTTTTTCCAGCACGGCATCGCCTTTCATCATGCCGTAATCCATCATGTCGATAACCGCGACCTTTTTACCTAAGGGGTCGGCAAGCGCCTGCAATTTCGCCTGTTCATACTTGACCTGAGGGCCAAGCAAAACAATATCCGCAGTGGCGATGTTTTCTTTAAATTCAGCCACCGGAACAGCTTTGATACTGACTTCAACCCCTTTCTTCTGAGCGGCGTCTTTCATCCGTTGCACCAGCATGCTGGTGGACATCCCGGCGGCACAGCATAAAACGATATTCTTCATAATCGGCTCTCACGGTTCCCTTGGTTCTTCATCTTTAGCCTGTGGCCGGGGGGAGAACAACCGTCTTAAAGTGAATGTGTGTAAAGCATCACACAAAAACTGAAACCGGTTGCAGTAATCCGATGGGGTCTGCAAAGACCGTCTGACCAGATGTGAAGGCAGGGCGAAATGAGGAAGGAATTTTTCGCCCTGGTCAGCGTCCGCTGCCGACCATGACAACATAAAAAAACGGGAGACTGACGACAATCTCCCGTTTTTTGTATTACGCACCGGCACACAAAAAAATTACGCCGTGTCACGTTCGTGTATTATGTTTGCGAAGCACGCCCCAGATAACTATCCCAGTCTTTCCAGACGGGCTGTAACCCCTGTGCGGTCAGTGCATTAGCAACGGCTTCCGGTCGGCGATCGTCATGAGGAGAAAATTGCTCCAGCTCGGGATGATTATCGGCATAGCCGCCTGGCTGCGTTTTTGAAAATGCGCTGACGTTATTAATCGCCAAAGGAATAACGTGATCGCGAAACCACGGCGATTCGCGCGTTGAGAGCGACAGCTCAATCTCCGGCGCCAGCAGACGAAATGCGCAAATGGTTTGCACCAACTGGCGCTCATCCATGATGGAGGCGGGTTCGACGCCGCCAGTACACGGGCGCAGACGCGGGAAGGAGATAGAGTAGCGGCTCTGCCAGTAATGCTTCTGCATCCAGAGCAGATGCTCGGCTACCATGTAGCAGTCCACACGCCAGCTATCAGACAGCCCAATCAACGCGCCGAGACCAATTTTGTCGATACCTGCCCGACCCAGCCTGTCCGGGGTTTCCAGCCGCCAGAAGAAATCCTGCTTTTTCCCTTTCAGATGGTGTTGTGCGTAAATCGCCTCATGGTAGGTCTCCTGGTAGACCATCACGCCGTCAAGCCCCAGCGTTTTTAACTCGCTATACTCTTCTTCCGCCAGCGGCTGCACTTCCATCTGGAGTGAAGAAAACTGGCGGCGGATAGCGGGCAAATGACGACGAAAATAGTCCATGCCGACTTTGGCCTGGTGCTCGCCAGTGACCAGCAGGAGATGCTCAAAACCCAGCTCGCGAATCGCCTCGCATTCACGGCCTATTTCTGTTTCATCCAGCGTCTTGCGCTTAATGCGGTTACTCATGGAAAAGCCGCAGTAAGTGCAGTCGTTGGCGCACAGATTGGAGAGATACAGCGGCACATAAAAGCTGACGGTATTGCCAAAGCGCTGACGGGTAAGGCGCTGCGCTCGTTGGGCCAACGGCTCCAGATAGTCGCTGGCGGCGGGTGAAAGCAGCGCCATCATGTCGTCGCGGCTAAGTTGCGTGGCGTTAAGCGCCCGTTCCACATCGGCGGCGGTTTTGCTGTTGATGCGCAGGCGAATATCGTCCCAGTCCAGCTGTTGCCAGCGGTCGGTGAACGTTTTCATGCCGAAGCCTCCAGAAATCCGGTGAGCGGGCTGGTGGCCTGAGCGTAGCTGCTGCGCGTTCCGGGTACGGCCCGACGCGCCATAACTCCGGCTTCAACCGCCAGGCGAAAAGCCTGCGCCATCATCACCGGATCATCTGCTACCGCAATCGCCGTATTCACCAGTACCGCGTCAGCGCCCATTTCCAGCGCCTGTGTGGCGTGGCTGGGAACGCCGATACCGGCATCGACCACCACCGGAACGGTGGCCTGTTGGATGATGATCTCCAGCATCGCGCGCGTCTCCAGCCCCTGATTTGAACCAATGGGCGCACCGAGCGGCATGACGGCGGCGCAGCCAACCTCCTCAAGGCGTTTGCACAACACCGGGTCGGCGCCGCAGTAGGGCAGCACGACGAATCCCTGTTTTACCAGCACTTCTGCGGCTTTCAGCGTTTCGACAGGGTCCGGCAGCAGCCAGCGCGCGTCGGGGTGAATCTCCAGTTTCAGCCAGTGTGTGCCCAGGGCTTCCCGCGCCAGTTGCGCGGCGAAGATGGCTTCTTCCGCTGTTTTCGCACCGGAAGTATTGGGAAGCAGCGTTACCCCGGCATCAATAAGCGGCGCCAGAATCGCGTCATTGTGCTGGCGTAAATCCACGCGTTTCATCGCCAGCGTGACCAGCTGGCTGCCGGAAGCGCGAATCGCCTCGACCATCAGCTGTGAAGAGGCAAATTTCCCCGTGCCGGTGAACAGATGTGAATCAAACGTTTTATCTGCAATACGTAACATATCAACCCCCTGCAATAACCTGAAAAAGCAGGATCTGGTCGCCTTCCTGCACGATTTGCTGTTCCCACTGTTCACGCGGCAGGATCTGTTGATTCAGCGCCAGCGCCGCCCCTGGTTTCAGTTGGTTAAGCTGAGTGAGCAGATCGATAACGGACAGGCCGTCAGCGCACTGCATAGGTTCATCATTGAACTGAATCTGCATGACGCCCTCCGCATACCGGACAACCGCTGGCGCGATGCAATGCCAGACTGCGCCACTGGCTGGTTTTGGCATCGAATAACCGCAACTCGCCGCCGGGGATGTCCATCCCGCTCAGTAACTTGATGGCTTCCAGCGCCTGCAATGTTCCCATCACGCCGACAACGGGGCCGACGATCCCTGCCGTGCGGCAGTTGCGTTCCGGTTCTTCATCATCCGGCCACAGGCAGCGGTAGCAGCCCTGTTCCCAGGGCGGCGTCAGCACCATCAACTGGCCGCCAAAGCCGACGGCGCTGGCGGTAATGAGTGGAGTATCCAGCGCGACGCAGGCGGCGTTGATCTCCTGACGGGTCGCCATGTTGTCGGTACAGTCGAGCACCACATCGGCGCGCTCAACCGCATGGCGGAGCGCATCGCCAGTGAGGCGCTGCTGTAACGCCAGCAGTTCAATATCCGGGTTCAGCCGCGCCAGCCGCTGCTTTGTCACCTGGGATTTAGGGCGGGCAATATCATCTGTGGTGAACAGGATTTGCCGTTGCAGATTGCTCAGATGCACTTCGTCATCGTCGGCTAAAACCAGCGTACCGATGCCAGCGCCCGCCAGATAGAGCGCCGCAGGGGAGCCCAAACCGCCCAGACCGACAATCAGAACCCGGCTGGTGAGCAATTTTTGCTGCCCTTCAATGGCGATATCGCCGAGCAAAATTTGTCGGCTGTAGCGCATAAAGTCGCGATCATTCATCGCCAGCCCCCGCGATTGCCAGTAACTGCGCCGTTGCTTCGCGCCAGTCTTCCGCCCGGGTAATGGCGCTGACGACGGCAATACTGCCCACACCGGTTTCCAGCACCGGCGAGGCGCGTTCGAGGCTGATCCCGCCGATGGCAACGGTGGGGTAATCGCCAAGACGTTCAATATGGCGCGCCAGCTGCTCCAGTCCTTGCGGCGCGGACGGCATCTGTTTGGTTTGCGTCGGGAATACGTGGCCAAGTGCGATATAAGACGGTCTGGCCGCCAGCGCTATGTCGATCTCCATGTCATCGTGGGTGGAAACGCCTAAGCGCAGCCCGGCAGCCTGAATCGCCTTCAGGTCGGTGGTTTCCAGATCTTCCTGACCGAGATGCACCCCGTAAGCGTTGTGTTTGATCGCCAGTCGCCAGTAGTCATTGATGAACAGGCGGGCATTGTAGCGGCGACCCAGCGAGATAGCGGCTGATACGTCGTCCTCCACCTCTTCGTCGCGCTTGTCTTTGATACGTAGCTGGAGGGTGCGGACACCCGCTTCCAGCAAGCGTTCGATCCATTGCACGCTATCAACGACCGGATAAAGCCCCAGGCGGAAAGGCACCGCCGGGAAATCGGGCTGATACATTATGCTTCCTCCTTCCTGAGATAGATTTCACCGCCTTTGGCGCGGAAGTTTTCTGACATATCCGCCATTCCTACCTCGATGGTCTGCGCCGCCGCGTAGTCGCGGACTTCCTGGCTGATCTTCATTGAACAGAATTTGGGGCCGCACATGGAGCAGAAGTGCGCCACTTTACCGGACTCCTGCGGCAGGGTTTCGTCGTGGTAGGCGCGGGCGGTGAATGGGTCAAGCGCCAGGTTAAACTGGTCTTCCCAGCGGAACTCAAAGCGGGCTTTCGACATGGCGTTATCGCGGATTTGCGCGCCAGGATGGCCTTTTGCCAGGTCGGCGGCATGCGCCGCGATTTTGTAGGTGATCAGCCCCTGTTTCACATCCTCTTTGTTCGGCAGGCCGAGGTGCTCTTTTGGCGTTACGTAGCAGAGCATGGCGCAGCCAAACCAGCCAATCATTGCCGCGCCAATGCCGGAGGTGAAGTGGTCGTAGCCCGGCGCAATATCGGTGGTCAGTGGCCCTAAGGTGTAGAACGGCGCTTCGTGGCAGTGTTCCAGCTCTTCGGTCATGTTACGGCGGATCATCTGCATCGGTACGTGGCCAGGGCCTTCAATCATCACCTGCACGTCGTACTCCCAGGCAATTTTGGTCAGCTCGCCCAGCGTGTGCAGCTCGGCAAACTGCGCTTCGTCGTTCGCATCCTGAATCGATCCCGGACGCAGACCGTCGCCCAGCGACAGCGAGACATCGTAAGCGGCGCAGATTTCGCAGATTTCGCGGAAGTGCTCGTAGAGGAAGTTTTCTTGATGGTGAGAGAGGCACCATTTCGCCATGATCGAACCGCCGCGCGAGACGATACCGGTCAGACGTTTTGCGGTCATTGGCACATAGCGCAGTAGCACGCCCGCGTGGATGGTGAAGTAATCGACGCCCTGTTCCGCCTGCTCCAGCAGCGTGTCGCGGAAGGCTTCCCAGGTGAGATCTTCGGCGATCCCGTTCACTTTCTCCAGCGCCTGATAGATCGGCACGGTGCCGATCGGTACCGGGCTGTTACGCAGGATCCACTCGCGAGTTTCGTGAATATAGCGACCGGTTGAGAGGTCCATCACCGTATCTGCGCCCCAGCGCGTCGACCACACCAGTTTTTCCACCTCTTCTTCAATGGAGGAAGTGACCGCTGAGTTGCCGATATTGGCGTTGACCTTCACCAGGAAGTTGCGTCCGATGATCATCGGTTCGGATTCCGGGTGGTTGATGTTGGCCGGGATAATCGCGCGACCGGCGGCCACTTCGTCACGAACAAATTCCGGCGTGATGTTTTCCGGCAGGCGCGCGCCAAACCCAACGCCTGGATGCTGCTGGCGTAACACATCGCCGCGAATGCGCTCACGACCCATGTTTTCACGAATAGCGATGAACTCCATTTCCGGGGTTACAATCCCCTGACGCGCATAATGCAGTTGCGTTACGCACTTGCCCGCTTTGGCGCGCTTCGGCGTGAGCAGCCCCGTAAAACGCAGCTCGTCCAGTCCATCATCGGCCAGACGTTCTTTGGTGTACGCCGAGCTACGGTCGGTCAATTCTTCGCTGTCTGCACGAGCCTCAATCCAGGGCTGACGCAGTTTTGCCAGCCCCTGCTGAACGTTAATGGCGACATCAGGATCGCCATAGGGGCCAGAGGTGTCATAGACCGGGATGGCTTCGTTCTCTTCGTATTGCGGATTATCTTTGCCGCCGCCGATGAGCGTGGGGCTTAGCTGGATTTCACGCATCGGAATGCGGATGTCCGGTTGTGAGCCGGTAATATAAATACGTTTTGAGTTCGGAAAGGCGGTGCCTTCCAGGGTGTCGATAAAGTGTTGGGCCTGGGCGCGTTGTTCGCGGCGAGTCAATTTTGTTGCAGACATAGCTCATTCCAAAAAGTGAAGGACGTGGCTTGTCAGACGACGGATGGAGTAATGGATGCGCGTTGCCCGTACAGGTTGACGCATAAAGCAGTTTACTCTTGTTCCCTTCGCAGGTATTAGCCTGATCAGGTTCCGCGGATCCCGAATTAACGGTCTCAGCCTGTGTTTTCACACACGGCACTCCGACAAGATGTAACCCCGGCGACGGGGCAATGGATGTAAATTACTCGTTACTGATTCATAACTCAAGCAGGCCGTGCAATTCCGCTTTCATCCTGGGCATTAAGCGTTAGATTATTGTCGAAGGCCAGCAGGATGAGTTTATCTTCCAGCGTAAACCGCGCTTCCAGCGCTTCGCCGATGTCGGAGAGCACTTGCTGAAATTCCGCATAATTATCGTGATCGATCGCGTTCTCCAGGCTGGAGTCGTAATATTCCATGATCTGTTGAGTATTGGCTTCCAGCAATGAATGGAGGCGCGTTGCGGTTGAACGCGGGTTTCCCTCTTCCATTTCACGGATAATGTGTTCATAAATACTGAAGTGTCCGGCGGAAAGGTAGTCGACCAGGCCCTGACAAAAATCATCCAGCGCTTTTTCATTCAGCCGCATGTACGATTCTTTGCCAGGCTTAATACCAACCAGATTGTAGTAAGCCACGAGCAGGTGCTTACGTACATGTAGCCAGCGATCAACCAGTTTATTACTTCCTTCGACGTGTTCCGTCAGGCTTTCCAGCTGGTTTAGCATGATTGACTCCGCAAGTTTAGATTTAAAACTGCTCACCTGAAAAATGTAAATATAATGTTAACAACATGCCAGTGAAGCAAAGGTAGTGCAAGAGCTATGGATCGTATTATTGAAAAATTAGATCACGGTTGGTGGATCGTCAGTCACGAGCAAAAATTATGGTTGCCTCGTGGAGAATTGCCATATGGCGAAGCGACAAATTTCGATCTTGTGGGGCAGCGCGCACTCCTGATTGGCGAGTGGGAAGGGGAGCCTGTCTGGCTGGTGTTACAGCATCGTCGGCATGATATGGGGTCGGTACGGCAGGTTATCGATCGGGACGTTGGCCTGTTTCAACTGGCGGGGCGGGGCGTGCAGCTGGCGGAATTTTACCGTTCGCACAAATTCTGCGGTTACTGCGGCCACCCCATGTACCCAAGCAAGACCGAATGGGCGATGCTGTGCAGCCACTGCCGCGAGCGTTACTATCCGCAGATTGCTCCCTGCATTATTGTCGCCATCCGGCGTGCCGATTCCATTTTACTGGCCCAGCATACGCGCCATCGTAACGGTGTTCATACGGTGCTGGCCGGGTTTGTGGAAGTGGGGGAGACCTTAGAGCAGGCGGTCGCGCGCGAAGTGATGGAAGAGAGCGGCATCAAAGTGAAAAATCTGCGTTACGTGACCTCACAGCCCTGGCCGTTCCCGCAATCGCTGATGACGGCGTTTATGGCGGAGTATGACAGCGGCGAGATTGTCATCGACCCGAAAGAGCTGCTGGAGGCGGGCTGGTATCGCTATGACGATCTTCCGTTATTGCCGCCACCGGGCACGGTGGCGCGTCGTTTGATCGAAGATACTGTGGCAATGTGTCGGGCTGAGTATGAGTGATGGTACACTGGCACCCTGACGCAATGAAGGAACTGCAAAATGACCGAACTGAAGAACGATCGTTATCTGCGTGCGCTGCTGCGCCAGCCCGTTGATGTTACCCCGGTATGGATGATGCGCCAGGCAGGCCGCTATCTGCCGGAGTACAAAGCCACCCGCGCACAAGCAGGCGATTTTATGTCGCTGTGCAAAAATGCTGAGCTGGCGTGCGAAGTCACGCTACAACCGCTGCGGCGCTACCCGCTTGATGCGGCGATCCTCTTCTCGGACATTCTGACCATCCCGGATGCGATGGGGCTGGGACTCTATTTTGAGGCCGGGGAAGGCCCGCGCTTTACTTCGCCAGTCGCCTGTAAAGCGGATGTCGATAAGCTACCGATTCCTGACCCGGAAGACGAACTGGGCTACGTGATGAACGCGGTGCGTACGATTCGCCGCGAGTTGAAAGGTGACGTTCCGCTGATCGGTTTTTCCGGCAGCCCGTGGACGCTGGCGACTTACATGGTGGAAGGCGGCAGCAGCAAAGCCTTTACCGTCATCAAAAAAATGATGTATGCCGATCCGCAGGCGCTGCATGCGCTGCTCGATAAGCTGGCGAAAAGCGTCACTCTGTATCTCAACGCGCAGATTAAAGCGGGCGCGCAGTCGGTCATGATTTTCGACACCTGGGGCGGCGTGCTGACGGGGCGCGATTACCAGCAGTTCTCGCTGTATTACATGCATAAAATCGTTGATGGTCTGCTGCGGGAAAACGACGGTCGCCGTGTACCGGTCACGTTATTCACCAAAGGTGGCGGCCAGTGGCTGGAGACGATGGCGGAAACCGGGTGTGATGCGTTAGGTCTCGACTGGACAACTGATATTGCCGACGCGCGCCGTCGCGTGGGCCATAAAGTGGCGCTACAGGGCAATATGGACCCGTCCATGCTCTATGCGCCACCGGAGCGCATTGAAGAGGAAGTGGCGACGATTCTCGCCGGATTCGGCCAGGGTGAAGGTCACGTCTTTAATCTTGGACACGGCATCCACCAGGATGTGCCGCCGGAGCACGCGGGCGCATTTGTTGATGCGGTACACCGCTTGTCCGAACAGTACCACCGCTAAGGAGTCATTATGGATCTCGCGTCGCTACGCGCTCAACAAATTGAACTCGCCTCGTCGGTGATCCGCGAGGATCGCCTTGATAACGATCCGCCGAATCTGATCGCCGGGGCGGATGTTGGGTTCGAGCAGGGCGGTGAAGTGACGCGAGCGGCGATGGTGCTGTTGACGTATCCAGCGCTTGAGCTGGTGGAATACAAAGTGGCGCGTATCGCCACTACCATGCCGTATATCCCCGGCTTCCTCTCCTTTCGCGAGTATCCTGCGCTGTTGGCGGCGTGGGAACAGCTGTCGCAAAAACCGGATTTAGTCTTTGTCGATGGACACGGTATCTCCCACCCGCGTCGTCTGGGGGTGGCAAGCCACTTTGGATTGATGATGGATGTACCCACCATTGGCGTAGCGAAAAAACGGCTGTGCGGCAAGTTTGAGCCGCTTTCCGCCGAACCTGGCGCGCTGGCTCCGCTGATGGACAAAGGCGAGCAGTTAGCCTGGGTCTGGCGCAGTAAAGCGCGCTGTAACCCGCTGTTTATCGCGACCGGACATCGCGTGAGTACCGACAGCGCGTTGGCGTGGGTGCAGCGCTGTATGCAAGGCTACCGTCTGCCGGAACCGACGCGCTGGGCGGATGCGGTGGCATCAGAGCGTCCGGCGTTTGTGCGCTGGCAAGCAAATCACCGCTGATTCAGGTACACTGCGGCTCATTTCTGATTTCGAGAATTCAACATGTTACAAAACCCGATTCATCTGCGTCTGGAACGCCTGGAAAGCTGGCAGCACGTCACCTTTATGGCTTGTTTGTGCGAGCGTATGTATCCGAACTATGCCATGTTCTGTCAGCAGACGGGTTTTGGCGATGGGCAGGTGTACCGCCGAATCCTGGATCTCATCTGGGAAACGCTGACGGTGAAAGATGCGAAGGTCAATTTTGACAGCCAGCTGGAAAAGTTTGAGGAAGCGATTCCGGCTGCTGACGATTTTGATCTGTACGGCGTTTACCCGGCGATTGATGCCTGCGTTGCATTAAGCGAGTTAATGCATTCTCGTCTCAGTGGCGAAACGCTGGAACATGCCATTGAGGTCAGTAAGACATCCATTACCACGGTTGCGATGCTGGAAATGACTCAGGCTGGTCGAGAAATGACCGATGAAGAGCTCAAAGAAAACCCGGCTGTTGAACAGGAATGGGACATTCAGTGGGAAATATTCCGACTTTTGGCCGACTGCGAAGAACGCGATATTGAGCTGATAAAAGGGCTTCGGGCAGACCTGCGCGAGGCCGGTGAGAGCAATATCGGTATAAATTTTGAGCAATGACACCAGAAAACGTGATTTAACGCCTGATTTGTCGTGCCTGGAGGCTTCCCTTCCGCCCCCCGTCTGGTCTACATTTGGGGGGCGAAAAAAAGTGGCTATCGGTGCGTGTATGCAGGAGAGTGCTTTTCTGGCATTTCCGTCGCACTCGATGCTTAGCAAGCGATAAACACATTGTAAGGATAACTTATGAACAAGACTCAACTGATTGATGTAATTGCAGACAAAGCAGAACTGTCCAAAACCCAGGCTAAAGCTGCTCTGGAATCCACTCTGGCTGCTATTACTGAGTCTCTGAAAGAAGGCGATGCTGTACAACTGGTTGGTTTCGGTACCTTCAAAGTGAACCACCGCGCTGAGCGTACTGGCCGCAACCCGCAGACCGGTAAAGAAATCAAAATCGCTGCAGCGAATGTACCGGCGTTTGTTTCTGGTAAAGCACTGAAAGACGCAGTTAAGTAATTCGCGTGGCAGTGAACAGTTTTAATGAAGGGGCGCTCTCGCCCCTTTTGTCTGTCTGGCGTCGTATGCTGACGTTGGCAGGCGCGCTGTTGCTGTCCGCTTGTAGCCATAACACGACGCTTCCACCGTTTACGGCCAGCGGTTATGTTGACGACCAGGGTGCGGTACGCATCTGGCGTAAAGATTCCAGCGATGGCGTCCATCTGCTCTCGGTCTTTAGCCCGTGGCGTAACGGCAGCACCACAACCAGCGAATACCGCTGGCAGGGCGACATGCTCTCCCTGATTGAACTCAATATTTACAGCAAACCTTCTGAACATATTCGCGCACGCTTCGACGATCATGGCGAGCTCAGTTTTATGCAGCATGAAGTCGACGGGCAGAAGCAGCAGCTTTCCAGCGACCAGATCGCCTTATACCGCTATCGCGCCAATCAGATCCGCCAGACCAGTGACGCATTGCGTCAGGGACGCGTCGTGCTGCGTCAGGGACGCTGGCATGCAGACCGCACGGTAACTACCTGCGAAGGCGAAACGTTGAAACCAGACCTGGATGCGTGGGCTATTAGCCACATAGAGCGACGTCAGCAGCGTTCATCGATAGAGGTGAGTGTGGCATGGCTGGAGGCGTCTGATGGCTCTCAGCTGCTGCTGGTGGCCAATGAAGACTTCTGCCACTGGCAACCTATAGAGAAGACGTTCTGATGATTGCCGGATGGCGGCTTGCGTCTTATCCGGCCTACAGTTGCTCTCCATAGGCCGGATAAGAGGTGTCAGTGTTAGTTTTGCTCGCGTTCGATCGCGCGCCAGCCGATATCTTTGCGGCTAAAGCAGTTATCCCAGTGGATATCTGCCATCAGCGCGTAGGCACGCTGCTGTGCTTCGGCAACGGTATGGCCTAGCGCAGTGGCGCACAGTACGCGACCGCCGCTTGTTACGACCCGGTCATCTTCCGCCAGTTTGGTTCCGGCATGGAATACCTTACCGTCCGCCACCTCTTCCAGCGGCAGACCGTGGATCACATCGCCTGTGCGGTAGTCGCCCGGATAACCGCCAGCCGCCATCACCACGCCGAGCGATGCGCGCTCATCCCACTCAGACGTTTTCTCGTCCAGCTTACCGTCGCAGGCAGCCAGACAAAGTTCAACCAGATCGGATTTCATACGCAGCATGATTGGCTGGGTTTCCGGGTCACCAAAGCGGCAGTTGAATTCGATAACTTTCGGGTTGCCCTGCTTATCGATCATCAACCCAGCGTACAGGAAGCCGGTATAAGTATTGCCTTCCGCCGCCATGCCTTTTACGGTTGGCCAAATGATGCGCTCCATCGTGCGCTGATGAACCTCGTCGGTCACCACCGGCGCCGGGGAGTAAGCGCCCATACCGCCGGTATTCAACCCGGTATCGCCATCGCCGACGCGTTTGTGATCCTGGCTGGTGGCCATTGGCAACACATGTTCGCCATCGACCATCACGATGAAGCTCGCTTCTTCACCGTCGAGGAACTCTTCGATCACGATACGGTGTCCCGCGTCGCCAAACGCGTTACCCGCCAGCATGTCATGAACTGCGGCTTCGGCCTCGATCAGCGTCATCGCCACAATCACGCCTTTCCCGGCAGCCAGTCCGTCGGCTTTAATGACGATCGGCGCGCCTTTCTCACGCAGGTAAGCCAGCGCGGGTTCGATCTCCGTGAAGTTCTGGTACTCCGCCGTCGGAATCTGGTGACGGGCGAGGAAATCCTTGGTGAAGGCTTTGGAGCCTTCCAGCTGTGCGGCGCCTTCGGTTGGGCCAAAGATTTTCAGGCCTGCGGCGCGGAAAGTATCCACCACGCCTTTCACCAACGGCGCTTCCGGGCCGACGATGGTCAGATCGATCTTCTCGTTCTGGGCAAAGCTCAGCAGTGCCGGAATATCCGTGACGCCAATAGCGACGTTTTGCAGCGCCGGTTCCAGCGCTGTTCCGGCGTTACCTGGCGCGACATACACGGTTTCAACCTGCGGTGATTGCGCCGCTTTCCACGCCAGGGCGTGTTCGCGCCCGCCGTTGCCGATTACTAATACTTTCATTGTCTGCTCCGTGAATTAATGGCGGAAGTGACGCATGTCGGTGAAGATCATCGCAATGCCGTGTTCATCAGCGGCGGCAATGACTTCATCATCACGGATGGAGCCACCGGGCTGGATCACGCAGCTCACGCCAACAGCAGCCGCAGCATCAATACCGTCGCGGAACGGGAAGAACGCGTCAGAGGCCATTGCGGAACCTTTTACTTCCAGCCCTTCATCGCCCGCTTTAATACCGGCGATCTTCGCGGAATAAACGCGGCTCATCTGGCCCGCGCCAATACCGATAGTCATATTCTCTTTCGCGTACACAATCGCGTTGGATTTCACAAACTTCGCTACTTTCCAGCAGAACAGCGCGTCACGCAGTTCCTGCTCGCTCGGCTGACGTTTGGACACTACGCGCAGTTCGCCTGCCGTTACCATACCCAGGTCACGATCCTGAACCAGCAGACCGCCGTTGACACGTTTGAAGTCCAGGCCCGGGACGCGCTCGGCCCACTGGCCGCAGGTCAGGACGCGCACGTTCTGTTTGGCGGCGGTGATTTTCAGTGCGTCTTCGGTTGCGGAAGGCGCAATGATCACTTCGACAAACTGACGGGAGATGATGGCCTGTGCCGTTTCGGCATCCAGTTCGCGGTTAAACGCGATGATGCCGCCGAATGCGGAGGTCGGGTCAGTCTTGTATGCGCGATCGTAGGCGTCGAGAATAGAAGTGCTTACCGCCACGCCACACGGGTTAGCGTGCTTCACGATGACGCAGGCGGGCTCGCTGAACTCTTTCACACACTCCAGCGCCGCGTCGGTATCGGCGATGTTGTTGTAGGAAAGCGCTTTGCCCTGTACCTGCTGCGCGGTCGCAACAGATGCTTCTTGCACATTCTCTTCTATATAGAAGGCTGCCTGCTGGTGGCTGTTTTCGCCGTAGCGCATATCCTGCTTCTTAATGAAGTTCAGATTCAGGGTACGCGGGAAGCGGCCAGCGGCCTCTTTGCTTTCACTGTGATATGCCGGAACCATGCTGCCGAAGTAGTTGGCAATCATGCTGTCGTAGGCGGCGGTGTGTTCGAAGGCTTTAATGGCGAGATCGAAACGGGTATCAAGGGTCAGTGAACCGTCGTTGCTATCCATCTCTTTAATAATGGCGTCGTAGTCGCTGCTCTTTACAACGATAGCGACATCTTTATGGTTCTTGGCAGCGGAGCGCACCATGGTCGGGCCGCCGATATCAATGTTCTCTACGGCATCTTCCAGCGAGCAACCTTCACGAGCGACGGTCTGGGCGAACGGGTACAGGTTAACAACAACCATATCGATTGGCGCGATACCGTGTTGTTCCATAATTCCGTCATCCTGACCACGGCGACCGAGAATACCGCCGTGTACTTTCGGATGCAGGGTCTTCACGCGTCCATCCATCATTTCCGGGAAACCGGTGTAATCGGAAACTTCGGTCACCGGCAGACCTTTATCTGCTAACAGACGGGCAGTGCCCCCTGTAGACAGCAGCTCCACACCGCGTGCGGAAAGTGCCTGGGCGAATTCGACGATACCGGCCTTGTCAGAAACACTGAGCAGAGCGCGGCGGACTGGACGACGTTGTTGCATGGTAAATCCCCTGGATTTGACTATTACAGAGAGCGTTAGCTGAATTTTTCGTGAAAAACTCAGCTAACGCCCCTTACGGGGCATCCTTGTTTTGCGGTGGCATTGTAACGAAAACGTTTGCGCAACGCTCGCGAATTTTTCTTTTTCCATTCGATACCCTTTTATTCCTGTATTGAGCGCGTCTTTATTAAGGAGAGATTCAGGAAATGATCGCCAGGATTGTGGATAACTCTGTGTGTAAAAGGGTATAAGGCGGGGTTTTGCTGGGGAATGCAGCAGTCAGTCATTTTTCTGTCATTTTTCTATTGCGGCCTGCGGAGAACTCCCTATAATGCGCCTCCATCGACACGGCGGATGTGAATCACTTCACACAAACAGCCGGTTGATTAAAGAGAAAAATCCTG
>NZ_JAOWGI010000018.1:0-27221 GCF_030333225.1 Citrobacter sp. CK202
AAAGCTCGTGGTATCACCATCAACACTTCTCACGTTGAATACGACACCCCGACTCGCCACTACGCGCACGTAGACTGCCCGGGCCACGCCGACTATGTTAAAAACATGATCACCGGTGCTGCGCAGATGGACGGCGCGATCCTGGTTGTTGCTGCGACTGACGGCCCGATGCCGCAGACCCGTGAGCACATCCTGCTGGGTCGTCAGGTAGGTGTTCCGTACATCATCGTGTTCCTGAACAAATGCGACATGGTTGATGACGAAGAGCTGCTGGAACTGGTTGAGATGGAAGTGCGTGAACTGCTGTCTCAGTACGATTTCCCGGGCGACGACACGCCGATCGTTCGTGGTTCTGCTCTGAAAGCGCTGGAAGGCGAAGCTGAGTGGGAAGCGAAAATCATCGAACTGGCTGGCTACCTGGATTCCTACATCCCGGAACCAGAGCGTGCGATTGACAAGCCGTTCCTGCTGCCGATCGAAGACGTATTCTCCATCTCCGGTCGTGGTACCGTTGTTACCGGTCGTGTAGAGCGCGGTATCATCAAAGTGGGCGAAGAAGTTGAAATCGTTGGTATCAAAGAGACTGCGAAGTCTACCTGTACTGGCGTTGAAATGTTCCGCAAACTGCTGGACGAAGGCCGTGCTGGTGAGAACGTAGGTGTTCTGCTGCGTGGTATCAAACGTGAAGAAATCGAACGTGGTCAGGTACTGGCTAAGCCGGGTTCCATCAAGCCGCACACCAAGTTCGAATCTGAAGTTTATATCCTGTCCAAAGACGAAGGCGGCCGTCATACTCCGTTCTTCAAAGGCTACCGTCCGCAGTTCTACTTCCGTACAACTGACGTGACTGGCACCATCGAACTGCCGGAAGGCGTAGAGATGGTAATGCCGGGCGACAACATCAAAATGGTTGTTACCCTGATCCACCCGATCGCGATGGACGACGGTCTGCGTTTCGCAATCCGTGAAGGCGGCCGTACCGTTGGCGCGGGCGTTGTTGCTAAAGTAATGAGCTAATTATTTAATAATTAGTTCTGCACTTAAAAAGGGCGCTTCGGCGCCCTTTTTGCTGTCTGTCATATCTACCTGCTATATAAAGAGTGTCATATTTAGTCGCATTTTTTATTCCTCTCCCTGCACACAAACGTATTTGTGCTATTGTAATCATAACTATTCTCATTTACACTTTGCGCAGAAATTGAACGGGAGCGATCATGTACGTTTGTTTGTGTAATGGTGTAAGTGATAAAAAAATTCGTCAGGCTGTTCGTCAGTTTCACCCTCAATCTTTCCAACAATTACGTAAGTTTATTCCTGTTGGAAATCAATGCGGTAAGTGCGTCCGTGCGGCGCGTGAAGTGATGCAGGATGAGTTAATGCAAATGCCGGAGTTTAAAGAAATCGCCTGAGTCACATTCTTTTTTTTGACATCCTTGTAGCCCCATCTACGCTCTAAGAGTGGAAGCGGAGGGACTATAAAATGAAAGGTGATGTTAAAATCATAAATTATCTCAATAAACTATTGGGAAATGAGCTTGTCGCAATCAATCAGTACTTTCTCCATGCCCGTATGTTTAAAAACTGGGGGCTCACTCGTCTGAATGATGTCGAATACCATGAATCCATCGATGAAATGAAACACGCTGATAAATATATCGAGCGTATTTTATTTCTTGAAGGTATCCCAAACTTGCAGGATCTTGGCAAGCTGGGCATTGGTGAAGATGTCGAAGAGATGTTGCAGTCAGATCTCCGTCTGGAACTGGAAGGAGCGAAGGATCTACGTGAAGCCATAGCCTACGCCGACAGCGTTCATGATTACGTTAGCCGGGACATGATGATTGAGATCCTGACAGATGAAGAAGGGCATATCGACTGGCTTGAGACGGAGCTGGATCTGATTGCAAAAATTGGTCTACAGAATTACCTGCAATCGCAGATTAAAGTGGACGATTAACTCCCCGACAGCAGTGTTTTCCAGCCAATGATAAAACCCGCAGCCGCCAGAAATGGCCCGAACGGCAGCGGGTTTTTTAATGCCCCTTTCCCGTTTATTACGTATATCGCCATCACGTTAATGCTGGCAATAAGCGCGGCCAGAAAGACCAGCAGGGGTAATGACTCCCAACGATGCCAGGCGCCAAGCGCGGCAAGAAATTTGATATCGCCGTACCCGAGCCCTTCTTTGCGATACAGCAGTCGATATCCCCAATAGAGAAGGGCGAACCCGCCGTAACCCGCAATGGCGCCCCAAAGCGCATCTGGCAAATGGTCAGGTAAACAGCACAGGTAATAAAGCAGGCCGCTCCAGAGCAGGGGACAGGTAAACCGATCGGGCAAGAGTCCTGTTCGCGCGTCATATATCCCGGATAGCGCAGATAATAAGAGGTAGATAATCAGGAAGGGGAGGTCGGGTTGCATCATGTCATCCTCATTAAACGTTGCGCTCACCATCCGTGAAACTCATTTTCCACGCAACGGAGGAATGATGACGTTGCGCAGTGTATTCCGAAGAAAATGCGCAAAACAAAAACGGCACAACGCGTGTGCGAAGTTGCTCGCATTACAGACGAAATGATTAATATCTACGCGGCACTTGCGTCAGGCTGAGATTTGCGTATAATGCGCGGGCTTGTCTTAGTTGACGGCAGGTTCGATCTGAACCTTAGGTAGCCGATTTGGTTATCTAACAATGCTCCCAATCGGGGAGCTACGTAAGAACGGTTACACTCTCCCATCAATCGTAATGGGCACGAGGAGTAATCATTTTCGTTTATAAAATAATTGGAGCTCTGGTCTCATGCAGAACCAAAGAATCCGTATCCGCCTGAAAGCGTTTGATCATCGTCTGATCGATCAATCAACCGCGGAAATCGTCGAGACTGCTAAGCGCACTGGTGCGCAAGTCCGTGGTCCGATCCCGCTGCCGACCCGCAAAGAGCGCTTTACCGTTCTGATCTCCCCGCACGTTAACAAAGACGCGCGCGATCAGTACGAAATTCGCACTCACAAGCGTCTGGTTGACATCGTTGAGCCAACCGAGAAAACCGTTGATGCTCTGATGCGTCTGGACCTGGCTGCCGGTGTAGACGTGCAGATCAGCCTGGGTTAATCAGGTCATCGAGCGATTGAGAGGTTGAAACAATGATTGGTTTAGTCGGTAAAAAAGTGGGTATGACCCGCATCTTCACTGAAGATGGCGTCTCTATCCCAGTAACCGTAATCGAAGTTGAAGCAAACCGCGTTACTCAGGTTAAAGATCTGGCTAACGATGGCTACCGCGCTGTTCAGGTTACCACTGGTGCTAAAAAAGCTAACCGTGTAACCAAGCCGGAAGCTGGCCACTTTGCTAAAGCTGGCGTAGAAGCTGGCCGCGGCCTGTGGGAGTTCCGTCTGGCAGAGGGTGAAGAATACACCGTTGGTCAGAGCATTAGCGTTGAACTGTTTGCTGACGTTAAAAAAGTTGACGTAACTGGCACCTCTAAAGGTAAAGGTTTCGCAGGTACCGTTAAGCGCTGGAACTTCCGTACCCAGGACGCTACTCACGGTAACTCCTTGTCTCACCGCGTTCCGGGTTCTATCGGTCAGAACCAGACTCCGGGCAAAGTGTTCAAAGGCAAGAAAATGGCAGGTCAGCTGGGTAACGAACGTGTAACCGTTCAGAGCCTGGACGTAGTACGTGTTGACGCTGAGCGCAACCTGCTGCTGGTTAAAGGTGGTGTTCCGGGTGCAACCGGTTGCGACCTGATCGTTAAACCAGCTGTGAAGGCGTAAGGGGATAGCAATGGAATTAGTATTGAAAGACGCGCAGAGCGCGCTGACTGTTTCCGAAACTACCTTCGGTCGTGATTTCAACGAAGCGCTGGTTCACCAGGTTGTTGTTGCTTATGCAGCTGGTGCTCGTCAGGGCACTCGTGCTCAGAAGACTCGTGCTGAAGTAACTGGTTCCGGTAAAAAACCGTGGCGCCAGAAAGGTACCGGCCGTGCGCGTTCTGGTTCTATCAAGAGCCCGATCTGGCGTTCTGGTGGCGTGACCTTCGCTGCACGTCCGCAGGACCACAGTCAAAAAGTTAACAAGAAGATGTACCGCGGCGCGCTGAAAAGCATTCTGTCCGAACTGGTACGTCAGGATCGTCTGATCGTTGTCGAGAAGTTCTCTGTAGAAGCGCCTAAAACTAAGCTGCTGGCTCAGAAACTGAAAGACATGGCTCTGGAAGATGTGCTGATCATCACCGGTGAGCTGGACGAGAACCTGTTCCTGGCTGCGCGCAACCTGCACAAGGTTGACGTACGCGATGCAACTGGTATCGACCCGGTTAGCCTGATCGCCTTCGACAAAGTCGTAATGACTGCTGATGCTGTTAAGCAAGTTGAGGAGATGCTGGCATGATTCGTGAAGAACGTCTGCTGAAGGTGCTGCGCGCACCGCACGTTTCTGAAAAAGCGTCTACTGCGATGGAAAAAACCAACACCATCGTTCTCAAAGTTGCTAAAGACGCGACCAAAGCAGAAATCAAAGCTGCTGTGCAGAAACTGTTTGAAGTCGAAGTCGAAGTCGTTAACACCCTGGTTGTTAAAGGGAAAGTTAAACGTCACGGACAGCGTATCGGTCGTCGTAGCGACTGGAAAAAAGCTTACGTCACCCTGAAAGAAGGCCAGAATCTGGACTTCGTTGGCGGCGCTGAGTAAGTCGGAGGAGTAATACAATGGCAGTTGTTAAATGTAAACCGACATCTCCGGGTCGTCGCCACGTAGTTAAAGTGGTTAACCCTGAGCTGCACAAGGGCAAACCTTTTGCTCCGTTGCTGGAAAAAAACAGCAAATCCGGTGGTCGTAACAACAATGGCCGTATCACCACTCGTCATATCGGTGGTGGCCACAAGCAGGCATACCGTATTGTTGACTTCAAACGCAACAAAGATGGTATCCCGGCAGTTGTTGAACGTCTTGAGTACGATCCGAACCGTTCCGCGAACATCGCGCTGGTTCTGTACAAAGACGGTGAGCGCCGTTACATCCTGGCCCCTAAAGGCCTGAAAGCTGGCGACCAGATTCAATCTGGCGTTGATGCTGCAATCAAACCAGGCAACACCCTGCCGATGCGCAACATCCCGGTTGGTTCTACTGTTCATAACGTAGAAATGAAACCAGGTAAAGGCGGTCAGCTGGCACGTTCCGCTGGTACTTACGTTCAGATCGTTGCGCGCGATGGTGCTTATGTCACCCTGCGTCTGCGTTCTGGTGAAATGCGTAAAGTCGAAGCAGACTGCCGTGCAACTCTGGGCGAAGTTGGCAATGCTGAGCATATGCTGCGCGTTCTGGGTAAAGCAGGTGCTGCACGCTGGCGTGGTGTTCGTCCGACCGTTCGCGGTACCGCGATGAACCCAGTAGACCACCCACATGGTGGTGGTGAAGGTCGTAACTTTGGTAAGCACCCGGTAACTCCGTGGGGCGTTCAGACCAAAGGTAAGAAGACCCGCAGCAACAAGCGTACTGATAAATTCATCGTACGTCGCCGTAGCAAATAATTTTAGAGGATAAGCCATGCCACGTTCTCTCAAGAAAGGTCCTTTTATTGACCTGCACTTGCTGAAGAAGGTAGAGAAAGCGGTGGAAAGCGGAGACAAGAAGCCCCTGCGCACTTGGTCCCGTCGTTCAACGATCTTTCCTAACATGATCGGTTTGACCATCGCTGTCCATAATGGTCGTCAGCACGTTCCGGTATTTGTAACCGATGAAATGGTCGGTCACAAACTGGGTGAATTCGCACCGACTCGTACTTATCGCGGCCACGCTGCTGATAAAAAAGCGAAGAAGAAATAAGGTAGGAGGAAGAGATGGAAACTATCGCTAAACATCGCCATGCTCGTTCTTCTGCTCAGAAGGTTCGCCTTGTTGCTGACCTGATTCGCGGTAAGAAAGTGTCGCAGGCTCTGGATATTTTGACCTACACCAACAAGAAAGCGGCTGTACTGGTCAAGAAAGTCCTGGAATCTGCCATTGCTAACGCTGAACACAACGATGGCGCTGACATTGACGATCTGAAAGTTACGAAAATTTTCGTAGACGAAGGCCCGAGCATGAAGCGCATTATGCCGCGTGCAAAAGGTCGTGCAGATCGCATCCTGAAGCGCACCAGCCACATTACTGTGGTTGTGTCCGATCGCTGAGACTCTGGAGACTAGCAATGGGTCAGAAAGTACATCCTAATGGTATTCGCCTGGGTATTGTAAAACCATGGAACTCTACCTGGTTTGCGAACACCAAAGAATTCGCTGACAACCTGGACAGCGATTTTAAAGTACGTCAGTACCTGACGAAGGAACTGGCTAAAGCGTCTGTATCTCGTATCGTTATCGAGCGTCCGGCTAAGAGCATCCGTGTGACTATTCACACTGCTCGTCCGGGTATCGTTATCGGTAAGAAAGGCGAAGACGTAGAAAAACTGCGTAAGGTCGTAGCGGATATCGCTGGCGTTCCTGCACAGATCAATATCGCCGAAGTTCGTAAGCCTGAACTGGACGCAAAATTGGTTGCTGACAGCATCACTTCTCAGCTGGAACGTCGCGTTATGTTCCGTCGTGCTATGAAGCGTGCTGTACAGAACGCAATGCGTCTGGGCGCTAAAGGTATTAAAGTTGAAGTTAGCGGCCGTCTGGGCGGCGCGGAAATCGCTCGTACCGAATGGTACCGTGAAGGTCGCGTACCGCTGCACACTCTGCGTGCTGACATCGACTACAACACCTCTGAAGCGCACACCACTTACGGTGTAATCGGCGTTAAAGTGTGGATCTTCAAAGGCGAGATCCTGGGTGGTATGGCTGCTGTTGAACAACCGGAAAAACCGGCTGCTCAACCGAAAAAGCAGCAGCGTAAAGGCCGTAAATAAGGAGCGTCGCTGATGTTACAACCAAAGCGTACAAAATTCCGTAAAATGCACAAAGGCCGTAACCGCGGTCTGGCGCAGGGTACGGATGTTAGCTTCGGCAGCTTCGGTCTGAAAGCTGTTGGCCGTGGTCGTCTGACTGCCCGTCAGATCGAAGCAGCACGTCGTGCTATGACCCGTGCAGTTAAGCGTCAAGGTAAGATCTGGATCCGTGTATTCCCGGACAAACCGATCACTGAAAAGCCGCTGGCAGTGCGTATGGGTAAAGGTAAAGGTAACGTGGAGTATTGGGTTGCCTTGATTCAGCCGGGTAAAGTCCTGTATGAAATGGACGGCGTACCGGAAGAGCTGGCCCGTGAAGCATTCAAGCTGGCAGCAGCGAAACTGCCGATTAAAACCACCTTTGTAACTAAGACGGTGATGTAATGAAAGCAAAAGAGCTGCGTGAGAAGAGTGTTGAAGAGCTGAACACCGAGCTGCTGAACCTGCTGCGTGAGCAGTTCAACCTGCGTATGCAGGCTGCAAGTGGCCAGCTGCAACAGTCTCACCTGTTGAAGCAAGTGCGTCGTGATGTCGCACGCGTTAAGACTTTACTGACTGAGAAGGCGGGTGCGTAATGACCGATAAAATCCGTACTCTGCAAGGTCGCGTTGTTAGCGACAAAATGGAGAAATCCATTGTTGTTGCTATCGAACGTTTTGTGAAACACCCGATCTACGGTAAATTCATCAAGCGTACGACCAAACTGCACGTACATGACGAGAACAACGAATGTGGTACCGGTGACGTGGTTGAAATCCGCGAATGCCGCCCACTGTCCAAGACGAAGTCCTGGACGCTGGTTCGCGTTGTAGAGAAAGCGGTTCTGTAATACAGTACCCATTCTCAACGAATAAACGGCTCAGCGATGGGCCGTTTATTTTTTCTACCCATATCGTTGAAGCGGTGTTATAATGCCGCGCCCCCGATATGGGGCTTTTTTAACGACCTGATTTTCGGGTCTCAGTAGTAGTTGACATTAGCGGAGCACTAAAATGATCCAAGAACAGACTATGCTGAACGTCGCCGACAACTCCGGTGCACGTCGCGTAATGTGTATCAAGGTTCTGGGTGGCTCGCACCGTCGCTACGCAGGCGTAGGCGACATCATCAAGATCACCATCAAAGAAGCAATTCCGCGTGGTAAGGTCAAAAAAGGTGATGTGCTGAAGGCGGTAGTGGTGCGCACCAAGAAGGGTGTTCGTCGCCCGGACGGTTCTGTCATTCGCTTCGATGGTAATGCATGCGTTATTCTGAACAATAACAGCGAGCAGCCTATCGGTACGCGTATTTTTGGGCCGGTAACTCGTGAGCTTCGTACCGAGAAGTTCATGAAAATTATCTCTCTGGCACCAGAAGTACTCTAAGGAGCGAATCATGGCAGCGAAAATCCGTCGTGATGACGAAGTTATCGTGTTAACCGGTAAAGATAAAGGTAAACGCGGTAAAGTTAAGAATGTCCTGTCTTCCGGCAAGGTCATTGTTGAAGGTATCAACCTGGTTAAGAAACACCAGAAGCCGGTTCCGGCTCTGAACCAACCGGGTGGCATCGTTGAAAAAGAAGCCGCTATTCAGGTTTCCAACATTGCAATCTTCAATGCGGCAACCGGTAAGGCTGACCGTGTAGGCTTTAGATTCGAAGACGGCAAAAAAGTCCGTTTCTTCAAATCTAACAGCGAAACTATCAAGTAATTTGGAGTAGTACGATGGCGAAACTGCATGATTACTACAAAGACGAAGTAGTTAATAAACTCATGACTGAGTTTAACTACAATTCTGTCATGCAAGTCCCTCGGGTCGAGAAGATCACCCTGAACATGGGTGTTGGTGAAGCGATCGCTGACAAGAAACTGCTGGATAACGCAGCAGCTGACCTGGCAGCAATCTCCGGTCAAAAACCGTTGATCACCAAAGCACGCAAATCTGTTGCAGGCTTCAAAATCCGTCAGGGCTATCCGATCGGCTGTAAAGTAACTCTGCGTGGCGAACGCATGTGGGAGTTCTTTGAGCGCCTGATCACTATTGCTGTACCGCGTATCCGTGACTTCCGTGGCCTGTCCGCTAAGTCTTTCGACGGTCGTGGTAACTACAGCATGGGTGTCCGTGAGCAGATCATCTTCCCAGAAATCGACTACGATAAAGTCGACCGCGTTCGTGGTTTGGATATTACCATTACCACTACTGCGAAATCTGACGAAGAAGGCCGTGCTCTGCTGGCTGCCTTTGACTTCCCGTTCCGCAAGTAAGGTAGGGTTACTGAATGGCTAAGCAATCAATGAAAGCACGCGAAGTAAAACGCGTAGCTTTAGCTGATAAATACTTCGCGAAACGCGCTGAACTGAAAGCGATCATCTCTGATGTGAACGCTTCCGACGAAGATCGTTGGAACGCTGTTCTTAAGCTGCAGACTCTGCCGCGTGATTCCAGCCCGTCTCGTCAGCGTAACCGCTGCCGTCAAACAGGTCGTCCACATGGTTATGTGGGCAAGTTCGGGTTGAGCCGTATCAAGTTACGTGAAGCCGCTATGCGCGGTGAAGTACCAGGCTTGAAAAAGGCTAGCTGGTAATTGTCACCAATTGAATCACGGGAGTAAAGACAGATGAGCATGCAAGATCCGATCGCGGATATGCTGACCCGTATCCGTAACGGTCAGGCCGCGAACAAAGCTGCGGTCACCATGCCTTCCTCCAAGCTGAAAGTGGCAATTGCCAACGTGCTGAAGGAAGAAGGTTTTATCGAAGATTTTAAAGTTGAAGGCGACACCAAGCCGGAACTGGAACTGACTCTTAAGTATTTCCAGGGTAAAGCTGTTGTAGAAAGCATTCAGCGTGTCAGCCGCCCAGGTCTGCGCATCTACAAACGTAAAGATGAGCTGCCGAAAGTTATGGCGGGTCTGGGTATCGCAGTTGTTTCTACCTCTAAAGGTGTTATGACTGATCGTGCAGCGCGCCAGGCTGGTCTTGGTGGCGAAATTATCTGCTACGTAGCCTAATCGGAGGAAAAAATGTCTCGTGTTGCTAAAGCACCGGTCGTTGTTCCTGCCGGCGTTGATGTAAAAATCAACGGTCAGGTTATTACGATCAAAGGTAAAAACGGCGAGCTGACTCGTACTCTCAACGATGCTGTTGAAGTTAAACATGCAGATAATGCACTGACCTTCGGTCCGCGTGATGGTTACGTAGACGGTTGGGCTCAGGCTGGTACCGCGCGTGCCCTGCTGAACTCAATGGTTATCGGTGTTACCGAAGGCTTCACTAAGAAGCTGCAGCTGGTTGGTGTAGGTTATCGTGCAGCGGTTAAAGGGAATGTAGTAAACCTGTCCTTAGGTTTCTCTCACCCGGTTGACCACCAGCTGCCAGCAGGTATTACTGCAGAATGTCCGACTCAGACTGAAATCGTGCTGAAAGGCGCTGATAAGCAGGTGATCGGTCAGGTTGCAGCAGATCTGCGCGCCTACCGTCGTCCTGAGCCTTACAAAGGCAAGGGTGTTCGTTACGCCGACGAAGTCGTGCGTACCAAAGAGGCTAAGAAGAAGTAAGGTAACACTATGGATAAGAAATCTGCTCGTATCCGTCGTGCGACCCGCGCACGCCGCAAGCTCCAGGAGCTGGGCGCAACTCGCCTGGTGGTACATCGTACCCCGCGTCACATTTACGCACAGGTAATTGCACCGAACGGTTCTGAAGTTCTGGTAGCTGCTTCTACTGTAGAAAAAGCTATCGCTGAACAACTGAAGTACACCGGTAACAAAGACGCGGCTGCAGCTGTGGGTAAAGCTGTCGCTGAACGCGCTCTGGAAAAAGGCATCAAAGATGTGTCCTTTGACCGTTCCGGGTTCCAATATCATGGTCGTGTCCAGGCACTGGCAGATGCTGCCCGTGAAGCTGGCCTTCAGTTCTAAGGTAGAGGTGTAAGATGGCTCACATCGAAAAACAAGCTGGCGAACTGCAGGAAAAGCTGATCGCGGTAAACCGCGTATCTAAAACCGTTAAAGGTGGTCGTATTTTCTCCTTCACAGCTCTGACTGTAGTTGGCGATGGTAACGGTCGCGTTGGTTTTGGTTACGGTAAAGCGCGTGAAGTTCCAGCAGCGATCCAGAAAGCGATGGAAAAAGCCCGTCGCAATATGATTAACGTCGCGCTGAACAACGGCACCCTGCAACACCCGGTTAAAGGTGTTCACACGGGTTCTCGTGTATTCATGCAGCCAGCTTCCGAAGGTACCGGTATCATCGCCGGTGGTGCAATGCGCGCCGTTCTGGAAGTTGCTGGGGTTCATAACGTTCTGGCTAAAGCATATGGTTCCACCAACCCGATCAACGTGGTTCGTGCAACTATTGATGGCCTGGAAAATATGAATTCTCCAGAAATGGTCGCTGCCAAGCGTGGTAAATCCGTTGAAGAAATTCTGGGGAAATAAACCATGGCAAAGACTATTAAAATTACTCAAACCCGCAGTGCAATCGGTCGTCTGCCGAAACACAAGGCAACGCTGCTTGGCCTGGGTCTGCGTCGTATTGGTCACACCGTAGAGCGCGAGGATACTCCTGCTGTTCGTGGTATGGTCAACGCGGTTTCCTTCATGGTTAAAGTTGAGGAGTAAGAGATGCGTTTAAATACTCTGTCTCCGGCCGAAGGCTCCAAAAAGGCGGGTAAACGCCTGGGTCGTGGTATCGGTTCTGGCCTCGGTAAAACCGGTGGTCGTGGTCACAAAGGTCAGAAGTCTCGTTCTGGCGGTGGCGTACGTCGCGGTTTCGAAGGTGGTCAGATGCCTCTGTACCGTCGTCTGCCGAAATTCGGCTTCACTTCTCGCAAAGCAGCGATTACAGCCGAAGTTCGTCTGTCTGACCTGGCTAAAGTAGAAGGCGGCGTAGTAGACCTGAACACGCTGAAAGCGGCTAACATTATCGGTATCCAGATCGAGTTCGCGAAAGTGATCCTGGCTGGTGAAGTCACTACTCCGGTAACTGTTCGTGGCCTGCGTGTTACTAAAGGCGCTCGTGCTGCTATCGAAGCTGCTGGCGGTAAAATCGAGGAATAAGTAGCAGATGGCTAAACAACCGGGATTAGATTTTCAAAGCGCCAAAGGTGGCTTAGGCGAGCTGAAACGCAGACTGCTGTTTGTTATCGGCGCGCTGATTGTGTTCCGTATTGGCTCTTTTATTCCGATCCCTGGTATTGATGCCGCTGTACTTGCCAAACTGCTTGAGCAACAGCGAGGCACCATCATTGAAATGTTTAACATGTTCTCTGGTGGTGCACTCAGCCGTGCTTCTATCTTTGCTCTGGGTATCATGCCGTATATTTCGGCGTCGATTATTATCCAGCTGTTGACGGTGGTTCACCCAACGCTGGCAGAAATTAAGAAAGAAGGGGAGTCTGGTCGTCGTAAGATCAGCCAGTACACCCGCTACGGTACTCTGGTGCTGGCGATATTCCAGTCGATCGGTATTGCTACCGGTCTGCCGAATATGCCTGGTATGCAAGGCCTGGTAATGAATCCGGGCTTTGCATTCTATTTCACCGCTGTTGTAAGTCTGGTTACAGGAACCATGTTCCTGATGTGGTTGGGCGAACAGATTACTGAACGTGGTATCGGCAACGGTATCTCAATCATTATCTTCGCCGGTATTGTCGCGGGACTCCCGCCAGCCATTGCCCATACTATCGAGCAAGCGCGTCAAGGCGACCTGCACTTCCTCGTGTTGCTGTTGGTTGCAGTATTAGTATTTGCAGTGACGTTCTTTGTTGTATTTGTTGAGCGTGGTCAACGCCGCATTGTGGTAAACTACGCAAAACGTCAGCAGGGTCGTCGTGTCTATGCTGCACAGAGCACACATTTACCGCTGAAAGTGAATATGGCGGGGGTAATCCCGGCAATTTTCGCTTCCAGTATTATTCTGTTCCCGGCAACCATCGCGTCATGGTTCGGGGGCGGTACTGGTTGGAACTGGCTGACAACAATTTCGCTGTATTTGCAGCCTGGGCAACCGCTTTATGTGTTACTCTATGCGTCTGCAATCATCTTCTTCTGTTTCTTCTACACGGCGTTGGTTTTCAACCCGCGTGAAACAGCAGATAACCTGAAGAAGTCCGGTGCATTTGTACCAGGAATTCGTCCGGGAGAGCAAACGGCGAAGTATATCGATAAAGTAATGACCCGCCTGACTTTGGTTGGTGCGCTTTACATTACCTTTATCTGCCTGATCCCGGAGTTCATGCGTGATGCAATGAAAGTACCGTTCTACTTTGGTGGGACCTCACTGCTTATCGTTGTCGTCGTGATTATGGACTTTATGGCTCAAGTGCAAACTCTGATGATGTCCAGTCAGTATGAGTCTGCATTGAAGAAGGCGAACCTGAAAGGCTACGGCCGTTAATTGGTCGCCCGAGAAGTTACGGAGAGTAAAAATGAAAGTTCGTGCTTCCGTCAAGAAATTATGCCGTAACTGCAAAATCGTTAAGCGTGATGGCGTCATCCGCGTGATTTGCAGTGCCGAGCCGAAGCATAAACAGCGCCAAGGCTGATTTATTCGCATATTTTTCTTGCAAAGTTGGGTTGAGCTGGCTAGATTAGCCAGCCAATCTTTTGTATGTCTGTACGTTTCCATTTGAGTATCCTGAAAACGGGCTTTTCAGCATGGTGCGTACATATTAAATAGTAGGAGTGCATAGTGGCCCGTATAGCAGGCATTAACATTCCTGATCAGAAACATGCTGTGATCGCGTTAACTTCGATCTACGGCGTCGGTAAGACCCGTTCTAAAGCCATTCTGGCTGCAGCGGGTATCGCTGAAAATGTTAAGATCAGTGAGCTGTCTGAAGAACAAATCGACACGCTGCGTGACGAAGTTGCCAAATTTGTCGTTGAAGGTGATCTGCGCCGTGAAATCAGCATGAGCATCAAGCGCCTGATGGATCTTGGTTGCTATCGCGGTTTGCGTCATCGTCGTGGTCTCCCGGTTCGCGGTCAGCGTACCAAGACCAACGCACGTACCCGTAAGGGTCCGCGCAAACCGATCAAGAAATAATCGGGGTGATTGAATAATGGCAAAGGCACCAATTCGTGCACGTAAACGTGTAAGAAAACAAGTCTCTGACGGCGTGGCTCATATCCATGCTTCTTTCAACAACACCATCGTGACTATCACTGATCGTCAGGGTAACGCGCTGGGTTGGGCAACAGCCGGTGGTTCCGGTTTCCGTGGTTCTCGCAAATCCACTCCGTTTGCAGCTCAGGTTGCAGCAGAGCGTTGCGCTGACGCCGTAAAAGAATACGGTATCAAGAATCTGGAAGTTATGGTTAAAGGTCCGGGTCCAGGTCGCGAATCTACCATTCGTGCACTGAACGCCGCTGGTTTCCGCATCACTAATATTACTGATGTGACTCCGATCCCTCATAACGGTTGTCGTCCGCCGAAAAAACGTCGCGTATAACGCTTCGTTTTCCAGGTTTGTTGGAGAAAGAAAATGGCAAGATATTTGGGTCCTAAGCTCAAGCTGAGCCGTCGTGAGGGCACCGACTTATTCCTTAAGTCTGGCGTTCGCGCGATCGATACCAAGTGTAAAATTGAACAAGCTCCTGGCCAGCACGGTGCGCGTAAACCGCGTCTGTCTGACTATGGTGTGCAGTTGCGTGAAAAGCAAAAAGTTCGCCGTATCTATGGTGTGCTGGAGCGTCAGTTCCGTAACTACTACAAAGAAGCAGCGCGTCTGAAAGGCAACACCGGTGAAAACCTGTTGGCTCTGCTGGAAGGTCGTCTGGACAACGTTGTATACCGTATGGGCTTCGGCGCCACTCGTGCAGAAGCACGCCAGCTGGTTAGCCATAAAGCAATTATGGTAAACGGTCGTGTTGTTAACATCGCTTCTTATCAGGTTAGTCCGAATGACGTTGTTAGCATTCGTGAGAAAGCGAAGAAGCAGTCTCGCGTGAAAGCCGCTCTGGAGCTGGCTGAGCAGCGTGAAAAGCCAACCTGGCTGGAAGTTGATGCTGGCAAGATGGAAGGTACGTTTAAGCGTAAGCCTGAGCGTTCTGATCTGTCTGCGGACATTAACGAACACCTGATCGTCGAGCTTTACTCCAAGTAAAGCTTAGTACCAAAGAGAGGACACAATGCAGGGTTCTGTGACAGAGTTTCTAAAACCGCGCCTGGTAGATATCGAGCAAGTGAGTTCGACGCACGCCAAGGTGACCCTTGAGCCTTTAGAGCGTGGCTTTGGCCATACTCTGGGTAACGCACTGCGCCGTATTCTGCTCTCATCGATGCCGGGTTGCGCGGTGACCGAGGTTGAGATTGATGGTGTACTACATGAGTACAGCACCAAAGAAGGCGTTCAGGAAGACATCCTGGAAATCCTGCTCAACCTGAAAGGGCTGGCGGTGAGAGTTCAGGGTAAAGATGAAGTTATTCTTACCTTGAATAAATCTGGCATTGGCCCTGTGACTGCAGCCGACATTACCCATGACGGGGATGTCGAAATCGTCAAGCCGCAGCACGTGATCTGCCACCTGACCGATGAGAACGCGTCTATTAGCATGCGTATCAAAGTTCAGCGCGGTCGTGGTTATGTGCCGGCTTCTACCCGAATTCATTCGGAAGAAGATGAGCGCCCAATCGGCCGTCTGCTGGTCGACGCATGCTACAGCCCTGTAGAGCGTATTGCCTACAATGTTGAAGCAGCGCGTGTAGAACAGCGTACCGACCTGGACAAGCTGGTCATCGAAATGGAAACCAACGGCACAATCGATCCTGAAGAGGCGATTCGTCGTGCGGCAACCATTCTGGCTGAACAACTGGAAGCTTTCGTTGACTTACGTGATGTACGTCAGCCGGAAGTGAAAGAAGAGAAACCAGAATTCGATCCGATCCTGCTGCGCCCTGTTGACGATCTGGAATTGACTGTCCGCTCTGCTAACTGCCTTAAAGCAGAAGCTATCCACTATATCGGTGATCTGGTACAGCGTACCGAGGTTGAGCTTCTTAAGACGCCTAACCTGGGTAAAAAATCTCTTACTGAGATTAAAGACGTGCTGGCTTCCCGTGGACTGTCTCTGGGCATGCGCCTGGAAAACTGGCCACCGGCAAGCATCGCTGACGAGTAACCGGATCACAGGTTAAGGTTTTACTGAGAAGGATAAGGTCATGCGCCATCGTAAGAGTGGTCGTCAACTGAACCGCAACAGCAGCCATCGCCAGGCTATGTTCCGCAACATGGCAGGTTCACTGGTTCGTCATGAGATCATCAAGACGACCCTGCCTAAAGCGAAAGAGCTGCGTCGCGTAGTTGAGCCGCTGATTACTCTTGCCAAGACTGATAGCGTAGCTAATCGTCGTCTGGCATTCGCCCGTACTCGTGATAACGAGATCGTGGCAAAACTGTTTAACGAACTGGGCCCGCGTTTCGCGAGCCGCGCCGGTGGTTACACTCGCATTCTGAAGTGTGGCTTCCGTGCAGGCGACAACGCGCCGATGGCATACATCGAGCTGGTTGATCGTTCTGAGTCGAAAGCAGAAGCTGCTGCAGAGTAATCTGTAGTAACGTAAAAAAACCCGCTCCGGCGGGTTTTTTTATATCCGCCGTATCCCCACTTATCTACAATATCTGTACTCTTTTTGTTCATCCCCTGGAGTTTTTGTATGTGGTTACTGGACCAGTGGGCAGAGCGCCATATTACCGATGCACAGACTAAAGGTGAGTTTGATAATCTGCCCGGCAGCGGTGAGCCGCTGACCCTGGATGATGACTCACATGTGCCGCCTGAATTACGGACTGGCTACCGTTTACTCAAAAATGCCGGTTGCCTTCCCCCGGAGCTTGAACAGCGTAAAGAAGCCGTTCAGCTATTGGATCTACTTAAAGGTATTCGTCAGGACGATCCACGGTATCAGGAAGTGAGCCGCCGTTTATCGCTCCTTGAACTAAAACTACGACAGGCGGGGCTGAGTACCGGGTTTTTACGCGGTGAATATGCAGATAAATTGCTGCATAAGATTAATGATGACTAACGGAGCTTATATGTATCGTATTGGTGAACTGGCAAAGCTGGCAGAAGTGACGCCCGATACCATCCGCTACTATGAAAAGCAGCAGATGATGGAGCATGAAGTGCGTACGGAGGGTGGTTTTCGACTCTACACGGAAAACGATCTTCAGCGCCTTAAGTTTATCCGCTATGCCCGGCAGTTGGGCTTTACGCTTGAGTCGATCCGGGAACTGTTGTCGATCCGTGTCGATCCCGAACACCATACCTGCCAGGAGTCGAAAGGAATCGTGCAGGAAAGGCTGAAAGAGGTCGAATCACGAATTGCGGAATTACAGAGCATGCAGCGTTCATTGCAGAGGCTGAACGATGCCTGCTGTGGAACGGCACACAGCAGCGTCTATTGTTCAATTCTGGAAGCACTGGAACAAGGCGCCAGCGGAGTAAAGCAGGACTGTTGATTTATTGACCTGATGAGCCTACACTCGCGCCGTTAAACCATACAAACTGGAGTTATTATGAGTCGTTATCAGCATACGAAAGGGCAGATAAAAGACAACGCCATTGAGGCATTACTGCACGATCCGCTTTTCAGACAACGTGTTGAAAAAAATAAGAAAGGGAAAGGAAGTTATCTGCGTAAAGGCAAACATGGCAATCGGGGTAACTGGGAGGCCAGTGGCAAGAAAGTGAATCACTTTTTTACCACTGGCTTTCTGCTTATTAAGGCTTGTTAAGAACGGTTGTTTTGTTCTTTCAGAAGATCGCGGATCTCAGAAAGCAATACTTCTTCCGTTGTCGGCGCTGGCGCTTCCGTCGGTTCTTCTTTCTTACGATTCAGTTTGTTGATCAGTTTGATAGCCATGAAGATGGCAAACGCCACAATAACAAAATCAAAGACGTTCTGAATAAACACACCGTAATGCATCACGACTGCCGGGATATCTCCCTGCGCTTCGCGTAGCGTAAAGGCAAACTGTTTAAAATCGATCCCGCCAATTAACAAACCCAGAGGCGGCATAATGATATCAGCAACCAGAGAAGAAACGATCTTCCCGAATGCCGCACCAATAATCACACCTACTGCCAAATCAACAACATTCCCGCGCATCGCGAATTCGCGAAACTCTTTAATAAAGCTCATTTTATTCTCCCTATGCAACTGACGTTTATAAGTTTAACAAATGTTAAGGCATTTTCCATTTATGGATTGTTTAAAGGAGCATTTATTAGGCCCTGATAAAACAGGGGAATTAAAGAGGGCGCTGCATTAGCGCCCAAATAATTACAGGAAGAAAGGACTTGGCTGGAATAAGCGTTCGACGTCGGTAATAAACTTTTTATCCGTCAGGAACATAATCACATGATCGCCTTGTTCAATGCGCAAATTGTCATTGGCAATCATTACATCGTTACCGCGAACCACTGCGCCAATTATTGTTCCCGGTGGAAGTTTAATTTCATCAATGGCACGGCCTACGACGCGAGATGTACTTTCATCACCGTGGGCGACGGCTTCAATTGCTTCTGCTACACCACGACGTAGCGATGACACTCCCACAATATCGGCTTTACGCACATGGCTGAGTAACGCGGAAATCGTGGCCTGCTGTGGTGAAATGGCAATATCAATGACGCTCCCCTGGACGAGATCCACATAGGCGCGACGTTGAATGAGCACCATTACTTTCTTCGCACCCATCCGTTTGGCCAGCATTGCCGACATAATGTTGGCTTCATCATCGTTGGTGACTGCAATAAACAGATCAACCTGATCAATATGCTCTTCAGCCAGCAGTTCCTGATCCGACGCATCGCCAAAAAAGACGATCGTATTTTGCAGTTTTTCGGCAAGTTCGGAGGCCCGCTGTTGATCGCGCTCGATCAGTTTGACGCTGTAATCTTTTTCCAGACGACGCGCGAGACCGGCACCGATATTTCCCCCGCCGACTAACATAATACGCTTATAGGGTTTCTCCAGACGTTGCAGTTCGCTCATTACCGCGCGGATATGCTGCGATGCGGCAATAAAAAAGACTTCATCGCCTGCTTCTACAATAGTCGAACCCTGGGGACGAATGGGGCGGTCATGACGGAATATCGCGGCGACGCGGGTATCAATATGCGGCATATGCTCACGCATCGTGGATAACGCGTTCCCGATCAGTGGCCCGCCATAATAGGCTTTCACTACCGCAAGACTGACTTTACCTTCGGCGAAATTAACGACCTGCAATGCGCCAGGATATTCGATCAGGCGATAAATGTTATCGATGACCAGTTGCTCTGGCGCAATAAGATGGTCGATGGGGACGGCTTCAGAGTGGAAGAGTTTATCCGCATCGCGGACATAATCTGGCGAGCGGATACGGGCGATACGATTTGGCGTATTGAAGAGTGAATAGGCCACCTGGCAGGCGACCATATTCGTTTCATCGGAACTGGTCACGGCGACCAGCATATCCGCATCGTCTGCACCCGCTTCACGCAGCACGCGAGGGTGAGAGCCATGCCCTTGCACGACGCGGAGATCGAACTTGTCCTGTAAACTACGCAAGCGTTCGCCATTGATATCGACCACCGTGATGTCGTTGTTCTCTCCGACCAGGTTTTCAGCCAGCGTGCCGCCGACTTGCCCTGCGCCCAGAATGATAATTTTCATCAGTCGCGACCCGTTATCTCATCACTTTTTGATTAGCTTAGCGTAAAAGAAGCCGTCACCTTCTTCCGCACCAGGCAGATTTTGCACGCCCGGTTGAGCGGGGGTTCCGGTGCCGATCAGGGTGGCGTCCGGGGTGCGCTGTAAAAAGGCCTGAATCTGTTGGCTATTCTCTTCCGGCAGGACAGAACAGGTCGCGTAGACCAGTGTTCCGCCTGACTTTAAATGTGGCCATATGGCATCCAGAATTTCCGACTGTAATTTTGCCAGTTCAGCAATATCACGATCGCGGCGTAGCCATTTGATATCCGGGTGACGACGAATGACGCCGGTGGCTGAACAAGGCGCATCCAGCAGAATACGGTCAAATTTCTGCTCGCCACACCATTGCGCGGGATATCGACCATCACCCTGTTTGACGGTTGCCTTCATCCCCAGACGTTTAAGGTTATCGTAAACGCGTGAAAGACGCTGTTCGTCGACATCGACAGCCAACACCTGCGCTTCAGGCGCGGCTTCGAGTATATGCGTTGTTTTACCCCCCGGTGCGGCGCACAAATCCAGGATTTGCTCGCCGTTTTGTGGGGCGAGGAAGCTAACACAGCCTTGCGCGGAAGCATCCTGAACCGTTACCCAACCCTCTTCAAAACCGGGTAAGGCATGAACCGGAGCCGGAGACTCAAGACGTAGGGCGTCAGGATAGGCCGAATGGGGAAAACCATTCATTCCTGCGTCCTGTAATAACGTGAGCCAGCTGTCGCGTGAATGATGTGTACGGTTCACGCGTAACCACATTGGAGGACGTTGGTTGTTGGCTTCGACAATCGCTTCCCATTGGGTGGGATAGGATTTTTGCAGGCGCTTTAGCAGCCAGGACGGATGCAGAAAACGCGCCTCGCTGGTCGCAAACTCAGCCAGCAACGCCTCCTGCTGACGCTGAAACTGACGCAAAACGCCATTGATCAGCCCTTTAAGCTGTGGGCGCTTAATAGCAACAGCACCTTCAACCGTTTCCGCGAGGGCTGCATGTGGTGGAATTCGTGTGTGCAATAGCTGGTAAAACCCTACCATGATCAGGTAATGCACGGTGCGTTGCTTACCGGTCATCGGGCGAGACATTAATTTATTAATCAGCCACTCCAGCTGCGAAAGGGTGCGCAACACGCCAAAGCACAGCTCCTGAAGCAGCGCTTTGTCTTTATCGGAGACTTTTTGCTGTAGTGGTGGCAGGACATTACTTAAGGATTGCCCTTGCTCAACGACCTGCTCAACGGCCTGTGCCGCCAGACTGCGTAAATTTTGTTTTTTCATAACCGCAAAAATAAAAATGCCCGGTAACACCGGGCGTAGTAAGACGTGACCGTCAGGCCAGACGGTTGCCAGGAATAAACCATTCCCGACGTGAATTTAAAAGATCCTGCGCGCTCATTGCCTTCTTACCTGCGGGTTGAAGGGAGAGCAGGTTCAGGATGCCGTTGCCGGTTGCAACCTGAATACCTTGTTTAGTCGCGTCAAGAATGGTGCCCGGTTCCGCTTGCGTTACGCGCTCTATCACTGACGCCTGCCACACTTTTACCGGCTGACCGTCAATTTCCATCCAGCTCATTGGCCAGGGATTAAAGGCGCGGATGCAGCGTTCAAGCTGTGCAGCAGAGAGAGACCAGTCCATACGCGCCTCTTCTTTGCTGAGTTTCTCAGCGTGAGTGGCCAGGGCGTTGTCCTGTACTTCTGGCTTCGCGGTACCGTTTTCTAACTGTTTCAGTGTTTCAATCAGCCCCTGTGGGCCAAGATCCGCCAGCTTGTCATACAGCGTGCCGCTGGTGTCTTTCTCGGTGATTGGACAGGCAAGTTTATAGAGCATATCGCCAGTATCCAGACCCACATCCATTTGCATGATGGTTACGCCCGTTTCGGCATCACCAGCCCAAAGTGAACGTTGGATCGGCGCTGCGCCACGCCAGCGCGGGAGCAGGGAACCGTGAACGTTGATGCAGCCGAGTCGCGGCATATCCAGCACCGCTTTTGGCAGAATCAGGCCATACGCCACCACGACCATTACGTCAGCGTGTAAGTCTGCGACTAAATGCTGGTTTTCTTGTGGGCGCAAGGAGGCGGGCTGAAAAACCGCTATTCCTTTCTCTTCCGCCAGCACTTTCACCGGGCTGGGCATCAGCTTTTTACCGCGTCCTGCCGGGCGGTCGGGTTGGGTAAACACGCCAACGACGTTGTGTCCAGAAGACAACAGCGCGTCAAGATGACGCGCTGCAAAGTCAGGTGTACCCGCAAAAATAATACGTAGTGAGTCTGACACGTTGATTCTTGTCCTTAAGCTCGGGCGTTCAGGCGGTCGAGTTTCTCAACTTTCTGACGAATACGTTGTTGCTTCAGCGGCGACAGATAATCGATAAACAGTTTACCAACCAGGTGATCCATCTCGTGCTGAATACAGATAGCCAACAGACCGTCTGCTTCCAGCTCAAAAGATTGACCGTCGCGGTCGAGTGCGCGAATTTTCACTTTCTCCGCACGCGGCACTAAAGCACGCTGTTCTGGAATAGACAGACAGCCTTCTTCAATCCCCGTCTCACCGCTTTTTTCCAGCAGTTCCGGGTTGATTAACACCAGACGCTCGTCGCGGTTTTCCGAAACATCAATCACGATGATACGTTGATGAATATCGACCTGCGTTGCCGCCAGGCCAATACCTTCTTCTGCATACATCGTTTCGAACATATCATCGACGATACGCTGAATTTCTGCATTCACTTCTTCTACCGGTTTTGCGACTTTGCGAAGACGCTCGTCCGGAATATGTAACACTTGCAAAACTGCCATAATTATCCAGAGTTGTGTTCAGGAGTTGGAAAGATTATTACCTCTATTCTAGACAAAACCCCCTCCGATTGACAGCATCAGTGACCAATCGCAAAGATTGCCAGGACAGCTTGTGGCAGGGGGATAAGGATGACCCGTACCGAAATTTGGTTACGTTTGATGCATGTGAGTGAATTGTATGGCGATGCAATGTTGAGCATTGCGAATTTGCTCATACAACAGCGTCAGATTGATAAGACTTTACTTCAGAACGCAGGGTTAACGTCCCGACAAGCGGAGCGCTTTTTAACCGTCCCGCAAAAAGCGCTGGATGACGCGCAGCACTGGCTTGAGCAACCTCATCACCATTTGATTCTGGCCGGCAGCGCGCGTTATCCGGCACAGTTGAATGCGATTGCAGATTATCCCGGTGCTTTTTTTGTTGCGGGTGATCCAGAATGTCTCCAGAACTTCCAGCTTGGCGTCGTCGGAAGCCGGACACCTTCCTGGTATGGCGAGCGATGGGGGCGTTTGTTCTGTGAAAGTCTTGCCGTAAAAGGGGTGACGATTACCAGCGGGCTGGCGAGAGGAGTTGATGGCGTTGCGCATAAAGCCGCCTTAAACGCGAACGGGAAAAGCGTGGCTGTGCTGGGCAACGGTCTGGGAAGTATCCATCCCCGACGGCATACCCGGCTGGCTGAGGGGCTGATAGACGCCGGTGGCGCGCTGGTGTCGGAGTTTCCATTAGCGACGCTCCCTTTACCGCACCATTTTCCCCGACGAAACCGCATCATTAGCGGCCTGAGCAAAGGCGTGCTGGTGGTTGAAGCGGCACTACGAAGCGGTTCTTTGGTTACCGCGCGCTGTGCGCTGGAGCAAGGGAGGGATGTCTTTGCCTTGCCAGGGCCGATAGGCAGCCCTGGCAGTGAAGGGCCGCATTGGTTGATCAAACAGGGCGCCACTCTTGTGACGGCGCCAGAGGATATTCTGGAAAATTTGCAATACGGCTTACATTGGCTGCCAGATGAGGCCGAAAATTCACTTTATTCACCAGATCAGGAAGCCGCAGCATTGCCATTTCCTATGCTCCTGGCTAACGTAGGAGATGAGGTAACACCTGTTGACGTCGTCGCTGAACGTGCCGGCCAACCTGTGCCAGAGGTAGTGGCTCAGCTACTCGAACTGGAGTTAGCAGGATGGATCGCAGCTGTACCCGGCGGCTATGTCCGATTAAGGAGGGCAAGCCATGTTCGACGTACTAATGTATTTGTTTGAGACTTACATCCATAACGAAGCTGAATTGCGTGTGGATCAGGACAAACTGGAACGGGATCTTACCGACGCTGGCTTTGACCGTGAAGACATCTACAACGCGCTACTGTGGCTGGAAAAGCTTGCTGATTATCAGGAAGGCCTCGCCGAACCTATGCAATTGGCTTCCGATCCGCTCTCCGTACGTATTTACACGGCAGAGGAGTGCAATCGACTGGATGCCAGCTGCCGGGGGTTTCTGTTATTCCTCGAGCAGATTCAGGTGCTAAACCTCGAAACGCGAGAAATGGTGATTGAACGCGTGCTCGCGCTGGATACCGCAGAATTCGATCTGGAAGACCTGAAGTGGGTGATCCTGATGGTTTTATTTAACATTCCGGGTTGTGAAAATGCGTATCAGCAAATGGAAGAATTACTCTTTGAAGTGAATGAAGGTATGCTGCATTAATCGACCTTCATTCAGCATGAGTTGTTATGGCTAAATCAGCACTGTTTACGGTGCATAAAAATGAGCCCTGCCCACAGTGCGGGGCTGAACTTGTTATTCGCTCCGGGAAACACGGTCCTTTTCTCGGCTGCTCACACTATCCAGAATGTGATTATGTCCGTCCGCTGAAATCGTCAGCAGACGGACATATCGTCAAAGTTCTGGAGGGGAAGTTTTGCCCGGCATGTGGTGCGGAGCTGGTATTGCGGCAGGGGCGGTTCGGCATGTTTATCGGTTGCAGTGACTACCCCGCGTGTGGTCATACCGAACTGATCGACAAACCAGACGAAACTGCCATTACCTGCCCTCAGTGCCAAAAAGGTCATCTGGTTCAACGGCGTTCCCGTTATGGTAAAACTTTTCATTCCTGCGATCGCTATCCTGAATGTCAGTTTGTCATTAACTTCAAACCGATAGCCGGAGAGTGTCCTGAATGTCACTATCCGCTACTCATCGAAAAGAAAACCGCGCAGGGTGTGAAGCACTTTTGCGCCAGTAAACAATGTGGAAAGCCGGTTCCGGCGGAACAACAAAGTGAATAATAACCTGCCTACAGACGCTATCGCGGCAGCGGTAGCGGTACTGCATAAAGAATGTGTCATCGCGTATCCCACCGAAGCTGTTTTCGGTGTCGGGTGTGATCCTGATAGTGAAACGGCGGTCAACCGCTTACTGGAATTGAAGCAACGCCCGGTTGAAAAAGGCCTCATTTTAATTGCGGCAAATTTTGAGCAGCTTAAGCCATATATTGATGACAGCATGCTGACAGATACGCAACGAGAAGCGATCTTTGCGTGCTGGCCTGGCCCGGTGACGTTTGTTTTTCCTGCACCGGTGACAACGCCGCGCTGGTTGACGGGACGTTTTGATTCGCTGGCGGTTCGCGTTACGGATCACCCGCTGGTGGTCTCATTGTGCCAGGCTTATGGCAAACCGTTAGTTTCCACCAGTGCGAATTTGACAGGGTTGCCTCCCTGCCGCACTTACGAAGAAGTACGGGCGCAGTTTGGCGCGGATTTCCCTGTTATTGAGGGTGAAACGGGAGGACGCCTGAATCCTTCTGAAATTCGTGATGCCCTGACGGGCGAGCTGTTTCGACAGGGGTAATACGATGGAAACCTATGCTGTTTTTGGTAACCCGATTGCGCACAGCAAGTCGCCATTTATTCATCAGCAGTTTGCGCAGCAACTGAAGATAGATCATCTCTATGGGCGTGTTCTGGCGCCGGTTGATGATTTCGTGAATACCCTTAACGCCTTCTTTGCGCAAGGAGGGAAAGGGGCGAACGTTACCGTTCCTTTTAAAGAGGAAGCGTTTGCACGCGCAGATGAACTGACGGAGCGTGCGGCGCTTGCCGGGGCGGTGAATACCCTGAAACGCCTTGATGATGGTCGCTTGCTGGGGGATAACACCGACGGCATCGGTCTGTTGAGCGATCTTGAACGTTTGTCTTTCATTCGTCCGGGGCTACGCATCCTGCTGATTGGGGCAGGGGGGGCTTCCAGGGGCGTACTGTTACCGCTGCTATCAATGGATTGTGCGGTTACTATTGCGAACCGAACCGCTTCCCGTGCTGAAGAACTGGCGCAAATCTTCGCTCATACCGGCAGTGTTCAGGCCCTTCGTCTTGATGCGCTGGAAGGCCATGAATTCGATCTGATCATCAATGCGACATCCAGTGGAATTAGCGGTGATATTCCCGCGATCCCGTCATCGCTCATTCATCCTGCTGTCTGTTGCTACGATATGTTTTATCAAAAGGGAAATACGCCGTTCCTTTCCTGGTGTGCGGAGCAAGGGGCAAAACGGTATGCCGATGGTTTGGGGATGCTGGTGGGGCAAGCCGCGCATGCTGTGTTTCTCTGGCATGGTGTGTTGCCTGACGTGGAACCTGTTATTGCAACGCTGAAGCAGGAACTGTCGGCATGAACCAGGCTATTCAGTTTCCTGACAGAGAAGAGTGGGACGCGGTCCTTGAGGCCGTTAGCTTTCCCGCACTGGTGAATGGGATGCAGTTAATGTGTGCTATCAAGGGAACCACGCTGGCGCATCGCTTTGGCGGCGATACGCCAGAACGGTGGCTGGCAGACTTTTGTGAACATCGCTGGGGTCTGGAAGAAGAAGCGGAAGCGTTGATCCAGTCCCAGCAAGAAGACGATCAGGGTTGGGTCTGGCTGTCCTGACTCAGGTATTCATCTTTCCATTTCACATAGTTATTTGCGGAGTACTGTAGCCCGGATTTCTCTTCGTCACTTAGCGGACGGATCTGCTTCACCGGACTCCCCAGATACAGATAGCCGCTTTCCAGGCGCTTGTTTTGCGGCACCAGGCTGCCAGCGCCGATCATGACGTCATCTTCTATTACCGCGCCATCCAGCAGAATGGACCCCATGCCAACCAGAACCCGGTTGCCGATAGTGCAGCCGTGGAGCATGACTTTATGCCCGACAGTGACATCTTCACCCACAATAAGCGGATTACCTTGCGGGTTAGTGGTGGATTTGTGCGTCACATGTAGCACGCTGCCGTCCTGGATATTTGAGCGGGCGCCAATCTCTACATAGTTCACATCGCCACGAATGACGACCAGCGGCCAGATCCCGACGTCATCAGCCAGACGAACATCACCAATGACGACGCTACTGGAATCGATCATCACGCGTTGCCCGATCTGTGGGAAAAGATCCTTATAAGGACGTAATACGTCAGACATGTTTACCTCAACGAAAGAGAACAGTAATGAAGACTTTGGTTGGATTATTGGCGCTACGCAAGTGTTTCAGCTATCAAAAATCAGCCAAATTGCGCAGGAATGTAGCGAAAGGGGTAAAAAACAGGCATTCAGCAAAAAAGATCCAAAAAACGCTTGTGCAAAAAAATGGGATCCCTATAATGCGCCTCCGTTGAGACGACAAAGTGAAACGCTTCACAAGATGGTCGGAACAACGAAGAGAAAAATCCTGAAAAATGGGGTTGACTCTGAAAGAGGAAAGCGTAATATACGCCACCTCGCGACAGAGCGCTAAAGCGCGTCGCAACTGCTCTTTAACAATTTATCAGACAATCTGTGTGGGCACTC